>CAYRYV010000116.1:0-1840 GCA_964428565.1 uncultured Desulfobacterales bacterium | reverse complement strand
CCTGTTCGATATGGAAATGCGCCGCGATATGGCGGCCGCAGGGGCGGAAGAATAATTTTCGGACTGTTTAACTCCTGATCTAACCTCTACCCTTTCGGGGCGGGCGCCATCCCGCCCCTTTTCTTGTGTGTGTCCGGCAGTGCCCCCCCACTTGGAGATGAAAGTTTTCTACAGGCCCGGCAGGGGGAACTGTTAGCCGGAGGGCAAGGGTGTCCATCGCGAGGTGGAATCTGTAAGAAAGCCGCAGGCAAAACGCTGGCCTGACGAACAGAAACCGCATACGAGGCATCCAAGTCGGGTGAGGAGGCCAATATCTCTAAAGCCCTGCACCTGCCCGGAAGACTTGGGCGTAGATGCGGCGGGCATAAGCGTGAAGGTGGGTGCGCCTTACCCGGGAATATCTGTCGATCTGCCTTGTGCTACCGACATCGCGAGGCGCCGGGAAGAATCGGCAGAAGTCAGCAGAGGGCATAGCAGGTCCAGCGCCGGACCAAAGGCCCGAACCTGAAGAATGGGGAATGAGTCTCGAATTTCGATGAACCGTGGAGATGCAGGAGGCCGGGTTAACGAGCCTGGCTGATCCGCCCCCCCTGGCCTGGGGGCCATGGGGGAACGCCGGGGCTTTGCATATGAACGAGGCCTTTCCCAAACGCTTCTTTGATGCATGGGGATTGGTGTCGCTGCCTGACTGCCTGCGATTGATTCAATCTCTTTCACGAACCGCCGTGTCCGGAACCGTACGCACGGTGCTGTGAGAGGACGGGGGATGCGAGACCTTCTCCTACTCGATTAGAGTTTTTCCAAATTTTGGGTTTCCTGCAGTTTGGTCCGCATACGGCGGAGGAGTTCAGCGTAGGACGACTCACTGATGATGCGGGAGAACTGGCTGCGATAGTTGCTGATCAGGCTGACCCCTTCGATGACCACGTCGTAGACCCACCATTTGCCGCCCCGGTCGATGAGGCGGTAATTCACGGCAATTTGGTCATTGGGACGTTTGATGAGGGTGCGGATTTCGGTATAGGGGCCGTCTTGCCGTTCCGACTGGTAAATCACCTTTTCATTGGAATAAGCCTCGATCTTGCTGGCGTAGGAACGTTCCAGGAGTTCGGCGAAGACGCCGATGAACTCGGACCGCTGGCCGGGGCTCAGGGAATTCCAGTGACGCCCCAGGCTCTGCTTGGACATTTCCTCGTAGCTGAAGCGCTGGTTAATGACAGACTTGAGCATCTGACGGCGCTGAGCCTTCATGGCCGGTTTTTTCAAATCCGGGTTAGAAAGGATACGGATGACCTCGTCCACGGTGGTGCGCAACTGATCCATGGCCGGCGAGGCCCAGGCCGCAGAACCGGCCACCAGCAGGCTGAACACCAGGAAGCTGGAGAAAATCCTGATTAAATGCACGGGCAATACACCTCTTGGGAAAAAATTGGGGCGCAGGCTCCGGGTGGGGGCGCCCGCCGCCGTTACTGCCGTATCGTCACAACCATGGTAAGACTTAAAACCCCGGGGCGCCAGTGGCCGGCTAGACCTTTCCCTGGATATACTTGCTAATGAGTTCCTCCCATTCGATGGCGGATTCGGTGTTGCGAATCCGACCGCCGGGGGCGAGGGGGTCTTCAGCACCGCCCAAGGAGAGCTTGACGTATTTGTCGCCGATGATGCCCTTGGTGCGGATGGAGGCGATGGCGTCCTGATGGATGGTGATGTTTTTCCTGATGGAGATCGTCAGACGGGCCAAGTTGTCCTGTCCCACCTCAATGCCCTCAACCCGGCCGATATCGACGCCGGCCACTTCCACGGCGGCCCCCACCTTGAGGCCGGAGACGTTATCGAAGTC
>CAYRYV010000115.1:0-2488 GCA_964428565.1 uncultured Desulfobacterales bacterium | reverse complement strand
CAGTTTCCAGTTTCCAGTTTCCAGTTGAGGTGGCCCGGCAGGAGCCGGGCGGGCAAGGGGGCGGCGGGGGCACGCCAGGAAACCAGAGGTGGCCAAGCAGGAGCTTGGCGGGTAATGGCGTTCCCCAGCAGGAGCTTGGGAACGAGGGGGAAGGGGCAGGAGTTGGGGAGCGGGGGGGACACGTTGTCGGGGACAGCCGGGGGGTGTACCGGGGGGCGGGACGAAATAGTTTCCAGTTTCCAGTTTCCAGTTTCCAGTTGAGGTGGCCCGGCAGGAGCGGGGGAGCGGGGAGAAAGAGCGGGGGAGCGGGGAAAGGCGGGAGGCGCTGGCGCTTTCCCGCCCTACACACGCGCAGTGGCGGCCCGGCAGGAGCCGGGCCCTCAGGGGGGGCCGATGCGGAAGTAGACCAGCGTCAGCACTACGGCGGCGGCCAGCCAGCGGTAGAGCACGAAGATCATGAAGGTGTGGCGCTGCAGGAAGCGCAGCAGGAACCTGATGGCCAGGTAACTGGAGACGGCCGCGGCCAGGAAACCCAGGGCGTAGGTGAGGAGATGGCCGTGCAGGTTAGCGGCCCCGCCGTCCTTCAGGAGTTTGAGGACGTGGTAGAGGCCGGCCCCGAAGATGATGGGGGTGGACAGGAGGAAGGAGAAGCGGGCGGCGGCCTCCCGGGTGAAGCCCAGGAAGAGGGCGGTGGTCATGGTGATGCCGCTGCGGGAGACGCCGGGCATGATGGCCAGGGCCTGGGACAGGCCGATGAGGAGGCCGTCGGAGAGGGTGATGCCGGGAAGCTGGCGACGGTGGCGGGCCAGGCGGTCGGCCAGGAAGAGCAGGACGCCGACGCCGCCCATGAGCAGGGCCACCCGGGTGGGGCTCCGGAAGGTGGTTTCGGCCTGATGCTCCAGGAAGGCCCCGGCCAGGGCCCCGGGAATGGTGGCGACCACCAGGTACCAGAACAGGCGGCGTTCGAAGCGGTTATGGCGGCCCGGGTAGAGGAGGGCCGTGAGCATATCCCACCAGTCCCGCCAGAAGTAGGCCACCAGGGCCACCAGGGTCCCCACGTGCAGGATGATATCGAAGGTTAAGCCGGCCTGTTGAAACCCCAGGTAATGCTCCAGCAGGACCAGATGGCCGGAGCTGGAGATGGGGAGGAATTCCGCCAGGCCCTGGACGATGCCCAGGATGACGGCGTGCAGCAGATCCATGTCACTCTCCGTTCAGGTCCCCCACTGGCATTGGGCCAGCACCCGAGCGACGAGGTCGTCGCTGACGGTGTAGGGGTCGGTTTTTCTGGCCAGGATGTCGCCGATGAGTTCGTCCAGGCGGCCTTCGGCGGTGAGGTGGCGCAACACCGCCTCCTTGATGCCCTGCTGGATGAGGTCGAGGAGTTCAGCGCGGACGCGCTGGCGGGAGGCCGCGGCCAGGAGGCCGGCCTGCTGATGGAGGAACTCCCGGTGCTGCCAGATGCCGGCCAGGAGTTCGGCAATGCCGACGCTCTTGCTGGCCTCGGTGAGATGGACCGGGGGCAGCCAGGCCAGGTCGGGGCGGCTGGCATGCCGCAGTTCGATCATGGTGAGCAGGTCCTGGCGGGTGCGGTCGGCCCCCTCGCGGTCGGCCTTGTTGACCACGAACAGGTCCCCCACTTCCAGGATGCCGGCCTTGATGGCCTGGATGTCGTCGCCCATCCCGGGGACGGTGACCACCAGGGTGGTATGGGCGGCGGAGGCGATCTCGACCTCATCCTGGCCGACGCCCACGGTTTCCACCAGGACGACGTCCTTACCCATGGCGTCCAGGACGTTGATCACGGCCCGGGCGGAGCCGGTGAGGCCGCCGAAGTGGCCCCGGGTGGCCAGGGAGCGGATGAAGACGCCTTCGTCGGTGGCGTGGCGCTGCATACGGATGCGGTCGCCCAGGATGGCGCCGCCGGAAAAGGGGCTGGTGGGGTCGACGGCGACGACGCCGACGGTGAGGCCCTGCTCCCGGAGGTGAGCGATGAGGCGGTCGGTGAGGGTGCTCTTGCCCACGCCGGGGGCGCCGGTGATGCCGATGACGTGGGCCCGGCCGGTGTGGGGGTAAAGCTCCTTGAGGGCGGCCTTGGCCTGGGGCTCGCCTTCGTCGATGGCCCGCATGAGGCGGGCGGCGGCCCGGACGTCGCCGGTCAGGATGGAGTTAATGTCCATGGGGGCGCCTTGGGAAATGTAGTTGCGGGGGCAGGGGGAATGCGGTTCCCGGGCCGCCCCGGGCCGGGAGGGGGTTGGCCTCCGGCGGCTGCATCCGAATATTATAAACCTAATTGCCGGGTTCACAAGGGGGAAGGAGAAAAAGATCGGCGAAAGGCGACAGGCGAAGGGCGCAAGGGGGGTGGCGGCCCGGGCGCTGAGGCACCGGCAGGATGCCGGGGTCGCCGGGGGCGGGCCCGGCCTTAATATTTAATGGGTGGGGAGGGGGTGCGGGGGAGGGCAGGGAACTGGTTCCCTGGCCCTCTCTC
>CAYRYV010000114.1:0-2567 GCA_964428565.1 uncultured Desulfobacterales bacterium | reverse complement strand
GTGCCCGCCGCTGGGTTGTAGAAGTTTGTCATTCATGGCTTAACAGGTTTCGCAAGATCCTGATTCGTTATGAAAAAACCATTTCCAGCTATATCTCCTTGCTTCATTTAGCAGCAGCTATAATCTGTTGGCGAAAAGCTGGAGTTATTTACGGATAAGCACTAAGGAACGGAGATGACATGAGATATACCTTTATGGGGCTGGACCCGATGGACGCGCGCCAGGCGGAGGCGGTGGTGGTGCCGATTCCCTATGAAGCCACCACGACCTACGGGGGCGGCGCCCGCAACGGCCCGGAGGCCATCATCGCCGCCAGCCAGCAGGTGGAGTGGTGGGACGAAGAGGGCAACTGGGAGCCCGCGGCGGCGGTGAGCCTGGCAACGGCGTTGGCCATCACGCCGGACGCCAACGGGCCGGGGGCCATGCTGGAGAAGATCAAGCGGGTGGTGAAGTCCTGGGTGCAAGCGGGCAAAAAACTGATCACCCTGGGGGGGGAGCACACCATCACCCGGGGGCTGGTGGAGAGCTATCTGACCAAGCATCCCGACCTGACGGTGGTGTGCCTGGACGCCCACGCGGATCTGCGGGACAAGTACGACCACAGCCCGCTGTCACACGCCTGCGTGAACCGCCGGGTGTGGGAGCTGGGGCGGCCGCTGATTATCCTGGGGGTGCGCAGTTACTCCCGGGAGGAATACGACTTTTTGCGGGTGGCGCCGCGGTTGGCGGTTTTTCCCATGAATGAGCTGAAGACAACGAAGGGTTGGGAGAATGCCCGGGAGCATCTGGAGTCCCTCCGGGGGCCGGTGTATCTGTCCATCGACGTGGACGTGCTGGACCCGGCGGTGATGCCGGGGACAGGGACGCCGGAGCCGGGGGGGCTGAGCTACGCCCAGCTGCTGGAGATCGTGCGGACGGTGTGCGCCCGGGGGCCGGTGGTGGGGATGGATGTGGTGGAGCTGGCGCCCATCCCGGGGCATTGGGTGAGCGAATTCACCGCGGCCCGGCTGGTGTATAAGTGCATCGCCTACATGTTTCAGGACCGGAGGAAGTGAACGGAAGCGACTGTCTTTCAGGTCAAGGGAAAAGTGAGTTGAATCCCGCCGTCGGCCATTTTTTGGTAGCAGGTCCGGAGGGGGTGTCAAGGTTTCCCTTTGGCGCCAAGCGACCTTGACACCCCCTCCTGGGACCTGCTGGGTGGGAAGTAGGCCGACGGCGAGGGAATGGCCTGGCTGCCTCAGACTCGGGAATATAAGGGTATGAAACCGGCGCTGGTGCATGACACCCCCACGGGGTTCGATGTTTGACCATGGCGTTGAGGATGGTGAGAAGCTTGCGCATACAGGCGGTGAGGGCCACCTTGGGAAGTTTGCCGGCGGCGCGCAATCTCTGGTAAAAGGCCCGGAGCACGGGATTGTAGCGGGAGGCCACCAGGACTCCCATATACAAGACGGACCGCAACATTTTTCGGCCTCCCCAGATAGTACGGGTACCCCGCAGCTGGCCGCTGTCCCGATTGAAGGGGGCGACCCCCACCAGGGCGGCGATCTGCTTGCGGTTCAGGGTCCCCAGTTCCGGGAGGTAACCCAGCAGGGCGCAGGAAATGACGGGCCAATGCCGGGGACGCTTTGGAGGAGCTGGTCCTGTTCCCGCCAGAGGGGGCTTTGACGCATGAAGGCATCCAGATCCCGGTCCAGCTCTTTGAGGAGTTCTTGTAGGGAGGCCAGCAGTTGGTCGATGTTGGGACGAACCGTTAGGGTGGCCTGACGCCGGCGGTTCTTTTCCCGGGTGATCATGGTCACCAGTTGGCGGCGCCGGGTGACCAGGGCTGCCAGTTCCCGCTGGGCGGCATCGGGCAGGGGCCGGGGCTCAGGCCGCATTGTCTCGGCGTATAAGGCCAGGATGCCGGCATCGATCTTATCGGTCTTGGCCAGTTTGCCCAGGGCCCAGGCAAAATCCCGGATCACCCGGGGATTCATCACCACCACGGGCAGTTCGGCGTGCGTCAGGGCACTGACGAGTGCGGTTTCATAGCCGCCCGTGGCCTCCAGGAGGATGAGTTGGGGGTGCAATTCGTCCAGGCGTTGGAGTAAAGAGGCGATGCCGCTGTCGGTGTGATTCACGGCGAAGAACGTGCGGTGCGGTCTGACCGCGACATCCAGACGAGACTTGGAGACATCAATGCCCACGAAGACAGGTTTTGGATCCATCAATGCGTGACCTCCCTTCCTTGTAAATGCGGGCTCGGGGCCCCGGCGACTGTTCGGGCTTTGGCTGCAAGCCGGATTGGCGACCTCGCTTTCGCACGGTCTTCGTGTGACCCAGGGGGAGTCGGTCTGCCAATCCGTAAAGGTTTTACTGGAATTAACATGATTGTTCATGGGAGTAAAGATACAAGGGGGAAAGAAGAGTTGGAGGAAACGCAAAGACGGCGGACCAAGGATTTCCACGACGGCGCTCAGGACGGCCTGACGCCGCTGGCGCCGTTAGATCTTAATATGTGCTTATCCGAAAATAACTCCAACTTTTCGCCAACAGATTATGGCTGCTGCTAAATGAGGCAAGGC
>CAYRYV010000113.1:0-2625 GCA_964428565.1 uncultured Desulfobacterales bacterium | reverse complement strand
AGGGTGAAAATAGCTTGCATCGACCCGGGAACGGGTTACAATAAGAACCGCAAAGGGGAGTAGCTAATCAGGTAAAGTCAACATACTGGCCCGCGTGGGGTCTGGCTTTACCGGCCCTGGACCCAAGAGCGGCTTAGCGAGACTTTTGCACCGGATACGGTGCAGAAGTCTTTTTTTTTGGCTGGAAGATTGCGGATGATCGGAGAAATATCAGTATTGACCAATACGGAAGGATAACACTATGGAGGCCTTCTGGCTGTCGCTGGCCCTTATTTTTCTGGCGGAATTGGGGGACAAGACCCAACTGGTGGCCCTGACCCTGGCCACCCGCTTCAAGGCGGGCACGGTGCTGTGGGGGGTGTTCGTGGCCACGCTGCTGGTGCACCTGTTGTCGGTGGCCCTGGGGGGGGCCGCGGGCAAACTGTTACCGGGGGGCTGGGTGGAGCTGGCCTCGGGGCTGGCCTTCGTGGGGTTCGGGGCCTGGACCCTGCGGGGCGACACCCTGGAGGAGGAGGAAGGGCGGATGAAACGCTGGAACTCCCCCTTTCTTATCGTCGCCGTGACCTTTTTCCTGGCGGAACTGGGGGACAAGACCATGCTGGGAACGGTGACCCTGGCGGCCGGCCACGCCCCGTTGCCCGTGTGGCTGGGGTCCACCCTGGGCATGGTGCTCTCCGACGGGCTGGCCATCTGGGTGGGGATGACGCTGGGGAAAAAGCTGCCCGAACGGGCGGTGAAAGTGGGGGCGGCGGCCATCTTCTTTGCGTTCGGGCTTTATTACGCGTACCTGGGGGCGGCGGCGTTAGGGGTAGCAGGGCCGGGGGGCTGAGCGGCGGGGCGGAGTTCCCCGGGCTCCCCCAACCTACCGCCGGTTTTTGCGGCGGGAGGCCTTGGCGGCCTTCTTTTTCTGCTTTTTTTGCTTTTTTGTGCGCTTGGCGGCGGCGGGCTCGACGGGGCTGAGCGGCCGGTCATAGTCGGGGTGGAAGCTGGCCCACCGGGACATCCGCCCGTGCAGGTCATCCACAGAACGGTCTTCCATACGCCTGCGGACCTTGGCCAGGCATTCCTCTGCGGTCGTGGCCAGGGCGGAGTCGAGGTCGCGGGCATCCACAAACACCTCAGTCAACAGGCCGGCGCTGAAGGCCGCCAGCAGGACCGGCATCAGTTCCAGGGGGTGCAGTTCCAGGGCCTGGTAGGCCATCAGGCCCCAAAAGGGCGAGTCCGGCTCGGCCTCGTCGCCGGTGAACAGGGAACCCAGGAAGGCGACCACGTCCGTCCGGGGGAGCAAACCCTGGGCCACGGCGTAAACCAGGGCTTCCATGGCCGCGCCCCGGGCATAGACGTTGGCCTGACGATCGAGGACCAGGGCCTTGATCCGGTCGAAGTCGCCGCCGCAGGTGTTATAAAGCACCAGGGATAGTTCTTCGGTGATCAGATCGCCGAACAGTTCTTCGGTGATATCGTCGGGCAGGCTGAAGGCGTCCACGATGGCCTGATGGGCCCGGGTCTCCCGGAAATGGCCCAGGAGCATGAAGGCGTAGATGTAGAGATAATAATCCGGATCGGCCAGGAAGGGGTCGGGGTCGGCGGCCAGCTGCTCCAGGACGTCGATGAGGTGCGGGACGATCTCCTCGCGGTGGGCAATGGCGGCCGTCACCGCGTCCTGCTGATAGACGCCGTCGGAAAATTCCAGGGCCTCCAGAATTTCCTCGATATGGGGGGGCGCGTCCCGCATCTCCCAGGGGGGCGACGGGGCGTCCGCAAGGCCGGAGGCCTCGGGTTTTTCGAGCTGATAGGCGAGCCAATCGGCCATGATGGGGTGCAGAGCGGCCAGGGAGTAACGGGCCATTTCCCGGCGCACCCCGTTGAGACAGGCCTCCGGGCCATCCTGCAAGGCCTCCTGAAAATCACCGAGGTCGATGAGGATCTCATCGATCAGGTCCCGCTGAAAGGCCCGGCGGATCACCGGCAGCAGCTCTTCGGGGTAGATATCGCAGACGATCTGCGCCATGAGCCCCCAGAACGGTGAAGCGGGCTCGGCCTCGTCGCCGGTGAAGACCGACCCCAGGACGGCGACGACCTCCTCCCGGGGCAGTGCGCCGGCCGCCAGCCCGTAGGCCAGGGCCCGGGCCGCGGCGCTCCGGCACACCAGCGAGGCGTCGCGATTGCGCAGCAGGCCGGCGATCAAGGCGAGGTCGCCGGCGCAGGTGTCCGCCAGGATGGTGGGCAGGTACTCGCTGAGAATAAAGTTGAACAGGCGCCCGGGAAGGTTGCCGGGCAGGCTGCAGACGTCCACGATGGCGGGATGGGCGGCGGTTTCCCGGAAATGGCCCAGGAGCATGAGGGCAAAGGCGGGGCCATAGTTCTCGGGGACGGCTGCCGGGCGGGCGGCGGCGTTTTTCAGGATTTCGATGAGATGGGGGGTGAGTTCCTGCCGGCGGGCCAGGGCGGCGTCCACCGCGGCCCGGGGGTAGGCGTCGCGGCAGGTTTCGAAGGCCTGAAGGATGTCGGCAACGGCGAGGTAAGTCATGGCAACTCCGGGGAAGGGGTTAACGGGGGTGGCCTTGGGAAACCGGGAACGCAGGTATCATATCACAGGGAGGGGCGGAGGGGGAGGGGGGAAGG
>CAYRYV010000112.1:0-2714 GCA_964428565.1 uncultured Desulfobacterales bacterium | reverse complement strand
CGCGGGGTTGTGGATGCCCCACTTCACCCCGGCATAGGCTTTTTGCTCAGACGTCTGGTTGCCCGTCATTATCTTCTTGTCCCAGGGTCCGTAAATAATCCAGGTTGGTCATGACCCACCGGCCGCTCAAATCCCGGTTTACCGGCAGGTGGCCACGTTTGATCTGCCGCCTCACAGTCCTCGGGTGCATGTCCAGGAACCGGGCTATTTGTTTCAGTCCCCGATAGACCACCAGAGGGATGCCACGAAGAGTCTCGGTCATGCTGATCATCCGAACATCTGCCGCTGAACCTTTGCTGGCCAGGTCTCGATTTCCGCCTGGGTCAGGTTGCTCGCCTCCGCGCTGCGGGAGCCGTCGAACTCCTGTATTTCTATCTCCCACCTGGCAGGGGACCCGTAATATTTTCCGGTCTCCGGGAGATAGCCCACAATCTGCTTGTCATCGACCCAAAAGACCCCGTTCATGCAGTCCTTGAGGTGCTTCAGGATGTTGTCCAGATCCGGCTTGGTTGTTGGCCGGATTATGCCCTGGGCGGCCGCAGCCTGCCACTTTTTGCTCTTGCTGGCGGGAATCGGAAGATAAGCCTTGACTCCGAGGAGGAGTGCTCCGTCCAGGGGCTCGACCGGCCGGTGCTCGTAGAGCAAGGCCAAGATCTTCTCTTCTTCCTGCAGTTGGTCGCCATCTTTCCGGGGCTTCCCGGCAATGGCCCGACCACCTACCAGGAAGGCCCGCCCCCTTGCTCGCTTCTGTCCCTTGGGAGCCATGACGATGGTGAATTTCATAGCGCCATCCCCTCGATCACCTGGCCAACCAGGTTGTCGAGATCAGAATGTTCCTGCTTGGCTTGTGTGACGTCAATAAACTCAAACTCCGGGACCGGCGGCAGGAGCTCGACGTATTCATTAGCCCCGCAGAGCAGGGGCCGGAAATATTTTCCTGACATGACGACCTGTTCGATGGTCCAGGCCGAAACGTCCTTGGGGTCGCCGTTGCGGTTGCAGTGGCCGCACTTGAGGGCAGTTTCCCCCCAACATTTCGTTGGAGTCAGGTAGGCGACGAACAGCCACCCGTTTTGGCAGTTGGGGCATCCGGGCTTTTTCTCCTTGGCCCGTTTCTCCGGGTGGGCGAGAAGCCATTCATTCCAGAGAGACTTGATGGCATTGGGAAAATTGCCCGGATACTCGTCTTTTTCGCAGAAACGCTGTTTGATAAAGGGCAAGGCCTCGCGGGGTATGCGCCGCAGTTCCTCAAACCATCGGCTCAGGCTTTCCGGACCGGGCTGCTTGCGTTCGAAGTACGCGCACAGACTGGTCACGAGGTCTGCGAAGTCCTGCTCAACCATGCGTCAACCCCATTGCTTTCTGTAGGTTCCGGCGGCCGTTCATCGGCCCATTGTTCGGCGTTCAACCAGGTGGCCGGGTGGGGGAAAATCCCCTCCCGCCACTGTCGCCACATGCGCTGTTCGCTCACCGCGGCCAGGAGCGTGGCCAAGGGCGGGAGGCGCCCACGGCGGCGCAGGTTCTGCCAGGTCTTATACGCCCTGGCCTTGGCGGTGTGCCTGGGGTAATGCGAATAGAACTCTTCAAAATCTTTTGAGTATTCTTGTTTGCGGGAGCGGCCGTTGCCGCCCTTGGGCGGCGAGGCCAGGGGTTGTTCAGGGGGATCGGTTTCGGTTTCGGGTGGCGGCGTGGGGGGGCGAGCGCGCGTACTCTCTCTTTTGTGTTTGTGTTTGTGGGGACAACTTTCTCCGACACTGTTCGAACACTGTTCGAAGTTTGTTCTTTGTTTATGCTGCGCTTAGTATAAGTATCTGCTCTTTCACCATTTTAGGACAGTATATTCTACCCTCAGACCATGCCTCGGCGTCAATGGCATTGATTTGTGCCAGCAGCGCGAGGAATTTTTTCATGTACTCAACCCCGCAACGCATGTCATCGGCCAGCAATTCCAGGGTGTAGTCTGCCGGCAACTCGAACACGTCCTTACCGTCCTGGTCCAGTCCCTCCCGGCCAATAACCTCCAGCAACCGCCAGTAACGGCCAACAGCGGCCATGGCCGCTTGATCGGGATCGACACCGCTTCCCTCCGCCTCTTCAAAATAGTACTTTTCAATTTTCCTGATTTTTTTATTGAACGAGGAGTTCGTCTGGTGCTCAAACCATTTCATCAATCCACCTCTCCGTCGTCATCCGAATCGAGCCGCGGCTCCACATCGGCCCTGAACCGGGGGCAAGGTCTATAAGAGTGTTTACTCGAGGGGTGCGTGCATAGTTGGCTCGCTCCCAAATGTAGGCAACCGCTTGGAGCGAAGAGGTCAATGGAGCGGGAATAATATTTGCAATCTTCCATGACCTGTCCTGTTATTGTGGGTTAAGAAATGCCTCCGCTTCACGCGCCGCCTGACAGCAGGGACCCCCATTGCCCCCGGAGGGCGCGGCGGCGCGTTACTGTTTTTCCGGCTGGAGGCGCTACCGGTGAGGTGGGCGCCCTCTCTGGTAGAAATCTCATTTGGTGTAGTGCCTTCCATAGCACCACCATTCTGTAAACCAAACCACGGCCACGGCAATCAGGAGGACCGGCAGGGCCAGGGCCAGAACAAAAGATTCAGCGAGTTTGCGGAGCATGTCATACCCCATAACTCCCGTTCCAAAACAGATTCCATTCCCGCTGTCGCCGGGCAAGCAGGATCGGTCGGCCGCCGGCGTTCTTCCAG
>CAYRYV010000111.1:0-3860 GCA_964428565.1 uncultured Desulfobacterales bacterium | reverse complement strand
TTAGCAGCAGCCATAATCTGTTGGCGAAAAGTTGGAGTTATTTACGGATAAGCACATAGATACAGCAGGGGAAAGAAGAATCGCAAGTGTCCGTACGCTCCGGTTTCCGGCCTTGTCACCAGATGGTTTGATAAGGAGCCAAAGGCCGCCGGCCGAAGTCGGCTCCTGGGAGAAGAAAGTCATGGGTAACTGTTGCCGAAGAACGTTAGGGGCTCTGGTCGTGGGGGCGTTGACCGTGGTTTGGTGGTCGGGGTTGGCGTGGAGTCAGGCCAACCTGCAGTGGAAGGTCGACCTCAAGAGGAAACAAGAACGCATCGAACATCTGGAAAAGGTCATTCAGGAAGAGGGCCGCGAGATTGAAAAACATACGCGCCAGATTCAGGATGTACAAAGGGCCCAACTGTATAATACTCAGGTATGGGCCTTGGTCAATCAACAACTGGGGGGTGACAAGAACTGGGAGAGTCATTTCAACGCGGCCATGCGCTCTCAACCCCTGCAGGTGGAAGGGGGACGCTTGATCCTCAAGGACTATCAGGCCCTGCAAACCTATCTGCGCTTTATCATGCCCCGGGCCCAGGAGAGCCTGAGGATCGTGGAGGACAGGAAAAGGTCCCTGATCCAACACCGCCAGGAACTTAACCAATTGGAGCAGGAAGTGGCGGCGATGAAGGGGAGCGATCTTCTTGGCGCCGGGGCCGGGGTCGCCCATATCGAAGGCAACTGGTGGATACGCGCCGACAGTCCGGAAAGCGAGACCATCATTCAGGTGGTCTATTCCCGCCAGGACGGCGTCTACGCCGGCATTCTGACCAAATGCGGCCTTAAATATTTCAACCTGTATGATACCGTCTTTTTCGTCAAACCCGTTCCTGGCAGTCCCAACTCCTTCAGCGGCACGGAGTTTGGCTATGACGATCAGGGGAGTCGCGTTGATTCGATGCTGCTCCTGGTAGTTAAGGGCAACGAGATGTTATATAACACCGCCCACCAGAAACTGAAGTTTATCCGCCGATAGGCATTGCCGAAAGCTTTTTGACCAGCAGTTGCTCATGGGCCTTTGGACCACCCGTGAAGTATAAAAATTATTCTCAGCAAATCTAGTCGCGTTTTCCGTTCCCCTGCACGCCACTTCAAGGAGGAGGGACTGACATGCCGCGTTTCCAAAGCTCAAAGGTTAGATTGTTCCTGGCAGGGCTTGGCCTGACGGCGCTGCTGTTGGCCGCCGCGGCGCCCGCCGGGGCCCAGTCGCCGGCCATGGCCCGGCTTTTGGGTCAAATAGATCAATCCCTTCTCCTCCCCCGAGGCCTGAATATCGACACCTTATTGCGGCAGTCCCTCATCGAGGCCGCGGTGGTCATGGGTCTGGGTCTGCGCTCGCAATCAGTCTATGTGGCCCAAGACCCTATGCTATCCCAGGAAATGCAACTGTTGATCATGGAAGCTGTAGAGATTTTGGGGGCCGCCGCCATGCAGGCCAATTACCAGGACCCGCTCTCGAAAGAGCCCGTGGATAAAAACCGACTTCATCAGATACTGAACGCCACCATGGCCGGTCATTTGGACGCCTTTATCCTGAACGAATTGAAGCTGAATCCCCAGCCGATCTTGGCCCCGGTGTGGGGTGTGCCGGCCCCCGGCCAGCCGCCTCCCGCCGGAGTCTTCAGCGCTCCCCCAGGCCCTCCGGTCCAGGTCTTCCCTTCCGGCCCGGCGGGCCGACCGCCGGCAACCGGGGGACAGGGCCTGATCGGGAGGCCCCCCGGAGGGGGTGTTCCGGCCGGGACGCCGCCCCCCAAAACCCCTGCCCCCACCGGCGCCCAGGCCTCTGCCGGCGGGGCCCGCTTTGCCGACCTCATCGCCAACAACTGGGCGGATGGTCTTGGTTTTATCTACAATTTCAAAAAATCCTCCGGGGGGTATGCCGGCACGGTGTCCGCCCCTGCTTTTGTGGATGACGTCAATAGGAAGGCCCTCTTTAAATATCACCTCAATTTTGCAGGGCAAAGCGGCACCCAACTCCATTATCGAGGCACCTTGACCAATCTCAGGGGGACCTTTCCCACCACCGCGGTGATCGAGCCGGGGAGCAAAGACGCCCCCCTGAGGATGAACCTGGGCGGGGAAAGACTGCACATGAAGAAAGGCCTCCACTTTAGAGAAGACAAGAGCATCAATCTGCTGGGGGTGCGGGCCGGCCAGATAAAGAATTATGAAGGCCCCGAGGGGGCCGAGGCCCTCCTGAGGGCGTTTCATGATTTTTGCCGATCAGCCGCGGCCGGCATGGAGATCCAGGGGCAGCGGATGTTCCAGGGGAATAAGCCGGGGCAGCCGCCCGGGAGATAGAGCTTCCGCCCCACACGATAATGTCATGCTTCATAATTAATAAGGTATATTAAGCAGCCAAGGGTTTGCCGGTATAAGTCCACTTAAAGGGGTGGGCTCGTTCCTCGGTGTACTTTTTAATGTAGTACAAAATCTGATCCACCAGTTCCTTCTTGGAATGCCAGATGCCGCCGCGGATCACGTCCCGGCTGAAGATGTTAAACCAGATCTCCACCTGATTGAGCCAGGAAGCATACGTGGGGGTAAAATGTATCGTTAACCGCCGACGCCTGGCAGCCCAGGCGGTAACTTCCTGGTGTTTGTGCGTGGCCAAGTTGTCCATGATGATATGCAAATGTTTGCCGGGGTATTTGCGATACAGATATTTGAGGAAACCCAGGAACTCTTGATGCGTATTCCGGTCCACACAACGGCCAGACACCTCCCCTTGATGCACCGCCAAGGCGGCCAACAGACAGGTGGTGCCGTGACGAGTGTAGGTGGCGGTCTGGCGGCGAGGCCGTCCCGGCTCCAAAGGCAGCATGGGCTGGGTGCGGTCCAGGGTCTGGATGCTGGTCTTCTCATCCACCGACAGCACCAGGGCATTGTCCGGCGGGTCCAGGTAGAGCCCCAAAATGGCGGCCTGCTTGGCCTCAAACTCAGGGTCCGGGCTCTTGCCGCACCAGTACTCCACCTTGTGCGGCTTCAATTGACCTTCATTCAGAATGCGATAAACACTGGAGTCGCTCACCCCCAGGACGCGCTCCAACTTCCGCAGGGTCCAGGCGTTGCTGCCGTCCTGGGGTTTGGTGCAGGCCAGGGACGTCACCTTCAGACGCAACTCCGGGCTAATTCTCAGGGAACGGCCGGCCCGGGGGCGGTCCTGAAGCCCCGGCAACCGCTCCGCCAGAAAGCGGGTGCGCCACTTAGAGCAATTTTGGCGGCTCAGACCGCTTTGGCGAACGACTTCCGGCAAATCCAGTCCCTGGGCCGAAGCCAAGATGACCCGAGCCCGTTGTGCCAGCCGTTGTTCGGTGGTGCCTGCTTTGGACCACATAGTCAAGGTTTGTTCTTCCTCTGGCGTTAACACAATTCGCACTGTCGGCCCTCTTCTCATCAGTCACCTCCTGGGAAGAGATTATACCATATTATTAATGAAGCGTCACACTAGGTGCGGACGACAGGAGATATGGAGGTGCACATGATCTTTACTCACATGGCCAGCTAATATCGTCACCTCCCTGGCCTCACAGGTCTGGCGGATCAATTCCCGAGCACGCAAAGCCACCTCCCCAGTGAGAACATGGTAGCGATATTTCGTCACCCAGACCAAGTGATATTGAATGTCATAGACTCTATGCGGCCCTTTGCGGTATTCCTCGCCCACGGCTCACCTCCCTGGCGAGATCATACCACATAACATTCTCTAACGTGCTGAAGTTATTCGCCTAAAGGCGAAGGTTTTAAACCCGGTGCATGGAAAAATAACCCATATTTAATGGGATATTATTGTCATGTTTGTTCGCACGAAACGTAGT
>CAYRYV010000110.1:0-4290 GCA_964428565.1 uncultured Desulfobacterales bacterium | reverse complement strand
AGGGATAATCCGTACCGCCGCCGAAAAAGGAAATGCGAAAGGGCGTCCTGCTGATGATCATGGGGTGTCATCCTCCCGATGCCGTTACCCGCAAAAGTCCTACAAATCCCGCTCGGTGAAAAATTTATCCGCCTCGGCATAGGCCGCCGGGGTGCCGATATCGATGAAGGCCGCCTCACTCCGGTAGCCGTGCAGACGTTTCTGGTCCGCCATCAACGGGAATAATTCCTGCTCCAGGGAATAAAACGTCCCCGCCGGAATCGCCTCCACCACTTGCCGCCGCAGCAGATAGATCCCGGCGTTTATCCATCCCGGCCCTGCCTGGGCGCCTTTTTCTTCAAAGCTCACCACCAGGTCGTCATCACCGACCCTAACCCGGCCGAAGCGGCTCGTCTCGGGCACCCGGGCCAGCAGCAAGGCGCCCGGGCGTTCGCCGGCCAGGAACCACTGCCAGTAATTGCGTAAGTCGGCAGTGCAATAGGAATCGCCGTTCATCACCAGAATGGGGTCGGAATCCAGGTACGTCAGGGCCTGGCGCAGGGCCCCCCCCGTTCCCAACGGCGAGGTCTCCCGGGAATGCACCACGCGCAGCGACTTGTAACGCTCCCCGATTGCCGCGCAAATCATCTCCGCCCGGTAGCCGGTGCCCAGCACCACTTTTTTCAGGCCGGCGGCCGCCAGCTTATCCAACAGGAAGGTGAGAAAGGGACGGTTCCGCACCGGCGCCAGCACCTTGGGCCGGTCGGCCACTACCCCCTTTAAACGCGTTCCCAGTCCCCCCACCAGAATAACTGCATTAATGTCGCTCAGTTGTAACACGGCGCTCAAACATTGGCAAACAGGTTGGGTTTAATAATCTTATAGCCCTTCAACAGCTCCACGATGCCCATGTCCAAAGTATGATCCGGCGTCCACCCCAAAGATTCGATTTTTTCATTACTCACCAGATAGTCCCGCTTGTCCGGATCTTCCCCCACCGGCGCCGCATGAATATATAATTCGGGGACGTATTCCTTGATCTTCTCCGCCAGCTGCCTCTTGGTCAAATTGGCGGAGCTGAGCCCCACATTAAAAGGCTCCCCCCTCATCCGGCCGTCGTTGCTCAGGCTGAAGACAAAGGCCTTGGCGACGTCCCGGATATGGATGTAGTTCCTCCGAAAATGCTCCTCAAACAATACCAGGAAACGATCCTTATACGCCCGGTAGGTGAAGTCGTTGACCAACAGGTCCATGCGCATGCGCGGGCTCATGCCGAACACCGTCGCCAGCCGCAGGGTTATGGCGTTGCCTTTGTCCAGCAGGGCCTTTTCCACGGCCACCTTGTCCTTGCCGTATTCCGACAGGGGACGCAGCGGCGAGGCCTCGGTGCAATAGGAGTCCTTCTCCCCGATCCCGTAACCGCTGTTGGTGGTGGGGAAAATGACCAACTGCGCCGGCGAGATCTTCTTCACCAGGTGCATCTGCGCCTCATGGTTCACCAGCCGGGTGACGGTGGGATTGATCTTGCAGGCCGGGGCCCCGACAATCGCGGCCAGGGGAATAATCACGTCGAACTTGGGCAGCAGACTGTCCATTAACGCCCGGTCGCAAATGTCCCCTTTGATAAAATCAAAATGCGGGTTCGCGCAACAATCCAACAGCGGCCCCTGGCCGTACGTCAGGGAATCCACTACCGTTACCTTGTGGCCGGCGGCTAACAACGCCGGAGTCAGAATGGAACCTATATAACCGGCCCCGCCGGTGACCAGTATGGTGCGAGCCGCCATGGAATTTCTCTCCTTACTGACGAACGTCATATCAATTTATTCCGAATAACGAATGCTAACACCTATGTCAAAACCTCTTTTGACCTTTCTTGTCATTCCGAGCGCCGCAGGGGATCTCTCTTTTTCAATACCCTAAGTGCCTCGCCAAGACTTGTCGGACCCGGACCGAAAGGTTTTGAAAAGGGGGGAAAATGTCACGTAATTTCCCCCTGGGCCGAGGCCCGATCACAAGTTTCGGGGGTGGGGGAGGGGTGTCTGGGAGGGCCAGGGGGCCGCGCCCCCTGGCCCCCTCCCCGAAAAGCCTTTTTAACAGCCTGATAGGTCTCCCCTGGGCCCTGCTGCGCGGCGCTCCGAAATGACAGTCAAGAAAAAAATGACCTCCGGGGAAAAAAATTGTGACAAATGCACCATGTGTTGCAGCCGTCCCTTTCTTCCCGTGATACAGTCAGGGTAACTGACAAGAAAGAGCGGGGGCTTCTGTAACCTCCCTCGCCGCCCGCTGTCTTGGTGCGGTTTTTTTAAAAAAAAAGGGGGCCGAAATCAAGCATCCTTAACTAAAAAACCAGTTATATCAATATAATATCTCTGAATCACAACCGCAACGGAAGCGCGACACAACCGCGACAAAGGCGCGACAACACCGCGACAAGCCCGCGACATCGCCGCGACAAACCGCGACAAGGCGCGACACCAGGACCACCCGGTTGCCTCCGGGCTGCGTCCCGGAGAACCGCACGCCCTCCCCGGCTCGCCCCACCGGATGCCGGCCCGGCTGCCGGACGTCATTGACCATCTCTCCCCCCCGGGGGAAAATCGGGCCGCTCCGGCCCGCCGATCTTCCGGGTTGCTCTTTGCCGGTGCCTGGCTGTTCCACAGATGTGCCGGTATTATCGCACCTGACCCGGTGCCTGTCAATAAAGCAGCCCCATCGTGACGGCGCCGCGGCTGACCGGCGGCGCCCCTCCCGGCTGCACCGCCGTAAACCCGGCGCGGGAGAAGGGCTCCGGGGAAATTTTCACCCGTTTTCGCGCCAAATTGCGCCAAATTGCGCCAAATTGCGCTGAATCAGCCTAAAATATCAATTGATTGCGGTTGTTTGCGCTTCACTTCCGCTCAAGCCGGGCCGCGGCGTTGACACTGGGAATGAATTTTGGTAAACACCCGGCAAAAGAGCTTTTCCCTGCCCCGGGGCGCCCCCCCATCCCCTGAACCAATGATTTTTTCCATGCATTTTGTGAGAAATTAAGATTAAATAAATATTTATCAGAATTAAATCTCCATGCAATCTCCCGATCCCAGATCAACGATATGAAGCTTGTGGAACAGCCGACCCATCACAGCCTGGCAGGGGACGCCGCCGCCGATCTGCCCGTTTTCACCATCCAGCCGTCCCAGGGCTGGCTGCCTTATCGTCTCAGGGATCTGTGGGAATATCGGGAACTGTTGTATTTCCTGGTCTGGCGCGACATCAAAGTCCGCTATAAACAGACCTCCTTGGGGGCGGCCTGGGCGGTGCTCCAACCCTTCATGACCATGGTGGTGTTCAGCGTCTTCTTCGGGCATCTGGCCCAGATTCCCTCCGATGGCCTGCCCTACCCGATTTTCGCCTACAGCGCCTTACTCCCCTGGCAGCTCTTCGCCTACGCCCTGAACGAGTCCGGCAACAGCCTGGTGACCAACCAGCAGCTCATCACGAAGGTCTACTTTCCCCGGCTGATCATTCCGGTGAGCTCGATCCTGGCGGGGCTCATGGATTTTGCCATCGCCTTTGTAGTGCTCCTGGGGATGATGCTCTATTATCGGATCGTGCCCACTCTGGCCGTCCTGGCGCTGCCCCTGTTCATTGCCTTTGCTGTACTCACGGCGCTCTCCGTGGGCTTGTGGCTGTCGGCGCTCAATGTGAAATATCGCGATGTACGCTACACGATTCCCTTTTTAACCCAGTTCTGGCTGTTTGCCACTCCCATCGCCTATCCCAGTTCCCTGGTGCCGGAACCCTGGCGGATTTTGCTGGGCCTGAACCCCATGGCCGGGGTGGTGGAAGGTTTCCGCTGGGCTTTGTTGGGCAAGACCGGCGACCTGGGGCCGCTCATGCTGGTATCGGTGGTGGCGGTGGTCCTCCTGCTGATAGGCGGCCTGGTCTTCTTCCGGCGCATGGAGAGGTCCTTTGCGGATATTATTTAGCCTATGCGGAATATAGTCATCCAGGCCGAAAATTTAAGCAAAATCTACCGGATCGGCCACCGGGAGCAATACTACACGCTGCGGGACCTGCTGACCAACACCCTCACCGCGCCTCTCCGCCGTCTGACAACCTGGGCCAAGAAAGGCGACTCCGGGCCGGCGGATAATGCCGACGACCATATTTGGGCGCTGCGGGACGTGTCCTTCGAGGTCCAGCACGGCGATGTCGTGGGCATCATCGGCCACAACGGCGCCGGCAAGAGCACCCTGCTGAAAATCCTGTCGCGCATCACGGAGCCCACGTGCGGGTTCGCCCGCATCAAAGGGCGGGTGGGGTCGC
>CAYRYV010000109.1:0-4388 GCA_964428565.1 uncultured Desulfobacterales bacterium | reverse complement strand
TACACCAAGCAAATCATCCGCGGCTTTCCCATACCTTTCTCTTAATATACAAGGGATGGCATAATGCCCCCCTTTGCCGGCCTTAAAACCGGGTTACAGAGCTCCGGCCATGTTATGATAGCTGGTACAGGAAGCGAGGCAGCAGGCGGCGGGATTGAACCCGGCAGGAGAGAACCGAGGAGGAGAGGCGGGGTGAGAGTCAAGAGAGCGTCCGTGTGGCTGGCGGCGGCGCTGTTGCTGCTGGCGGTGGCGGGTCCGGCGGCGGCGGCGAAGAATATCATTCTGATGATCGGCGACGGCATGGGCTACAACGCGGTGGCGGCGACGGCGATGTACGACGGCGTCAAGGCCCCCTTCGAGAGCTTTCCGGTGAAATACGGGGTGAGCACCTACTCCCGGGGGCAGGCCAAGGGCCAGGGTTATGACCCGGCCCGGGCCTGGCAGGAGTACGCCTACGTGACGGAGAACGCCACGGATTCGGCGGCGGCGGCGAGCGCCCTGGCCACGGGGACAAAGGTGGCGGACGGGGTGCTCAATCTGAACGGCGACGGCCAGCAGCTGACGACCATCGTGGAGCTGGCGGCGGCGTCCGGGAGGTCGGCGGGGGTGGTGACCAGCGTGCAGCTCAGCCACGCCACGCCGGCGGGAATGTACGCCCACAACGCCGACCGGGACAACTACGAGCAGATCGCCAACGAGATGCTGGGAAGCCGCGGGCAGCCCCCCAGCAAGCTGGACGTGATCATGGGGGCGGGGCATCCGGGCCACGACGCCAACGGCGCGCCCCGGGAGGCCGGGGGGAAGGATTATCAATACGTGGGGGGGCCGGCGACCTGGGAGGCTCTGAAGAACGGCAGCCACCCCGGCAAGTGGAGGCTCATCGAGGAGGAGGCGGGGTTGGCGGCGCTGGCGAAGGAGGCGTCCCCCCCAAAGGTGCTGGGGGTGGCCCGGGCGGCGGAGACCCTGCAATACCAGAGAACCCCCAAGACGGCCGGGGCGACGCCGGGGGCCGACCCCAAGAACGCCGGGGTGCCCACGCTGGCGCAGATGACCACGGCGGCCCTGCAGGTGTTGGGGAAGAACCCCCGGGGGTTTGTCGTCATGATCGAAGGGGGGGCCATCGACTGGGCGGCACACGACAACGATCTGGCCCGCCTGGTGGAGGAGCAGCGGGACTTCAACGCGGCGGTGCAGGCGGCGATGGATTGGGTGCAGGCCCACAGCAACTGGCAGGAGACGCTGCTGATCGTGACGGCGGACCACGAGACCGGGCACCTGTGGGGGCCGGGGTCCAGAGACCGGGGAAGTTTTACGGCCCTGGAGAACCGCGGTCCGGGGCGACTGCCGGGGCACCAGTTCGGGTCCAAGGAGCACACCAACGCCCTGGTGCCGCTGTATGCCCGGGGGGCGGGAGCGGAGCGGTGCGCGGCGTACGCGGACGAATACGACCCCCGGCGGGGGTGGTACCTGGACAACACCGAGGTCTTCCGGGTGATGAAGGCAGAGCTGGCGGCCCGGCGGGAGGAGAGCCGCCGCCGGGGGCGTCCCGGGATGAGGGCGTCATACGCGCCGGGGCCGGAGAGCGGGGCGGCGGCGCGCTGACCGCCCTCCCGGCCCCGGGGGTTACTTTTTGCCCTTGGGGGGCGCGGGGGCGGCGGGTTTGGTCATACAGCCGGACTCCCCGCAGGTGGGGCACTTCTTGGGCTTGCAGCGGATATCGACGCGGGCGCCGCACTTTTCACAGAAAAACGTGGCCATGGGATCACCTCCGGCAGTGAGATGGGGGAGGGGGCCCGGGGGCGCTCCCCGGGTTGCCTTCCCTTTCGTTTTCGAGGAAGAGCAGGGGCAGGCCGTCGGCCACCAGATAGCCGGCCGGGGTGGGGACCAGGCGGCCGGAGACGAGGGTGGCCAGACCGGACTGACACAACTGCGTTACGATTTTATCCCAGTTGCGGTAGCCGCGCAAGGATTCCAGGGGGACGCCGGCGGCGGTGCGGAGGCCCAGGAAGAGGGCCTCCAGGGTTAGTTGCGCGGGGGTGAGGGTTTCGGCGCCGGCCGCGGGGGCGCCGCCGGTTTCCAGGGCGGCGCAATAGTCCGCCAGGGAGGGGTGGTTCCAGCGGCGGCGGCGACCGTCGAAGGAGTGGGCGGCGGGGCCCAGACCCAGGTACGGGACGTGCTCCCAGTATTTCAGGTTGTGGCGGCAGCGGTGGGAGTCGTCCCGGGCGAAGTTGGAGACCTCGTAATGGAGGTAGCCGCGCGCGGTGAGGAACCGGGAGGTGAGGAGGAAGAAGCGGCGCTGGCGTTCGTCGTCGGCCGCGGGGAGGCGTCCTTGGGCCCGGAGGCGGGCGAAGGGGGTGCCGGCGGCCACGGTGAGCTGGTAGCAGGAAAGGTGTTCGGGGGCGAAGTCCAGGACGGCGGCGAGGGTGGCCAGCCAGCTGGCTGCGGTCTGGCCGGGGAGGGCGTAGATGAGGTCGACGCTGAGGCCGGGGATGGCGGAGTTACGGGCCGCCTCCAGGGCCCGGAGGGTGGGGGCGGCGCGGTGACGGCGGCCCAGGAGGGCCAGCTCCGGGTCGTTGAGGGACTGCACCCCCAGGCTGAGGCGGTTCACGCCGTGGGCGGCGAGGAGCGCCAGGAGGCGAGGGCTGAGGTCGTCGGGGTTGGCCTCGCAGGTGAATTCGAGGTTAGGGGTGAGGGGAAAGGAGCGCCGGAGGAGGTGCAGGAGGGCGTCCAAGTCGGGTTCGGAGAGCACGGTGGGGGTACCGCCGCCGACGTAAAGGGTGTCGAAGGCGGGGCCGGCTTCCCGGTGCAGGGCGATGTCCGCCTCCAGGGCGGCCCGCCAGCTGGGGACGGCGGTGAGGTCGGTCACCGAGTAAAAGTCGCAGTAGGGGCACTTGCGGCGGCAGAAGGGAACATGCAGGTAGAGCCCGGCGGGGGGGGCCATGGTGGGGGGCATACTTTTTTGATTTTTATCTATTCTTGAGCCAATGTCAAGGGTAGTAGAGGAAGTTTAAACGTCTCTGTGGCATTTTTGCCGAAGGGTGAAGGGGGTGTGTCAAGCGGACCACAGGAGAGAGGGGGCCCCGGGGGCGGGAGGGAGCGCCAGTCGGGGGAAAGCCATATATATTCACAAGATGAAGAATACTTGTCAGGGAAAGTCTTTTTGTTATAGAATGGCATACGATTTGCTGACTTCACGGTCAGAGGGAGTCGGTATGCAATTACAAAAGACAGTCGCTCGCAAGGTTACATTTTCTGGGATCAGCCTGCACCGGGGGGAAATCGTCAAGGTGGCGATCTATCCGGCGCCCGCCAACAGCGGCATCCGCTTCGTGCGCACGGACATGGCGTCCCGGCCGGTGATCCCGGCGCGTTTCACCCGGGTGGTGGACACGTCCCTGGCCACGACCCTGGGGGTGCCGGGGGCCACCGTGGCCACCGTGGAACACCTGCTGGCGGCCATGGCGGGTTTGGGCATCGACAATGCCCGGATTGAAATCAACGGCGCGGAACTGCCCATCATGGACGGCAGCGCGGCGCCCTTCACCGCCTTGCTCCGCCAGGCGGGGGTCCACACATTGAGGTGGCCCCGGGCCTGCTTCTGCATCCAGGAGAAGGTGGAAGTGGCGGAGGGCGACTGCAGCATTGCCGTGGAGCCGGCAACGGAGGCCAGTTTCAGTTACACCATCAATTTTTCGCATCCCTTTATTGGGGAGCAGAAACTGACCTTCAAACAGAATCGGGATAATTTCTGCCAGGAGATCGCCCCGGCGCGGACCTTCGGGTTCTTAAAGGACGTGGAGATGCTGCACGCCAACGGGCTGGCCCTGGGGGGCTCATTGGATAACGCCTTGGTGTTGGACGCCTCGGAGGTGATGAATCCCGGGGGCCTGCGGTTCCCGGATGAATTCGTGCGCCACAAGATCCTTGATTTGATGGGGGACCTGGCGCTGTTGGGCTGGCCCATTCTGGGGCACATGAAGGTGAAGAAGGGCTCCCACAAGCTGCACCACCGTTTTATGGACGCCTTGATCAGCCAGCAGCACGCCTGGCGGTTGAATATCCCGGAGATGCACCCGTACGTGCAACCGGGACGCGGCATGACCCTGACGCCGCCGCGGGTGAGGGTGGCCTTAGCGTAGATAGGGGGGGTGGTCCGGGGAAGAGCGGCGACGGGCAACCGCGACGCCGTCTTTCCCCGGGCCAATACCATGATATAGAAGCAGTCAGCCGGCCGCAGCAAGCAGGAGAGGCACAGGAGGGGAGCCTGTGCTTTTTTTGCTTTATGCCTTAAATTTCAAATAGTTTAAAGAGAGATATTGTCTTTGGGGCCTCGCTGGGGCCTGTCATTCATCCTCCCAGTACTTCAGGCTGTCGCTCACGAGCTTCGC
>CAYRYV010000108.1:0-4420 GCA_964428565.1 uncultured Desulfobacterales bacterium | reverse complement strand
CCGCCCAAGGACCGGGCCGTCAAAAAAGGCGACACCACCAAGTAAGAGGTCCTGGCCATGAACCTGACCACCCCGGACAACGTCAAAGCCCTCATTGAAGCCGACCTCAATGTGTGGCAGGAAACCTGGGACACCCTCCTGGGCTACCTGATCGCCGCGGTCTCCCGGGCCTGCGAGACCTACTGCAACCGGGAGTTCGAGGCCCGGGAACGGGTGGAGGTTTACGACGGCGGCGGCCGGTTCATCTTTCTGCGGTGCCTGCCGGTGATCAGCATCGCCGCGGTCAAGATCTCCGATGAGTGGAACTGGGACGCCGTGACCCCGGAGGAGCCTTCGGAATACGCCTTTGACGCCGCCACCGGCATGGTGCAGTTCCGGAACTTCATCTGGCCCTGCGGCGCCCTGGGGGTCCAGGTCACCTACACCGGCGGGTACCTGACCATCCCCGCCGACCTGGAGCGGGCCGCGGCCACCCAGGTGGCCTATGAGTTCAAGCGCCGCAAGGACGTCGGCCTGGAGTCGGTGAGCATGCCGGACGGCTCCATCCAGAAGGTGGCGGCGGCCGAGTTCCTGCCCGCGGTGAAACCGATCCTGGACCGCTACCGGCTGAGAAAGGTGGGGTGATGGCCAAGGACCCGCTGCAGAATTTGCAGTCCCTCAGCGACCAGTTGGAGGCCCGGGTGCGCCGGGTGGTGGAGAAGCACTCGAACCGCCTGCAGGCGGTCACCCTCAAGGAGCATCTGTCCGGCCCCACGGGGTCCAGCAGCGTCTCCCGGCGCACCGGCGGCCTGGCCAGATCGGTGGAGGCCAGAAAGCCGGAGGTCTCAGGCACGAAAATCTCCGGCGGGATCTCGCTCTCCCAGAAATACGCCCCGGTGCACATCGGCCCCCGGGGCTCCCGGGTGACCATCCGGCCCCGGAGCAAACGGTTCCTGGCGATCCCCACGGACTTCGCCAAGACGGCGGCCGGGGTGCCCAAGGGGCCGCCCCTGAGCCCCATCTGGGGCCCGACCTTCATCGCCAAGGGGGTGATCTTCGGGTACGCGGCCGGGGCCGGGGGGTCTTCGGAGGGCTCCCGGCAACGGCGGGCGGCGGGGGAGAAGATCGGGAAGCAGTCGATCATCCCCCTGTTCATCCTCAAATCCCAGGTTGTCGTCCCCCGGCGGATCGACCCCCAGGCCGACCTGCTCGCCAAGATCAAGCCGGGGTTTTACGAAGACCTGAAAAAGGTCATGCTCCCGGGGTGAGGCCATGGCAGACACGGTGAAACAGACCCTCATGACGGCCTTTCTGGACAGCATCAAGTCCGTTCCCGAGGTCAAGGCGGCCTACCGGGTCAAGAGCAGCCCCATTGCCTTAGACAACGTGCCCTTTCCGGCGGTCTATCTCTGGGATGAAGCGGAGAGCATCACCCGGAAGTTTCCCAATCTGGCGGTCTCCAAGTTGACCGTCGCCTTGTACGTGTTCATCGCCCTGTCGCCGGCCGGGCCGGAATCGTTCAACGAGACCGGCGACCGGCTGCAGGCCCGGGTGCATGACGCCCTGGTGGCCGCCGGGCAGGGAGTTACCAAGACCATGATGATTCACGAGATCAGGGTCACCAAGGACTTTCCCAACGATTCCCTGGGGGTCCTGAAGATCGATTTCGAGATCAGCTTTTCCTACCCCTGGGGCCGGGCCTCAGGGTAGGCCGTAAAATCCATGACAGGAGGACAATCCCATGCCTTACGGATTCGGGTCCGGAGCCTTATTCGGCGTCAAGAATGTCGCCTCCGGCGTCGCCACGCCGGTGCAGTTCGGGGCGCTGCAGGAGGCGTCCATCGAGTTTTCCTTTTCCACCAAGGAACTGAGCGGCCAGTACCAGATGCCCGTGGCCGTGGGCCGGGGCAAGGCCAAGATCACCGGCAAGGCCAAGATCGGCGAGATCGACATGGACGTCTACGCCGACCTGTTCTTCAATGAGACCCCGGCGGCCGGCCAGGTCCTCCCGGCCCTCAATGAGGCGGCGGAGATCCCCGAGTCCCCCGGTCCCTACACCGTGGCGGCGGAACACGCAGCCACCTTCGACACCGACCTGGGGGTGCGCTGGGCCGATACCGGGCTACCCTTGACCAGGGTCGCCAGCGCTCCGGCCACCGGAGAGTACTCGGTGAGCGAAGGGACCTACACCTTCGCCGCCGCCGACGCCGAGAAGGCCGTGCTGCTGAACTACACCTACACCTCGCCCACCGGCGGCCGGGTGATCACCATCAACAACCAGCTGGTGGGGATCAGCCCCAGCTTCCAGGTGATCCTGTTCGACAGCTTTGAGGGGCAGTACACCATGGTCCAGCTCTACCGCTGCTCGTCCTCCAAGCTGACCCTGCCCACCAAGATGGAGGACTTTTTGATCTCCGACTTCGATTTTGAGGCCATGGCCAACGCCGCCAACCAGATCGGCCGGATCTCCGTGCCGCAGTAAGGAGGTTTTGTGAGCGAGACGCAGAAGATCGTCATTGCCGGGAAAGAGATTGCGGTGTACCCGGCCAACCTCGGGCGGGTCAAGAAGATCATCCCGATCATCAGGCGCCTGGGGGAGATCTCCGATTCCCAGGAGTTGACCGAGCAGGTCCTGGACGACATGCTCGCCTTACTGGAGATCATCCTGTCCCGCAATAATCCCGAGATCACCCGGGAGTTCCTGGACGAGAACCTGGACCTGGAAAACTCCCGGGAGATCCTGGCGACGGCCATGCGGGCCGCGGGGTTCGGTTCCCGGGGGGAAGCGTCGCCGGGGGAGCCGCCGGGGAAGTAGACTGGGACGATCTCTACGTCCACCTGATGACCTGCTTCGGGTGGACCTGGGAGTACGTCGATGACTGTATGACGCTCCCCCGGCTGGCGGCGCTAAACAAATATCAGCAGCAGCACCCGCCGCTGCACATCATGGTGCAGGGCCTCCTGGGATATCACCCGGAGGCCTCCGGCAAGAAGGCCACGGCAGTGAAACCGAAGACCAAGGCAACGCTACAAGAACTCATCCAGGACTTTGCCGCCGTGGGCGGCATCGTCAAGCGGGGGTAGGACATGGCCGAAGAAGCCGGCTCGCTGGTCGTCAAGCTGCAGGCGGATATCGCCGACCTGAAGTCCGCCCTGCAGGAGGGCGTGGGCAAGCTCCGGGACTTCCAGGGGGTCTCCCGGGAGATCGGCGCCCAGGTCAAAAACGCCCTCAAGTTCGCCGGCGTGGCCGTGGGCATCTACGAACTCGCCTCCGCCCTCAAGGCGTTCTCCACCAGCTCGGCCCTGCTGGGGGCCCGGGTGGAGTCCCTGGGGGTGGCCATGCACCAGATCGGCAAGAATGCCGGTCTGTCCCGGGATTCCCTGGAGTACTTCACCAAGCAGGTGAAGGCGGCCGGGATCACCACCGAAGAGTCCATGTCGGCCATCACCACCTTCATGACCGCCGGTCTCCCCCTCACCCAACTCAAGGAGCTGGCTACCCGGGCCCGGGACGTGGCGGTGGTGGCCGGGAAGAACACCTCCGAGACCCTGAACCACATAATCCACGGCATGGTCTCCGGCCAGACCGAGATGCTGCGCACCCTGCACATCAACATCCGCAACCAGGACGACATCTACAAGGAATACGCCCGGACCATCGGCAAGACCAAAGAAGAGCTCAATTCGGTGGAGCGGGCCCAGGCTATGCTCAATGAAGTGCTCCGGGCCTCAGAACGCTTCGCCGGGGCCGCGGCGGCCGCCGATGAGACGGTGGGGAAGCAATTGAACTCCATGGCCCGGTTCGCCGCGGAGGCCAAAGAAGCCCTGTGGGCGCTGTTCGGCCCCATCATGACTTCGGCCATCCAGGCGCAGATCAAGAACTGGCAGGATCTGAAGACCTGGGCGGAAAACAACCGGGCTGCCCTGGCAGCCTGGGGGAAGGAAATCGGCGGGGTTATCACTAAGACTGTCGAGTGGATCAAGGCCAACAAAGATTTACTGATCACCCTGAGCGAATTGGTAGTCATCTACAAGGTCATCGGCTGGCTTCAAGGGTTGACCTTCGCCCTCAAGGGGGCCACCCTTGCCACGGCCGGTCTGGCTGGCGGTCTGGGAACGGTTGCCGCAGCTCTTGCCGCTGTGACCAGCTACAAACTGTACAATCTCCATAAGGAGATTGTGGAGGCCGGGAAAAAGGCGCGAGAAGCCGGGTCGGAAATCCGCAAAATGACCCCCAGCCCGTTATCCAAGCTCAAGGAATTATCGGCGGCTCGGGGGGGCAGGGTAATCGTCACTCCCGAGCAAATTGAAAAATTAAGCTTCGATGCCTTCCAAGAGGAGAAAGCGGCTGCTCAGGCAAAGGAGGCAACCGATAAGGCTGCAAGGGAAGCCCCCAAGCCCACGGGGAAGGCTGCCAAGGGCGGCGGCGGCAAGTCCCGGG
>CAYRYV010000107.1:0-4433 GCA_964428565.1 uncultured Desulfobacterales bacterium | reverse complement strand
GGGGAGGGCGCAAGGGCTGTTAAGCCCTTGTCCCCCTCCCCCGGTTCTCTCCTCGCCGTCAGAACAACCCCAGTTCCTTCGCCACCTCCTGGTACGGCCGGGGAAATTCCGGCTGGAAATTCTGGTAGAAGGTCACCGGGTAGCGGGCCCCGATCTTGCCCCCCGCCTCCTTCAGGCCCCGCACCAATTCCGGCAGGGCCTTGCCCGGCAGGGCGAAGACCATCTCGTCGTCCTGGGTCATGGAAAAGATGCGGTCCCCCATGCCCGGGATGGCCACCTGAGGGGCGTTCTTCCGGAAGGGCGCGATCAGATAGGCAGCGCACTCCACTTTGCCCCCGAACTCGCTGGTCAGCCTTCCCCCGCTGGCGTAGGTCCAGGCCTGAATCAGCCGCATCACCTGGGCCGGATTGCCGTAGACCAGCACCGTGTCGGGCTCGAAGGCCGCCTTGGCCAGGGGCGCCAGCGCCAGGGCCTCGTATTCCCCCTTTTCCAGTCGGGGGATGGCCGCCGCTTCGGCCGTGGCCTTCTCCAGGTTTTCGGCGAACTGCACCTCGCAAAATAGCTTGGTGAGCGTCTCTACCGGGGCCGTGGCCGGCGTGAAACCGAACATCAGCATCGCCGGCACACAGATCTGGTCGGCCTGGGTCAGCCCCACCGTCCAGCCGTAGAGCCGGGCCAGGGTCACCCCCTGGCAGATGGTGATGCGTTTCTTGAAAAACTCCGACGGCCTCCGGGTCTTCGGCGGTAGCTCTTGCGTCTGTTTGAGGAATTTAACGGCCACCGGCAGGGTTTTCAGCCGCAAATCGTTGCTGAGCCAGGCCGCACTTTCAGAAATGTTCGCCGCTGCCATGCGCGTCCCTCCTTTCGCCACCGCCCTCCGCTGGCAGGAGCATTCAGGTTGATGTTGCCTTCTCCGGGCTCTTCCGGGAAGCCTTGACGCCGGGGTGGAAAAAGCTCAGGCGGCCTGTGGCCGCCTGCAGTACGCCTGTGCTGCTATCCCCCCCGCACCCATGAGGTTGGTGCATTTCGCTTGCTTGTCTTCGACTCCACTTTCACTGATTGGGGCGGCTAGTCCGGTTAAAGCTTAGCTACAGCTAGTGCGACAGGAAGATTACTGGGCTGGCTGCTTCAGCGCGGCCATCCTGGACTTGACCATCTCGATGTTGAACTTCACCATCGGCTCCAGGTCCTGATTGCCACCACCCATTTTAACCGGCTCAACAGCCACGCAGATGTTGTCGACGGAGCAGACCCGGTTCAACTGGACCATGCAGGGTTTCTTCTTGAGGCTCTCCAAAGCCTGATTCAACAGGGTGTCAGCCTTGTCCAGCTTGCCCTTCTTGACCATAATGGCGGCCTTGTTGTTCAGGGCGACGGGGTTGCCCGGATCTTCCTTTAGCACCTGGTCCAGGGCCTTGTCGGCCTTGTCGTATTGTTTGTTGTCATACAGGCAGTAAGCCGCCGACAGTTGTTTCTCCACCGGGCTGCCGATCTTCGCCGGCGGACACACGGCATACTCCGCCAGCGCCAGTCCCGCACTCACCGATAATACAAATGCGATCAGGGTGATCTTTAAAACCGTTTTCTTCATAGAGTCCCTCCAGAAATGTCCCTATATTCTTGATGGGCCGCCCCAAGAACATGTTAAGGATTGCCCCTCTGCTTGTCAACAGATTTCCGAAGCCCGGCCCCGGATAACGCCCGCCGCAGCCTGACTTTTTCAGCCGGACCGCCCTCCGCCGCCTCTCTGCAGACGTTCCCTGCCCCCGACAAGCCACGGTTTTTCCTTAACGAAACCGCCGCCTCATGGTATATTTTCCTTATTCTGACGACTCCCTGACTCCCCATGCAGATTCTGATTACCGGCAGCAACGGCCAGCTGGGCCGCGATTGCGTTCAGGTCTTGGAAGACCGCCACCACGTGGTGCCTCTCGATTCCCGCGCCCTTGACATCTCCGATCCCGCCGCCGTGGAAGCCGCCGTCTTGGCGCATCGTCCAGAGGTCGTGCTCAACTGCGCCGCCTTCACCCAGGTGGACGCCTGTGAAACCGAAACCGACCGGGCTTACCGGGTCAATGCCCTGGGCCCCCGCTACCTGGCCGCCAGCCTGGCCCGGCATGGCGGCTATCTCCTCCACATCTCCACCGACTACGTCTTCGACGGGCGCAAAACTCCCCCTGACGCCTATACCGAAGACGATCCCCCCGCCCCGCTGTCCGCCTACGGCCGCACCAAGCTGGCCGGGGAGCAGGCCGTCCGGGCCCTCCTCCCCGCCGCTGCCGTCGTGCGCACCGCCTGGGTCTACGGCCGCCACGGCAGCAACTTCCTGAAAAAAATTCTTCACCTGGCCCTGGTGACCAGACCCCCGCGCCTCCGGGTCGTCCACGATCAGTACGGCTCTCCCACCTGGTCCTGGCGCCTGGCCCACCAACTGGCCCGGCTGATCGAAGTCCGCGCCGGGGGGATCTACCATGCTACCGCCGCCGGCTATTGTACCTGGTATGAGTTCGCCCGCGCCTTCCTGGAGTGCCTGGATCTGGACTACCCCCTGGAGCCCTGCTCGTCGGCGGAATTCCCCACCCCCGCGGTGCGCCCCGCCAACTCCATTTTGGCCAACCGCCGCCTCCAGGCCCTGGGCCTTGATCTCATGCCCCCCTGGCAGGATGATCTGGCCCGGTTCGTCCGCCGGTTTCGCGCTGACCTGTTGCGGGACTGCACCGCCGCTTGAGTCTGGCGGCCCCCGCCCCTGAATCGGAGAACGCCCCATGAGCCCTGGAACAACCTTCACCCCTGATGATTACCGCCAGATGGAGTCCCTGGGAGTCAACCCCGACCGGGTCCGGGAACACCTCCAGCTCTTTGCCCGCCGCTCCCACTTCCTCACCCTGGACCGGCCCTGCACCCTGGGCGACGGCATTCAGCAAGTGCCCGCCGATGAAATCGACGCCTGTCTGGAAAAACACGCCCAGGCCGCCCGCCAGGGACGTTTCCTGAAATTCGTCCCCGCCTCCGGCGCCGCCACCCGCATGTTCCAGGTACCCCTGAAATTATTTCACTTCCACGCCGCCCTCTCCCGCGCCGACCTGGCCCGGGAGTGCGCCGAGGGCTCCTCCGAGGCCCGGGATTTCCTGGCCCTCATGGACAACCTGCCCCGCCTGGCCTGTTTCCCCGACCTGCAGGCCTGCCTGCGTCGGCAGGGCCAGGATATCTCCCGGCTCCTGGCGGAGGGCCGCTTCCGCCCAGTCCTCGAGGCCCTCCTGACCCCCACTGGCCTCAACTGCGCCGCCCTCCCCAAGGGGCTCCTGAAATTCCACACCTGCCCCGACGGCGGCCGCACCGCCTTCGCTGAGCATCTGCACGAAGCCGCGGGCTACGTGATGGACAAAGACCGCCTCTGCCGCCTCCACTTCACTGTTTCCCGCCAGTTCCACGACGATTTTCTGGAGCTCTGCCGCCGCCTCCGCCCCGAACTCGAAAGCCGCCTGAACTGCCGGTTCCAGGTGGATTTCTCCCTCCAGAAGACCTCCACCGACACCATCGCCGCCGACGCCCACCACCGGCCCTTTCGCGACGCCTCCGGCCGCCTGCACTTCCGCCCCGGGGGCCACGGCGCCCTCCTGGAAAACCTCAACGACCTGCAGGCCGATCTGGTCTACATCAAAAACATCGACAACATCGTCCCCGACCGCCTCCAGGAAGGCCAGTTCTTCTGGAAAAAGCTCCTGGGGGGCTGTCTGGTGCAGCTCCAGGCCCGCCTCCATCACTACCTGCGCCTCCTGGAAGACCCCGGCCAGCCCCTCCCTGTCGCCGACATCCTGGACTTCCTGCAGCGCCGCTTGGGCCTCTCTTACCGCTCCCACTTCCGCCACTGGCCCGAAAAACAACAACGCCACTACCTCTGGGAACGCCTCCACCGCCCCCTGCGGGTCTGCGGCATGGTCAAAAACACTGGCGAGCCCGGCGGCGGCCCCTTCTGGGTCCAGGGCCGGGACGGCCGCCTCACCCCCCAGATCGTCGAGGCCGCCCAGGTCGATTTCAGCTCAACCCGCCAGCAGGAAATCTGGCGGTCCAGCACCCACTTCAACCCCGTGGACCTAGTCTGCGCCCTCCGCGACCACCACGGCCACCCCTTCGACCTGACCCGCTTCGTCGACCCCGAGGCCGTCTTCATCTCCTCCAAAACCTGCGAGGGCCGCGCACTCCAGGCCCTGGAACTCCCCGGCCTGTGGAACGGCGCCATGGCCGGCTGGCTCACCGTCTTCGTGGAAGTCCCCCTCTCCACCTTCAACCCGGTGAAGACCGTCCTCGACCTCCTCCGCCCCGAACACCAGCAGGCATAATGTGGGATTGTTCCGGGTCTTAGAGATGGGAGTAGGACAAGTTGTGTACGTCAAGTTCTGCAAATTGGTTTTGGCATACAGGGCTGCAGTTTT
>CAYRYV010000106.1:0-4921 GCA_964428565.1 uncultured Desulfobacterales bacterium | reverse complement strand
CGTACTTGCCCTTGGGCTTCCAGGTATACATGGAATAGAAGCTCATCACCCCGAAGATGTCGCTGCCGGGGAGGTTGAGCTTGCAGGCGAGGCGCTTCTGCACCTCCGGGGAGAGATGCCCCACCGCCTCCTGCACTTCCTGCAACACCGGCATCAGGTTGCCGGGGGTGGATTTATGGCGGTCCAGGATGGCGTCCACCTGGTCCCACTGGGTTTGACTGAGAGCTGAGGCGGCGTGTGTGCCGCAATGACATGGTGTGGTCATGATGGGGGCTCCTTTTTTACGCTTTTTCAATGCGGACGGCACAGACCTTGAATTCGGGGATCTTACAGACCGGGTCCAAGGCGGCGATGGTCAGGGTATTGGCTGCGGCCTCGGCAAAATGGAACGGGATGAAGATGGTGCCGGCCACAGCTTTGGGTGACACTTCCGCCCTGGCAGTGATGGAGCCGCGGCGGGTGGTGACCTTTACAGGTTCACCATCGGCAATATTATACGTGTGGGCGTCAGCTGAGGAGATCTCAATCCGGCATTCCGGGGCCTTTTCGTTCAATCCCACCGCCTTACGGCTCATGGTGCCGGTATGGTATTGGTAGAGCAGCCGGCCGGTGGTGAGATAGAGGGGATATTCCGTGTCCGGCATTTCCGCCGGGTCCTGATGGTCGATGGCGAAGAAGAGGCCCTTGCCGCGGGTGAATTGACCTTTATGGAGGTATGCCGTTCCCGGATGATCGGTGGTGGGGCAGGGCCATTGCAGGCCTTCCATCTCCAGGCGCTGATAGGTCATACCGGCATAGGAGGGCGTCACCCGGCGGATTTCTTCAAAGATCGCCTCCGGACCGGCATACTGCATGGGGTAGCCGAGACGTTGGGCGAGGTCGCTGATGATCTGCCAGTCGGGTTTGGACTGCCCCACGGGGGCAATGGCCTGGCGCACCCGGGCCACGCGGCGCTCGGTATTGGTGAAGGTGCCGTCCTTTTCGGCAAAGGTGCAGGCGGGCAGCACCACGTCGGCGAGTCTGGCGGTTTCGGTGAGAAAGATATCCTGGACCACGAGGAATTCCAGCTCCTGCATCTCCTTGACCGCATGGGTGCAATCGGGGTCGGAAATGGCGGGATTCTCCCCCATGATATAGAGGGCCTTGATGCCGCCCTCAGAGATGGCGGGGAGCATCTGGGTGATGGTCAGGCCCACATAATCGGGCAGCCCGGTCACCCCCCAAGCCGCTTCCATCTTGGCCCGGTGGGCGGGATCGGTGACGGCCTGGTAGCCCGAAAAGACATTGGGCAGGGCCCCCATATCGCAGGCCCCCTGGACGTTGTTCTGGCCGCGCAGGGGGTTGACGCCGGCGTGGGGGATGCCCACGTTGCCGCAGAGCATGGCCAGATTGGAGATGGTCTTGACATTATCGGTGCCCACGGTGTGTTGCGTGATGCCCATGCAAAACACGATTGCCGCCGCGGGTGCCTTGGCATACAGACGGGCCGCGGCGATCAGGTCGGCCGCGGGCACCCCGCTGATGTTCTCCACATATTCCGGCGTGTATTGGGCCACGACATCCCTGACCGCCTCGAAATTCTCGCAGCGGGCGTCGATATAGGCCTGGTCCTGCAGGTTCTCTGTCAGGATGACGTGCATCATGCCGTTGATCACGGCGATGTCGGTGCCGGGTTTCTGGCGCAGCCAGATTTTGGCATGGCGCACCAGGTCCTGGCGCCGCGGGTCAATGACGATCAGGTCTTTATTTTTCAGGCGCGCCGCTCTTTTAATGTAGGCGGCGATGACGGGGTGATTTTCGTTGGGATTGGACCCGATGATCAGGATACAATCCGCATCTTCCAGCTCGGTGATGGAGTTGGTCATAGCCCCGGAGCCATAGGTGGCGGCCAGACCGGCCACGGTGGAAGCGTGACACAGGCGGGCGCAATGATCCACATGATTGGTGCCGATCACGGCGCGCATGAATTTCTGCATCAGATAATTCTCTTCGTTGGTAACCCGGGCCGAAGAGAAGCCGCCGATCTTCTCAGGCCCGTATTTTGCCTTGATCTCTTTCAGGCGGCGGGCCACCAAATCCAGGGCTGCGTCCCACCCGGCCTCCTGAAACTCGCCGTTCTTTTTGATCAAAGGCGTCTGCAACCGCTCCGGGTGCTGGACGAATCCCATGCCAAACCGGCCTTTGATACAGAGACGCCCGGCGTTGGGGACAGCCGGGGCCCCGGTGACCTTGACGATTTTGGACCCTTTGAGGTGGAGGTCCATCTGGCAGCCCACGCCGCAGTAGGGGCAGGTGGTCCGGACCGTGCGCAGTTCCCAGGGACGTCCTTGAAACATGGCGTTCTTATCCAATAACGCGCCCACCGGACAGGCCTGCACGCAGGAGCCGCAGAAAACGCAGTCGGAATCGATATAAGGACTGTCAGCCCGGGTGACAATCTTGTTGTGGTGGCCACGGTAGCCGATCTGGATGGCTTCGTTCACCTGCCGTTCATTGCAGGCCCGGACGCAGCGGCCGCACATGACGCACTTGGAGAAGTCCCGGATGATCATGCTGTTGTTGTCTTCATAGTAATATTGGGGCGGCGACGACGGGGTGAAGCTAGGGGTCGGCACCTGATAGCGGTAGGCCAGGGCCTGCAATTCGCATTCGCCGTTGGCCTCGCAGATCAGGCAGTTGTGGTTGCCAGAGGCCAGCAGCAGCTCGATGACCATCTTCCGGGCGGCGTCAATGCGGGCTGATTCGGTCTTAATGACCATACCTGGCGTGGCCACGGTGGAGCAGGCGGGCAGCAGGGTGCGGGCGCCCTCCACCTCCACCAGGCACATGCGGCAGGAACCGGTGGGGGTGGTGTCCTTGAGGTAACACAAGGTAGGGATGGTGTAGATCCCGGTCCGGCGGGCCGCCTCTAATATGGTTTGTCCCGGAGCACTATCAACAACTTGTCCGTCAATATGGAGAGTGGCTTTATTCATGGTTGTTTATTCCCTCATAACCAGGCTGATGCATGTTGGTTTGGGCTCACAGCCGAATTCTGTCATAATTCCGCCATACCTTTATAGCCTCTGAGATCTCTGGCCAGAAAGCTGCGGGAGCCGACAGCGGGCAAAAAGTAAGACGCTTTTTAGGGATCAGCCATGGCAAATCCTCCTCATCGGCCGTATATGCTTCGGGGCAGGGCCTCAAAGATCGGCCTGCAACCGGGCAACATATAGTAATAATAGGAGAATAATGCCTTTTCAGGAGGGCTTGAGGGATTGGTAAACAACCGGGTACATCTTTATGGCCGTCCAACCCAACCTGAACAGGCGAGAGCCGGGCCAAAAAGATTAAGAAGATTATGACGTGAGGAAGGAAATGAAACGGCGGAATATCTTTCGGCCTAGCCCAGTTCTCTGCTCACCCGCTCCGGGTAGAGTATCGGGTGGCGAACTCAGGTAAAGCCGAAGATAAACATTGTGGATCCCATCGTTATAGGAATTGGGCTCATGCAGCCGAATCTTACAGTGCGATTATAAAAGAGGAGATAATGCCTGTCAACCATTGAACTATATATCAATATTGACATATACTGACACAGAAACCTGGCGGGATTAATTCGGTACCAGTCCTGCACTGAAAAGCAAAGATACTGCGTACTGTGTCCTGGTGAGGCGTGAACCGGTAAGTTCGGGCTGGGTCGTCGCTCCGGGCCGGGGACTTGATTTGCCGGAAGTCGTTCGCCAAAACGCTCTGAGCCGCCGGTTTCACATCGGTCACGTCACCGTGGTGGCGGATCGGGGCATGATCTCCAAGGATACCATCAAGCTGTTGGCCGAATCTGACCAGACCCCTTTCAACTATGTGCTGGGCTGCCGGATGCGCCAGGGGAGCGCCACCATCGACGAAGACGCCGTGAGGCGGGATGCCCGGCTGGACGGCAAGTTCGTCATGAGAACCAACACCAACCTGTCGGCGGCTGAGGTGGCCCCAACCTATCAAAGCCTGTGGCGGGTGGAAAGAACTTTTCGGGAGCAGAAATCCACCCTGGAAGTCCGCCCCATCTATCATCATCGGGATGACACTGCCATCGGCCATATCGTCGCCAGCTTTCTGGCTCTCCGCCTGGAGGTAGACCGGCAACAACGTCTGGATGAGCGCCAGGCCGAGGTTTCCTGGCCTGATGTCATGCGTGACCTTGGTCAGGTTCAATCTGTTTTGCTCGAATTGGACGAAAATCGGTATCAACTCCGTACAGACATGGTGGGCTCGGCGCATCACGCCTTCGCTGCCGCCGGAATGCGCCCACCTTCCCCGGTTACCTGTCTGGGATCTCTGGCATGATGGTCTAACCGCATCAACCTGTAAACCTTGTAGTGCCAAACTCTTTTTTGCATTACTTAACCAATTGTTATTGCATTACTATATTTTTCTTACTGTCGATTTTCAGTTTGGGTTTACTGAATCCCATATTATTCCTCTCTCCCGGTTCCGCAATGCTACCGGGCTTTTTATTTGCGCCGGAATTACCCCACAATTTCTTAACTTATTGAGATTTAACGGATAAAACAGTCTCAAGTTGACATTTGTGCGAAAGTGTGCAATGGTGCAGGAACAGATAGAGCCAAACCCACCGTGAGGCGGGGACGGAAAGCCGCGGGTCTTAGGATGAGATAGCCGGGTTGCCTGGGTGTAGGGTAACCCCTTTTTTATTATTGAAGGAGGGAAAAGCCATGAGAAAAATAATTTGTGTTAACTTGTTAATGCTTTTCCTGGGTATCGGCTATGCCTATGCTCGGGATGTGCGTGTAGGCGGCTACATAAGAAAAAATGGCACCTACGTTCAACCCCATATTCGCACAACACCAAATAGCTCTTATTTTGACAACTATTCTACCAAGGGCAATGTCAATCCTTATACCGGCCAAACCGGTCATGTTAA
>CAYRYV010000105.1:0-5037 GCA_964428565.1 uncultured Desulfobacterales bacterium | reverse complement strand
GCAAAGGCCCGCAGCGCCTCCCCCACTGCAGTGATGATGCGGTGTTGGTATTGCCGGGTGCAGAGGAGTTGTTCCTCCGTGCGGTTGACGATGACCCCGCATTCCAGCAGGACCGCGGGCATGTCGGTATGCTTGAGGACGACCAGGTGGTCGTAGCGATAGATGCCGCGCTGGCTGTCCACGAGGCGCTTGTTCGGCTTATTGAAGTAGGGGACATGGTGCAAGGTGGGCGTGAGGCCGCCGCGGCGCAGGGCGTCGCCCAAAAGGCGGGCCAACGCCAGACTGCTTTTGGGCTCGCCGTTCTGTTCGGAGTAGAAAAGCGAAAAGCCGCGGTACTTGTCGCAATAGAGCTGTTCGGAGCCGTTGTACTGCCAGGTGGACAGGTGCTCCGGCTGGACGGAATCGTGGTGGATGGAGAGCAAGACGTCGGCGCCGGCGGCATTGGCCGCCCGGGCGCGCTCTCCCAGGGTGATATCCTTGCCGGCGGGATTAATGATGAAGGCCCGGGGGAACCCCCGCTGCTTGAGGTACTGGAGGAGGCCGACGGCGACAGTCTTGTTGAAGAGATATTCGGGCACCCCCCGGGAGCTGGTGGCCCCGGCCTTACCGGGGGAGTGACCGATATCGATGGCAATTTTCATATCGAGGGCCCGGCCGAAGCCGGGGGCGGGGCCGAAGGCCAGCACCAGCACCGCCAGGAGGGCAGGCAGTCCGAGGCGACGGGCGATGATATTCATTTAGGGTTACACCTCTCTTTGCAGGCAAATTGCAGACTCGATAAACGGGTTGGGGGGGCGAAGGACCTGAGGCCAATGCCCCCCGGCCCCCTCCCTCAACCTGGGTGGCGGCTGACGGCCCGCCACAGGGCCGGAGCCCGGGAGGAGCTGCGCACCAGGGGCCCGGCGGCCACAGCCTTGAATCCCAGGTCCCGGGCCCGGGTCTCCCAGCGGCCGAACTCCTCCGGGGTGACATAACGCGCCACCCTGACATGCGCCGCCGAGGGCGCCAGGTACTGGCCCAGGGTGACGATATCCACCCGGGCCGCCCGCAGATCCCGGAGCGAGTGCTCCACTTCGGCGGCGGTCTCCCCCAGGCCCAGCATGAGGCCGGATTTTGTGACGATGCCGGGGGCCAGGGCTTTGACGTGCCCCAGCACAGCCAGGGAGCGGTCATAGTTTGCCCCCCGGCGCACCCGGGGGTAGAGCCGCGGCACCGTCTCCAGGTTGTGGCCCCACACTTCCGGAGCGGCCGCGGCCAGGGTTGCCAGGGCGGCGGGGTCACCCCCGAAGTCGGGGGTCAGCACCTCCACGGCGAGTCCCCGGGCGCCCCGCCGCAGGACCCGCACGGCCTCGGCGAAGTGGGCGGCGCCGCCGTCGGGCAGGTCGTCCCGGGTCACCGAGGTGAACACGACATAGGTGAGGCCCAATTCCCGCACCGCGGTCAACAGCCGCCAGGGCTCGTCGTCGTCCGGCGGGGGCGGCGCGCCCCGTTGGACGCCACAGAAGCCGCACCCCCGGGTGCATACACACCCCAGGAGCAGAAACGTCGCCGTTCCCCGGGCAAAGCAGGCGTCCCGGTGGGGGCAGCGGGCCTCGGTGCAGACCGTGGGCAACCGCAATCCCGTCAACCGGCTCTGCAAGGACGTGTCGGCCGCTCCCGGGGAGGGCGAGGCGCCCCGGAGCAAGGCGTTCACCAGCCAGGGGGGTTTGGGGAGCTGACGTTTCATGTCTGTGGTTCGGGCGGCCGCGCTTCTCTAACGGGAAACCGGCGGTCGCACTATATACTATATCACCGGCCGGCGCGTCGAGCCACAACTGACCGGTCCGTGTCCGGCTAACCTGATTTTAGTTGAAATCTCCGGAAATCTTATTATATACTGCGGTTCTAGCGTTGTCTTTGGCACAGTGTCCATCAACCGGCACCCCCGGGCAGAAACCTGAGAAACCGGGGTGCATTCCGCGTTTAGCTTTTCAGCAGGGAGCTCGGTCATGCCCCGGAAAAAGCAATCCCAGAAAGACAAGGAGACGGATACCATGGGGAAACGGCGTTTTTGCTTTTCATTCGAAGAAGGCGACGGCACCAATAAGAAGCTGTTGGGCGGCAAGGGCGCCGGTCTGTGCACCATGACCCAGATCGGCCTGCCGGTGCCCCCCGGTTTCACCATCACCACCGAAGCCAACGTGGCGTATCTGGAGGAAGGCAATCATTTCCCCGAGGGCCTCATGGACGAAGTCCATGAATATATGGAGGCCCTGGAGAAGAAGACCGGCAAAGGCTTCGGCGACCCCAAGAATCCTCTCCTGGTTTCGGTGCGCTCCGGGTCGGCCCTGTCCATGCCCGGGATGATGGACACCATCCTCAATCTGGGGCTCAATGATGAGACCGTGAAGGGCTTCATCGCCCTGACCAAGGATGAACGCTTTGTGTATGACGCCTACCGCCGTTTCCTGCAGCTGTTCGGGAAGATCGGCCTGGGAGTGCCGGATGCCGATTTTGACGCCATCTTCGAGGAAGTGAAGGAAAAATACCACGCCCAGGTGGATACGGAACTCACAGCCAAGGCCCTGGCCGAGATCGTCGATAAATTCAAGGAGGCGATCAAGAAGACCACCGGCCGGCCCTTCCCCCAGGATCCCTGGGCCCAGTTGTTCCTGGCCATCGAAGGCGTCTTCAAATCCTGGACGGGCAAACGGGCCGTGGATTACCGGCGGCAGTTCAATATCACTCCGGATATGGCCCACGGCACCGCGGTGAACATCTGCACCATGGTCTTCGGCAACATGGGCAACGACTCCGCCACCGGCGTGGGTTTCACCCGGGACCCGGGCACCGGCCAGAATGTCCTGTACGGCGATTATCTCATCAACGCCCAGGGTGAAGACGTGGTGGCCGGCATCCGCACCCCCCGGCCTTTGAAGGAACTGCGCACCGACATGCCCGATCTCTATAAAGAGCTGGAAAAGATGCGCAGCACCCTGGAGAAGCATTACCGGGAGGTGCAGGACTTCGAGTTCACCATCGAAAAGGGCAAGCTCTACATGCTCCAGACCCGCAACGGCAAGATGAACGCCTGGGCGTTCGTCAAGACCTCGGTGGACCTGGTGAAGGAAAAGCTCATCAGTGAGGAGGACGCCCTGTTGCGCATCGACCCGGACATGCTGGAGCAGTTCCTGCACCGGCGCATCGACCCGGACTTCAAGCAGGAGCCCCTGGCGGTGGGCATTTCGGCCTCTCCCGGGGCGGCCACCGGCAAGGTGGTGTTCGACGCCGACCGGGCCGAACGCCTGGGGAACCTGGGGGAGAGGATTATTCTGACCCGGATCGAGACCAAGCCCGAGGACATCCACGGCTTCTTTGCGGCCCAGGGGATCCTGACCAGCCGGGGCGGCAAGACCTCCCACGCCGCGGTGGTGGCCCGGGGCATGGGCAAACCCTGCGTTTCCGGGGCCGAGGGTCTGGACATCAACTATGAATTGAAAGAAGCCCGGGTGGGCGACGTGGTCATCAAGGAAGGGGATATCGTCACCCTGGACGGCAGCAACGGCCGGGTATTCCTGGGGCACGTGCCCATGCTGGACCCGGAGCTGCCCAAGGACCTCAAGACCCTGATGGATTGGGCCGACAAGTACGCCAAGATCCAGGTGTGGGCCAACGCCGACACCCCGGACATGGCCGCCAAGGCCCGGCAGCACGGGGCCATGGGGATCGGCCTGTGCCGCACCGAACGCATGTTCAACGAGGCCGACCGGCTGCCCCTGATGCGCAATATGATCCTGGCCGACACCCCGGAAGAGCGCAAGCGGTGGGCTGACAAGCTCCTGCCCATGCAGCGGTCGGACTTCTTCGAGATCTTCAAGGCCATGGAAGGGCTGCCGGTCACCATCCGCCTGTTGGACCCGCCGCTCCACGAGTTCCTGCCCACGGTGGAGGAACTCATCAACGAAATCACCCGGCTGAAGGAGTTCAGCCAGATCATGTATGCCCTGGAGCAGATCCCCGGCACCGTGGCCATGCTGGACCCGGAACTCTATAAAATGGTGCCCAGCATCGAGTCCATGACCCGGGAGTTTGCGGAATTCCGCACCAGGGGCCTGGACCGCAAGCTGTTGAAACAGAAGGAAGAGGTCCTGCGGCGGGTGCGGGTGCTGCACGAATACAACCCCATGCTGGGCAACCGGGGCATCCGCTGCGGCATCAGCTTCCCGGAAATCTACGACATGCAGATTCAGGCCATCTTCGAGGCCATCGCCCTGGCCATCCGGGACAAGATCGACGCCCGGCCGGAGATCATGATTCCCCAGGTCTGCACCGTCCAGGAACTTATCTGGGTGAAGGAACGGGTAGTCAAGCTCCACGAGGTGGTGGAGAAGAAGTACCACGTCAAACTGACCTACAAGTTCGGCACCATGATGGAGGTGGTGCGGGCCTGCCTGCGGGCCGGGCGCATCGCCGAAGTGGCCGAGTTCTTCAGCTTCGGCACCAACGACCTGTCCCAGGCGACCTTCTCCTTCTCCCGGGAGGACGCGGAGAACAAGTTCCTGCCCATCTACAACACCGAGGGCATCCTGCGGCACAACCCCTTCGAGATCCTGGACGAGATGGGGGTGGGCCGGCTGATGCAGATCGCGGTCACCGAGGGCCGCCAGTCCCGTCCGGACCTGAAGATCGGCATCTGCGGGGAGCACGGCGGCCAGCCCCAGGCCATCGAGTTCTGCCACAACATCGGCCTGAACTACGTATCGTGCTCGCCCATGCGCATTCCCATCGCCCGCATGGCCGCAGCCCACGCCATGATCAAAGAACAGAAGGGCAAGGCCGCGGTGAAGACGCTGTAAACCCGGGCGTCGAGGGCCGCGGGAGAAGATGGCCGGGGGAGGGGGCCAAGGGCTTTGCAGCCCTTACCCCCGCCCCCGGACCCCCACCCCCCAGCCCGTGGAGGGCTGGGGGGTGAGGGCGGTCCCGGGGCCGGGGGGCCGGGGGCCCACCGGCGCGTGCCGGTGTACCGGGTACCGGGGAAAAAACGCCGGGAGCCGGTAC
>CAYRYV010000104.1:0-5064 GCA_964428565.1 uncultured Desulfobacterales bacterium | reverse complement strand
GCGACCCCACCCGCCCTTTGATGCGGGCGAACCCGCACGTGGGCTCCGTGATGCGTGACAAGATCTTGAGCAGGGTGCTCTTCCCGGCGCCGTTGTGCCCGATAATGCCGACGACTTCACCATGCTGGATCGCAAAAGAGACGTCCTGCAAAGCCCAAATATGGTCGTCGGCATTGTTTCCCCGGCCGGAGTTGCCTCCGGTCGCCCAGGATTTTATGCGGCGGAAAGGCGCGGTGAGGGTGTTGGTCAGAATATCCCGCAGCGTGTAGTATTGCTCGCGGTGGCCGATCTGGTAAAGCTTCCCTAATTTTTCCGCCTGGATAACTATATTCCGCATAAGGCTAAATAATATCTGCGAAGGTTCTCTCCATGCGCCGGAAGAAAATCAGGCCGCCGACCAACAGGAGAACCACCGCCAGGACCGATACGAGCATGAGGGGCCCCAGATCGCCGGTTTTACCCAACAAGGCCCAGCGGAAGCCCTCCACCACTCCGGCCATGGGGTTAAGGCCCAGCAACACCCGCCAGGGTTCGGGCACCAGGGAACTGGGATACGCAATGGGAGTGGCAAACAACCAAAACTGCGTCAAAAAAGGAATAGTATAGCGTACATCGCGATATTTTACATTGAGGGCCGACAGCCACAAGCCCACGGACAAGGCCGTGAGTACGGCCAGGCCGATAAACAGGGGCAGCGCCAACACGGCCACGGTGGGCGCGATCCGGTAATAGAGCATCATCCCCAACAGCACCATGAAGGCGATGGCAAAATCCATGAGTCCCGCCAGGATCGAGCTTACCGGGATGATCAGCCGGGGGAAGTAGACTTTCGTAATCAGCTGCTGGTTTGTCACCAGGCTGTTGCCGGATTCGTTCAGGGCGTAGGCGAATAATTGCCAGGGCAGTAAGGCGCTGTAAGCAAAGATCGGGTAGGGCAGGCCGTCGGACGGAATCTTGGCCAGATGCCCGAAAAAGACGCTGAATACCACCATGGTCATAAAAGGTTGGAGCACCGCCCAGGCGGCCCCCAGGGAAGTCTGTTTATAGCGCACCTTGATGTCGCGCCAGACGAGGAAATATAAAAGTTCTCGGTATTCCCACAGATCCCGGAGGCGATAGGGCAGCCACCCTTGCGACGGCTGGATGGTGAAAATGGGCACATCGGCGGCGGTGTCCCCTGCCAGGCAATGTTGGGCCGGCTGTTTCACAAGTTTCCTATTAGGTGATCTGGAACCGGGAATTTGCAAGAAGTTTAAATTCTGATAAGTATTTATTGTAATCGTACATTCCCATAAAATGCATGGAAAAAATCATCGGGTCGTGGCGGCCGGGTGGTTGTCCCGGCGGACGAGGCTGCTCCCTCCCCTGGCGGAACCCGTCGGAGCCGTCGTCACCGGTCCCGCCGGTAAATCCGGGGGCCAACCGGTTGCTCTCCCGGCCGGTGTAGTCCCGGCGCGCCAACCCTGCAAGCGGCGTTCCGAAGAATTAATGTCAGGTGCTTACCAAAATTCCCACCCGGTGTCAACGCTCGCCCCTTTCCTTGGAGCCCCGGAACACCGTCGGCGACGGGTGATAGGGACTGGGCCGCTTTATTGACAGGGAGCAGGCCGGGTGCGATAATACCGCCACATCCGCACGGTCAGGCAGCCGCTGCAGCAACCATGAGGTTCTGTTGGTCAAGCGGCACCATCTTTCCGTACAGGGGAGAGAGATATTGCAACTGCGTCCGGTGCCCTTTTTGCAAATTGTTGACCTGGCGATCAATCCGCTGGTGTGTGGTTTACTGAAATTCATTTGATACCAAGTGAAATCAAAGGGCTATGATGCGTTGGGGTCAGGCTGACCGCATCATAGCGGCGTAGCGCGTTTCGACGGGGAGGAAAGAGATATTCTGCGCGTAGACTGGGCATGAAAAAACAATCGATTGACGGCAACTTGGTATGAATTCCACGACGCGGTGCGAAGATTTTTCGATTTCGGAAATCGGCTAAATCCACTATAAGTAATAGTAATACAAGTCGATGGCAACGCTTTACCAGGGAGAAGATGCAATGGCCTCTCATAAGATTCTCGTCACCGGCGGGGCCGGTTATATAGGTTCCATTCTGACTCCGGCCCTGTTAGCCGCCGGTCATAAGGTAACGGTAGTGGATTCCCTGACCTACGGCCAGGGGCCGTTGTTGGATTGTTGCGCGAGTCCGCATTTTGATTTCATCAAAGGCGATATTTGCGACAGCGCGTTGATGGACAGTCTGCTGCCCAAGTTTGACGTGATTATTCCCCTGGCCGCGATTGTCGGGGCCCCGGCCTGCAAGATCAATCCCACCGTCACCCGGCTGGTGAACCATGAGGCGCAGATGCACCTGGTGAAGAAGATCTCGCCGGCGCAGTTGGTCATTTTCCCCACCACCAACAGCGGTTACGGGATCGGGGAGAAGGACTCCTATTGCACCGAGGCCTCGCCGCTGCGTCCCCTGTCGGAATACGGCAAGGACAAGGTGGCCGTGGAAAAGGCCCTGCTGGACAAAGGCAACGCCATAACCCTGCGGCTGGCGACGGTGTTCGGCATGAGCCCGCGCATGCGCATGGACCTGTTGGTCAACGACTTCACCTACCGGGCGTATAAGGATCGTTTCCTGGTATTGTTTGAGGAGCATTTTCGGAGGAACTACATCCATATCCGGGACGTCGCCAAGGCCTTTGTCTTCAGCCTGAGCAACGACGGCCGGATGAGGGGGGAGCCTTTTAATGTGGGGCTCAGCTCCGCCAATTTGACCAAGAGGCAGCTGGCGGAGAAGATCAAGGAATACGTCCCCGAATTATATATTCATGCGGCGCCGGTGGGTGAAGACCCGGATAAGCGGGACTACCTGGTAAGTAATGAAAAGATCGAAGCTTTGGGGTGGAGGCCGGATCATACTCTGGATACGGGCATCACGGAGTTGTTGAAGGGCTATAAGATTATTAAACCCAACCTGTTTGCCAATGTTTGAGCCTCGTGTTACACATAAACGATATTAATGCAGTTATCCTGGTGGGAGGACTGGGAACCCGCTTGCGGGGGGTGGTGGCCGACCGGCCCAAGGTGCTGGCGCCGGTGCTGAACCGTCCCTTTCTCACCTTCCTGTTGGATAAGCTCGCGGCCGCGGGCCTGGAAAAAGTGGTGCTGGGCACCGGTTATCGGGCCGAGATGATATTAGAAGAAATCGGGGAGCGCTATAAGTCGCTGCGCGTGGTGCATTCCCGGGAGACTTCGCCGTTGGGAACGGGGGGCGCCCTGCGCCAGGCCCTGAGGCATCTGGATTCGGACCCCATTCTGGTGATGAACGGGGATTCTTATTGCACTGCCGACCTGCACGGATACTGGCAGTGGTTCATGACCGGGGAACGCCAGGGCGCGCTGCTGCTGGCCCGGGTGCCGGATACGAGCCGCTTCGGCCGGGTTATGGTGGGCGAAGACGACCTGGTGGCGAGTTTTGCCGAAAAAGGCGCCCAGGCAGGGCCGGGATGGATAAACGCCGGCATCTATCTGCTGCGGCGGCACCTGGTGGAGTCGATTCCGGCGGGGAAATTTTATTCCTTGGAGCAGGAGCTATTCCCGTTGATGGCGGAGCAAAAACGGCTGTACGGCTACCGGAGCGAGGCGGCCTTCATCGATATCGGCATCCCGGCGGCCTATGCCGAAGCGGATAAATTCTTCACCGAGACGGCTTTGTAGAACTTTTGCGGGTAACGGCATCGGGAGGATGACAACCCATGATTATCAGCAGGACGCCCTTTCGCATTTCCTTTTTCGGCGGCGGTACGGATTATCCCTCCTACTACCTCAATCACGGCGGCAGCGTCCTGTCGACTTCGATAAATAAATACTGCTATATCTCTTGCCGCTATCTGCCGCCGTTTTTCGAACATCGACTGCGGGTGGTGTATTCGAAGATTGAAAACGTGCAAAGCTACGAGGAGATCAATCATCCGGCGGTCCGGGAGACCCTGCGCTTCCTGAAGATGGACCGGGGGCTGGAAATTCACCATGACGGCGATTTGCCGGCCCGTAGCGGCATGGGGTCCAGCTCGGCGTTCACCGTGGGCCTGCTGCACGCCATCTATGCCTTGAAGGGCCTCATGCCCAGCAAGAAGCAGCTGGCTCTGGAGGGCATCTACATCGAACAGGAACTGATCAAGGAAACCGTGGGCTCCCAGGACCAGGTCTCCGCGGCCTTCGGCGGCTTGAATCACATCACCTTCAAGGCCAGCGGCGAAATCTCCATCCGGCCGGTGACCATTACCCGGGAGCGCCGGGCGGAACTCAACTCCCACCTGATGCTCTTTTATACCGGCATCAAGCGCACGGCTTCCGAGGTCGCCAAGACCTATGTGGAAGACATCGACAGCAAGTGCAAGCATCTGGATGACATGAAGGAGATGGTCAACGAGAGTCTGGCCATCCTGTGCAGCAACCGGTGTATCTGCAATTTCGGGGAACTGCTGCACGAAGCCTGGAGGATAAAGCGCTGCCTGAGCTCCCAGGTGTCTAATGACGTGGTGGATAACCTTTACGACCTGGCCCGGGCCAACGGTGCCATGGGCGGCAAGATCACCGGAGCCGGGGGCGGCGGCTTTCTGTTGTTGTTTGTTCCGCCCTCGGCCCAGGAAAGGGTGCGCCTGGCGCTGAAGAATCTGATCCACGTTCCTTTCCAGTTTGATACCTCCGGCAGCCAGATAATCTTCCACGAGCCCTCCCAGGAAGATTTCGCCGCCCTGGATCACGCCCGCAACTTCAACGGTATCCAACCCTTCTGCGAACTCACCTGCCTGGAGAGCAGTTAGGAGAGCTTATGCACCTAACCCCGGAGGTCCGGCGGAGCCTGTTTTTCGACATGCTGCGGATCCGCAAACTCCAGCACAAAATCGAACAGCACTACCATGAAGACGAAATGAAGACTCCGGTCCACCTGTGCATCGGCCAGGAAGCCATTGCGGTGGGAGTATGCGCGCATCTGGGCCGGGAGGATTACATCAACAGCAGTCATCGCAGCCACGGCCACTATCTGGCCAAGGGCGGCG
>CAYRYV010000103.1:0-5355 GCA_964428565.1 uncultured Desulfobacterales bacterium | reverse complement strand
GGCTTAACAGCCCTTGCGCCCTCCCCCGGACCCCCACCCCCCATCCCGTAGAGGGATGGGGGTGAGGGCCGGTCCCGAGGGCCGCGGTACCGGGTTGCCCCGGGGCGCGTCGCGGTACCGGGTACCGGGGAAAAAAACGCCGGGAGCCGGTACGCCGGGGAAGGCCGGGGCCACTTTTTTCCTATCCAGGCGATATTCCTTGTTATTCATTCCACAATCTCCTGAAAGCCGCCCGGCGGCGTCACGCCGGGGCCCGGTACAGGCCGGAACATGTACCGATATGTACCGGGGGCGTACCGGGTAAGGGGGTCGTGAGCGCCGGTGGACCGCGGTCCCGGTACGGGCCGGGAGCCGGGAACGCCGGCCGGCGCCACCGGGACGCCGCGTTGCGGCGCTCATGGGCACAAGTGTAACGGAAAGGGGCGGGAGATTCCAGAACAGATGAGACACATGTCACAAAAACAGTTCATGGTTCATGGTTCATGGTTCATGGTCGGGGGATGCGGGCGGGACGGGGGGAAACAGCGGGGGGGCAGGGAGGTGGCCGGGGCGGGTAACCGAGACCGCCAGCCGGCGGCGGGGATCGAGATGAACGCCGGCGGCGGCAGGCGCGGCGCGGTCCCGCCCGAGGCGGTGTCAATACTGAAGGGGCGGCCCGGCCTCGGGCCGCCCCGGATGCAGGAATCAGCCAGCAGGAGGGGCGGGGCTATTCGTTGTAGCCGCACCCCACGATGAGGCCGCTCTTCGTCTTGCGGGAATAGGTGCATTTGTTGGCGCCCCCCCAGGCATACTTGACGTAGGCACCCTCCGGGGTGCCCTTGGCGACTTCATCATAGACCGGGCCCGCCTTTTCCTTCAGGCTTTCGCCTACGAGGGTGGGGTGAACCAGGAGCTTGCCGTCGGCTTCCATAATGAAGACGTAGGGATCTTTCTGGGCGGCCGCGAAAAAATCAGCCACCACCTTCCCGCCGTCGATGGCATCGACGATCTCATCCACCTGTTTCTTGACGATGTCTTTCATAAAACCTCCTTTCAAGCCGTTGATGGAACAGGTCCGCGCTCAGGCGGCAGCATCGGCCGCCGCAGTCAATAAGGGGGTTTACAGACAAGAACAACGCATGGGAGGCAAGGTTAGCACAGAATGAAATAAAAGGAAACCTTTTTCGATCAGGCCCGTTTTGGGGCCGCCGGGGAGGGGCGTACCGGGGAGCGGTACGGGGAGAGCGGCCGGGCAGGACAAGGCGTAGCGGCCCCGGGGCGCAGATGGCGGGAGGCGCGGCGTTTGTCCGCCTGACACAAACGCCACCAGGCGACACGGGGACGGCCGGCCGCCGGGCGGGTGTACCGGGGAGCGATACGGGGGGGGAAGAGCGGGCGGCGGCGGGTCCGGCAGTCAGGGGCGGACGCCGTCCCAGCATTTGAGGCAGAGGTCGGTGCGGGCCAGGCCCAGGGCGGCCACGAAATCCTCCAGGCTGTTGTATCTGACGGAGTCGGCGCCGATGCGGGCGGCCACCCAGTTTTCCAGGTCCCGCAGGCCGGCCAGGGTGGTGATGTCGCCCTGGAACAGGTAGCGCCGGGCCATGAGTTCCTCGTAGGTGCGGGTGGAGATGCCGAAATCGCAGGGGTACATCAGGGGCGGGCAGGCCACCCGGACGTGCACCTCCCGGGCTCCGGCCCGCTTGAGGTCGTTCACCTTATTGAGGATCTGGGTGCCCCGGACGATGGAGTCGTCGCACAGGACGATGCTTTTGTCCCGGACGGCGTGATGGAGGACGGACAGTTTGCGTTTGGCCATCCGTTCCCGGGCGATCTGGGTGGACAGGGTATAGCTGCGGTCGGCGTAGCGGTTGTAGAGGAAGACCTCCTGGTAGCTGAGGCGGGAGTGCAGGTGATAGCCCAGGGCGTGGCCGATGCCGGACATGGGGACGGGGGCCACCAGGTCGGCGTTGAGCCCGCCCTCCTGCCGGTCGCGGCGGGCCAGGGCGGCGCCCAGGTTATGCCGGGCCGCCAGGACGGCGAGGCCGTCGATGACGGAGTCGATGCTGGCGGTATAAGCCCATTCAAAGGCGCAGTGGGCCTTGCGGGGGGAGGGCAGTTGCCCCACGGTGACGAAGCCCTGGTCGCTGACCAGGACGATCTCGCCGGGACGGACGTCCCGGACGACCTCGAAGTCGAGATTCTGCAGGGCCCGGGACTCGGAGCTGACCGCGTAGCGGCCGGGGGCGCGCCCCAGGATGAGGGGCCGGAAGCCGTAGACGTCGCGGCCGGCGTAGATGCCTTCCCGGGTGAGGACCACCAGGGAATAGGCCCCCCTGATTTTGGCGGCCAGGTCGGCGATGCCGGCCACGGGGTCGGGGGCCTCGAGGATGATCTTGGAGATGATCTCGACGTTGTAGCCCCGCCAGAAGGCCTTGCCGCGGCTCATCATCTCCTGTTTGAGCTCGTTGTCGTTGATGATGTTGCCGCTGAAGGCGACGGCGATCTCGCCCCGGCGGGACTGCCACTTGACGGGTTGGCGCTCCTTGAGGCTGACGTGGCCGATGCCCCAGCGCCCGGTGAGGCTGTCGAGGTCCTGGTCGGTGAAGTTGTTCAGTACCTTGCCGTGGTGGGTGACCTGCCGGACGCCGCCGTCATAGGTGGCGATGCCGCAGTATTCCTGGCCGCGGTGCTGGAGAAAGTCGATCCCCTGGAAGATCTCGAAGGCGCAGGGCTCCTGGGAAAACAGGGCGAAAACGCCGCAATGGTCCTGGACGGATTTCATGAATATCTCCTCCCGAGGGGCAGGCCGGGGGACCATCGGCCCCCCCCGGCCTCTTTCTCACGCACGGCTGGCGTTGTGTCCCAGAGAAACGTTGACAAAGCAGGGGCACAAAAAATCATGAACGGCTGGAGGCGGCGGGCACGGCCCGCCCCATACGTATTAACCATGTTCCCGGGACACACCACCAGCGGCGGTCAGTTGATGTGCCGGTGGTAGTCCTGCAAAGACCTGGCCTGGCCCCGGCCCCGGCGGATGGCGGCGATGCCCCGGGCTGCGGCCAGGGCCCCGGCCAGGGTGGTGATATAGGGGATCTTGTATTTGATGGCGGCCTTGCGGATGTAAGAGTCGTCGTGCTTGCTGAGTTTGCCGCTGGGGGTGTTGACCACCAGGTGGACCTCCCGGCTTTTGATGCTGTCCACCACGTGGGGCCGGCCCTCGTGCATCTTGAGGACGGGTTCGGCGTCGATGCCGTGGTCGGCCAGGAACTTCCGGGTGCCGACGGTGGCCTTGATCCGGAAGCCGAGGCCGGCGAACTGGCGGGCCACCTCCAGGACGGCGGGGCGGTCCTTTTCGGAGACGGTGATGAGGACCGCGCCCTCCTGGGGGAGGGTCTGCTGGGCGGCCTCCTGGGCCTTGTAGAAGGCGGCGCCGAAGGAGTCGGCCAGCCCCAGGACCTCGCCGGTGGAGCGCATCTCCGGGCCCAGGAGGGGGTCCACCTCCGGGAACATGTTGAAGGGAAAGACGGCCTCCTTGACCCCGAAGTGGGGGATGTTTTTGACTTTGAGGTCGAGGTCGGCCAGTTTTTTGCCCAGCATGATCTGGGTGGCCAGCCGGGCCATGGAGATGTTGCAGACTTTGGAGACCAGGGGCACGGTGCGGGAGGCCCGGGGGTTGGCCTCCAGGACATAGACGGTGTCGTCGGCGATGGCGTACTGGATGTTCATGAGGCCCACGACCTGGAGTTCGATGGCGATGCGCCGGGTGTAGTCGGCGATGGTCTCCAGGTGTTTGGGGGGGATGCTGACGGGGGGGATGACGCAGGCGGAATCGCCGGAGTGGATGCCGGCCAGCTCGATGTGCTCCATGACGGCGGGGACAAAGGCGTCGGCGCCGTCGGCGATGGCGTCGGCCTCGGCCTCGATGGCGTTTTCCAGGAACTTGTCGATGAGGATGGGCCGCGCCGGGCTGACCTCCACGGCGGCGGCGACGTAGTGGCGGAGCATATATTCGTCGTGGATGACCTCCATGGCCCGGCCCCCCAGGACGTAGGAGGGGCGCACCATGAGGGGGTAGCCGAGGCGGTCGGCCACGGTGAGGGCCTCCTCGAGGTTGGCGGCCATACCGGATTCGGGCTGGGGGATGCCCAGTTTGCGCATCATGTGGCGGAAGCGGTCGCGGTCCTCGGCCAGGTCGATGACGTCGGGGGAGGTGCCCAGGATCTGCACGCCGGCGGCGGCCAACTCCCCGGCGATATTGAGGGGGGTCTGGCCGCCGAACTGGACGATGACGCCCTCGGGTTTTTCCTTGTCGTGGATGCTGAGGACGTCCTCCACGGTGAGGGGCTCGAAATAGAGTTTGTCGGAGGTGTCGTAGTCGGTGGAGACGGTTTCGGGGTTACAGTTGACCATGATGGATTCGAAGCCCTCGTCCCGGAGGGCGAAGGCGGCGTGGACGCAGCAGTAATCGAACTCGATGCCCTGGCCGATGCGGTTGGGGCCGCCGCCCAGGACCATGATCTTGCGGCGGGAGCTGACGGCCACCTGATCGGGGGCGTTATAGGTGGAGAAGTAGTAGGCGGCGTTCTCCACGCCGCTCACCGGCACGGGTTCCCAGGCCTGGGCCAGGCCCAGGGAGAGGCGGCCGGAGCGGATTTTTGCTTCGGGCAGGCCGAGGAGCTGGGCCAGGTAGCGGTCGGCGAAGCCGTCCTGTTTGGCCCGGCGGAGGAGGTCATCCGGGAGGTGGCGGCCCCGGTAGTGCAGAATTTCCTCCTCGAGGGCCACCAGCTCCCGCATCTGTTCGATGAACCAGGGTTTGATGTGGGTTTTGCGGTAGAGGTCGTCGACGGAGACGCCGTGGCGCAGGGCCTCGTACATGAGGAACTGGCGTTCGCTGCTGGGTTCGCTGAGGCGCTCGAGGAGCTCGTCGACGGGCAGGAGGTGGAAGTCCTTGGCGAAGCCCAGGCCGTAGCGGCCGATCTCCAGGGAGCGGATGGACTTCTGGAAGGCCTCCTTGTAGGTCTTGCCCAGGCTCATGACTTCGCCCACGGCCCGCATCTGGGTGCCCAGCCTGTCCACCGAGCCGGGGAACTTCTCGAAGGCCCAGCGGGCGAACTTGACGACGACGTAGTCCCCCCAGGGGGTGTATTTTTCCAGGGTGCCCTCACGCCAGTAGGGGATTTCGTCGAGGGTGAGGCCGCCGGCCAACAGGGAGGAGACGAAGGCGATGGGGAAGCCGGTGGCCTTGGAGGCCAGGGCGGAGGAGCGGGAGGTGCGGGGGTTGATTTCGATGACCACCACCCGGCCGGTTTTGGGGTCGTGGGCGAACTGGATGTTGGTGCCGCCGATGACCTTGATGGCCTCGACGATGTCGTAGGA
>CAYRYV010000102.1:0-5456 GCA_964428565.1 uncultured Desulfobacterales bacterium | reverse complement strand
GTCATAAATCTCGGTGGTAAACCCCGCTTCCATCAAACTGGCGATCAGGGAATCGGGATGCTGTTTGATCGTGCGTCCCAACTCCGCCACGATGGGGTTGTACATCCCCAACTGGTCGTCTTCGATGTCGTTCCGTTCGATCTCGATGGTGGCTTCGTAGTCCTTGGTGGACAGGTGGAAATTATAGGCCACCAGGCTCTGAATCTGCCGCTCCCCGATCCATTCCTGCACCAGCGGGAAGTTCGCCAGATATTTGTAATCCACCGTCTTGGTGTTCGTGGGAACCACCATGGCCACCTGTTCATACCAGGGTTGCGTCTCCTCCCAGGCGGAATTGAAAGCCGTGCTCAGGGCCATGTAGAGATTGGTCAAATTTTGCTGATTCACGATCATGGAAAACGCCTCCGTTATCTGCTGATATCAATCCAGCCCTTGGTAGCCGCGACATATTTGGTCAATACGCCGACCTTGACAGTGTTGGTGGTCCCGACCGCATCGTCAAAGGTATGGTCATCCACGCAGTACATGGGAGCGCCCACCATCGCCGGCGTGATGCTCACCGCGTCGAATTCAAAGACCCCCGTCCGCCGCACCCGAACTAATTTACCGGCGTCCACCCCCGTGGAGTTATCCACGAATTCCAGGGCCACGCCGACAAAGACCATGTTCGCCTGATCCGCCGCCGGTGCCACATAGCCATTCGTATTAACGCACACCAATGCCCCCGCAAAGATCTTCGTGCTGGCGGCCACCGGATAGTCCATCTCTACCCCCTCCCGATACACGGTGGGGCGGTCTTGGGTTAAAGCTGCCATCTATTTCACTCTCCTTTTCTCTTCAGTCCGATATGTTCCACATTCATGTCAGTTCGCCGGGCAGGTCCCCTCTCTGCGACCGCATCCCGGACTTTCCCATTAACCGCAAGGAGATTGCTTCATGTCGTTCCCCTGCAACGTGTCCGTCACGGAAAAATTCCCCTGCTTGCTCCCCCTCTCCCTTCGGTGTGCAAGTGGCCATCACGCCCACCTGCCGCCTGCTGTGGTGGCACCCGGAACTACTCTCTCCAGGTGCTGCCCCCCTGCGCTGCTCCCAGGAGGGATTTATGCTGCGCAAATCTTTGCGGGTCGAGGCCCATGAGCTTACACATCCTTAATTCCTCCTGGGTCATGCCTTTACCGGACGCCGCCTTTTGGCGGTCATCCAGGCGACCCAGGGGGATGACTGCCTGCGCCGGTCTTCCCAGGATCAAAGCCCGAAAGGTCTCCGGCTCTTCGTGGGCCATCGCGGTGAGCTTCCCTCCCGCCCGGTTCAACTCTTCCGGGGAAGTGCGACCCGTCGTCAGGGCCTCTCGGATCAACACCTCACCTCGCTGCCGCCGCACCTGCTGTCGCAACTCGCAAAGCTCTCCCGGGCCTTTTTCTTCGCCAACGGCTTCTTCACTTCCTGAAGGTGGACTTTCTGATGACATCCCCCGGGGTATCGGTGATGCCTCCGTCACCGCCGTCTTGAAACCTTTCAGGGCCTCCAGCACCTCCGCCTCTCCTGCCTCTGAACCCAAACCCAGCATCTCCTTAATACCGGACAATACCTCTGTCTCGGCCTTCCCCGTCTGCCCGGCGAAATCGTCAGATCTCCCACTATCCCCGGCCCCTTCAGTAGCGCCAGCCGGATTCTCCCGCCCGACACTGACCGTCTTTCCGTCCTGGGTGGAGCGGGCCACCAGCGGGGTAAGGTGATTGATGGCCGGGAAATTCGTCAACGCCGCATGCAGGAGCGCCACCGGCCGTTGTCTCTCATCGTCCATCATCAAAACCGGGGAGAAATAGCGGTATTCCCGGTTGGCGATAAACGCCTGCGCCTTCTCGGTCCATTCCACTCGGGCCCACAAGCCGTCCTCTCTGGCCTCCAGGGTCTTGATCCACCCCGCCGCCGGCGCCGGGCCTTTTTCCAGGGTCTGGTGTTCATAATCGATGACCAAATCGTTGCCGCCCGCCTCCCAGGCCGTCAGAATGGCCTCCAGGGCCTCCCGGTCCACATCGAAGGGATCTCGCCCGTCCCCTAAAGTCACTCTTCCCATCGGCACGATATTTATCCATTGCGGGACGTCCGGTGTCGCCCCGAAAGCCAGTCTCAAGCGTTTTTCCTCCATCTTCATTTCACTCCCTCATCTTGCGTCCACCCCACCCGGGAGTCCTCCTCCCCTTTCCCGTCCCGCCGCCGGTCACTGGCAAACGCCCGTTCTCCGTCCGCCGCGCCCAGTATCGTCTGCCCGGTCGCAGGCAAGGGTACCCCGAACCTTTCCGACAGGTGTTCCCACGTCAACGGGTAGCCGATCTTCCATAAATTGGCGTAGACCTCCGACAGCATTTTTAAATCCTGCTTTTCCCCCCGGCGGAAACGAAAATAGGGCAGCGGCTTGTCCCAGCCGAAGTTGAACCCCACCAGGGGCTTGATGAGCTGGTGTCGCAGCGTCCGGGCCAGGGCCTCGGCGTCGGCGTCCACCAGGTCCCGCCGCACCTGGTCGTGTACCTTGGCGGTACTGTAGGTCCCGGTGGCGCCGCTGGTGTCCGTGGTCAGGGTCTGCCCCAACACCGTCTTGGACATCTCCCGGTTACAGAATTCCGCCATCACCAGGAACGGATTTGCCTGCCCCGACATCCGCCCCGTGGCCTCCACGAATTCGATTTCAGTGCTCTTGCTGATCACCCCGGCCCCATCCGTTCCCAAACTACGGATCGCCGTCAGGAGCGTGTCGCGCTCTGCCTGGGAAGTCGTCGCCTCAATCTTCCCCAGTCGCAGCGGCATCCCGAAGACCTCGTTAAAGCTCGCCCATTGCTTCAACGCATTCAGCTTGCATAAGTACATCCAGGCCACCACCCGGAGCATCCCCGCCCGGGTGTCATACCCGCTCCTGGCTTTATAGCAATGGTAGATCACCTTCCAGGGGGGGATCTCCGTGCCCTGCCATGCCTCCGGAGTGCGCAACCGCGGCTTCAGACTCTCCACAAAACTGATCTTTTTGGGATGAATCCACCTCAGACCGGCCACCGTCGCCCTTTTACCTGCAATCTCCCAATGGATCTCGCACATGGACATGCCCTTGCCGATGGCGTCCAACAGGTCCAATAACATCCCCTCGAAATCATCCAGCCCGTAAATGATCTCCCCCACGAACTGGGCGATCGCCTGATCGGCCGCCTCTTCCGAATAAGGCAGAACTTCGTAATCCAACCCCAAAACCGCCATTTTCCGGGTCTGCAGAATCCCCGCCAGATGAGCGTCCTTCTCCTCCATTTCCTCGAAGAACTCCATCTGACGGTAGATATCGCCGTTGTCGGCTTCTTGAAAAATTTCGCTCAGGCGCTCCGGCTGCAGCCGTGTGCTGGGATAACTGCTCCAACGGTCCTGCCAGTGGGTCCCTGCCACCACCGCCGTTCCCGGAAGGTCCTTCTTTTTTGAAAACTTCTGAAAAAAATCCCTCAGCGGCATATGCACCCCAAATTCTGTTAAATTGTTTCCGGTTTTGTCCCTTATGACGAACCTTTTGGATGTTCTCTTTCCTTAGAACTCATCCCCCACCGCCCTCTTGACGGGCGGCGTCCCCTCCACCCTGTCGCGAACATACTGTTGCGCCAGGCGGATGGCCTCTTCCAGGGCGGCGACGCCATGATCGTCCATCGCCTCGGAGGGATAATAAAGCAACTGCTCCACCACCAGATTTTGGTCCGAATGCCCCCGGATAAACCGGATCTTACCCCGCTCCATCTGGGAGGACAGGGCGGCGATACCGGCCTCTGGGACCGCCGCCGCGTTAGCCCCCCGGATCAATGGTGACTGTTCTCTGTCTTTCTCCGGCCGCTCCGGTTCCTTGAGGGACATTCCGATGACAGCATAATCCCTCTTCCCGGGCTGCCCCCACCCGTGCAGGCGATGCCCTTTGCCCCTGAGTTGCCAGCTCGTCTCCTCCCCGGGCGTCTGCAGAGTTGCGCCCAGCACGTAATAAACCTGTTCCCGGGGGTTCAGGCCCACCCTGACCATGACCTCGCACTCCGGCCCGCCCTGGCCCTTCCGGGGCAGACGACGGCCCTCGGTCACAATCAAATCCTTGTCTTTGGTGCTGTCGGGGTGGTAATAGCGCACCCACTGGGGGCGAAATCTTCCCTGCTCCGGCAGAGGTTCGTTCATCTTGTCCCGGTTGAAAGCCGCCACCCCCATCAACTGTTTCTGCCGCTGCAAGAACTGCCGCGGATACTTGGCCTCCCACAGCGACGTGCCGTCTTGCTGAATTGCCCGGTAGATACGCCGCTCGAAATGCGCGAACGCCATGTCCGCGCTCGTCAATATCCGGTTCAGGGCGCTTCTCCGGCTGGACCGCGTGCCGATGACGCCCAGGCTACCCCGGCCGTCCATCGCCGGCAGGACATCGCTCATGATCCATTCCACTATCCCGGGCGCCGTCTGCGGATCTTTGTTCTCCTCGCTCTCCAGATCATCCAGGATCACCAGGTCCGGCTGCCATTGCTTGTGCTTCAGCCCCACCAGCCGCTGATGCCTCCCCCGGACCGTGACCCGGATGTCGTTGGTCGTGACGAAGTCCTCCATGGCCTGTCGGTCAACCACCAACTCGCCGAAATCCTGTCTCAGGCGTTCGTTGTAGAGCAGTTCCAGATAGATGTTCTCCGTCAGTTCCACACCCTGGGCCGGCGTGTCCGTGCCGATGATGATGAATTTCCGTTTCGCGCAACAAATCTGGTGCAGGACATAGCCGAAGGAGCACACCGTGGTCTTGCCGAACTCCCGCGGGACGGCGGCCACTATCCCGGTAGCTCTCCCCCTTGCTCCTCTGCCGCCCCCGCTCCCCTGTCCCCTGCCTTTGGCTCCCTGCTCGTGCCTCCGGTCCAGCAGTTCCACCAGCTCATAATGAAAGGGCGCCGGCATTTTGGAAAAATAATGGGGCAGGTAGGTGCGGCAAAAAAACAGGGGATCAGCTTCCGCCCGCTGCCGTCTTTTTTCCTGTTCCGCCTCGTTGGCGCTGAAAGGGGGAACCTCCAATTGCAGTTTTATCGAGATATTATTGGATTTGTTCCTGCGGTCTGTATTCATCATGCTTCCCATCCTCGTCCCGTGTACCTCTCCCGGCGGTGCCTCTGATTTCCCGGCCGCCACTTTCTTTAAATAATCTGGAGGTATCCGTCTTTCCTACGGCTACCAGGCATCGGCCATCATGCGGAGCACCGAACTCTCCAGAATCCTGAGACTGCCGTCCGTCAATTTCACCCCCTGCAACTTGCCTTCCCAATACCACCGATAAACTGTGGCCCGGGTCACTGATAGGCGCCGGGCCACCTCTACGGGGCGTAAGAGTTGATAGTGTTCCACCCAATAACTCCCTTGCACAAAACCGGAAGAGATATTCATTTTTTATGAATCACGGAAATAATAAGGTTGTTGTCATA
>CAYRYV010000101.1:0-5465 GCA_964428565.1 uncultured Desulfobacterales bacterium | reverse complement strand
GCGAAGCTCGTGAGCGACAGCCTGAAGTACTGGGAGGATGAATGACAGGCCCCAGGGGACAGGCCCCAGCGAGGCCCCAGATAAAAAAAGTCGGGAGTAACATCCCGGATTTCTTGATATTTTGGCGGAAGTGCATGGGAATCGAACCCACCCATCGCCTTCCTCAGACGATACACCGGATTTGAAGTCCGGGGGCCCCACCAGTGAGCCTTGCACTTCCGTTTAATATTTTCAACTACTTAATCTATACTCAGCCCCTTCCCCCCGGTTGCAACTTCATGGCAGTGTCCAAAAAGTGTCCACCGCCGAAGTGGTTCACCGCATTCACGGTGGACTTGAGGTGTCCGGGCGAGAGGTGCGCATACCGCATCGGCATCTTGATGTCGGCGTGCCCCCGGAACTCCTGCACCGCTTTCAGGTCAACCCCGGCTGCCATCTCAGTCACCTCCTTTCCGGGTCAGGGTTCCCTTGATTTTATCAAGCGGTTTTCGGATAGCAAGCTCTTTTCCCCTTGCTTTCCTGGGTTGGAGCCCACTCGGTAAACGGGCTCCCTGTCCATCGTCGGGACGAGCCGCCGGCTCGCCCCTCCATTGTCTCGCCCCCCCTCGCTAACGCCCGGGGCCCGCTCGGAAAGCTCCGGCGGGCCCTGTAAGCGTCTTATTTTTCTTTTATATTACCACTGACCGGCCGCAATCCGGCCCTCGCCTCGCTGCCTTGTCAGTGCACCGTCTCCGCCTGCTGAATGGCCGACAGTTTCCAGGGACCGGGGCCGATGGGCCGCACGAAGGTCCAGTATTCCTCGAACTTGACCGGCTCTTGGTCACTGCCGCTCACCACCTGGCCCGTGGCGCTGTCCACCACATAATCCAACAGATTCGCCCGGTAACCCACGGTGATGAAGTCCATTCCCTGTTCCTGCCAGGCCTCCGAAAAGTCGATCTCCCGGATGGCGATGTTTTCCAGGCGGTTCGCCTGTCCCTTCGCCTTCATCTCCTCCAGCTCCTTGCCCAGAATGCCGTACATCTCCTCGGTGAGCAGCTCCCTCACCGGACTCAGGTCCTGGCGCATCCAGGCCGCCTGCATCTTGAAGAACACGTCCTGGGCCATCTCCTTGAAGGCGGCCTCATCGAATTGCCCGTCATAACTGCGGATCTGGCTGAGCTCCGCCGCCACCGCATTTTCCAGCCGCGCCGGTTCCGCCCCGTCCTGCCACGACGGCGGCACTGCGGTGGGGCCGGCTCCGGAGCCCTGATAGGCATAGGTGTTCTCCGACCGCCGCCGCCGCAGCAGCTTCATCCCGAAATAGATGATCGCGCCGATGATCAGGATATCCATCAGCCCGATGGAGGAGCAGCCGCCGCCCGCGGCGCCGCCCGCCGCATGACCCGCCCCGCCGAAGAGCATGTTGCCGAGCATCCCGCCCAACAACCCGCCGGCCAACCCGCCGGCCAGGCCCCGCCCAAAACTCCCCGTCGCGGGCTGCTGCGCCTGGGTGGGCCGCGCTTGCGCCCCCGGACTGGCGGCGGGCGCAGGTGTGCTCTGAGGCCGGGTGGTGGTGCTGGGCGGTGGGCTGAAGGTTTGCCGGGGGGCCGCCGTGGACCGGGAACCCCGGAAACCGCCGCCGCGGCCGCCGCCCGCCCGGGCCTCGGCCAGCTCCACCGTGGCCAGGATCAGCCACAGGGTGCCGGCCAATAGACAAAATCCCGTATACATCATCCGTTTCATACGAAATGATTCTCCTTCTGTTTGGGTTTGCATTGTCGTGGTGAACTTCGATTATCGTGATTATACCTATATTATCGGAATTTTCTCCGGGGCTCAAGCAAATCCGGTCGTCTCAATCCGTTTTCAGGGTGACCCGCTTGAACTTGCGCTTCCCTACCTTTAATAAGTACGTCTGCCCCCCGGCCAGTTCCCGGTTGACGTCGCCGACTCTTTCATTGTCCACCTGCACGCCGCCCTGTTGAATGAGACGCTTGCCTTCGGACAGGCTGGGCGTCATCCCGGCGGCTTGCAGGAGCTTGGGCAGCCACATTGCCGCCCCTTCACAAGATATGGTGACTTCCTCGATATTCTCCGGCACGCTCTTGTCCCGGAACACCGCCGCGAACTCCCGCACCGCCTGCTCCGCCGCCGCCGCCCCGTGATAGCGGGCCACCAGCTCCCGGGCCAGATCCTCCTTGGCCTGGCGGGGATGCAGAACGCCCGCGGCCAGCTCCCCTTTCATAATATCCAGCTCCCCCTGGCTGCGGTCGCTGAGCAGCTCGTAGTAACGCAGCATCAGGGTGTCGGATATGCTCATGAGCTTGCCGAACATCTCCCCGGGCGGCTCGTCGATGCCCACGTAATTGCCCAGGGACTTGCTCATCTTCTGGACCCCGTCCAGGCCCTCCAACAGTGGCATGGTCAGCACCACCTGCGCTTCCTGGCCGTATTCCCGCTGCAGCTCCCGCCCCACCAGCAGGTTGAATTTCTGGTCGGTGCCCCCCAGTTCCACGTCGGCCCGCAGCGCCACCGAGTCGTAGCCCTGAATCAGGGGATAGAGGAATTCATGGATGCTGATGGGCGCATGATTCACGAAGCGCTGGTGGAAATCCTCCCGCTCCAGCATGCGGGCCACCGTGTGTTTGGCCGCCAGCCCGATCAGCTCCTGGGCGCTCAGGGGCTTCATCCAGCGGCTGTTGAAATCCACCAGGGTCTTCTCTTTATCCAAAATCTTGAAGATCTGCCGTTCGTAGGTCAGGGCGTTGGTCTTTACCTGCTCCTCGGTCAGGGGCTTGCGGGTCTCGCTCTTGCCGGAGGGGTCGCCGATCAGGCCGGTGAAATCCCCGATCAGAAAGATCACCTGGTGCCCCAGGTCCTGAAAGTGCTTCAACTTCTGAATCAGAACGGTGTGCCCCAGGTGCAGGTCCGGGGCGGTGGGGTCAAAGCCGGCCTTCACCCGCAACGGCTGGTTGGTCGCCAGCGACCGCTCCAGTTTTCTCCGCAGTTCCTCTTCCAGCAAAATCTCTTCCGCTCCCCGCCTGATCAGGGCGAGTTGTTCGTCCACGGACATAATACTCCCTCTGCTCCTTTTCGTTTTTATCTGCGGCGCCCGCCCGCCGCCCCGGGATTCAGCCGCTCACCCTCTGGACCAGTTGCGCCGCCTCCAGCATCCCCGGTTGCAGCACGTCCATCAGGGCCACCTCCAGCCCGGCCCCCGCCAGCACCGCCAGGGTTACTTCGTCTATTTTCACGGGGTAGAAACTGCGCCGCCCGCTGCGCAGATTCGACAAGCCCGCCATGGTGCGCACCGGCGTGCCGAAAACCTCGCCGCTGGCCAGCCAACGGACCGTTTTCACCACCTCCTGCACCAGCCGCCAGGCGTCGGGCCAGGTCAGGTTGGGCATCACCGGATCGACAATCAGTTTGTCCAGCGCCACCCCGCCCTCCAGGGCCAGGGCCGCCAGTCTCCCCGCCAGGGTGATCTTGTCTTCCAGGGTGGTGGGCGGCATGGAGTGTTCGTCCAGCAGCAGCACCACCAAATCTGTATCGTACTCCGCCGCCAACGGCAGGATTTCCCGGATCTTGTCCTCTTCCAGGGTCAACGCGTTAAGAATGGGCGCTCGCCGGCAAACCTTCAGGCCCTGGCGCAGCACCCCCGCCCGGGGGCTGTCCAGAATCAGGCGGCGGTCCGTAACCTCCTGCACCGCCTCCACGAAAAAGGCCATGCGGTCTTCCTGCCGCCGGGAGAGAAATCCGGGATTGATGTCGATGAGGTCGGCCCCGGCCGCGGCGCAACGCCGGGCCAGCGCCTGCAGCGGCTTCGGGTCCCGGCCGCGTAGCGCTTCCCTGACGGCGGGATGTAAGGCGTGCAGATTGTCCGCGGCGATCAGCATGGCCCCCTCCCGGGTGAGACCCGGTGCCCTCCCGGCGGTGGAATGGTTGTTGTTCTACCATCCCCGGGGCTGACCGGCAATCAAATTCGCTTGCGCGGCCCCCGGGCCCCCCGCGCCGCCGCACCGCCTCCTGGAACTCACGCCCTCCTGCCGCCGGGAGGGCGGGCGGCCCTCCGGACTATGGCGGGAAAGGCAGCTAATCCCCCGGCGATTTCCGTTTTCCTTGACCCGCTTCGGCGCCTGACGCGGCTAGTAATTTACGGGGGGGGAGCAATTTTCCTGTTGACAGCAGGGGGTCAGTTGTAATAATAATCACAATACCCGCGACGGGTGCAGTAACCCAGACGACTTAAAAAATATTGAGCATCAGCCACGAAGGCCATTTGCACAGCGACCTTCGTGGCTTTTTTTTTATGGTTCCACATGATCGCAAATCGGGGGGCGACGGGTCAGGACTATGACGAGGAATATTTGGGGCTTGGCGGGGTCAGTCGTCTGTCACGGCATGATCCTGATTATACCGTTTTCCTTGGTGCCGGCGGCCCCGCCGGTCTACCCGCCGGTGGAGTTTGTCATGACTCTGGCGGAGCAACCGATGGTCAACGAACCGCCGCCGCCGGAGCAGAAAAAAGTGGAACCGAAACCGAAGACCAAACCGCGCCCTCAGCCCCGCCGGATCATACCGGAGCCGGTGGCGGCCAAGAGCTCCATGCCGCAGCCGCCGGCCCCCGCCCCCCGGCCGCGGCCCGCTCCGGCTCCGGCTCCCGTGAGCGCCGGTCCCCATATCGCTGAGTTCGGCAGCGCCACCGGACCGGCATTTCTGCGGCGGGTGCTGCCGGCCTACCCGGAGCAGGCCCGGCGACTGGGCCGGGAAGGGCTGGTGGTGCTGCGGCTGACCATTGATGCCCGGGGCAATCTGATGCAGGTGCAGGTGGTGGAGGGCCCGGGTTATGGCTTTGAGGACTCGGCCCTGGAGGCGGTGAAACGCTCCGCCTTCCGGCCGGCCATGGTGAACGGTCAGGCAGTGGCCTCCATCGCCCGGCTGCCGATCCGGTTCAGACTCAAGAATTAGGGGCGCGGCTGTCACGGCCTTCCCCCAGGAGGACCGCAACTGGTGAAAATCTCTAGAAATGGTGTTCCCTGATGGCCGGCCGGGTCCGCATCTGCGTCATTGACGGCCTGGGCGGCCGGATCGGCGCGGTTTTGATCAAGCGCCTCAAGGAGATCTATGGCGAACGGATCGAAATCATCGCCTTGGGGGTCAACGCCGTGGCCACCGCCCAGATGCTCAAGGCCAGGGCCAACCGGGGCGCCACGGGCGAAAACGCCATCATCGCCACGGTGCCCACGGCCGATGTGGTCCTGGGCACCATCTCCATCGTCCTGGCCAACGCCATGATGGGCGAGGTGACCCCCAAAATGGCGTCGGCCATTGCTTCCGCCCCGGCGCACAAGATTCTCCTGCCCTTAACCCAGGAGCGCGTCGAGATAGCCGGGCTGGCGCCTGAACCTCTGCCCCATCTGGTGGAAATGGTGGTTTCCGAACGCTTGCCGGAGGTGCTCAATCATGTGTGAAGCTTCTGCCTA
>CAYRYV010000100.1:0-5560 GCA_964428565.1 uncultured Desulfobacterales bacterium | reverse complement strand
CATGCACACCTCCTTTGAGCATTTTTATGGGTATGAATGCCATATTATTTGATAAGTGTCAAGTTAATTACGGATAAGCACTTAGTTTCTGTGGCTCGGGAAGGTCAGGGATTGCTGATCTCTAGCCCTCTCCCCGCCCCCCTCATCCCTTCTCCTGAGACTCCGGCGCCGCTTCCTTCGTCTCTTTCTGCTCCATCTCCTTCAGCCGTCGGTACAGGGTAGCCAGGCCGATCCCCAGGATACGGGCCGCCACCTCCTTATCGCCCCCGGTTTTCTTCAAAGTCTGGAGGATGGCCAGCTTCTCGATCTCCTCCATGGAGGCCCCCACCGCCGCCACGATCTGGTCGCTCGCCCCGGGTTGCTGCCTGATCTCGTCGGGCAGGTCCTCCAGGGCCAAGGTAGTCCCGGTGCACAGCGCCACCGAGCGCTCCACCACGTTCTCCAACTCCCTCACATTCCCCGGCCAGGCGTACTCCTTCAGCGCCGCGATGGCCTCCGGCGTGAACCCCAGGGGTGGCCGGTTGTTCTCCAGGCAAAACTTGTCCAGGAAATGCTGCGCCAGCAGAATGATATCCTCCTTGCGGTCCCGCAAGGAGGGTACTTCCAGATGAATGACGTTGAGTCGGTAGAACAAATCCTTCCGGAACTGACCCATATTCACCGCCTCCGCCAGGTCCCGGTTGGTGGCCGCCACCACCCGCACGTCCACCTTCAGCGTCTTGGTACCCCCCAGGCGTTCGAACTCGCCTTCCTGCAACACCCGCAACAGCCGCACCTGGGCCTGGGACGGCATCTCCCCCACCTCGTCCAGGAAGATGGTCCCCCCGTCCGCCAGCTCGAACCGGCCCTTGCGCTGCTGGTGCGCCCCGGTGAAGGCCCCTTTTTCGTGCCCGAAGAGCTCCGATTCGATCAGGTTCTCCGGCAGAGCCCCGCAGTTCACCTTCACTAGGGGCTTGTCCCGCCGCGGACTGCCATAGTGGATGGCCTCGGCGATCAGCTCCTTGCCCACCCCGCTCTCCCCAGTCAAGAGCACCGTACTCTTCAGGGGCGCGATCTGGTTCACCTGGTGGATTATCTTGATGAAGCTGGGGCTCCGGCCGATAATCTTGTCGCTGGCCAGCCGTTCGTGGGCCGCCTGCCGCAGCCGTTCGTTCTCCACCAGGAGGGCCTGGGTCTCCAGAGCCTTGTTCACCACCTTGCGGATGTCCTGCATGCGAAAATCCTTGGTGATGAAGTCATAGATGCCCCGCTTCAAGGCGCTTACCGCCTCGTCCACCGTGGCCCGGGCCGAAATCATGATGGCGATGACCTGCGGGCAGATCACCCGCATGGCCTCGAACACGTCGGTCCCCTGCATGTCCGGCAGCTTCAGGTCGATGATGGCCAGAGCCGGTGGGTGTCGCCGTACCGTCTCCAGGGCCTCGCTCCCCGTACCCGCCAACCGCACCGAGTGGCCCATCTTCTTCAGGGTGACGTCCAAAGCCTCCCGGGTGTTGGCGTCGTCATCCACCACCAGAATGTCAGCCATATTCATTCCTTGTCTTCGTTTCCCCGGTACCCCGGGCGTCTAATTCTCAAATATATATACTTTTTCTCATTTTGACAATGAAAACCGGCCTCCCCCCTCCCCCGGCAATCTTCTCCGGCCAGACCTCCGGCAAAATCTCCTTGGGGCTCATCCCCGGAATTGATAGTATGAAACGGTATCGAGCTCATCGCCTTCACCTCCGGTCAACCAGCGACTGGAAACTGGAAACCGGAAACCGAAAACCGAAAACTGGAAACTGGAAACTGACTATGCTGATCCTGGGCATCGAAACTTCCTGCGATGAAACCGCCGCCGCCGTGGTGGCGGATGGCTGTACCGTCCTCGGGAGCGTCGTGGCCACGCAGTTCGACCTGCACGCCCGATACGGCGGGGTGGTTCCAGAACTGGCCGCCCGCCGTCATCAGGACAATATTCTACCCGTCATCCGGGGGTCCCTGGACCAGGCCGGAGTGAGTCTGGGCGATCTCGACGGGGTGGCCGTCACCCAAGGGCCCGGTCTCATCGGCGCCCTGGTCATCGGGTTCGCCGTGGCCCAAGCCCTGGCCTACGCCCGGAAGCTCCCCATCGTTGGCGTTCATCACCTGCAGGCCCATATCCTGGCCGCCTTCCTGGAAGGATCCCCACTTGCCTTCCCCTTCGTCGCCCTGGTGGTCTCCGGCGGCCACACCAACCTCTACCACGTCCGAAGCTTCCGGGATCTGACGTTGATGGGCCGCTCCAGGGACGATGCCGCCGGCGAGGCCTTCGACAAGGTCGCCAAGCTCCTGGGGCTGGGCTATCCCGGCGGGGTGGCCATTGAAGCCCTGGCGGCCTCCGGCGACCCCGCCGCCTTCGATCTGCCCCGGCCCCGCATTGCCGCCGAGCCCCTCACCTTCAGCTTTAGCGGCCTGAAGACCGCGGTGGCCTATCTCGTACGCCAACGCCCGGAGCTCCTCACCGACGCCCGCCTCCAGGCCGACCTGGCCGCCGGTTTCCAGGCCGCGGTGGTGGATTCGGTGGTCAGCCGGGCCTTTCTCGCCGTGGAGGCGGCCGGCGTCAGCCAACTTGTGGGGGCCGGGGGAGTGGCCGCCAACCGCGCCCTGCGCACTGCTCTCCAGGATCAGGCCGCCGCTCGGGGGGTGGCGCTCTTCCTCCCCGCGCCCTCCCTCTGCACCGACAACGCCGCTATGGTGGCAGCCCTGGGCTATCATCTGCTGGCGGCCGGGGAGCGCCTCCCCTTGGGCGCCGATGTCTTCGCCCGGGGGTGAACAGCCGACCCACCCCTAAGGGGGTGTGGAGCTTGAGGGGAGGCGGGGGGCCTACGGCTCCCCGTCTCCCCTCCAAACAACCTTTAACATGCCTTTGGTAATAATTTTGAATAATTATGTCAAAAATCCTTGTGAACACGTTGGCAATTATCTCTGACTGTGATATAATTGATCAATAATTCAAGAAAATTTATTATAGACCCCCTGTGCCTATGCCGCGCCCGAAAAAGACTCGAAAACCACCAGCCAAAAACCGCCCCGCGGTCCGACCGGCACCCCAGCTTACCGTGGCCCCCCCCGGACCGCGGCTGTACCAGGAGCTTCTGGCCCTGTTGCTCCTGGCCCTGGATGTCTTTCTGCTGCTCAGCCTGGTCTCGTTTTTTCCCGGCGAATGGGCCGGGACCCGGACGGCGGGCGCCGGTCTGCACAATTGGGGCGGTCGGGCCGGAGCCTTCCTCAGTTATTATCTCATCGGCTGGCTGGGGCTGGCGGCCTTCTGGCTGCCCATCATGGTCTGCTGGCTGGCCCTCCGCTGTTTTCAGGGCACTATGCGCCTGCGGCGGACAGTCGAGACCCTGGCCTACCTGGGCCTGCCCCTGGCCAGCGCCGCCCTCGTCAGCCTCGTTTGGCCGGTAGTGCGATGGGGACCGGGAGCCATCCCCGGCGGCGGCGCTCTGGGACACCACCTGTTGGCCTGGCTGCTACCCTGGCTCAATACTGCCGGCACTGCCATTGTTCTAACAGCCGTGGTGCTGGTGAGCTTCATGGGTTTGACTCGCATTTCCTACGTGGGGTTACTCCGCTGGCTGGGCGACCGGGTGACAAGCCAGCACCGGCGGCCCTCCGGCCCCGTCCCGGAAACGCCCGCCGTTTCCCCGGTAGTCCGCCCCGAGACCATCCTCACACCGGAACCCATCACCCCGGAGGTGATCGCACCATCTGCGGAAGCGCTTGTCTCCGAGCCGCCGGCGGTGCATCAGGCCGAACCCGCCGCCCTGCCGCCCCCTGCTCGCGGAGAGGCCACCCGCGCCAAGGGGAAGAAGGTCAGGTCCCACTCAGCGAGTTCCTTCCGGCTACCCGCCACCGATCTCCTCAATCCCCCGCTTAAGTTCGATCAGCAGGTGCAGGAGGAGGCCCTTTTGGCTCAGGCCCGCAAGCTCGAGACCACCCTGGAGAGCTTCGGGGTGGAGGGCAAGGTCAGCGCCATCCGACCCGGGCCGGTCATCACCATGATCGAATTCGAACCCGCTCTGGGCGTTAAGATCAGCAAGGTCACCGCCCTGGCCGACGACCTGGCCTTGGCCCTCAAGGCCCTGTCCATCCGCATCGTCGCTCCCGTGCCGGGCAAGGCCGTTATCGGTATTGAGGTCCCCAACCCCAAGCGCCAGATTGTCGCCCTGCGGGAAATCTTGGGCCACGACTCCTATCAGAAATCCCACTCCCGCCTCACCATGGCCTTGGGGAAAGACATCACCGGCCAGCCCGTCATCACTGATCTGGCCAAGATGCCCCACCTGCTCATCGCCGGGGCCACGGGCACCGGCAAGTCCGTGGGCCTCAACGCCATGATCGTCAGCATCCTCTACAAGGCCACCCCCGAGGAGGTCCGCTTCCTCATGGTAGACCCCAAACGCATCGAGCTCTCCACCTACGAAGGCATCCCCCACCTCCTGCACCCCGTGGTCACCAACCCCAAGGTGGCCACCAATGCCCTCAGGTGGGCGGTCATGGAGATGGAGCGCCGCTACGAACTCCTCAGCGAGCTCTCCGTGCGCAACATCGAGACCTTCAACCAGAAGCTCATCAAAGAGAAGAAGGTCTTCTACGAGGACGACGACGGCGAGCCCCAGTCCCGCCTGCTGCCCTTTCTGGTCATCGTCATCGACGAGCTTGCCGACCTCATGCTGGTCTCCTCCCGGGAGACCGAAGAGTACCTCATCCGCCTGGCCCAAAAGTCCCGGGCCGCCGGCATCCACCTCATTCTGGCTACCCAGCGGCCCTCGGTGGACGTCATCACCGGCCTCATTAAGGCCAACTTCCCCACCCGGGTCTCCTTCCAGGTCTCTTCCCGGGTGGACTCCCGCACCATCCTCGACACCATGGGGGCCGAACGCCTCCTGGGTATGGGCGACATGCTCTTCATGCCCCCCGGCACCTCCCAGCTCAAGCGTATCCACGGCGCCTACGTCTCTGAGGAAGAGGTCCAGCGGGTGGTGGAGTATCTCAAAAGCCAGCAAGCCCCGGCCTTCGAAGCCGGCATCGCCGACTTCCAGGAGGAGGATGCCGGCGGTGACGAGCCCCTGGACAAGGACGACAAGTACCAGGAGGCCCTGGCCGTGGTCGCCGAAACCCGCCAGGCCTCCATCTCCATGCTCCAGCGCCGCCTGCGCATCGGCTACAACCGGGCCGCCCGCATCATCGAAATGATGGAAAAGGAGGGCCTAGTCGGCCCCTCCGACGGCATCAAACCCCGGGAGGTCTATCTCTCCCGGCTGTAGGGGTATTGTATGAATCAGGAATATACTGCGGTCGTCCGCCAGGAAGGCGATTGGTGGATCGGCTGGATTGAGGAAATTCCCGGTGTCAACTGCCAGGAACGCACCCAAACGGAACTTCTCGAGACGCTGCGCCTCACCTTAAAAGAGGCTCTCGGATTCAACCAATAGAGTCAATCAGTTGTCTTAAGAATGTATGAGAGAACAAAAAAAAGGTTCATCCGACTAAAGCGTACTTGGTTTGGTGAAGGGCCATGATTTTGAGTTTG
>CAYRYV010000099.1:0-5654 GCA_964428565.1 uncultured Desulfobacterales bacterium | reverse complement strand
CCCTCCCCGGCTCCAAGAGCTATTCCCACCGGGCGTTGATTGCCGCGGCTCTGGCCGACGGCGAGAGCCTGCTGACCAATGTGCTGGATGCGGAAGACACCCGCCTCACCGCCCGGGCCCTGGAGATGCTGGGGGCCGGCATTGACTGGCGGCCGGAGGTCTGTCGGGTGCGCGGCACCGGCGGGCGGCTGGCGGTCCCTACTGAAGTCCTGGACCTGGGCAACTCAGGCACCTCCATGCGCCTGTTGACCGCGGTGGCCGCCCTGGGCCAGGGGACCTACCGCCTCAGCGGCTCGGAACGCATGTGTCAGCGGCCTATTCAGGACCTTCTGGACGCCCTGGTGCTGCTGGGCGTGGACGCCGCTGCGGAGAGAAGCAACGGCTGCCCCCCCGTGGTCCTGCACTCCCGGGGCCTGCCGGGGGGCCCCACGCGGGTGTCCGGCCGCACCAGCAGCCAGTTTGTCTCGGCCCTGCTCCTCATCGCCCCCTTCGGCATCCGGGGGGTGGACATCGAGGTGATGGGCGAGTTGGTATCCCGGCCCTACGTAGACATCACCCTGGACGTCATGGGGGATTTTCACGTGGCCTATTACCGGGAGGATTACCAGTTTTTCAGCGTCCCGGCGGGCCAGCGTTACCGGTCCCGGGACTACGCCGTGGAAGGCGACGCCTCCAGCGCCTCCTACTTTCTGGGAGCGGCGGCCCTCACCGGCGGCCGGGTGACCCTGACCAACCTCAACCGGCGGTCATACCAGGGAGACATTCATTTCGTGGAAATCCTCACTGAAATGGGCTGCCGCTCCCAACAAACGCAGAGCGGACTCGTGCTGACCGGCGGTCCCCTGAGGGCCGTCCGGGTCAACATGGCCACCATGCCGGACCTGGTGCCCACCCTGGCGGTGGTGGCGGCCTACGCCCAGGGCGAAACCGTCATCAGCGGCGTGGCCCACTTGCGCCACAAGGAGTCCGACCGCCTCCGGGCCGTGGCCACCGAACTCAACCGCATGGGCATCGCCGCCAGCGAAACCGCGGACGGCCTGGCCATCCCCGGGGGCACGCCGCACGGGGCGATCATCGCGACCTACAACGACCACCGCATCGCCATGAGCTTCGCCCTGGCCGGGCTGAGAACCCCGGGCGTCAGCATCTCCGACCCGGGCTGCGTGTCCAAATCCTTCCCGGAATTTTGGGAGTATTTTGCCAGGTTGTCCGGTTAAAGCCAGGGAGCGAGGCTCCCTGTCCCCTCCCCCCCTTACTCATACGCCGGAGGTTCATTGTGCCGGAGCCGTCTGCTGTTTCTGCTTCCGGGGTCCGTCGGGCCGTCATCATTCTCACCTGCCTGAATCTGCTTGATTATTTCGATCGCTATATTGTGGCCGCGGTGGCCAGCCTGCTGAAGGCCGACCTGGGGTTGTCGGACAAGGCCTTCGGTTTCCTGGGGAGCGCCTTTTTCCTGGTGTATCTGGCGTCGGCGCCGCTGTTCGGGTATTGGGGTGACCGGTGGGGGCGCCGGCGGTTCATGGCCCTGGGGGCGGCGGTGTGGAGCGTGGCCACCAGCGGCGCGGCCTGGGTCAGATCGTATCCCGCCCTGGTGGCCACCCGGGGGCTGGTGGGTTTGGGGGAGGCCTCCTTCGGCACCCTGGCCCCAGCCTATCTGGCCGACCTGTTGCCCCTGTCCCGGCGCTCCCGGGTGTTGGGGCTGTTTTACACCACCATCCCGGTGGGCGCCGCTCTGGCGTATTACTTCGGGGGGCAAGTGGGGGCGCATTGGGGCTGGCGGCCGGCCTTTCTGCTGGCGGGGCTGCCCGGCCTGGTCATGGCGGGGCTGGTCATGACGCTGCCCCGGCTGCCGGCGACGGTGGCGCCCGACCGCGGGGCTCCGGCGGGGGGCTACGCCGCCCTGATGCGGGTGGCCCGGGAGTTGTGGGCCATCCCCACCTTTCAGCGGGTGACCCTGGGATACGGCCTGCTCACCTTTGCCCTAGGGGGCCTGGCCTTCTGGATGCCCCGGTTTCTGGAGGTGGCCAAGGGTCTCAGCCTGAAGGAAGCGAACCTGCTGATGGCCCTGACCACCACCGCGGCCGGCGGTCTGGGGACCCTGACGGGGGGACTGGCGGGGGACTGGCTCTTCCGGCGGACTCCCCGGGCCCATCTCTGGATCAGCGGCTTGGGGGTGCTGGCGGCCCTGCCCTTCGGGGCGTTGGCCATCTTTGCGGACAGCCCCGCCTATTACCGGCCGGGATTGTTTGTGGCGGTGTTCCTGCTCTTCCTCAACCCCGGGGTGCTCACCACGGTCATCGTCTCGGTGGCCGGACCGGCCCGCCGGGCCACCGCGGTGGCCTTGAACATCATCATCATTCATCTGGTGGGCGACGTGCCCTCGCCCTTTCTGATAGGCTGGGTGGCCGACCTGGCGGGGCTCACCTGGGGAGTCAGCCTGGCTCTGGGGGCCCTGGCCGGCAGCGCCGCCCTCCTGCTCTCCGGTTTGCCCCGGGTGGCGGCGGATCTGCAGGGTGATCAGGCGTAAGGGAGGCGGCGGGGCTCAGTGATACAGCGACAGGCAGTCCTCTTCCGGCTCGAAGAACTCCGGGGGCTCCTCCATCCACTCCAACAGTTCGTTTACGGGCATGGAGACGACGTTGGGGCTCAGGTAGGTCTCGGTATCGATGACCTTCCGGAGCAGTTCCCGCCTGGGAGCGGGAAGGTGCCGCAAGAGGTGGTCCAGGGCAACAGAGGCATCCATCATGGGAATACTCCCGAATTAAATTGTTTTTCTCTCCCGACGGCCATAATCCTTATTAATGCCGGGAAACCAGGGCCAACAGACCTCTCTCCCTGAGGTGTTTCACCAGTTTTTCCACTTCCGGGGCCAAGTCACCCTCCAGGCGGAAGGCATAGCGCAGCAGGCAGGCGATGCCCGCCAGGGTGTATTCGCCGGTGCAGCACTCCCACACCAGGAAGGCGGCCGGGTTCAGCAGGTGGGCCTCGTCAGTGCGGGGGTTGTAGAGCACTACGCCGCTGTCCAGGGGCGTTTCACGGATATCGATTTTTTTCAGGGGAATGTTTTCCACCATGGTGCGAGACCTTGTCCGGGCGTTGTTTTCCTTCCTTTTTGCAACGCTCGTGCCATGGATCGCAGCATTTTTTCTCATGTTATTTCATGGTGATATCCGAGTGCCCATCGCCTGGCCCCGGCCCGCCGCGCCGGTTCTTGCCCTCCGGCGCTGTAATTTTTGCCTTCCCCATCTGGTCTTGCCGATCTCGCGCCTCGTTCTTGCTTTACCCTCTCCCCGGTTGCGAGCCGATGACCCAAAATTAAACCCTTAAAAAAAGGCTTGACTTTTTCAGGCCTCTATGATTAGGATGCGTTGCCATAAAAATGATTTAAATTTCTTTTTATAATAAGAGGTTATCAGGATTTTCCTGATAGTCGCCCAAACATGGCGTTCAGGCAGATCATATCGCAATTGTGGAGTGAATCAATTCATCTCCATACCCATTCATCTTCCTGGAGAAGCTCCCATGACCGTGCAGGATAATGACTCGCAGATCAAGACCGTAGCCGACCTGATCAGAGGCCTGGAACCAGGGCGGGTGGTGTTTTTACTGGGGGCGGGAGCTTCCATTGCCTCCGAAGTGCCCCTGGCGCGCACCCTGCGCGGCTTTTTGATGAGAGGATATGAAGATTTAATGCAGAGTATGTTGTATGAGAAAATCGGTTCCGGGGATGTCGATAATATTTCCCTGGAGATGGCCGTTTCCCTTTATGACGAACTGCACCATAAAAAAGCCGGGTATGATTTTTTAAAATCCCAATGCCCCGATGTCGAAAAAGCCTACCTATACCCTATTCCCTATGCCTATGAAGCCATTGCCCATATGTTTTATTTTGATATCACTCGTCATGTCATCTCTCTCAATTTTGATGAACTGCTGGAACGAGCCCTGGATGACGAAGTAGGCCCCTCGGGCTATCAACGCATTCAAAGTCGTTCATCTTTTGAGAGATTGTCGGAGGTCAATTTTTCCAAAGATAAAAGGCGCTTTCTGTTCAAGCCCCATGGCACCATCACTTATCGCATGACCATGAGACACTCATGGGAAGATGTTATGCGCTTGGAGGACGAAAAGAAAAAGGTTCTGGAAAATGTCATCGCCAATGCGGCGGTATTAATCACGGTGGGTTACGGCTTCCTGGATAGGGACCTGCGAGGCGTTATTTTATCCCCGTTCTTGAACCCGACTCTCAACCGAGGCAAGAAACTCATTGTAGTCACCTATAATGACCCCGATATTGATGAAAAATATTATTTAGGAAATCACAAACCCATTAAGACATTGTTGGATGATGCAGAGTTGAAAGCGAATATCCATGTCTTCTCCCGTGGAGCTGAAGATTTTTTTATTTCCTTGGCCGAAATTCTTTTCGGACCTGAAAATAACGAGAGTTCAACTGGTGATGAAAAATTGGATTCGGAGCCGAAAGGTTCCTGGATGGAATGCTTTCCGGGAATCGAAAAGCACTACGCCAGATACTTGATAACTCGCTGCCATTTTTTCCAGCCTCATTATAAGTATCTCAGGGACTCTTCCAAGGATGATTTCATCAAAGAAAAATACTCAAATATCTTAGAATATTATAGTGATATCACTGAAAATGAGAAACAGCTTATTGTTGATTCCTTGAAAAAGATATTATTTCTGTACGAGAGACTCAAAATAGAAATAATCATTTTCATAGCCAGCGTAAAGGGAAAATTCCGGGGAGCCGTGCTGTTGGAATCTCCCCGCATCAAAAGGTACTACGAAGCCATTCAAGGACTGATCGACAAATTGCCCAAACTGAAAAATGCCAATCCTCCCCCCAAGAGACCTCACGGCGACTTGACTATTGCTCATTCCATCAGAAGCATTTTTTCAGAATTTCTGGGGGGAAAGCTTCCCGAAAATGAATTGGGGGAAGAAAAGTTTTTCTGGAATCAAATCTCACCGGACGATTTCGCCCAAACTCTGCTTTCCTATTGCAAACTGGAAAATCTCCCCTGCGATGATCAGGGAAATATAATCGAGGCAATCAAACATATTATTGATCGAATGGATATCACCCTGGTGCGTGAGGCCCCCCGGCTCATTGCTTTTAAGAAACCCAACATAATATGTCAATTCAAAGACTTGGCTATCATAACGAATGATATTTTGGAGAACTCAGGAGAACTCTCGATAATTTCAGAGACGGGGGAATGGTTTGCCAATAAGTTGTCACGAGTCAAGGTCAAATCACTTCGAATGATAGTCTCCAATTATCGGGATGATGAACTCAATTCATTCCATTATACGAGAGCGGAGAGAGTTTTTTCGGAAATTAATGATTACATTAAAGATAACAAAATTGAAAGTAGTGGAATAATTTTAGCTCAGGAAAAGCAACCGATAGACCACCATATGACGGTGGGGGATAAGAAAGCCATCTATTTTTACCGTCACGGCAGGTCAATAGCCGTATGTCCCATTTACATTACCGATCCTGATGATGTGCAAACCTTGAAGAACATTTTTCAAACCTACTGGGACGAACTCCAAAAAGACAAAAAGAATAAATGACTCAAGTTTCGCACCCCTGAATTGGGGAAAAATGGTTGAAAGAATTGGTGATG
>CAYRYV010000098.1:0-5681 GCA_964428565.1 uncultured Desulfobacterales bacterium | reverse complement strand
TTACCACCCCGGCTCCGCCCGCACCGCCTCCAACAGGCTCCGGGGCAGCTCGGCCACGAAGCGGGAGGCCGCGTTGAAGGTGGTCCCCAGGTACCGATTATAACTGACGGTGGGGTACAAAATATACAAATACCGCTGGGCCCGGGTGGCGGCCACGTACATCAGGCGGCGCTCCTCCTCCAGGTCCTCGTCCCGGTCCAGGGCGTAGCTGGAGGGGAAGCGGCCCTCCGCCGCCCAAATGATGAACACCGCCTGCCATTCCAGGCCCTTGGCGGAGTGGATGGTGGACAGGGTCAGGAAGTCGCCCCGCACCGGGGTGAGATCCCCGGCGCTGGTGGGCGGCTCCAGGGTGAGGTCGTTGAGGAAGTCCCCCAGCTCCCGGTAGCGGGCGGTGATGTTGAGGAGGTGCTCCAGCTCCCGGCGGCGCTTGGGGGCGTCGTCGAAGCGGGCCGGCATCAGGGGGTCGTAGTAGCTCATGGCCAGATTGAGGCGGCTCACCGGGGACAATCCCGGCTCGGCCAGCCGCGTGAGCAGGTCGGCGAGGGCCGTGGGGTCGGTCTTGCCCCGGCGCTGCTGGTTCAGCCAGGCCAAGGCCGCCTCCAGGCCGAAGTCCTCCCGGGAGAGCTCCCGCAGAAAGGTCTCCGCCTTCTTCTTGCCGATCCCCGGCACCAGCTGCAGCAGGCGGCTCCAACTGACAGGGTCCCGGGGGTTGGAGACCACCCGCAGGTGCGCCAGCAGGTCCTTGATGTGGGCGCTCTCCATGAACTTGAAACCGCCGTACTTCATGAAGGGCAGGTGGTGGCGCACCAGCTCGATCTCCAGGTCGAAGGAGTGGTAGGCGGCCCGGAACAGCACCGCCATCTCCGGCAGCCCCACCCCCTGCTCCTGCAGCTCCGCCACCAACTGGCAGACCGCCAGGGACTGCTCGTTTTCACTGCCGGCGACAATCAGCGTCGGGCGGGGGCCTGCGGTCTTCTGGGTGAAGAGGCACTTGGTGTAACGCTCGTGGGCCTCGGCGATGATGGTGTTGGTCAGGTCCAGGATGGGCTGGGTGCTGCGGTAGTTTTCCTCCAACTTGATGATGCGGGCCCCGGGGAAGAGGGTGGGGAAGTCCATGATGTTGCGGAAATTGGCCCCCCGGAAGGAGTAGATGGACTGGGAGTCGTCCCCCACCGCCATGACGTTGTCGTGGGTATAGGCCAGCAGGCGCACCAGCTCCGCCTGGAGCCAGTTGGTGTCCTGGTATTCATCCACCATGATATAGCCGTAGCGCTGGGACAGGCGCCGGCGCAGGTCCTCGTGGTCGGTCAGCAGACGGCGGCCCTCCAACAGCAGGTCGTCGTAGTCCATGAGTTGGTGCTCCCGCTTGTGGCGGCGGTAGAGGTCGGAGAGTCTGGCCAGGTTTTCGGCCTGTTCTTCAAACTGCGGGTAATCCCGGGCCAACAGATGCTCCAGAGGGAGGTTTTTGTTGACCTGGGCGCTGAACAGCTCGGCGATGGTCTCCTTCTTGGGAAACTGCCCGGGCGCGGCCTTGATCTGCAGCCGGTCCCGCAGCAGGCGCAACAGGTCCCCCTGGTCGGCCCGGTCCAGAATGGTGAAACCGGCCTCGTACCCCAGGCGGGAGCCGAAGCGCCGCAGCCAGCCGTGGCAGACGGAATGAAAGGTGCCGCCCTCCACCTGCTCCAGGGGGGCGTGGATCAGGTGGGAGGCCCGGTGCAGCATCTCCTGGGAGGCCTTGCGGGTGAAGGTCAGGAGCAAAATGTTCCAGGGGGGCACTCCCTGCTCCACCAGGTAGGCCAGGCGGTAGACCAGCGTGCGGGTCTTACCGCTACCCGCCCCGGCCACCACCAGCACCGGCCCCGCGGTGGTGGTGACGGCCTCGTACTGGGCCGGATTCAGGGCGGCCTTGTAGTCGATGCGGGGTGGCAGGGAAACGTCCGGGGCAGGGGAGGGGGGGCGGCGGCGGTCCATGCCGGCTAGTTTCCCCGGGCCCGAAAATAATCCACGATGGCCGCCGCCAAGGCCGGAATGGTATAGGTCGGCGGCTGGATTTGGGGTTCCAGGCCGTAGCGCCCCAGGGTTTGGGCGGTGACCGGGCCGATGGCGGCGATGACCGCCTGCGTGCCCAGCTCCCTGAACCTCTCCTCCCCCACCAGGGCGGCGAAGTTGGTGACAGTGGAGGAACTGGTGAAGGTCAGTACATCCACCTCGCCCTGGGAGAGGGCGTGGGCCGCCTCCGGGGGCAACCCCGCCGGGGGCACGGTCTTATAAGCCGGGACCACGTTCACCAAAACGCCCCGCTTTTCCAGCTCCTGGGGCAGGACCTCCCGGGCCACCTGGGCCCGGGGCAGGAGAATGAGGCTGCCGGGCCGCACCACCGGTGCCAGGGCCGCCACCAGCCCCTCGGCCCGGAAATCAGTGGGTACCAAGTCAGCCTTGAATCTGTAATCCCACAGGGCCTGGGCCGTGGCCGCGCCGATAGCCGCCAGCTTGGCCCCGCCCAGGGCCCGGACGTCCAACTCCCGGGAAAAGAGCCGGGTGAAAAAGGCCGTAACGCCGTTGGGGCTGGTGAAGATGAGCCAGTCGTAGCGGGCCAGCTCCGCCAGGGCCGCGTCCAGGGCCTGGTAGCCGTCGTCCGGGGGCTGGATGTCGATGGTGGGCACTTCCAGGCAGGTTGCCCCCAACTCGCCTAGGAGCTGCACGAAGGCGCTGGCCTGCTGCCGGGAGCGGGTCACCACGATGCGCTTGCCCCACAGCGGCCGGGTCTCGAACCAGTTCAGCGCCGGGCGCAGGCTCACCACCCCCCCTACCACGAAGATGGCCGGGGCCGTGATCTTCGCATCCTGCACTCTATCGGCAATATCCGCCAGGGTGCCGATGACGGTGCGCTGGGCCGGGGTCGTGCCCCGGTGGATCACCGCCGCCGGGGTGGCCGGGTCCTTGCCATGGGAAATCAGGGTGCGGCAGTTCTCCTCCAGGTTCTTGATGCCCATGAGAAAAACCAGCGTCCCGGGGCTGCCCGCCAGCACCTCCCAGGGGATGGCGCTCTCGCCCTTGGTGGGGTCCTCGTGGCCGGTGATGAAGGACACCAGGGAGGCGAATTTCCGGTGCGTCACCGGGATGCCGGCGTAGGCCGGCACCGCCGCCGCCGACGTCACCCCCGGCACCACCTCGAAGGGGACGCCCGCGGCCGCCAGCTCCTCGGCCTCCTCGCCGCCCCGCCCGAAGATGTAGGGGTCGCCGCCCTTCAGGCGCACCACCTTGAGCCCGGCCCGGGCCTTGTCAATAATCAGCTGATTGATCCGGTCCTGGGGCAGGGTGTGGTCGCCGCCCTTTTTCCCCACGTAGAGCTTCTCGGCGTGGGGCGGAGCGGCCTCCAGGAAGGCCGGGTTGGCCAGGTAATCGTAAATGAGGCAGTCGGCTTGGCGGATCAGCTCCAGACCGCGCACGGTGATGAGCCCCGGGTCGCCGGGCCCCGCCCCGATGAGATAGACGATGCCTTGCTTGGTAATAGTCATAGTTTTCTGTAGCGAAGTTGTCGTGGGGGAGGGCCAGGGGGCCACGCTCCCTGCCCTCCCCCACACCCCTACCCAACCCGGAATGGGGGGAGGGGAAGGCTATAAGTTAAGAAAGGTTTGGAACCTATTTCACAAACTTTTTTTGTCATTCCGAGCGCCAGCGAGGAATCTCTCTTTTCAAGCCGTTAGTTATTTTCACGGCTTATCCTGCCGAGGTTAGGGAGGTTTTTAAATGACGTGTACGTATCCAAAATCTTCTCTATCTGCCGCTGAAGATTCGGCAAGTAATGATCCACCGCTTCCCAAACGAGTTCCAGGTTAACGCCAAAATATTCGTGAATAAGCTTATTACGCATGTCACCGATCTTCCTCCAGGGAATATCGGGGTAGGCGTCCTGGAGACCTTGTGACAGGCGGCGACTGGCTTCGCCGATAATTTCCAGATTACGGATAACCGCGTCCTGGGTCTTGCGGTCCCGGAAAAAGACTTCTTGCCCTTCCCTGGTATATTCCAGGATGTTATGAATTGCGTCACGGATATGCTGGAGATAGATTCGGTCATCTTTCACAGCGGCACCGCCTCGGCCATGATGCGGTCCTTCAGGTACGGGCTCAGACCGCCGTCGGTGACCACGTCCACCTTACAGCCGAACAGGTCTTCTATATCCTGACAGAAACCGATCAGATCCAGCAGGCTGCGGCCTTTTTCCATGGACACCAGCAGGTCCAGATCACTTTCGCTTCGGGCCTCCCCCCGGGCCACGGACCCAAAGATGCGGACATTATAGGCCCCGTGCCGGGCGGCCAGGCGCAGAATCTCTTCCCGCCTGGTCTGTTTCAGGGTGTTGATATCCATGGGCTCCTGTTGTGTCCCGGGAAAACGTTTAATACCTCATAGGGCGGGCCGTGCCCGCCGCACCCGGCTGTTTCAAAACCTCTTCTGGTCATTCCCAGCGCAGCGAGGCATCCCTCTTTTCCCGCCGTCAAAATGTAGGGTGGGCGCCGCCCACCATCATAATCGCCCGGCTCCTGCCGAGCCACCGCTCCCTTTCGCCTTTCGCCCTTCGCCTTTCCCCTCTCTTCGCCCCCTCCTCTCCCAAAAGGCGTCTATTCCCGCCAATACCGCTCCCGCTCGCTATACACACAACCGCAATACTGCTGCCGGTACATCCCCAGCTTCTTTGATTCGTCCACGCCGTGGCGCCAGCCCGCCCGAAAGTCCTCATAGTGAAAGGCGACCCCCGCCTCCCGCCCCGCCTGCTCGCCGATCTGGGCGATGAGGTCATGTTTCTGGTACTTGCTGTACAGGAGCGTGCTGCTGAAGGCCTCGAAACCGCCGTGGCGGGCCACCCGGGCCGTGTGGGTCAGGCGCAGATGGTAGCAGACCCGGCAGCGGTCGGCCTCCCGGAAGGCCACCTGGCGCAAAAAATCCTGAATATTATACTCCTTATCCACGATCAGGGGAAGGCCCGCGGCGCCGGAATAGTCCTCCAACGCCGCCAGCCGCCGCTGCCATTCCTGGTAGGGGTGGATATTGGGGTTGAAGAAATAGCCGTGCACCTCGGCCCCCCCGGCGGCGCGCAACACCCCCAGGGGATAGATGGCGCAGGGGCCGCAACAGATGTGCAGAAGGATTTTCATTATGAAATCAGGATAACATAAAATCGGCGAGGGCTGAAAGTTTTTACGCCCGGGGAGGGACTGAGGGGTGGGCAGCCGGAGGAAAAAAACCGGGCGGACCTGAAGTCCGCCCTAAGCTATGTCACTATCCACAAGTATTACGGCTTGCGGCCTTAAAACCTCATGGCCCGCTTGGCGATGGCCCCCAGTTCGCCGATGTTCTTCACCACGGTGATGCCTGCCGCCTCCAACGCCGCCATCTTGTCGCTGGCCTTCCCGGAGCCCCCGGAGATGATGGCCCCGGCGTGGCCCATGCGGCGGCCCGGCGGCGCCGTCTGCCCGGCGATGAAGGCCACCACCGGCTTGGTGACGTTCGCTTTGATATAAGCCGCGGCCTCTTCCTCGGCGGTGCCGCCGATCTCGCCGATGAGGACAATCCCCCGGGTTTCAGGGTCGGCCTCCAGCAGCCTCAGCATGTCGATGAAGTTGGTGCCGATGATGGGGTCGCCGCCGATGCCCACGCAGGTGGACTGGCCGATGCCC
>CAYRYV010000097.1:0-6209 GCA_964428565.1 uncultured Desulfobacterales bacterium | reverse complement strand
CGCCGGCCACTTCCACGGCGGCCCCCACCTTGAGGCCGGAGACGTTATCGAAGTCGGCCACCACCTGATAGCCCCGGCCGAACCATTCCAGTTCCCCCAGGTGCACGGCCAGATAGATGATGCAGGCGAGACCGGCGAGAACGAAGAGGCCCACGGTAAATTCGATATAGGCTTTTTTCATGCTGCAGCCCTCCCCCCTGATTGTGAGTCCCGGGTCAAATTCCGAAAGCAAAGCCCGGCGAGCCGCCCGGGGACCCGGAAAGCCCCTCTGCCGGTGGCCATGAAGATCATACAGGCAAACATTTTTCCCCGGGAGGATCGGCGTTACAAGTCGGGTTCGCCACGGATGAACCGCTGCACCACCGGGTCGGTGGACTGTTGGATGTCCGCCGGAGTGCCGTAGGCGATGATCCTGCCATCCTGGAGCATGGCGACATAGTCGGCGATGCTGAAGATTTCGGGGATGTCATGGCTCACCAACAGGGCGGTGTAGCCTGATTCCTGCTGGGTTTTGGTGATCAGTTGAAAGACGGCGTTGGTCATGGGGGGATCCAGGCCGGTGACCGGTTCGTCAAAAAGAATGATCTTGGGTTCCATGACCAGGGCGCGAGCCAGCGCCACTCTTTTCTTCATGCCGCCGCTGAGTTCCTCGGGGTATTTCTTTTCAACATCGTCGCTGAGGGCCACCTGGCGCAGACGCTGACGGGTGCGGGCGACGATTTCGGCTTCTGGCAGGCGGGTTTTTTCCCGCAGGGGGAAGGCGACGTTCTCAAAGACCGAGAGGGAATCGAAAAGCGCCCCTCCTTGAAAGAGAAAGGCGAACTGCTCTTTGAGACGTTTCAAGGAGCGTCCCCGGACCTGGGTGATATCCACGCCGTCGATGTACACGGCGCCGTCGTCAGGCGTCATGAGCCCGATGATATGTTTGAGCAGGACGCTTTTCCCCACCCCGCTCTTACCGATGATGACGGTGATCTTGCCGGTGGGGACGCTGAGATTGACGCCGTCCAGGACCACCTGGCCGTTGAAGGAGCGGGAGAGCTTGACGATGTCGATCATGGCTTACATGAAGAAGGAGGTCAGAATATAGTCCCAGGCCAGCACCAGAACCGAGGAGAGCACCACGGCCTGGGTGGTGGCGGCGCTGACGCCTTCGGCGCCGCGGCCGGTGAAGTAGCCCTTGAAACACGCCACCAGGGTGACAGTGAGGCCGAAGACCAGGGATTTGACGATGCCGCCGTTGACGTCCAGGGATTCCACGCTTTGCACCATACCCGAAAAGTAACTGCCGGAGCTGACCCCCAATAAGACCACGCCCACCAGATAGCCGCCCAGGATGCCGACCACGTCGAAGATGGCGGTGAGCAGCGGGACCGAGATGACCCCGGCGATCATTTTGGGCATGACCACATACTGCAGGGGGTTGATGGCCATGGTGTCCAGGGCGTCGAGCTGTTCGGTGATCCGCATAATGCCGATTTCGGCGGTAATGGCGGAGCCGGCCCGGCCGGTGACCATCAAGGCCGTGAGCACCGGGCCCAGTTCCCGGATCAGGCTGAGGGCCACGGCGGAGCCCAAGGCGCTTTCAGCCCCGAATTTGCGCAGAGTGTAATAGCCCTGCAGGCCCAAAACCATGCCGGTGAAGGCCCCGGTGAGGAGAATAATGGAACAGGAACGCACCCCGATGAGGTAGGCCTGGCGGGTGATATTCCAAAAATAATACGGGGGCAGGAAAAACAGGCCCAGGGCCTGAAGCATGAATAGTTGCATGCGGCCGACTTCCTGAACGGCGTCCAGGGCGCGGCGGCCGACCCGGCGGATAGAAGTCACCATGGGGTTAACTCAGTGGGCCTTCCCTCTGCATAAACCCGGCGGCGGTGCGGGCGCATGGATATCATCGAGATTCAAAGGAGACTCGGACAGTATTGTCCAATAAACTCTAATTTTAATATATAAGCAGGATTGCGCAACTCAAATCTGGCCGGAGCCCGTTAAATTTCCAAGCGTCGGGGTAGCGGCGACGTGACCGGCGCCCGAGGAAAATCGTTGACTGGCGAACCAACCTGATTTAACATGATATGAAAATTGCTTGCATTGTTTCCGACGCTGGCACGTTGTGAGCCGCCTGGGGGAGCACCGGGCGGGGCCCGGAGAGTCCTGAGGGGCTTGCCGCCCGGGGAGCTGGGCAGAACGACGGAGTGTGCCGGAGAACGATATCTGACAGACCCACCTCCCGTAACCGGTGGCAGGGCGGCAGCCCGCGGCCGGGAAGCGTTAATTTTCCCCAGAAAGGAGTGCAAGGCAAATGGCAGTACGACTTGCCATTAACGGCTTCGGCCGCATCGGCCGCTGTCTGGCGCGCGCCGTTACCCTGGAAAGAACCGATGTGGAGCTGGTGGCCATCAACAGTCGAGGCGATACGGAGTCGTCGGCCCACCTGTTCAAGTATGATTCCATCCACGGCATTTTTCCCGGCAGCGTGGAGGCTCGGCCGGACAGTCTGGTGATCAAGGGGAAGGAAATCCAGGTGACCCGGATGGACGACCCCTTCAAATTACCCTGGAAAGACCTGCAGGTGGACATCGTCCTGGAATCCACCGGGGTCTTCCGGGATCGCGCCTCCAATGAGGGCCATCTGGCGGCGGGCGCCCGGAAGGTCATCGTGTCGGCGCCGGGCAAGAAGGTGGACGCCACCTTCGTCATGGGAGTCAATGAGCATCTCTACGATCCGGAGAAACACGTGGTGGTTTCCAACGCTTCCTGCACCACCAATTGCCTGGCTCCGGTCGTGAAGGTACTTAATGACACCTTTGGGGTGGAATACGGACTGATGACCACGGTCCATTCCTATACCATGGACCAACGGTTGCTGGATGGCTCCCATAAGGACCTGCGGCGGGCCCGGGCGGCGGCGGTGTCCATGGTGCCCACCACCACGGGGGCGGCCCGGGCAGTGGCCCAAGTGTTGCCGGAGATGGCGGGGAAGCTGGATGGCCTGTCCATCCGGGTGCCCACTCCCAACGTCTCTTTGGTGGACTTGGTGGCCACCCTGAAGAGGGCTACCACGGCGGAAGAAGTGAATCAGGCCCTGGAGCAGGCGGCTGCGGGTTCTTTGCAAGGCATCCTGCACGTGTCCCGCCTCCCGCTGGTATCCCATGATTACAACGGCACTTCGTTTTCCGGGATCGTCGATGCGGAACTGACCAGTGTGATGCAGGGCACCATGGTGAAGGTCCTGGTCTGGTATGACAACGAAATGGGGTTTTCCCACCGCATGGTGGATCTGGCCGCCTATATGGGCCAGCGTCTGGGCAGTTAGGGAGCGAGCCTACCTAATAATCATGAAGGAGCAGCTGATGAGGTATCTACACGAAGTCAACATCAGAGACAAGACGGTTTTTATTCGAGTAGATTTCAACGTGCCCCTGGATCGCAACCGCAATATCACCGACGACACGCGTATCCGCGCCGTCCTGCCGACCATTAATTTTTGCCTGGACGAAAATGCCAAGATAGTATTGGCCTCGCACCTGGGGCGACCCAAGGGCCGGGACGAGAACGAATCCCTGGCGCCGGTGGCCCGCCGCCTGTCCCGCTTGATCCATAAGAAGGTGAAGTTCGCGCCGGACTGTATTGGTCCGGAGACGCAAAAGATAATCAAGGAGATGAAGCCCGGAGATGTGGTCTTGTTGGAAAACCTGCGCTTCCACCCGGAGGAGGAAAAAAACGACCCGGAATTTTCCAAACAGTTGATGGAAAATATTCAGGTGTATGTGAACGACGCCTTTGCGGTGGCGCACCGGGCGCACGCGTCGGTGGAAGGGGTCACCCGGGTGGCGCCGATCTGTGTGGCGGGTTTTCTCATGCGGGACGAAGTGCATTACTTCCACAAATCCATGGAAGATCCGGCGCGGCCGCTGGTGGCTATCATCGGGGGAGCAAAAATCTCCAGCAAACTCACTGCCCTGGTTAATCTGATGAAACGGGTGGACAAGATGATCATCGGCGGGGCCATGGCCAACACCTTTCTCAAGGCCAAGGGCTATCCGGTGGGCAAGTCGCTAGTGGACGACAAGCTGGCCGACACCGCCACGGAATTGATGGCTACGGCCCTGAAGAAAGGCATAAAGTTCTACCTGCCGGTGGACTGCGTGGTGGCGGAGGACTTTGACGGCCGGGCGGAGACCAAGATCACTCCGGTGCAGGAGGTGCCCGATGACTGGGTGATAACCGACATCGGGCCGGCCACGGTGACCCTGTTCAATGAGGCGCTGCAGAATGCCAAGACCATCGTGTGGAACGGCCCCATGGGGGCGTTTGAAATTGACGCCTTCAGCCGGGGCACGATGGCCATGGTGCACAATGTGGCCAATTCCTTCGCCCTGACCATCGTCGGCGGCGGCGACACGGACGTGGCCATCCACAAGGCCGGGGAGTTCCGGAAATTTTCCTACATTTCCACGGGTGGCGGCGCTTTTCTGGAACTATTGGAAGGCAAGAAACTGCCGGGAATCCAGGCATTGGAAGAATGGGCGAAAAAGCATAAGGACACGTAGGCCATGGGATTACCATCTTTGCGGCGTAGTCTAATCGCCGGCAACTGGAAGATGCACAAGACCTTGGCAGAAGCCGTGGAGTTGGCCAGGGAGGTCAAGGAAGGCGCGGCGACGGCAGGGGAGGTGGAGGTTGTGGTGGCGCCGCCGTATACGGCACTGGCGGCGGTGGCCCAGACCCTGGCGGGTTCGGCGGTGAGAGTGGCGGCCCAGGACGTTTTTTGGGAACGGCAGGGGGCCTTTACCGGGGCCATTTCTCCGGTGATGCTCAAGGATGCCGGGTGTCAGTATGTGATCATCGGGCATTCGGAGCGCCGTCAATATTTCGGGGAGACCGACGCCTCCGTCCATCGCAAACTCCAGGCAGCCCTGGAAGCGGGCCTTACTCCCATCATGTGCATCGGGGAAACGCTGGCCGAGCGGGAGGCGGGGCAAACCCTGGAGGTGGTGCGCCGGCAGGTGGTGGACGGGCTGTCCGGATTGGACGCCGCCAGTCTGGGGACGCTGGTGTTGGCCTACGAGCCGGTCTGGGCCATCGGCACCGGCCGCACGGCCACGCCGGCCCAGGCGCAGGAAGTGCACGCCTTTATCCGCCAGCTGCTGCCGTCGGTGGTGGGAACGGACCAGGCTCTGCGGCTGAGAATACTCTACGGGGGGAGCGTTACCCCGGATAATATCGCCGATTTGATCCGGGAGCCGGACATTGACGGCGCCCTGGTGGGGGGAGCGTCTCTGAAGCCGGAAGTTTTCCTCAAAATCGTGCGTCTGGGGGCATAAGCTTCGCAGGCCGGCTAAGGGGTGAGGAAGTGGAACAGCGCCGGGGCGCCACCAGCAGAGAGGAGGGGGCCGGGGGCAGAGGCCGCCTCTGACGAGTAAGGGGGAATGTTAAGGTGGAGGCAACCTCTTGCTTGCTTTTTTTCTGAGGCTCCTATAATATAAAAAGTTACCTATGACGACGATAATTATCATCATTCATGTGATCGTGTGCCTGGCCTTGATCATGATCGTGTTGTTGCAGACCGGCAAAGGAGCCGGCATCGGGGCGGCCTTCGGCGGTTCCTCCCAGACGGTCTTCGGCAGTTCGGGGGCCGCGCCCTTTCTGGCCAAACTGACCGCGGCGGCGGCTGTCCTGTTCATGATCACGTCCCTGGGTTTGACCTTTTTAAGCCAAAAGGGTGGTTCGTCGGTGATGCAAGGGGCTGGCAAGCCAGCACCGCAAACGGAAAAGGCCCCGACCCCGCAGCCTGATCAGCCAGCCAAATAAGATTTAGCTGCCGAAGTGGTGGAATCTGGTAGACACGCCATCTTGAGGGGGTGGTGGGGAGACCCGTGCGGGTTCAAATCCCGCCTTCGGCACCAAGTATTGAAACCATTACAAAATTACCCCAAAAAATGGCTCTGGTCACGGATTTAGTCACGGCGGCCGGAGTCATTTTATTTAACCACCATATTTTTCAGAGTTTTCTTATCCGTGACCGTGACCCGGGACGGTCCCGGGTGCGGTCCCCGCAGGGTCTTCCCGGGTCCTTCCTCCCCTCCCCCGGTATCCAGTGGCCGTAGATGTCCACCGTCATCGTGATGGCTGGTCATGGCAGAGTGTCGATAGTGCCATGACCAAAGCACCTTTGGCTCGGGAGGCGGTTGGTCCGAGCCCGA
>CAYRYV010000096.1:0-6268 GCA_964428565.1 uncultured Desulfobacterales bacterium | reverse complement strand
CTCAAGGGGGGTGGAAGAGGACATTTTTACGGCCCCATACACACCAGGAGCCGCGTAACCCGGGTGGGGGGGGTGTACCGGGGAGGGGTACGGAGGGGGAGGGAAGGGAAAAGGCGAAAGGCGAAAGACGAAGGGGGGCGGAAAGGGGCTGAAAATGATTTTTTGGCCAGACAAAACCAAAACTTAGTTTGACAGGGGCGGCGGTTTCCTGCTATGCTGCAGGAAATCGTCGCCGGGGCGCTTGGGCGTTGCCGGCGAGAGCGCCCCCCGATCATCCGGAAGCAACAAGCAGGGCTCCTGAGCAAGTCCGTGCAGTAACCATATACGCGAGAGGGAAGGAGGTCCGGGCTATGGCTATGGTGAAGGCCTTGGTCTGTAAGGTCATGGGACACAATTTCGGTGATTGGGAGACGCAACCGGGGAATCCCTGCCGGCAGGTCAAAACGTGCAGCCGCTGCGGGCAGGAGGGCGATTGCCTGGAAGAGCACGACTGGCAGCCGGCCGGTTATGAGATGGACTACGGCGGGGTCGTGGTCCGGGACAATCTTCCCTGTCCGACGGCGGTGCGGTATGCGGTGTTCGCCTGCACCCGGTGCGACGCCAAACGGCGGGAAGAGGAGTACCGCATTTCCTACTGACAGGTAAGGTCCAGCGATCCGGCCGCCGCGGGGCGACTCCCCCCGGAACGCCCCGCGGCGGTCGCGACGATCCCGCCCGCGCCACCCGGGTCCCCCCGGCGCGCCCCGGCGTCGGTGCGGGCCATGCCGGGCGGCGGCAGGAGTGAGCCAGCGCCGTCCCCGCCGACGTTTTCCCGCAGCCCCCCGCGCCAGCGGTGCTTGCAGGTGTTTTCCCAGTCATCCTTCATCCCGGCCTGCTTTCCTGAGGGGAGAAGGGACCATCCGGAAGACGGTGGCGAAAACCGCCGGATTTCCGGAAGTCGCCGCCCCGCGTCTTGACCGCCCCGGGTGGAGTGATTACCAGTAAACTACTTCAGGGCAGGAAGGCGCCGCGGCCGGCCGGAGAAAGCCCGGCAGGCGAGGCGGCGGCCCCCAACGAACGGATGCCACCGGGAGACAGCGGGGGGGAAGCGCCCCCGCGGATCAAGGAGGACGGGAAGATGACGATTTCGACAGCGGCGCTGCGAGACAAGATTGAGATGATGTATCCGGAAGTCACCCAACACGGGATCGTGGTGAGCGTGGACTTCGAGGCGGCCAAGGACGCCTATATCATCAGGTTCAAGAAAGACCACCACGAACTTTCCACCCATCTGGAGAAGAAGGACGCCGAGGATTGCATGAAGAACATCAAGTGCGTCTATCTGGGGGTGCAGGTGGGCCAGTTCGTCAAGAATTTCGAACAGACCAAGTAGGCGCAGGCGGGAGAACCGCGAGCGGTTCCGAGAGCACTCGACTGCGGTAAGGGCGGGGGATGGTCCCCCGCCCTTTTTTTATGGCGCGGTGCGGGGGAACAACCGGGGTGCGCTCCAGTCCACCGGCAGCCGGACCAGGGCTCCCTGCCGGTGTTGGTAGAGGAGGTGGCCCCGGTGGACGCCGAAGGCGAAGAGCTCCCGGGTGAGGCGGACGTCTTCCCGGCAGTAGGAAATGAGCTCCTCCAGGCGGCCTTCCCGGAAGAGTTGCAGGGCCAGGAGGCCGTCGCCGGTCTTGCCCCGGCCCAGGGTCTTTTCCACCAGGTGATTGAGGGACAGGCGCAGTCCCAGGCGGTTATGCACCTCCTCCAGGATGTCGAGGGTGGGGAGGCTTTGCAGGTCCACGGTGGTATAGGGCTGGAGGACCTGGTAGTCGAAGCGGCGGATGTTGAAACCGACGACCAGATCGGCTTCGGCGAGGCGCTGGCAGAGGCGGGCGATGTCGGTTTCGGTATAGACCTCGAACCGGCCGCCGGGGCTTTCCCCGAGCACGGCCACCGACACCCGCATATCCCGGCATTTGCCCCAACCGCCCACTTCGGCGGCGGAGAACCGGGTTTCCAGGTCCAGGACCAGGATGCGGTAGGCGTCGCCCCAGGGGAGGGCGATATCGTCGGCGTCGTCGGCGGGCGCGGGCGGCGGGGGCGGGGAGGCGGCGACGGCGAGGGTGGCGGGGGGCTCCGCGGCGGCGGGGCGGCGTCCCAGGAGCATTTCGGCGATCTGGAGGGCCGCGGCCTTATCCAGGGGTTTGTTGCCGGAGCCGCACTTGGGGGAATGGATGCAGGAGGGGCAGCCGTCCTCGCAGGGGCAGGCGGCGATGAGCTCCCGGGTTTTTTCCAGCAGGGGTTGGATGATCTCGTAGGCCCGGGCGGCCAGGCCGACGCCCCCGGGGTAGCCGTCGTAGATGAAGACGGCGGCGCCGCCCACCTGGTCGTGGTGGGGGTGGGAGATGCCGCCGATATCGTAGCGGTCGGCCAGGGCAAACAGGGGGAACATGCTGATGAGGGCGTGTTCCAGGGCGTGGATGCCGCCCATGAAGTGGAGGCCGGCGGCGCCCACGGCGGCCTTGAGGGGGTCGGCGATGGTGAGCCAGAGGCCCACGGTTTCGAAGACCTGGGGGGGCAGTTCCAGGGGGATGACGCCCAGGAGCTCCTGGGTGTGCAGCCGCCGCTTTTCATAGGCCAGGATGCGTTGGGTGACCTTGAGGCGGCCCAGGTGGACGGTGAAGGCGGCCACCGGGCGGCTGTCGAGGACCTCGAGGATGTCGGTCTCCTTGTCGGACTGGATGCGGGTGAAGTAGTCGGGCTCCACCGGCTCCACCTGGATGTTGCGGCGCTCGAGGTCGAGGCGGGTCACCAGAAAGGAGTTGGCCTTATGCAGGTAGACGGCGCCGGGGTGGCATTCGGTGAGGGCGCGGTGGCCGTCGATGGTGCCGATGGGACGGCGGCCGCCGGTCTTGAAGATGGCGAAGCTCTGGCCGATGCCCCGGATGTTGACGTCCTTCTGGGGGAAGCGGGAGCGGGGGTAGTGAGTGCGGCCGTCGGCGCTGAGGAGCAGGTGGTGGGAGGCGGTGAGCTCCGCCACCAGGGGGCGGATCTTGCCGGGGTCGAAGGCGGTCTCGGTATCGAGTTCCAGGGGGAGTTCCTGGGCGGCGCAGGGCAGGTGGGCCTTGACGATGACGGGGTTGTGGGGGTCGAGGACGGCGGCCTCGACGTCCCGGGCGAAGAACTCCTGGGGGTGGTGGATGAAGTATTGGTCGAGGGCGTCGGGCTGGGCCACCAGGATGATGAGGCAGTCCCGGCCCAGGCGTCCCACCCGGCCGCTGCGCTGCCAGGTGGTGACCATGGTGCCGGGGTAGCCCACCAGGAGGCAGACGTCGAGGCCGCCGATGTCGATGCCCATTTCCAGGGCGCTGGTGGAGACGACGCCCAGGAGGTCGCCGGCGGTCATGCGGGCCTCGATCTGGCGGCGCTCCTCGGGGAGGAAGCCGGCGCGGTAGGAGCTGAGGCGGTGTTTGAGGGCGGGGGCGGCCCGCAGGGCCCAGAGATGGATGAGTTCGGTGAGTTTACGGGCCCGGGTGAAACAGATGGTGGCCAGGCCGCGTTTGAGGGCCTGGACGAAGATGCGGGCGGCCATTTGGGCGGCGGTGATCTCCGGGTTGAGGAAGAGGAAGTGGCGTCCGGCCTGGGGGGCGCCGTGGTCGCTGATGACGGTGACCGGCAGGCCGGTGAGCTTTTCGGCCATCTCCCGGGGGTTGGCGATGGTGGCGGAGGACAGGATGTATTGGGGGCGGGACCCCCAGCGGCGGCAGATGCGGGTGAGGCGGCGCAGCACCTGGGCCATGTGGGCGCCCATGATGCCCTTGTAGGTGTGGACCTCGTCGATGACCACGAACTTGAGGTGGCCGAAGAACTCCTGCCAGCTTTCATGGTAAGGGAGCAGTCCCAGGTGGAGCATATCGGGGTTGCTGATGAGGACGTGGGGGGGGCGGGCCCGGAGGCGCTTGCGGCGCTCCGGGGGGGTGTCGCCGTCGTAGACGGCGGCGGTGAGGGCGGCGGCCGGCAGGGCGGCGGCCAGCTCCTCCACGGCCTTGAGCTGATCCTGTTCCAGGGCCTTGAGGGGGAAGAGGTAAAGGGCGCGGCCGGCGGGGTCCCGCAGGAGGCTTTCGGCCACCGGGAGGTTGTAGATGAGGGTCTTGCCGCTGGCCGTGGGGGTGGCCACCATGAGGTGCTCCCCCTGGCGGAGGGCGGTGAGGGCGGCGGCCTGGTGGCTGTACAAGCGGTGGATGCCGCGCGGGGCCAGGGCGGCGGCCAGCTCCGGGGCCAGGGGGAAGTCGGCGGGGGCGTAGCGGGGGGGCCGGGCCGGGAGGAGCTCGTAGTGGCTGAGGCAACTCTGGAGATCGGGGGCGCGGCGCAGCTCGTCCAGGAAGGCGGCCACCAGGCCCGGGGACTCAGGATTCACGGTTCATCCGAGGGCCTCCCGGTCACTTGTTGCCGCAGTCGAGGTGCGGCCAGTCGGTGGTGTTCCCGGAGTGCAGCCACTGCTGGGGCAGGCGATAGCCGATTTTGCCGGCGGCCGCATAGACCCACTGGGGCAGGTTGCGGGCGTCCAGGCGGTGCATGGCGTCCCGGTGGTTCTGGCGGGCGGCCTTGCTGATGGGGTTGGGGGAGCCGTCCACGGCCTCTTTGAGATTGAAGTCGTTGAGGTCCAGGGCGCAGCCCAAGCGGTGGTTGGAGGCGGCGGCGTGGCGGCCGTGGTAGAGGTGGGCGTAGTTGTCGAAGCGCAGCCGCACCAGCCGGGCGTCGAAATCGCCGGCGTGGTCGTCCCGGAAGCTGAGGGCCTCCATGGTGAGGGGGCCGGAGGCGGAACTGGCGGCGTAGGTGTCTTCGCCCCCCCGGATGACCAACAGGGGCACCCGTTTTTCGGGCTGGTAGAAGCCCTCCCGGAAGATGTATTCGAGCAGCAGGGCGGCGAAGGGGGCGTGGGCGCTGTTGATTTCAAAACTGAGGGTGGCGGCCCGGTAGGTGCGCTTGTTGTTGATATCGTGGAGGGAGGAGGCATGATAGACCAGCCCCGAGGGGCGGGGCCGGGTATCGGCCACCGTGCGCCAATGTTTGGCGAAGCCGGCGTAGGTCTTGATGGGGCGGGCCTGGGAGGGCACCCAGACGGGGACCGTGAGGGTGACGCCGACGTAGGCGCGGTCGGGCCATTGCAGGCGGCGCAGGGTTTCCCAGGAGATCTCGCCGCCGTGGCGCAGCATGAGGTCGAGGCTGCGGTGGCGGAGTTCCGGCATGCGGCGGATGCCGGTGCGTTCCTGCAGGAGGGCGATTTTGTCCTGGAAGTCGTGCTGGCGGGCCTCCGGGGACATGTGAGGCTCATAGCGCAGGGCGAGCTCCCGGAGGAGTTGGGCGGCGCCCGGGGCCCGCGCGGGGTCCGCCAGGTGAGGCGGGCGCACCGGCACCACGGGGGCGGCGACGGCCGGCGGGGGGGCGGGTGGTTCTTCGGTGACGACCGCGGGCGCCCGGCAGCCGGAGCACGTGAGGGAGAGGATGAGGCTGGCCGCCACGGCAGAAAACGGCAGCCACCGGGCACGGCGGAGGATGGTGAGCATGCCGGTATTTTACGGCAAGCGGACCCGGCTGTCAACGCCGCGGGGGTGCCGGGGCGGCCTCAAGCGCGATGGGGCCAGGGCTCGTTCTGGCGTTCCTCCACCAGGTAACAGAAGCGGTCCCACTCGAACTGCCGGGCGGAGATGGGGCAGCGCACGGTGACCTTGCGGTCGCTGACCGCGGCGATTTCCCAGTCGCCGCGGCGGGGGCCGTCGGCAATGGTGATCTTCTGGCCCACCTGTAAGGGGTAAGGGCGGAAAATGGTGACGCGGTGGAGGCGGGGGGCCTGCTCGTCGGTGGTCATAAGCATCTCCTGAGCGAGGTCGCCGGGGGTTTCCCGGGTGTGTCTGTTATCAGATAAAGACTGCGGACCCCGGACGCAAGGGGGGCGGGCGGCGGCAACCGGAAATTTTTAGGGGCAGGTAGCCGCCCATGGCCAAACCGGGGCCTTGTAAACCGGAACAGAATGATTATCTTGCTGACGAAACAGCGGCAACCAGGAGGTCTAAATGAAAATTTTCCATCTGCTCATATTGTTGGCGATGTTGATCGCCGGGTGTCAGGCGACGCCCCCGGCCAGGGATTCCTATCAGGAGATCGAGCGTGATTGGCGGCATCCGTATGCGCCGCTGCCGGTTCCCAATCAGGTGCCTTTTTAAGGCGGACGCGTCCGGGAGGGTGAAAATAGCTTGCATCGACCCGGGAACGGGTTACAATAAGAACCGCAAAG
>CAYRYV010000095.1:0-6297 GCA_964428565.1 uncultured Desulfobacterales bacterium | reverse complement strand
CACCATGAATTCTAAACAATTATCACTTGCTCTGGCCTAGCCGGACAGAATTGATAACTGAAGAGTTTTTCATCTGCCCGGAGTGCGGCGAAGAATCGGTGGCGGTCCTTCATCCGGGGTTCAACAAAGTGGATTGCCCTTACTGCAATTTTTATCTCATCGCCTTTCAGGATGAGGAGGGGCGTTGCTGGACCCGCGTGCCGGGGGTCTTGCCAGCTCAAGCAGAATGATATCGACAGGATAAGGAGATGTAGGTGCGATGGCATTAATAGTGCAGAAATACGGCGGCACCTCGGTGGGCGATCCGGATCGCATCGCCAACGTGGCCAACCGGGTGGTCAAGGGTTGGAATGACGGCCACAAGATGGTGGTGGTGCTCTCCGCCATGGCCGGAGAAACCGACCGGCTCATCAGGCTGGGTAAAGAAATGGCCGATGATCCCGATCCCCGGGAGCTGGATTCGCTCATGTCCACCGGCGAGCAGGTGACCGTCTCCCTCTTCAGCATTTACTTGCGGGCTCAGGGTATCCCGGCGTGCTCCCTGCTGTCTCACCAGGCCCGCATCTATACTGATCGGGCCTATGGCAAGGCCCGGATCATCGGCATCGACACCGCCCGCATCCGGGAAGAACTGAAGAAAGGGCGCATCGTCACCGTGGCCGGCTTCCAGGGAGTGGATGAAGTGGGCGATATCACCACCTTGGGCAGGGGCGGCTCCGACACCACCGCCGTGGCCATCGCCGCCTCCCTGAAGGCCGATCTGTGCGAGATTTATACTGACGTGGACGGAGTTTACACCACCGACCCGCGCGTCTGCCCCCAAGCCCGCAAGCTGGAAAAGATTTCGTATGACGAGATGCTGGAAATGGCGTCCCTGGGGGCCAAAGTCCTGGAGATCCGCTCCGTGGGTTTTGCCAAACGTTACGATGTGCCCCTGGTCGTCCGCTCCACTTTCACCGACCACCCCGGGACCCTGGTAACCAAGGAGGATAAAGATATGGAAGACATTCTGGTGTCGGGAGTCGCCTACAGCAAGAATGACGCCCGGGTGACCGTGAGCCACCTCCCGGACCGTCCGGGCATCGCCTCCCGGCTTTTTAATACCATCGGCCAGGCCAACATCATCGTGGACATGATCATCCAGAACACCAGCCGGGACGGCTCCGCCGACATCACCTTCACCGTGCCCAAGGGCGACCTGAAGAAAACCCTGGCGCTGACCAGGGAATTCGCCCAGGAATTCGGGGCCGAGGCCGTCAGCAGCGACGAGAACATCGCCAAGGTGTCCATCGTGGGCGTGGGCATGCGCAACAACGCCGGCGTGGCCGCCCGGATGTTTTCCACGCTGGCGGCGGAGAATATCAACATTCTGATGATCAGCACCTCCGAGATCAAGATTTCCGTGATTATCGAGGAAAAATACACCGAGCTGGCGGTGCGGGTGCTCCATGACGTCTTCGGTCTGGAGCAGGCCCGGCCCCGGGGCGTATTAACGTAATAAGAGCCTGAGGGGGGGCGGGCAGCCGGCCGGCCCCCTTCTTCCCCAGATAATGACAGAAGGAGCTTATCATGCGGCTGGTCAAGATCTATGACACCACCCTGCGGGACGGCACCCAGGCGGAATACTTCAACCTGTCGTTGTCGGACAAGATCCGCATCGCCGAGAGGTTGGCGCAGGTGGGCATTCACTACATAGAGGGCGGCTGGCCGGGATCGAATCCCAAGGACAAGGACTTCTTTGCGGAGATTCAGAGTTACAACCTGGGAACCAGCCGCATCGCCGCGTTCGGCAGCACGCACCACAAAGACCGGCCCCCGGATTCCGATCCCATCTTTCAGGAGCTTTTAATTGCCCGGGCCCCGGTGATCACCATTTTCGGCAAATCCTGGACGCTGCACGTCAAGGAAGTCCTGCGCACCACCCTGGAGCGCAACCTGGAGATCATCACCCACTCCCTGCGTTACCTCAAGCCCCATGTGGAAGAGCTCTTCTATGACGCCGAGCATTTCTTTGACGGCTTCCAGGCCGACCCGGAATATGCCCTGAAGACTCTGGAGGCCGCGGTGGCCGGGGGGGCCGACTGCCTGGTCCTGTGCGAAACCAACGGCGGCACGCTCACCTCCAAGGTGGTGGAGATCATCAAGGCGGTGAAAAAGCGCTTTCCGAAGGTGCCCCTGGGCATCCACGCCCACAACGACGCCGAAATGGCCGTGGCCAACAGCGTGGCCGCGGTGGAGCTGGGCTGCGTCCAGGTGCAGGGCACCATCAACGGCTTCGGGGAGCGCTGCGGCAACGCCAATCTGTGCTCCATCATCCCCAATATCATGCTCAAACTGGGCAATGAGTGCATCGGCGCGGACAACCTGAGGCGGCTTACCGAGGTCTCCCGCTTCGTGTACGAGCTGGCCAATATCAACCCCAACCGCTATCTGCCGTACGTGGGGCAGAGCGCCTTCGCCCACAAGGGGGGGGTGCATGCCGCGGCGGTGAAACTCAACCCCCAGGCCTACGAACACATCAACCCGGAGGTGGTGGGCAATTACCGCAACATCCCAGTCTCCGACCTCTCCGGCAAGAGCAACATCTATATCCTGGCCCAGACCCTGGGTCTGGATCCGGCCGCCCACAATCTCAACGTGCAGCAGGCCGCCGAGAAGATCAAAGAGTTGGGCGATTACCTGAAGCACCAACTCAAGGACACCGATGTCCTGCAGACCATTCTGGACAAGGTCAAGCAGCTCGAGTCCCAGGGCTATCAGTTCGAGGGGGCCGACGGCTCGCTGAAGCTCCTGATGTGGTCGGCCCTGGGTCAGGGGAAGGACTATTTCCGCCTTCTGGGCTACCGGGTGGTGGATTATAAGATGAGCGAGGACCAGGCCCCGGTGCCGGAGGCCACCATCCGGGTGCGCGTGGGGGTGAACGAAGTCCACACCGCGGCCTTGGGGAACGGGCCGGTGGACGCCCTCTACAACGCCGTCCTCAAGGCCCTGGTGCGTTTCTATCCCCGTCTGGTGGAGATGCGCCTGGACGACTATAAAGTGCGGGTGCTCCCCGGCACCGGCAGCACCGACGCCAAGGTGCGGGTGCTCATCGAGTCCCGGGACGCCCATGACCGCTGGGGCACCGTGGGGGTTTCCCACGACATCATCGAGGCCTCCTGGCAGGCCCTGGTGGACAGCATCAACTACAAACTGGGAAAGGATGAGCAAGGGGCTCGCTAGGCTGCTGGGCGGCTGGAGCCGGGAGCAGCTGGGAATCACGCTGTTGCTGGGGTGCTGCCTGCTGGGGGTGTTGGTGTGGCGGGCCACGCCGCCGGCGTCGCCGCCGGACGCCCCCCGCCCCTTGTGGTTCATCGAAGTGGCGGGGGAGGCGCCCCGGCCCGGGGTCTATCCCTTTGAGACGGCCCCGACCCTGGCGGCGGTGCTGGCCCGGGCCGGCTGGCAGGGCACCATACCGGAGGCCGGCGCCGCCTCCCTGGCCAGCGGCACCAAGGTTACGGTGGCCGCGGGCGGCGCCGTCAGCCTGGGGCGGATGACCGGCCAGGAGCTGCTGACCCTGGGGCTGCTGGTGGATGTCAACGCCGCCAGCGCCGCTGATCTGGCTGCGGTGCCGGGGATCGGGCCGGCTCTGGCGGCGCGGATCGTGGACTATCGGCAGGAGCACGGGGAGTTTCGGAAGATGGAGGATTTGTTGGAAGTCAAGGGGGTGGGGGAGAAGAGTTTAGATAATCTGCGCCCCTTCCTGATGATGCCGGCGGACAACATCAGCGAAGAACAGACAAACCCCTGATTGATTTTGTAAATCTCCTGAAGGAGATGATAATGTTAAAAAAATTCACTGCCATTATTACCAGGGAAGAACGTTGGTATGTAGCCCAGTGCGTGGAACTGGGGGTGGTCAGCCAGGGAAAGACCATAGAAGAAGCCCAAACCAATCTGAGAGAAGCGGTGGAACTCTACCTGGAGAGTTTCGGAACCGATGATCTCCCCGAAAAATCAGGGGAAATCATGCTTTATCCTTTAGAGGTGCCGGTTGGCGCTTAAATTGCCGGTCATTTCCGGTGAAGAATTGATTAAGGCATTGAAAAAAAACGGATTTACTGTTGTAAGGACCAAGGGTAGCCATGTCAGCCTCGAAAAAGGAATTTATAAGACTGTAGTTCCGCTGCATGATGAGATCGCCAAAGGCACATTATTGGGTATCCTGCGCCAATGTGGCCTGACCAAAGATGATCTGTTAAGGTAATATACTGGTTGAAGTGACAAAACTACCAGCGTCTCAGTGTGTGTGGACTCAAAGGAGGCCCCCATGGAAGCCAAAATCTCCGCCCCGCCGGAATCCTCCGCCGACCTCGTTGCCGAGCTGTTGGCCAACGACAGCCCCATCTCCCGGGAGCGCCAGCATTACCAGCCACCCCTGTGCCCGGTGCTGGGCCGGGCCGGGAGCGTCACCCGGCCCCTGGACGGCTTCCCCCTGGAAGTGCTGCGGGCCGCCCAGAAAGAACTGCCGGTGGTCAGCCGCAACCGCCTGGTGGAGCTCGTCCCCGCCGAGGCCCCGCCGGAAAAGCACCGGCGGCGGATCGGCATCGTCCTGTCGGGGGGACCGGCGCCCGGCGGGCACAACGTCATCGCCGGAGTGTTCGACGCCGCCAAGCGGGCCCACCGGGACAACAAACTCATCGGCTTTCTGGCGGGCCCCAAGGGAATCATCACCAATCAGCACCAGGAAATCACCGCCGAACTGATCCAACGTTATAAAAACACGGGCGGTTTCCACATGTTGGGCACCGGCCGGGACAAGATCGACACCGCCGACAAGATGGAGAAGTGCCGCCAGACCTGCGCCGCCCTGCACCTGGACGGCCTCATCGTCGTGGGCGGGGACGACTCCAACACCAACGCCGCCTTCCTGGCCGAGAACCTCCGGGAACTCCACGTGCAGGTGATCGGCATCCCCAAGACCATCGACGGCGACCTGTCGGTCCCGGGGCTGCTGCAAATCCCCTTCGGGTACCATTCCGCCTGCATGGCCTTCGCCACCGAAGTGGGGAACCTCAACTCCGACTGCAAGAGCGACCTGAAGTACTGGCACTTCAACCGCCTCATGGGCCGGAGCGCCAGCCACATCGCCCTGGAGGTGGCCCTGCAGACCCACCCCAACGTCATCCTCATCGGCGAAGAGATCGAAGAGCGGGAACTCACCATCCACCAGGTGGTGCGCCTGATCGCCGACGTGGTGGTGGACCGGGCCAAGGCGGGGAAAAACTACGGCACCGTCATCATTCCGGAAGGCATCCTGGAGTTCATCCCGGAGATCAACAACCTGATCATCAAGATCAGCGCCATCATCGCCCAATACAACCGCGAGGCCCACGAAGAGGAGTCCTTCCACAAACTGCCCTTCGAGGACCAGGTGCAGCTCATCGACAACAACGACATCTGGCGGGATTACGACAGCCGGGTCTTTCTGGGCCTGCCGTCCGAGCTGCAGCGGGGGCTGCTCCTGCCCCGGGACGCCCACGGCAACTTCCAGTACGCCCTGGTGAACACCGAGCGCATCCTGCTGGGCATGGTGGCCACCTACCTGCGCAAACAGCGGGGCAAGGGCCTGTACAAAGGCTCCTTCAAGACCCAGAACCACTATTACGGCTACGACGGCCGCGGCACCTTCCCCACCAAGTTCGACTGCGACTACGGCTACAACCTGGGCCACGCCGCCTTCAACCTGCTGGAAAACGGGGCCACGGGCTACATGGCCGCCATCCGCAACCTGCACCTGCCCATCGAGGAGTGGCAGCCCGTGGGCATCCCCCTGGCCCCCCTGATGCACCTGGAGGAGCGCAAGGGCCGCCTGGAACTGGTCATCGCCAAACAGAAGATCGACCTCGAGTCCCCCGCCTTCAAGATCCTGGCCGACCTGCGGGCGAAATGGGCCGTCGAAGACCACTACCGCATCCCCGGCCCCATCCAGTTCGCCGGGCCGGGCGCCGACGCCAAACCCCTGACCCTGCTGCTCAACGCCCTGGGCGGGTGACGGCCGGAGATGCGGAAGAACCGGAGGCGGGGGCCACGGGTCTCACGACCCCGGCCCCCGGACCCCCACCCCCCAGCCCGTAGAGGACTGGGGGGGAGGGCCGGCGACATTCCGGATAAATTCCGCTATTCAGCGGGATGGGAAAAAATTTTTTTTTGGCCCCCAAATCCCGGATAAATCCCGCTCAAATCCCGTAAATCCCGCTAGCGTCCCGCATTCCGCAGCGCAGCCGCTTCGGATGGATCCCGCTCCATTCCGCTTCA
>CAYRYV010000094.1:0-6558 GCA_964428565.1 uncultured Desulfobacterales bacterium | reverse complement strand
TTGCAGCCCTTGCCCCCTCCCCCGGACCCCCACCCCCCATCCCGTAGAGGGATGAGGGTGGGGGCCGGTCCCCGGGGCCACGACGGCCCCGGAACCCGACGCTCCCCGGTGTACCGGGGTACCGGGAAAAAAATCGCGGGCTACCCGGTACACCGGGGCCGGTTGCAGTCACCTTTCTTATATCACCTTGATTTCCTTTCTTATTCATCGCACAAGCCTCATATCAACGGCCCGGCGGCGGACCGCCGGGACCCGGTACAGACCGGAACCTGTACCGATATGTACCGGGGGTGTACCGGGTAAGGGGGTTGTGAGCGCCGGTGCACCGCGGTACCGGTACGGGCCGCGAGCCGTGGGCCACTTCTCGACAGCACTTTCCCAGCCCCCCTCATCCCGACCTGTTCCCCGGCAAGAAGCAGGGATCATACGGAAGCTGCCGGCGCGAACCGCCAGCAGCCGGAGGGCGGCCCCTGGGGAGAAAGTGTAACGGAAACCAGGGGGCGTTTCCAGAACACATGAGACACATAGGACAAATGTCACAAAAACAGTTCGTGGTTCGTAGTTCTTAGTTCATGGTGTCGGGTGTGGGGTTTTCCAGGCGAAGGGGCTGAAGGGGGAGGGTAAGGTTACAAGGCCAAAGGACCACGGGAGAGGTGGCCCGGCAGGAGCGGGGGAGCGGGGAGAAAGAGCGGGGGCGGGGGAGCGAGGAGAAGAGCCTCTTGTGGCTGCGCCACCCCGACAACAAGTTGTCGGGGCCACCCTCAGAATCAGGGGGTGTACCGGGGAGCGGGACGGGGGGAGAAGAGCAGGGCAAAGGCGAAGGGCGAAAGACTAAAGGGACGGCAGAGGACATGTTTACGGCCCCCCGCGCCAGGAGCCGCGTAAGCCGGGCGGCTGCCGGGGGGTGTACCGGGGAGCGGGACGGGGGGGGGGAAGAGCAGGGCAAAGGCGAAGGGCGAAAGACTAAAGGGGGCGGCAGAGGACATGTTTACGGCCCCCACATCAGGAGCGCGTAAGCCGGGCGGCGGGCGAGGTGTACCGGGGAGCGGGACGGGAGGGGGAGCCGTAAACGGGCAGGCTGGAGGGCCGCGGCGGCGGACGCCGCGGCCCTCGTGGTGGGGGGCTATTTGCCCATGAACTCCGCCAGTTCGATCTCCTGCTGGGCCATGGTGCGGAAGCGGTCCAGGATGGCCAGGAAGATGGGGGCCGCCTGGGGCTGGCAGAGGCCCTCGATGAGGCGATCCTCGTGTTCGGTGGCGAAGTCGTTGGCGGCCTGGACGATCTTGCGGCCTTCGCCGGCCAGATATTTTTTCAAAAAGTCGTTTTCCGTGAGGATGGTGTCGAGGACGGAGCGCAGCAGGCCCATCTCCAGGTCAAAGAGATAGTTGGTCTGGCCCACGGCTTTTTCGCTGAAGAGCACGGCGCTGCCGATCTTTTTTTGCAGGGGGTCGGTGAGGCCGGCGAGGTTCTCGGCGATGATCTGCACCCGGCTGAGGACGCTGTGCAGCCGGAGGAGGTTGATTTTGTCGTCGCCGGCGGCCGCCGCGGCCGCGGTTTCCACCTGTTTGAGCAAGGCGGCGAGTTGTTGGCCGACCAGGGTCTGGAGATTTTTCAGGTCGCTGACATGGGAGGTGCTGTGGCGGTTGAAGGCGCTACGCGCGGCGACGATCATCTTGCTCATATTGTTGACGATGTCCCGGCACTGATCCTTGAATTGGTTGATATCCGGCATGGCGATCCTCCTTATAGCTGATGGCGGTGGGCAGGCGCCGGCTGCCGCCCGGAGAGGACGGCGGGCACAGGGAAAAATCTTTGTCTGGTAATATAAGCACGCCGGGGGCCGAGGTAAATAGGGCAAGGCGGGGAAAAATGGCAGCCGGCCGGGTTGAGGGGGGGCGGCGGGCGCCGCCGCTTCAGGGGCGCCGGGAGAGGCGGGATTTGAGGTTGGCCACCAGGTCGTAGGTGAGGCGGGGGGCCTGGGGGCCGCGGCCCAGGTTGGCGCCTTCCTTGTTGTCGCCGTGAAAGTCGGAGCCGCCGGTGGGGAGCAGGGCGAACTGGCGGCAGAGCTGGAGGTAGAAGTCCTGCTGGCCGGGGGAGTGTTCCGGGTAGAAGACCTCGAGGCCGGTCAGCCCCAGGGCCTGGAGGTCACCGACCAATTTTTTCAGGGCGGGGGACTCGCCTATTCCCAGGGTGAAGGGGTGGGCCAGGACGGCCAGGCCGCCGGCGTCCCGGATGAGGGCGATGGCCTGCTCCGGCGGGAAGCGGAACTTGGGGACATAGGCGGCGCCGCCGCTCTTGAGGTAGCGGTCGAAGGCCTCCTGGACGTGGGAGATGTAGCCGGCGGCCAGCAGGGCCCGGGCGATGTGGGGCCGGCCGATCTGGCCGCCGCCGGAGGCGGCCCGGACGTCGTCCATGGTGATATGGATGTCGAGTTTATTCAGTTTTTCAATGATCTGCGGATTGCGGTCGGCCCGGGCCTGCTGCAGGACGGCGAGCTGCCCATCCAGGCCGGGATGCCGGTGGTCGATGAAGTACCCCAGGATGTGCATGCTGCCGCCCCCGCCGGCATAGCGGGCGCTGATTTCGATGCCGGGGATGACCTCGATGCCCAGGCGTTCCCCCGCGGCCAGGGCGGCGTCGAGGCCGGCGACGGTGTCGTGGTCGGTGAGGGCCAGGGCGGCCAGGCCCCGCGCCTTGCCCAGGGCGACGACGGCCTCGGGGGTGAGGGAGCCGTCGGAGGCGGTGGAATGGACATGCAGGTCAACGTAGGGCATGGAGTGACCTCGGGGTGCTTACGGAGTAAAAAATGAAATATATCAGAGAAACCGGGGATTGTCGAGGGAGGATGTGGCGAAAGGCAGGGCGGGGGTTGGCGCGCCGGATGGCGGCCTCAATACGCAAGAACCGAGGCAGGGCGGCGACCAACCCTGCCCCGGGCTTTTAAAAGAGGCGACCGCGGGTTAACTTTGCCGAAATTTCCTCAACCCCACCAGGCACACCAGGCCGGAGCCGAGCAACAAGGCGGCAGGAGGCAGGGGAATCGGGGTGAGGACAGTGACAATAAAGGCGGCAGCACCATCGTAATCATCAGTCCATATCCATCTGGCGCCGGCGTCGATGGCCGGATGAAAGCCCCAGGGCCCTATACCGTTATGGCCCCAGTCCGTGGCAACGTTGGGCGGGAGATAAAACCCGGTGGCAGACACGAAGAAGTCGTTGATGTTCGTCACCAGGTACTGGGCGCCGTTGACAAAAGAGAAATTGGCATCGCTGAGAGTAAAGTCGCCGATGAAGCTGGCCGGGCCGCCCCAGTTTTCGCCCACGATCTGCAGGTACTGGGTGACCCCGGGAATCAAGGCGACGCTGCCGGAATAGGTAGCACCCCAATTGTTTCCCGACCCGAACAGAGTGCCCAGGACCGACGGGTCGGTACTGATATACATGTAGAAAGCGTTATCGCAGGTGGCGTTGTAAGAAAGGGTGGTGGCCTGGCCGCTGGAGGCCAGGAGGCCCGTACATAACAAGGCGATAACGGCGAAACTTACCAGCCATTTCTTCATAAAAACCTCCTTGAGGGTCAATTAAAACGAAGAAAAAAAGCCAGATGGCCCTTCCCAGCCAGCTCGCCCGGTGGTTGCCAACGAAAAGCCCCCCGGGTTTGCCGTCCCCGCCTCAGAGCGAGTTTGACGTTGACTGGACCTTGGGCTGCCCTCATGATGACTGCCGGGCAGGGGTGATCACAAAATGGAACCGTCCCTGCGCGTGGCCAGCAATCCCTATTTATCTACAAAAGATAGAAGCAAGACTTGTGCCATTGATAACATGCTGAATTAACTGATAAGTGTTGTTATGGATGTTAAAATAGCTTAACGTTTATATTCACTAATTGTTTTATTTTGTGAACATGGCTGTCAGGGGTAACCGGTGATAAAGACAAGCAGCCTGATCGTAAGGGAAAACCCGTTCCGGCTTACCTCGTTTCCCGCCCACCGGTTTCCGGAGTTGCCTGCCGCGTTCAGCTAGCCACACCCGCCGCGTCAGTTATGGCGTGTGCGTATCTCTGGTGTAGCCGTATCTTTTCGGGGGCAGCCGGCGGCGCGCACAAAAAAAACCGGGGGGCGGTGGCCCCCCGGCGGGTTCAAGGTCCCGGGTTAGAGAAGCTTGAACTTGTTGGGATAGTCGGAGTAGTGTTTCCGCAGGTCCTTTTTGATGATCTTGCCGGTGGGCGTGCGGGGGATGGACTCCAGGAAGACCACTTCCCGGGGCAGTTTGTACTTGGCCAGCACGTCCATGCAGGAGTTGATGATCTCTTTGGCCAGTTCCTGGGAGGGGTTGTGGCCGGGCTCGAGCTCCACCATGGCGACGACCTTCTGGCCCAGGATTTCATCGGGGATACCGACAACGGCGTCATCGCGCACAGCCGCGTGGCGGATGATGGCGTCCTCGATCTCGCTGGGGGCCAGACGGAAGCCGGAAGACTTGATCATGTCGTCTTCCCGGGCCTGGAAGAAGATGTAGCCGTCCTTGTCCATCATGACGGCGTCGCCCATCATGTTGTAGCCGTCTTTGATGCCCTTTTTCATGGACTTGAGGAGCTTCTGATCCTGGACGTAGGGCTTCCAGTAGAGGGTGCCGGTGGGGCCCTTGATGAGCATGGAGCCGACTTCGCCCGGGGCCGCGGGGGTGCCGTCTTCCTTCACGACCTTGACTTCGAAGCCGGGGATGGCCCGGCCGATGGAGTCGGGCATGGGCAGGTCGCCGACGGTGTTGGAGGTGACCAGGTGCATCATTTCGGTGCCGCCCAGACCTTCCCAGATGGGCTTGCCGGTCTTGGCCTGCCACTGGGCCAGGGTCTTGCCGGTGAGGGCGTCGCCGCCGGTGGTGTACATCCGCACCTTGCTGATGTCGTAATCGTTGAAGTTGGGCATTTCCAGCAGCTTCCGGTAGGCCGTGGGCAGACCGGTGATGACCGTGATGCCGTGTTTGACGACGGTGGACATCATGTCGTCGGGGGTGAACTTGGGCAGCAGGGAAATGGCGGCGCCGCCGGCGAAGGGGATGAGGCAGAAGGTGCCGTAGCCGGCCGCGAAGGTCACGGGGGCGGAGCCGCCCAGGACATCGCCGGGGGCCAGTTTGTAGACGTACTTGTTGACGAGTTGGGCCTCGATGAAGACTTCCCGGACGAAGTGGACGCAGCCCTTGGGCTGGCCGGTGGTGCCGGAGGTGTAAAGGATGACGCCGATGTCATAGGGGTCGACCATGACATTGTCGAACTTGTCGGAGGCGGCGGCCATGGCCTTGGCGAAGGAGGTATGGCCCTGGGCCTCGACGTCTTCGGGTTTGCCGCCCACCACGACGACCTTAGTGGGGAACTCGAATTCGTGCTTGGCGTCATTGACGGCGGCCATCAAGGGGAAGCTGACAACAAAGGCCTTGAATTCGGCGTTGTTGACCACGAAGGCGACTTCTTCCTTGGCCCACAGGGGGGAGACCGGCACCGGGATGGCGCCCAGCTTCTGGATACCGAAGTTGATGGCGACGGCCTCGGGGGCGTTGGTCATGCGGAGGCCGATCCGGTCCTGGGCCTCGACACCGAGGCTTTTCAGCATGTTGGCGGCCTTGTTGGCCATGGCCTGCAGTTCCTTGAAGGTGACTTTGGTGTCCCCAAAGAGGATGGCGACGGCGTCACCCCGGCCCTCTTGGACGTGTCGATCAAGGAAGAATTCGGCCAGATTGAGCTTGCCCGGCACCGGGAATTCGGCCGGCGAGGTATACTCGGGCCAGATTTCTTTCGGGGGCAGATAATCAGCGGGGATCTTACTCATAAAACCTTTACCTCCTCATATTGGGTTTGATTGTAATACTTGCCACTCCCAAAAATCCAAACTGTGACACCTCTGCCTATTTATATTTGTGAACGATATAACAACCGCCGGGTGCTTGTCAAGCAATTTGCGCGCCGCGCGGAGGCCCGGAGGGACAAAATTCAGGGGAGACCGTCCCGGCGGGGGCGGCGCCGGGAAAAAATCCGGGCGGGCGGGGCGCAACCGCAGGACGGCGGCCGGCCCGGCGGCGGCGGGCTCCCCGGGGGGCCGCGAGGCTTGACAAGGGAGGCGGGCGGGGATAATTCTGAGGCATAAGAAGCCGCGGCCGAGGCCGCGGCATAATGACAGGAGGACATCATGAAGGTGGCGTTGGTGGCTTTTCAGGGAGAGGCCATGTGCTTCGCCCACGTGTTGTTGAATGCCCGGGAGATCACGCGGCAGGGCGGCGAGGCCGCCATCATCATCGAAGGCCTGGCCACCCGGCTGCCGGGGGAGTTGGACCAGGCCGGCAACCCCTTTCAGGGGCTCTATCAGGAGGTCAGGGCCGCGGGGTTGATCGCCGGGGTGTGCCGGGCCTGCGCCACGAAAACGGGGGGGCTGGCCGCGGTCCAGGAGCAGGGGTTACGGCTGCTGGACGAGATGCAGGGGCATCCCAGCCTGGCGGCGTGGCTGCAGCAGGGCTACACGCTGTTGACGTTTTAGGGGGCGGCGGGGCCGGAGGCCGCGGCGGATG
>CAYRYV010000093.1:0-6858 GCA_964428565.1 uncultured Desulfobacterales bacterium | reverse complement strand
GCCAGAGCCGCGGCAATCAACGCCCGGTGGGAATAGCTCTTGGAGCCGGGGAGGGCGAGGGTGGCCTTGACAGTATCAACGGGTTTGATTTCTCGGGTCATCGTCAATTCCCAACTGAGCCGGATTTGGATTGACTAAACACTCTTCTCCAGGAAAATTAGCGTCAGCTTTGCGGACAGCTTTTCGCTGCCCATCCTCTGGTAGCCCAGTTTTTTATATAAATAAAGGTTGCGTGCGCTCCGGTGGCCGGTGAACAATGCATACCGTTCCGCCTGGGGAAAGCGCCCTTCGATCGCCGTCATTAATGCCGAGCCCAGGCCCTGGTTTTGACAGGCCGGGTGCACGATCAACCGGCCAATGACGCAAGTTCCCTCCTGGAGATGCGCCCTCACCGAGCCGACGATCCGGTCTGCTGTCACGGCCTTGAGGAAGAGCCGGCTTTGCAATTCCGCTTCCATCTCCGGCAGGGTTTGGACGAGGGGCGGGAGGGTGTCGTCCTGATAGATGGCCGCCTCGCTTTGATAGGCCAGCTTCTGCAGGGCCAGGATTTCCCGGGCGTCCGCACTTGTCGCCCGGGTGATGGATAAGCTTGATGGGCGCGTTTCGTCTGCCATCACGTTGCGGCTCCCGTCCGGAAATCGAGAAGGCCGTGGCAAGCACTCCCCCCCTTGACGTTACTCCCGACTTATCCCAATGTACTCAGGCTGCCTGTGCCGCGGCCGCATACGCCGCCCGCCGCATCACCTCCACCGGGGCCGGCTCCCCGGTGAACAGCTCGAACTGCCGCGCCCCCTGATAGACCAGCATGGCCAGGCCGTCGATGACGACTGCGCCCCGGGCTCGGGCCTCCCGCAGGAGACGGGTCTCCAGGGGACTGTAGACCATGTCCATGACTACGGCAAAGCGGCCCAGGTCCTCCGGCGGCAGGGGAATGTCCTCCACCCGGGGGGCCATCCCCACCGGGCTGGCGTTGATCAGGACGGTGGCCGGGATGCGGCCCAGGTCGGCCGGCCCCGCCACCTCCACCCCAAACTCCCGGGCCAGGGCCGCGGTCTTGGCCGTGTCCGGATCGGCCACGGTCACCCGGCCTCCCGCTTGCTGGACGGCATAGACCAGGGCCCGGCCGGCCCCCCCGGCCCCCAGGAGCAGGGCGTGTTTCCCCGCCAGTTCAATCTGGTCCTGCAGGGCCCGGGCCGCCCCCTCCCAATCGGTGTTGGTCCCCCACAGCCGTCCTTCCCGGTTCACCACGGTGTTCACCGCCCCGATGGCCCGGGCGCGGTCGTCCACTTTGTCCAGGAGGGCAATGATGTCCTCCTTGAAGGGAATGGTGACGCTCACCCCGCCGATGTCCAGGCCCCGCAGTCCTTCCACGGCCCGGGGCAGGTCCCGGACCTCGAAGGCCACATACACGGCGTTGATCCCCATGGCCGCAAACGCGGCGTTGTGCATGGCCGGGCTCAGGGAATGGCGCACCGGCCGTCCGCAAATGCCGAAGACCCGGGTGGCGCCGTCGATCATGTCAGCATCTCCCAGGCGGCCAGCAGCGCCGCCACCGTCATCTGCCCCGGAGCCGACTCCTGGCCGGCTTTCAGGGTGGCGAAGGTCAGGTAACTTCCCAACAGCGGCGCCACCACCCGGGAGAACTTGCCCTCCGGCCCCATGCCCAGGGCGATGATCTCCCGGCCCCGTTCCAGGGCGGCGGGAATCAGAGTCAGCAGGCGCACGGCGTCCGCCGGCTGCCGGGCGAAGGTGACCAGTTTGACGATGTCGGCGTCCTGGGCCAACATCTCCTCCAGCACTTCCCGGAGGCGGTCGGCGGGCGGCGTGCTGGTAAAATCGTGCCAGGACAGGATGATCCGGGAGCCGCCCCGGTGGACCAACAATTCCCGCCGCCAGTCGGGATCGGCGGTAAACTCCAGGTCCACGTAGTCGGCCCCCAGGGTGATGGCCTCTTCCAGGAGGCGTCGCCGGGCGGCCTCACCGCCCTGCCAGCGCCCCCCCTCGGTTCGCAGGCGGTTAGTGACGATCACCGGCCCCGGCCGGTCCTGGAACAGGGCCGCCAGATCCACGGGCGGTTCCAGATAATCCACCCGCAATTCGGTGAGATACCCCTGGTGAGCGATTTTTTCCCAGGCCCGGGCCGCCTCCGCCGGGGTAGGGGCCACCACCGGCACGCAGATGCGAATGGGCTTCAACTGATCACCTCCACGGCTTCGGCCCGGGGGTAGGACCCCAGGATCTTGAAAAAGGCGCTCATCTCCTCCATTTCCTGCAGGCAGGCGGCCACCGGCTCATCGAGCTGATGGCCGTCCAGGTCCACGAAGAAGAGGTAGCGCCAGGCCACCGTCTTCATGGGCCGGGAGACGATGCGGGTCATGTTCAGGTTGCGCTCCGCCAGGGGCCGGAGCATTTTGTAGAGGGCGCCGGGCTGGTCGTCCACCGCAAAGGTGATGGAGGTCTTGTCCTGGCCCGAGGGTCCAGGGAATTGCGGCCCGATGATGAAGAAGTGGGTGGCGTTCCCGGGGTGGTCCTCGATGCGGGGCTCCACCACCCGCAGCTCGTAGAGGGCGGCGGCAAAGGCGCTGGCGACGGCCGCGGAGTTGGGGTTGGCCGCCGCCTTCTGGGCCGCCACCCCCGTGGAGCTGACCTCCATGACGGGGATGTGGGGCAGGTGGTTCCGCAGCCACTGCCGGCATTGGCCCAGGGCCTGGGGGTGGGAATAGATGATCTCGATATCAGCCTTCTGACCGGTGCGGGAGATCAGATCATGAGAGATTTCCAGGTAAATCTCCCCGCAGATATTCAGGGCGGTGTCCACGAACAGGTCCAGGCTGTCGTTCACCATGCCTTCGGTGGAGTTCTCGATGGGCACCACCCCCAGATGGTGTTTGCCCTTTTCCACCACCTGGAAGATTTCGGCAATGGTGGTCAGGGGGGTGAACTGCGTGGCTCGCCCGAACTTTTTGATGGCCGCCAGGTGGGTGAAGGTGGCCTCGGGCCCCAGGAAGGCCACCGACAGGGGCCGCTGAATCTGCCGGGCCTCCGAGATGATCTCCCGGTAGATATTTCTCAGGCCCTCGCCCGTCAGCGGCCCCCGGTTGTATTGCTGCAGGTGGGCCATCACCTGCTTCTCCCGCCGGGGGTCCAGGGTTTCCAGGCGTTCTTTGTTCTTGATTTCGCCGATGGCCTGGGCGATCTTCAGGCGTTCATTGATGAGGGAGACCAATGCTTCGTCCAGTTGGTCGATCCGCTGCCGCAGGGCGTCTTTATCCGTTTCTTGCATAGCCGTCCCGTTTGTTAAATGTGCCTGGCCACGTTATTTCTCCACGATGGTCTCGCTCACCTTCATGCCGAAGTGGCGGCCGGCCTCTTCCAGGGCCACCAGCACCTCGTCGCCCGGCGCCAGCTGCACCACCGACACCGCTTCCCCCCCCGGCCGGGTGAGCCGGATGGTTTCGGCGTTCTGCAGGATGGTGCTGAACTCCTTGTCTGCGAAGCTCGCCGTCACCAGCATCAGGGGACGCTTTTCGATCTTCAGGCGACCCACCACCGCCGGCTGCGTCCGGCCCTGGGCGTTGACGGCCAGGACTTCGTCGCCCCCGGCCAGTTCCCCCAGGTAGCGGGTCTTGTTCCCCGGCACCCGGATATAGGCGTGCACCGGCCCGGCGTTGACCCGGAAGGGCCGGGCCGCCACGTACGGGTTCTCCAGGGATTCGGCGTGCACCAGGAAGAGGGCCGCGGAGGAGTTGCCCACCAGCATGCCTTCCCCCGGGCCCATGTTGGTGCAGGTGTCCACGCACACCCGGTCGCCCATGCCCAGGGACTTGACCCCGGTGATCCGGGCCGCGGCCAGCTCCACCGGCGGCGAACTCTCCTTGACCAGTTTGAGGATGGCCTTGACGGTCTTCAAGTCGCCGGCGGTGATCACCAACCCGTCCACCCCCTTCTCCAAAACGCCCAGAAAGGTGCGGGCCTCCTCCAGAGTGGCCGCCTCCACGAAGAGATTGGCGGCGCACTGGGCCACCAGGTTCTCCAGGGGGATGATGGTCCAGTCATCGCAATGGACGATCACCGGCCCGGTCTGGGCCCGCCGCGCCACTTCGGCTTCGTCCGCCATGCTGGCCAGATTCGCCTCGCTGACGTCGGCCCCCAACACCAGGTCGCCGTCCGGGGCCACCACCGTGATCCGGCCCAAGGCCCGCACGTCCGCGGCCCGCCCCGCCGGCACCACCACCGCGTCGGCCCCCCCTTCCAAAGCGGTGGTGAGCCGCTTTTTGTCCCAGGGGTCAACCTTCACCCATGCCTGTTTCATGGCGCCTCGTCCCCTTTAGGTCTGCAAAAAGCCCAACGCCTCGTCCACGGTGCTGTTTTCATGCACCAGCAGGCTGATGGCCCCCACCATGCGGCTGGGGTCCCGGTGCTGGAAGACGTTGCGGCCGATGGACACCCCGGCGCCTCCGGCCTCCACCGCGCCCTTGACCATCTCCAGAATGTCCCGGTCGCTCTCCATCTTCGGGCCCCCGGCGATCACCACCGGCGCGGTGCACCCTTGCACCACTTCCCGGAAGGTCTCCACCGAGCCGGTGTAGCTCACCTTGATAATGTCGGCCCCCAACTCCGCCCCCAGCCGGGCGGCGTGCGCCAGGGTCTGCGGGTCGTATTCGTCCTTGATCTTCTCGCCCCGGGGGTAGATCATGGCCAGCAGCGGCATGCCCCAGTCCCTCGCCTCCCGGGACACCCGCCCGAAGTCCTCCAGCATCTCCCGCTCCATGCCGTTGCCGATGTTGACATGGATGGACACCGCGTCGGCCCCCAGCTTGATGGCCTCCTCCACCGTACACACCATGGTCTTGGCGTTGGGGAAGGGCGACAGGCTGGTGGAGCCCGACATGTGGATGATCAGCCCCACGTCCTTGCCACCCCGGCGGTGGCCCGTGGCCACCAGCCCCTTGTGGATGACGATGGCGTTGGCCCCGCCGGTGGCCACGCCGTTCACCGCGCTCTTCATGTCGATGAGCCCGGCGATGGGCCCCACCGTCACCCCGTGGTCCATGGGTACGATCACCGTCCGGCCCGTTTCCCGATTGAGAATCCTCTCCAAACGAATCTGTTTGCCGATCACCGCTGCATCCTCCTTTTGCCGCCGGGCGTCCCCAATTTTTTTCCTGACCACGGCCGCCAATAAAAAAGCCGTGGTCGCTTCGGCTGCGCCACGGCTTTTTTGGGTCTTTGGGTAAACTTAATCAGAGAGCCAGCCAAGTCGAGGCGCAGGTCCAGGGCCCAAAATAAAAATAAAAATAATAGCTGCCCTGAAATTGCCGTGCGTTCATCGACTTTGTTGCTCTCCTTGTTCAATCAGATAACCCAATTCCCCTGCCGGTGTCAAGAAAAAATTTTCACGAAGTTGAAGCCGGTCTCGGAAACCAAAGACCTCAAGCCTGTGTGAGCCGGTTTATCTGCTACCATGAGGCAAGCTCACAATTTTTTTTATAAATAACTGTACCGCACCCGGTTTTCTGGACACAAGTTTCTCTTAAGCCGCCCTGGCGAGTGAGGCTTGGGCGAGCCATTGCGCCCTGGCCTGCCGGGGGCTTTGGTAGCCGTTCTTTTCCAGCAGCCACTCCTGGTTGTAAGTGTCTACGAAGCGCCTGACCGCGTCCCGCACCTCCTGGAGATTCTGAAACACCCGGCCGTAAATGACCTGCTCCTTGGGGTCCGGATGAAGCGTTCGGCCACGCCATTGGTCTGAGGTTGCTCGATAAAGGCGAAGCTGGGGCTGATCCCCCAGTGTTTCAGCTGGTTTTGAAAATGGTCGGACAGGTATTGGGTGCCGTGATCCATCCGCAGGGCCAGACCCCGGCCGGCGTCCGCCGCCACCGAGCCGACAGTGGTCATCAAGCCTTGAGAAATGGGCTCCAGGGCCGCAAACCGGGTTCCCTGTTTGCAAACGTGCCACCCCATGCACTCGGCGTTCCAGTGCTCCACGGCCACAAAGAGCCAACCCCAGCCGTCCTCCACGGTGAAGACCTTGGCGCCGTCGGTGCCCCACATGAGATTGGGCGCCGGGGTGACGATCTCTCCTTGGTGGGGGTTGGGATGGCCTCGCCGGCCTCGATGGGGGGAGAGCAGGTAGTTCTCCCGCATGAGCCGCAGGACCCGGCGGCGGCCTACTTTGACCCCGTCCCGCATCCGGAGCCGGGCCCACACCTTGCGGTGCCCCTCCCCCTGAAACGGCGACGCGTTCAGGTCAGCCCGGCTCAGCTCCAGGAGTTCGGCGTCAGCGAGGGCGGTCTTCGGCCCGCGCTTGCCGGGCGGGGCCAGGCGCAGGTACGGCCCCGGGCCGCCACGGGAGGCGTAGTAAGACGATCGGGGCTGCTCCCAGGTGGCAGGCAGACCAGCTTGACGCCATAAGGCCTGCTGGTGGCAGAGGAGGCCAGACCGCTCATGTCTTCGACCTCCTCTGGGCGAAAGGGCCGGGGCGCCTCACCCGGGCCCACAGCAACTCGTTTTCCATGGTCAACTCGCCCAGCCGTTTCATGGCGTGGTCCAACTCTGCCTTCAGGGGGTCGCCCCGGAAGATACGCAGCACCACCTCTCGTTTCCTGGCCGCCGTCCAACGCTGGCCCTGGGCCAATAGCCCCATGGCCCCCTCCCCAGGGGGGGACTCCGGTCGGCCTACGGCCTCCCTCCGTCCCCCCCTGGGCGAACCTCTTCCCTTACCCGGTCAACATCCCTATCCTTTGCCATCTTCCGGTCCTCCTGGTCCACTGATTATCCCCCATTCCCGTGTCCAAGGAAACCGGATCCACCTCAGGAAATTCAATCCTGCCGATTCTTTTCCAGTCGTTACAGTGCTTT
>CAYRYV010000092.1:0-8602 GCA_964428565.1 uncultured Desulfobacterales bacterium | reverse complement strand
GCCCATGACGGCAACCTTGGCATGCACACCTCCTTTGAGCATTTTTATGGGTATGGATGCCATATTATTTGATAAATGTCAAGTTAATTACGGATAGGAATTTAACCAACCGAATTGCCGTGTACGGACCCGTACGCCCGGTGGTGTGACAGGGAAAGCCCGCGAGGGCCTACCTATGTCGATTTCTGCGGAACCGAGATGCACCTGAGGCCGGGGCAACCAAAAAAGAAAAATGAGTTGATGCCGTATTTTTATTTGTCATATTAAGATTTTTTCGATAAAAGAGCTAAAGATAGCTGCACCCCCGGATAATTTTCTAGATCATCCTCTGAGGTTATGAAAAAGCGCAGGCTGCTGGTCATCATAGTGCTGGCGTTGCTGGCGGGCTTTGGTTCCTGGCTGTATTTCCGCAACCAGGGCGGGCCGCAGAACGAACTGCGCCTCTCCGGGCACATCGAGGCCACGGAGACCGATATGGCCTTCAAGGTGCCGGGGAAGATCGCGGCGATTCACTTCCAGGAGGGGGATTGGGTCAAGGCCGGGCAGGTGGTGGCGGAACTGGAGGCCCAGGACCTGAAGGATGAGGTCGCGGCCGCCCGGAGCCGTCTGGCCGCGGCCCAGGCCAATCTGGCTAAGCTGGAGCGGGGCTACCGGCCCCAGGAGGTCAAAGAGGCCGGCGCGGCCGTGGCCCAGGCCCAGGCCGATCTGACAAATAAAGAGATCGACTACCAGCGCCAACAACAACTCTTCGAACGCAAGACCGTGCCGGCCAAGACCCGGGACAAGGCCGAAGCCGATTATCTCATGGCCCGGGCGGCCCTGCGGCAGGCCCAACAACAGTTCAATCTCCGGCAGGAAGGTTACCGGCGGGAAGATATCGAGGCGGCCCGGGCCGAACTCAAACAGGCCCAGGCGACCCTGGAACTGGCCGAGACCCGCCTGGGGTACGCCACCATCACCGCGCCGGTGAACGCCGTGGTGCTCACCCGGCCGGCGGAGCCCGGGGAGGTGGCGGCGGTGGGCAGCGTGGTGCTGACCCTGGGGGACCTGGACCACATCTATTTTGAGGGCTATATCCCGGAGACCGACCTGGCCAAGGTGCGCTACGGCCAGAAAGCAACTCTCTCCACCGACAGCTACCCGGAAAAAAGGTATCCGGCCTGGGTTTCCTTCATCAATTCCAAAGCGGAGTTCACCCCCAAGACGGTGGAGACCTTCAAGGAGCGGGTGACGCTGGTCTACCGCACCAAGATCCGCGCTGACAATCCCAACTACGAACTTAAGCCGGGCATGCCGGCGGAGGCGGTCATTTACCTGGATGGAGGGAAACAATAAACCGGCCATCCGGGCCGTGGGCCTGACCAAGCACTTCGGGGCGCTCACCGCGGTGGACGGCTTCACCTTGGAGGTGGCTCCGGGGGAGGCCTTTGCCCTGGTGGGCCCCGACGGCGCCGGGAAGACCACCACCATCCGGATGTTGTGCGGCATCATGGACCCGGACGCGGGCGAGGCCCGGGTGCTGGGGTACGACACCGTGAGCCAGTCCGAGGGCCTGAAGGAGCACATCGGCTATATGCCGCAGCGCTTCGGGCTCTACGACGACCTGACGGTGATGGAAAACATCACCTTCTACGCCGACATCTACCGGGTTCCCAGGGCCCAGCGGGAGAACCGGGTGGCGGAACTCCTGGCCTTCGCCAACCTGGCTCCCTTCGGCGACCGGCTGGCGGCCAACCTCTCCGGCGGCATGCGCCAGAAGCTGGGGCTGGTCTGCGCTCTGATCCACACCCCGCAACTGCTCTTCCTGGATGAACCCACCTTCGGGGTGGACCCCGTCTCCCGCCGGGACTTCTGGCAGATTCTCTATGGCCTGCTGGGGCAGGGCCTGACCATCTTTCTGTCCACCGCCTATCTGGACGAGGCCGAACGGGCCCACCGGGTGGGTTTGCTGGATAACGGCCGGCTGTTGGCGGTGGCCCCGCCCCGCCAGCTCAAGGCCGGCTTTGACGGAGAACTCCTGGAGGTGCGGGTGGACAACCAGTACGCGGCCAAGAAGCTGCTCTCCGGGCATCCCCTGGTCCGGGGGCTGTTGGCCATGGGGGACCGGCTGCTGGTGTCGGTGGAGCACGCCGCTGCCGCCCGGGAGCCGCTGGCGGCGGTCCTGCACCAGGGAGGGCTCGAGGAGGCCCGCCTCCAGCGGGCCGAGCCGGGCCTGGAAGAAGTCTTTGTGCAGATGGTGCGGCGGGCGGAGAAGAGTTCGGCCGAGGGAGGGCCAGGGGCCTGAGGCCTTTTTGGGGGAGGAGGCCAGGGACCCATGGTCCCTGCCCCCTCCCCCAAACCCCCACCCCCAACCCATAATAAGGGAGAAAGCGATTTAAGGCAGGGCGGGGAGCGGCCCCAGGCCCTATTACCTAACTTCCAGATAATACAAGTTGCCATGGACAACGACTACGCCATCGTCGTCGATAACCTCACCCGGGACTTCGGCTCCTTCCGGGCGGTGGACAACGTCAGCTTTCAGGTGAGGCGGGGGGAGATTTTCGGCTTCCTGGGGCCCAACGGGGCCGGCAAGTCCACCACCATCCGCATGCTCAACGGCCTGCTGCTCCCCACCAGCGGGTCCGGGACGGTGGCAGGGTTTGACATCGTGCGGGAGTCGGCCCGGATCAAGGAACACATCGGCTATATGTCCCAGCGCTTTTCCCTGTACGAGGACTTGACCGCCTATGAAAACCTCACCTTTTTCGGGGGGATTTACGGGCTGTCCAATACCCGGCTGCAGGAGCGGGCCCAGGCGGCGCTGACGCAGGTGGGGTTGTGGGAACGCCGCCAGGACATGACCCGCACCCTGGCCCTGGGGCTGCGGCAGCGACTGGCGTTGGCTTCGGCCATCCTGCACGAGCCCCCCATACTCTTTCTGGATGAGCCCACCAGCGGCGTGGACCCCATTTCCCGGCGCAACTTCTGGGACATGATCTACTCATTGGCGGAAAAGGGCGTGACGATTCTGGTGACCACCCACTACATGGAGGAGGCGGAGTTCTGCGACCGGCTGGTGCTGATCTATCAGGGGCGCATCATTATCCAGGGAACGCCCCGGGAACTGAAAAAGACGGTGCCGGAGCACATCCTGGCGGTCTATCCGGAGCGCCTGGGCGAGGCCCTGGAGATCGTCCGGCAGCTGCCGGCAATAAAGGAGGCCGCGGTCTTCGGGGACGGCCTGCACGTGGCCGCGGCGGACGCGGGAGAGGCGGAGGCGGCGGTGCGCCGGGCGTTGGGGGAGGCGGGCATTAAGATCAGGCGCCTGGGCCGGGTGGAGCCCAGCCTGGAGGACGCGTTTATTTCGTTGATTGAGCGCTCGGAAAATAATTAGGATGAATTTTTTAAAGGAAATTCTTCTAAGTTCAGTATTGTTTTATAATAGGTCCATGGGAGAAAAAAATATGAAGAAATTTACTGATACATACGATGATTTTATCAAAATATGCAAGGGGGAGAAAAGTGAAACAAAACTTCCAATTATCCCTGCAATACAGATATGGGAATTGGAATATTTACCAAAAATAAATCCAAAATTAGAATCCCCACCCCGAGAATGGTTTTTGGATGCATTTGATTGGATGGTTGCAGTTCAATTAATTGGAGGTGGTACATATGGCCCATTCTACAGAGTAGATGGTGATTATTTCTGGCCTCAAATTGGAAATATATATGAGGAATATTCCGAGAGGAAATGCTTCTTCGGCCTTGAAAGGCCCATTAATATTGATGATGTTTTAAAAAAATATAATATTAGAGAGGAAACAAAAAGAAGTCATATTTATGAAATTAGTATAAATTTGGATATGTCGCCCATAATTCATAATGCTAATATATTTCTTGGAAAAGTAAAAGGGGGAGAAGGATATCAAATGAACCCAAATCGTATTGTTGTTGAAATAATAAAAACAAACATAATCCGTAAAAATGTGAAAAAATATGCATTAAAAGGAGTAGAATTTGATTACAATGATTTTGAAGAATACTATACTGAAGAGAAATAACGTCTTGTAGCAAGAGTATGATCCATTGTAATGGGCTTCTTGCTTGGGTAATAACACCTAACACCCATGGACCTCACCCGCTGGGCCATCTTCCGGAAGGTCGGAGAATCAGTGAGGGTTCACCAAGTCAAGAGAAAGTAAAAAAACCCCCCTTTTTGTAAAGGGGGGAAATGACTGACCCCCAGCACCCATGAACCTGACGCGCACCTGGGCCATCTTCCGCAAGGAAGTCATTCACATCCGCCGGGACCCGGCCAGCCTCATCCAGGTGGTGCTGCTGCCGGTGGTGCTCCTGCTCATCAACGGCTACGCCCTGAACCTGGACATCAAGCACGTGCCCACGGCCATCTATGACATGGAAGGCAGTCAGCTCAGCCGGGATTTCCTGCAGGGCTTCCGGGGCTCCGCCTATTTCCAGGTGGAGAAATACGTCTCCAGTTATGCGGAGATCGGCCAACTGATGGATGAGCGGGCCATCTGGCTGGCCCTGGTGGTGCCCCATGATTTTTCCCGGCAGATTAAGGAGGGGAAAACCGCCAAGGTGCAGGCCCTGGTGGACGGCACCAACGCCAACACCGCCAACCTGATCCTGGGTTATGTGGAAGGGGTGGTGTCGGCTTACCGGCAGGGTTTGATGGTGGAGCGGCTGCAGCGCAGCGGGGTTATCCGGCCGGAGATGCCGGTCAACGCCGAAACCCGGGTGTGGTTCAACGAAGACCTGGAGAGCCGCAATTTCATCATTCCGGGGCTCATCGCCATCATCATGACCATGGTGGGAGCGCTGCTCACCGCCCTGTGCATCATCCGGGAGAAGGAACGGGGCAGCATGGAAGGCCTGATGGCCACCCCCATCAGGAAATCGGAGCTGATCCTGGGAAAAATGGGGCCGTATTTCATTATCGGCATGTTCGACGTCTTTTTGGCCATGACCATGGGCAAGTTTCTCTTTGCGGTGCCGCTGCGGGGCAGCGCCCTGCTCTTCATCGGCCTGACGGCCATCTTCATGCTGGTGGTGCTGGGGCAGGGCCTGCTCATTTCGGTGACCTCCCACAGCCAGTTGGAAGCCTACCAGAAGGCGGTGCTGACCACCTTTTTACCGGCCTTTTTGCTTTCGGGGTCGATCTTCGCCATCGCCCAGATGCCGCTGGCCCTGCAACTGATCTCGTACATCGTTCCGGCCACCTACCTGGTGACGATCAGCAAGGGCATTTATCTCAAAGGCATCGGCCTGGAGATTCTGTGGCCCGACGCCTTGATCCTGGGGGCTTTCGCCGCCTTTTTCCTGCTGCTGGCGGGGCGCAAATTCGTGAAAAAAATTCAGTGAGCCTTGAACTGTGAGCTGTAACCTAAAACCGGCAACCCGAAACTGACCACCGATGTGCAGGCGCATCTACCGCATCATCATCAAGGAGTTCATCCAGGCGGGACGCGATCCCCGGTTGCGGATATTCCTGTTCCTGCCGCCGTTGATCCAGTTGCTGACCTACGGCTATGCGGTGAACTTCGATATCAAGGAGATCCGCACGGTGGTCTATGACGAGTCCCAGAGCTTCGAGAGCCGGGAACTGATCAACCGCTTTCGCGCCAACATCTATTTCGACGTGGACTATTTTACCCAGTCGCCGGCCGTGGTGCGGGACCTCCTGGACCGGAGCAAAGTCACCCTGGCGTTGCGCTTCCCCTATGATTTCAGCCGGCGGCTCAAGGCCGGCCAGAGCGCCTCGTTGCAGTGGGTCATCGACGGCACCGATTCCAACGCGGCGTTGGTGACGGGCCGCTACGCCGGGGCGATCCTGGCCGATTACAACGGCCACCTCCTGGCCGGGCGTCTCAACCGTCAGGGCCGGGCAACGGAGTTCGGCACCCCGGTGACGGTGGAGGAGCAGACCTGGTTCAACCCCAACCGCACCAGCAGCCATTCCTTCGTCCCCGGGGTCATCGCCATGGTGGTGATGCTGGTGTCCATTATGCTCACGGCCCTGTCGGTGGTGCGGGAGAAGGAGATCGGCACCATGGAGCAGCTCCTGGTGACCCCCATCCGGCCGGTGGAGTTTTTGTTGGGGAAAACCGTGCCGTTTACCATTATCTCCCTGGGGGACGTGGCCCTGGTCACCCTGGTGGCCATCTTCTGGTTCGAGGTGCCTTTCCGGGGCAGCGTCCTGGTGCTGATTCTGGGGACCATTGCCTTTCTGTTCTTTTCCGTGGGGGTGGGGCTGTTCATTTCCACGGTCACCAATACCCAGCAGCAGGCCATGATGGTGAGCACCTTTTTCTTCACGCCGGCCATCCTGATTTCGGGGCTGGTCTTTCCCATTCACAACATGCCGGAGGCGGTGCAGTACCTGACGTATATCAATCCCTTGCGTTATTTTATCATTATCGTCCAGGACGTCTTTCTGAAGGGCGCCGGGCTGCATATCCTGTGGCCCCAGATCGCCGCCCTGGGGATTTTGGGGCTGGCCATCCTGGGGTTGAGCGTGCTGCGCTTCCGGACGCGGCTGGCATAAAGCCCCGGTGGAGAACCGCAGGCGCCTGATGCAGGAAAAAGGGGTTGTCAGGCGGTTGTCGGTCGGGCTATGATGCCGGCAGGGCAGGGCTTGGCCTGCTGATCAAGGAAAGGAGAGACGAATATGGGAAAATTGTATCCGGGGCGAGCGATCCTGGCGTTCGCAACGGCGTTGGTGGTGGCGGGATGGGGAACGGCTCTGCGGGCGGAGCCCATCAATTTTAAGGAGCTGCTGCCCTTCGTGGAGGTGAAGCTGCAAGGCTGGGAAATGAAGGGCAAACCCTCGGGCCAGACCATCACCGGAGGCCAGATGCGGATGAGCCAGGCCAAGGCGACATATACGTCCGGCAAAGCGAGTCTGGAGATCAGCGTCATGGATGGTCATCCGGCCCAAATGGCGGCCCTGGGTCTGGGGCAGAATGTCACCATGGAAAGCACCGAAAAGTATGTGCGGCCGGTGGAACTGGACGGCGCCCAAGGCATGGAAACATATCATTATCAACCCCAAAGGGGTGAGCTGATCCTGAGCGTGGGCGGCCGCTTCCTGGTGACCCTCAAGGGCAAAGGCATCGAGAATACCGACATCCTGAAGACTGCCGCCCAACAGCTGGACCTGAAGAAGCTGGCGGGGCTGGCCAAGTAATGCCGCCCCCGGCATGAAACCCAAGGTCCGGAAAACCACCCGCACCAGCGCCTTCGGCTCCCCGGGGCGCGCCGGCCACGATGCCTCGGCCTTCTACGCCGGGCGGCTGTATCAGGGGCAGCCCCAGGGGGAACCGGCGGCCTACCGGGAAAACCCGGTCCCCGCGGAGGCGTTGGACCGCATCTTCTGCCGCTCCAGCGAAGACATGGCGGAGTTGCCGGACGACTGCGTGCACCTGATGGTGACGTCGCCCCCGTATAACGTGGGCAAGGATTACGATGAGGATTTCACTCTGGAGGAATACCGGGCCTTCCTCACCCGGGTGTGGCGGGAGGTGTACCGGGTGCTGGTGCCGGGGGGACGGGCAGCCGTCAACATCGCCAATCTGGGCCGCAAACCCTATATCCCCCTGCACGCCGGCATTATTGAGGACATGACGGCCCTGGGCTTCCTCATGCGGGGGGAGATCATCTGGAACAAGGCGGCCAGCGCCAGCTCCTCCACCGCCTGGGGGAGCTGGCTGTCGGCGGCCAACCCCACTTTGCGGGACGTGCACGAATATATCCTCATCTTCTCTAAGGAGAGTTATAACCGGCCAAATCCTATGAGGCGCAGGCCAACTATCTCCCGGGAGGAATTCTTAGAGTTCACTAAGAGTGTTTGGACCTTCCCCGCGGAATCAGCTAAAAAAGTCGGACATCCGGCTCCTTTCCCAGTGGAGTTGCCATATCGATTGATCCAGCTATATACTTTTAAAGAGGAAATTGTACTAGACCCTTTCATGGGCAGTGGACAGACAGCCATAGCATCGCTACAAAGCAAACGACATTACGTAGGTTATGAAATTCATCAAATTTATTTGCAGTCAGCGAAAAAAAGGATAAATAAATTGGAAGTTGAGCTTTGTAACCCTTCTATTTTAAAGTAAGGGGGATTCACAATGTCAGCAAAGTTCGTCGATGCGTTAATGGGCTACGATTACTTTATAACCATGCGAGGCAAGGCTTCTCTTGATGATATAAATGATTATTTAGAGAAAAATGGACGTAATCAGATTGCGCCGAGAACTTATAGCCACTATCGCAGCTTAATGAGATATGGTTTTAGAAAATACTTTCCTATTAATCAATTCGATGTATCTAGAACACTTGGCCAACTACCAATTGCACCAGATAGGAGACGATACGAACGCGAACGCGTTCAGATTGAAGTAAAAATTTCTTCAGATGAGAATACATGGATAACCGCTGAAGTTATTGATAAATCAATAGTTGGCCTTGGATTATATACTCTCCAAGAAATCCAAGTAGAACATGGTAAACCCATTTGGGTTCGGATCGAAAAGCATCACGATATTCCCGCCCTTGTATATTAAGAGAAAGGTATGGGAAAGCCGCGGATGATTTGCTT
>CAYRYV010000091.1:0-10089 GCA_964428565.1 uncultured Desulfobacterales bacterium | reverse complement strand
CCCGCCCCCGCCGACACCGCCCCGGCCTACGGCGACCTCTTCATCGACGGGGCCATCGGCGACGCCTCCACCCTCATCCCCCCCCTGGCCTCCGACTCCGCCTCCCACGGGGTCTCCTCCCTCATCTACAACGGCCTGGTGAAGTACGACGGCCAACTCAATCTCGTGGGCGACCTGGCCGAATCCTGGGACATCTCCCCCGACGGCCTCACCATCACCTTCCACCTCCGCCGCGGCGTCCGCTGGCACGACGGCGCCCCCTTCACCGCCCGGGACGTGCTCTTCACCTACCGCCTGATGGTGGACCCCAAGACCCCCACGGCCTACTCCGGCGACTACCAGCAGGTCAAAAAGGCCGACGCCCCCGACGACTACACCTTCCGGGTCACCTATCCCCAACCCTTCGCCCCGGCCCTGGGCAGCTGGGGGCTCAACATCCTGCCCCGACATCTCCTGGAGGGCCAGGACCTGCTCCAGTCCCCCCTGAACCGCCGCCCCATCGGCACCGGCCCCTACCGCTTCAAGGAGTGGAAGGCCGGCGACCGCATCATCCTCACCTACAACCCCGACTACTTCGAGGGCCGCCCTTACCTCAACGGCTACATCTACCTCATCAAACCCGACATGGCCACCATGTTCCTGGAACTCAAGGCCGGCAACATCGACCGCATGGGGCTCACTCCCCCCCAATACACCCGGCAGACCGAATACCCCCGCTTCCACCGGCTGTACAAAAAATACAAGTACACCTCCTTTACCTACGTCTACCTGGGCTACAATCTCCTGGACCCCAAGTTTCAGGACCGCCGCGTCCGCCAGGCCCTCACCCACGCCATCGACAAACAGGAGATCATCGACGGCGTGCTCTTCGGCCTGGGCCAGCCCGCCACCGGGCCCTATAAGCCCGGCACCTGGTTTTACAACCCCGACGTGCCCGCCTTTCCCTTCGACCCGGAGAAGGCCCGGGCCCTGCTCGCCGAAGTCGGCTGGCGGCCCGGCCCCGACGGCTCCCTGCGGATGGCCGGCCAGCCCTTCGCATTCACCATCCTCACCAACCAGGGCAACGAAGTGCGCACCCGCACCGCCGAAATCATCCAGCGCCGCCTCAAGAACATCGGCATCACGGTGCACATCCGCACCGTGGAATGGGCCGCCTTCATCAAGGAGTTCATCAACAAGGGCCGCTTCGAGGCCGTCCTGCTGGGCTGGACCACCGGCCAGGACCCCGACGTCTACGACATCTGGCACTCCTCCAAGGTCAAACCCGGCGAACTCAACTTCATCCACTATCACAACCCCGAAGTGGACGCCCTCCTGAACCAGGGCCGCCACACCTTCGACCAGGCCCTGAGGAAAAAGTGCTACTTCCGCTTCCAGGAAATCCTGGCCGTCGACCAGCCCTATACCTTCCTCTTCGTCCCCGAGGCCCTGCCCGCCATCGCCCGCCGCTTCCACGGCGTTCAGCCGGCCCCCGCCGGCATCGACTACAACTTCATCAAGTGGTACGTGCCCCAGGACCAGCAGAAATACAAATTCACCCTGGAGTGAACCGGCCCCGCCCCCTTCCCCACCCTCAAAAAAACACCGGCGCCTCGGGCCCCTGACCCGACGCGCCGGTCCTTTCCGGGGGTGGCGGGGCAAGCCCGCCCCGCCTCCTCAACCTCACCCCCCAACCCCTTTCCGGGGCTGGCGGCGGGAGTGTGCGGGCGGGGGCCGGGGCCCTGGACCCCTGGCCCCCTCCCTCAATCACTCAAATCTCAATCCTCAACCCGCCATCCTCAACCCGGCGCCCCGGGCCCCTCCCTCAGGCCGTCTTCTTCGACCGCCGCCGCCGTCGGGGCCGCGCCGCGGCCTCGCCGCTCCCGGCGGTCTCGGGGGGCTGCTCCCCGGTTGCGGCGGCCGCCGCCGGCGGGGGCGTGTCGGCCAGCACCAGGTTGATGTGTCGCCGCCGCAGGTCCACCCGGGCCACCCGCACCCGCACCGGGTCCCCCACCTGGTAGGTTTTGCCCGTCCGGGTGCCCAGCAGCCGCAGGCGGGATTCCTGGTAGCGGTAGTAGTCCCCGGGCAGGTCCACCAACCGCACCAGGCCCTCCGCGAAGATCTCCTGCAGGCTGACGAAGAAGCCGAAGGCCGTCACCCCGCTGATCACCCCGGAAAACTCCTCGCCCACGTGTTCCGCCAGGCAGCGCGCCTGCATACGGGCCAGCATTTCCCGCTCCGCCTCGATGGCGGTGCGTTCCCGGGCCGACAGGAAGCGGGCCTGGTCCTCCAGGTCCTCGGGGTCCTCCGGGACCGGCGGCGGTTGGCCGGTCTGCCGGGCCAGCAGCAGCCGGTGCACCATCAGGTCCGGGTAGCGCCGGATGGGGGAGGTGAAATGGGTGTAGAAGGGCGCCGCCAGCCCGTAGTGGCCCCGGTTCAGGGCCGAATACTGCGCCTGTTTCAGGGAGCGCAGCAGCATGATCTGCACCAGGAAGGCCAGCGGCGTGTCCCGCAGCCGGTCGAAAAATTCGCACATCGCCACCGGGTCGTGGTCCGCGGCCGGGGGCAGGTCGTGCCCCAGCTTCTTCAGCAGGGTCCGGAAGGCCGCCATCTTGTCCCTGTCCGGCGTTTCGTGCACCCGGAACACGCACAGGTCCCGCAGATATTCCGCCACCGCCTCGTTGGCCGCGATCATGAACTCCTCGATGATCTGGTGGCTCAACAGGTGGTCCAGCCGGTGGATGTTGATGGGCACCCCCTGGTCGTCCAGCTCCACCTCCGCCTCCGGGATGGACAGCATCAGGGAGCCCCGCTGCCGGCGGTGCTCCCGCAGTTGCAGGCACAGCTTGCCCATCTGCCGCAGCATCTGCACCAGCTTCGGTTTGCCCCGCAGGGCCGGCGTCCGCTGCCCGTCCAGGCAGCGCTGCACCTCGCCGTAGGTCAGGCGGGCCTGGCTCCGGATGATGCTCCGGGTGTACCACGTCTTCTGCCGGCGGCCCCGGCGGTCGAAATCCATGATCACGGTGACCGCCAGCCGCTCCACCTGGGGGTTCAGGCTGCAGATGTCGGTGGACAGCTCCGGCGGCAGCATGGGGATCACGTACTGGGGAAAATAGACGCTGGACCCCCGCCGGTAGGCCTCGGCGTCCAGGGCCGCACCCGGCTTCACGTAGTGGGCCACGTCCGCGATGGCCACATACAGGGTGCAGGCCCCCCCGGCCCGCTTCACCAGGGCCACGCCGTCGTCGAAATCCCGGGCGCTGGCCCCGTCGATGGTGACGATGGGCAGCTCCCGCAGGTCCAGCCGCCCGGCGTAGTCCGCCCGGGTGATCTCCAGCCGGATCTGCCGGGCCTCCTCCTGGACCGCCGCCGGAAACGTGTGGGGCAGCTTGTACTTGTAGATCAGGATCTTGCCCTGCACCGCGGGGTCCTCCGGCGCCCCCAGCACCTCGACGATCCGCCCCAACGGGTTCAGCCGTTCCGTGGGGTACCGGGTGATCTCCGCCCGCACCACCTGCCCCAACCGGCCCTCGCCCCGGTCCTCCGGCGGAATCACCAGATCGAAGAGCAGGTGCTCGTCCTCCGGGCTCACGAACCAGGTGCCCGCCGCCTCCGACAACACCCCCACCACCGCCTGCACCCGGCGCTCCAGCAGCCGGATGACCCGGCCCTCCCGCCGGCCCCCCCGGCGCACGTGCTCCACCCGCACCACCACCTGGTCCCCGTGCAGGGCGTCCTTGAGGTTGCGGGGGTTGATAAAGACGTCCGGACCGCCGTCCTCCGGCGTCACGAACCCGAAGCCGTCGGGGTGCACGATGAGCTGCCCCGCCGTCAGGTTCATGGCCGCGGTCAGCCCGTAGCGCCCATCCTCCAGGCGCAGCAGGTCCCCGGCCTGCACCAGCTCCGCCAGCCGGCCCTCCAAATTCTTCACCTCACCCCGGCGCGTCTCCAGCAAGGCCGCCGCCTCCTTCAACGTCAGCGGCCCCGGCGCCTCCCGGAACACCCGCAACAGGCGCGCGCGCTCCGAAGGCTTGCGGCGTGATCTTCTCTTCATCGCTCTCCTGACTTTCCGGAATGTCTCGGAAGGTTTTGTACGGGGTTGCCGGCGGGAGTTGCCGGCCAGGGGCTCACATGGCTTCCGGGGCCACCGTCTCCGGTTCTTCCCCGGCCGGGGCCTCCGACGCCGGGGCCTCGGTCGCGGCCGGCGGCGGCGCGGTCTTTTTCCGGGGTTTGGCCTTGGCCTTGCGCGCCGGCGGGGGGCTCACCCGCGTCTCGCTCAGGAAGCGGGCGGCGACCCAGCCCTCGGCCCCGCTGGCCAGATGCCGCACCCGCAGCCACTCCTCCCCGGATTGGGCCAGTTTCTCCACCTTGTCGTTCAGGGGCAGTTCCTTCACCACCCGGGAGCTGAACAGCGGCAGGGAATACAGCTTCAGATCGGGCGTGGCCGCGAAATACAGGGGCTTGCCCCCCGCCTGGGCCGGAGCCGGGGCCGCGGCCGCGGCCGGCGGGGTGTAGCTGGCGCTCACCGCCTGGGCCGGAATCCAGCCGCTGCTCTTGTCCTTGACCGCCAACACCCGCCACCAGCCCCGGTGATTGCTGTCGATCTTCTGCACCGCGTCCCCGGGCTGCAGCTTCACCCGATAGGGAAAGTCCATCCCGGCGCCGTCCCGCAGCGGCAGGTCCTTGACGGTGACGTAGACCTTCTCCGCCGCCACCTGCCCCCGGCTCAGCAGTTCGCCCTGGATCCAGCCGTCGGTCTGCTGCCCCGTGGGCCGCACCCGCTGCCAGTCGCCCTGTTTCTCCAGCACCTCCACCTGGTCGGCCCCGTACACCTCCCCCACGATCTTGCAGGAGTATTCCGGGCAGGCCCGCAGATAGGCCAGGATCGGCGTCACATACATGTACTCGGGGGTCACCGCCGTCTCCGGCGTCACGCACCCCCCCGCCCCCAGCAGGACCGCCAGGGCCAGCCCCAGGGCCGCCCGCGGCCCCGCCAGTTTCCGGCATAAACTCGTGCTCATGATTGCGCCACCAACTCCACCTTGGTGATCCGCCAGCCCCCCGGCTCCCTGGCGAACCATACCCGGAAGGTCTGCCTCTGGGACTGCGTCTGCCGGTTGGCCTTCTTGCGGGTGCTCAGGTTCCAGGTGACCACCGCCAGGGCCTTGTCTTCGCTCAGCGGCTGCACCGCGTTGATCCGGTAACTCAGGTTCAGGTAGTCGTAGGCCCGCCACACCTGCAGGGTCCGCTGCCGCTTCCTCTCCATCTCCGGGAAGGCCGGGGAGTACGCCTGCATGTACTGCTCGATGTCACCCCGCAACTGCGCCCGGCGCAGGTTGGCCAGCACCGCGTCCAGCTCCCGCCGCACCGCCTCCGGAGCCGGCGGCGTCGGGGCTGCCACCGCCTCCGGGGCCGGCGTCGCCTTCACCGCCACCGCCGGGAGTTCCGGCGGCGCCGGCGGTCCCGGCCCCGCCGTCGGCCACAGGCTGTAGAACAGCACCGCCAGCAGCGCCACCGCCACCCCCCCCGCCAACACCGCCGCTCTGGCCGGGTGCTTCTGCCACTTCTCCTGCCAAACGGTCAGCCGGCCCGGCCGCCGCGGCCGGGGCAACCCCTCCGCCACCGGCTCCAGCGGCCAGTGGCATTCATGGCAGAACTCCTGGCGCCCGCTCACCCGGGCCCCGCAATGCGGACAGAACGCCGGGTCGTACTCCGGCAGCTTCAGACTGACCCCGCACCGCTGACAGAACAGGTGGTCGTCGCTTACCTGGCTGTGGCAAAAAGGGCATTCGCGCATAGGCACTCGTCGGTCGCGCTGGTTCGCATTCGCAGCTTGTGTCCGTGTAACTGAAATAATAGCGGGATTTTCCATGCTTGTCAATGAGCAGACCGCCCCCGGCCCCGCCGATTCCCGTTGTGATTGGTATTACAAGCTGGTATAATGATGCCACTTATTTAGCCGCCGGGGCGGCCCCCGCCGCCGGCGGCCCCAAGGACACCGCCATGCCACTGATCCTGGAAAAATTGACCGACCTCACCCCGGAGCGCCGCCAGGCCATCCTCAAGCGCTCCAGCGTCGATGTCTCCGCCGTCCTCGACGACATCCGCCGGATCGTCGACGGCGTCCGCACCCGGGGCGACGCCGAAACCCTCGACTTCCACCGCCAGTACAAAGACGACCTCACCGCCGCCGACTTCCTCGTCAGCCCCGCCGACATTGAAGCCGCCTACCGCAGCCTCGACCCCAAAGTCCTGGCCGCCCTCCGGCAGGCCGCCGCCAATATCGAAAAATTCCATCGCGCCCAACTGGAGCGCCAGATGTGGGCCGTCGAAATCGCCCCCGGCGTCCTGGCCGGCCGCCTGCACCGCCCCCTCGAGGCCGTGGGCTGCTACATCCCCGGCGGCCTGGCCAAATACCCCTCCACCGTCCTCATGACCATCATCCCCGCCCGGGTCGCCCGGGTGGACCGCATCATCGCCTGCACCCCCCCGGACCAGGGCATGACCGCCCACGCCGCCACCCTGGCCGCCGCCCACCTGGCCGGGGCCCAGCAAATCTTCAAGATCGGCGGCCCCTGGGCCGTGGCCTCCATGGCCTACGGCACCGCCACCGTCCCCAAGGTCGACAAGATCGTCGGCCCCGGCAATAAATACGTCACCGCCGCCAAACTCCTGGTCTTCGGCGAAGTCGACATCGACTCCCCCGCCGGCCCCTCCGAGGCCCTCATCCTGGCCGACCACACCGCCGAGGCCCGCTTCGTGGTCGCCGACTTCCTCTCCCAGGTCGAGCACGACCCCGACGCCGCCGCCGTCCTGGTCACCACCTCCGAAGACCTGGCCCTGCAGGTCATCAACCTCATCCACACCGAACTGCCCCACCTCCCCCGCCGCGACATCCTCACCGCCGCCCTCGACCGCCACTGCGCCGTCCTCCTGGCCCCCAGCCTCGACGCCGCCCTCGACTTCGCCAACCTCTACGCCGCCGAACACCTCCAGGTGCTCACCGCCGAACCCTTCGCCCTGCTGCCCCGCCTCCGGCACGCCGGCTCCATCTTCCTGGGGCCTTACGCCCCCGTGCCCGTGGGCGACTACGCCTCCGGCACCAACCACGTCCTCCCCACCGGACAGTGCGCCCGCATGTTCTCCGGACTGTCCGTGGACGACTTCATCAAGAAACCGACCTTCCAGCACCTCACCAAAGAGGGCCTGGCCGCCCTCAAGGACACGGTCATCCTTTTGGCCGAAACCGAGGGGCTGCCCCTGCACGCCCGGGCCGTGGCCGAACGCTTCCGCTTCGCCTGAAGCGCCGCCCCCCCGGCTTGCCAGGGGCCGCTCTGTACAGTATAATAAAAGTACTCTAGCTCAGGAGATCGACGGTGCCCAAGCAAAAAGCGCTGGCGAAAGCCCTCGCCCTGCCCGATATCGCCGACGTGCAAAGCCTCCCCGATCATCGCAACATCGATATCGATAAAGTCGGCGTCAAGAACATTTCCTACCCCATCGTGGTGCTCGACAAGTTCAACGGCACCCAGAACACCGTGGCCTGCATCAACGTCTACGTCAACCTGCCCTACCGCCACAAGGGCACCCACATGAGCCGCTTCATCGAAATCCTCAGCGAATTCCGCCGCAACATCAGCATCAAAAACATCCACTCCATCCTCGAGGAGACCCGCCGCCGCCTCCAGGCCCAGTCCGCCCACATCGAACTCACCTTCCCCTACTTCATCGAAAAGGAGGCCCCCGTCACCGGCGCCCGGGGCCTGATGGAATACATCTGCACCATGACCGGCTCCCTCAGCGACCACGGCCATATCGACCTCATCGTCGGCGTCAAGGTCCCCATCACCACCCTCTGCCCCTGCTCCAAGGAGATCAGCCAGGTGGGCGCCCATAACCAGCGCGGCGAAGTCCGCGTCCAGGTCCGCTTCAAAAAGTTCTTCTGGATCGAAGACCTCATCCGCCTCATCGAGGAGTCCGCCTCCTGCGAGGTCTACGCCCTCCTCAAACGCCAGGACGAAAAGTTCGTCACCGAACGCGCCTACGCCAACCCCATGTTCGTCGAAGACGTAGTCCGCGAAATCGCCCGCAAACTCGCCGCCCACGACAACTTCGTCTGGTACGCGGTCGACTCCGAAAACTTCGAGTCCATCCACAACCACTCCGCCTACGCCTTCATCGAATCCGCCAAACCCTGACCCCCCCCACCACCCCCGCGCCGCGGGCGGCCCCGACAACGTGTTCTTTTCTCGTGCCCCAGTTGCACTTGGGCACGCTATCTCCCCGCTTTTTTCTCGCGCCCCAGTTGCACTTGGGCACGCTATTATTTTGCCCGGCTCTGCTGGGCCACTGTGCCCTTTGCCCTTTGCCCTTTCCCTGTTTCGCCTGTCTTCCCCTTCCTGTCATTTTGCGCCGCAACCGCCCTAATTTCTCTTCCGGCCGGCGGCTATCCCCGATCCTGGCCCGGACCGCGCCTGGTTATAGGCCCGGATGACTTCGCGCTCATAGGCCCCGGTGCAGGTGGCGTTATAGACCCGCAACACCCTCCTGATGTCCCCGTCGTATTTTTTCATCAGCCGGGCCAACACCGCCGCCCCGCCCATGATGTTCTCCCGGGCGTTGAGCGGGTTTTTAATGCCATACTGCTTGGCGGTGTCCACATGTAATTGCATCAGGCCGAAGCAGTTTCCCGAACGCGCGTACGGGTCGTACCTCGATTCGATGGCGCATACCGCCTGGATCAGATACGGTGATATCTGGTAGCGTCGGGCGGCTTCCTGGATGTAATTCCAATACTCCTGCTTCAGTTCCAGTCTCCCTATCCGGGGCGGGGTTGGGGGCCAGGGCTGCGCCCAGACCGTCGTGGTGAAGCATAACAGTAGCATGAGAGTGAGAGTGCGAGTCTTCATGGGATTGGTCCTCCTGCGCAGCGGGGTGCGTGTTCATTCAGGCAAGAAGTGCGGAAATAAGACCGGCAGCGGTCGCAGGACTGATAGGCAGGCTATCGTGAAGTTTGTGAAATATTATACATATTCCTTGCCGGAAGGCAAGATAAATCGTATATTAGCTGTTATTCAAATGTCTTACAGATACAGACAAACATCCCTCGCTATTATGTTCCCGCCGCCCCCCTCCTTTTTTTGCTTGGTTTTTCTCGCGCCCCAGTTGTCCTTGGGCCCGCTATGTTTTTGCCCGGCTCCTGCCTGGCCACCTTCCCCTTGCTCCTTTCGCCTTTCGCCTTTCGCCTTCTTTTGCTTCTCGTGCCCCAGTTGTACTTGGGCGCGCTATCTCCCCGCGCCCCCAAAAAAAATGCGCCCCCCGTTACGATTTTGTGACATTTGTCCTATGTGTCTCATGTGTGTTAGACCGGACCCCCCTTTTTCTATACAGTGGTATCCGGGCGGCCACCCCGCCCCCTAAACAACCAAAAAAACAATACCTTTCCTTAACTGGAAACTGGAAACTGGAAACTGGAAACCGGAAACCGGAAACCGGAAACCGGAAACTGGAAACCGGAAACTCACCAGGGGCCGTTAGCCGCACCCGCGGCCGGCGCGCCCCGCCCAAGGATACGCCCATGGACAAACACACGCTGCTGTGCAGCATCTGCAACCACCCCCGGCGGGTGGACATCGACCAGGCCCTCCTCACCGGCTCCCCTTACCGGGCTATCCGGCGGGAGTTTCAGGTCAGCCTGGCCGCCCTCACCCGCCACCGCAACTTCCTCCGGCAGCGGGCCGCCCACGACCTGGCCCTCCGGGAGGAGATCGACCTCAAGAATCAGCGCTGGGAGCTCCGGCAGGTCCAGAAGGCCGCCTGGGAAGAGGCCCTGGCGGCCCGCCGGGAGGCCCGCCTCACCGATTTCCACCACGGCCTGCGGGAGTACTCCCGTCTCACCGCCCTGCTCCACAAGCTCCCCGAGCCCGCCGGCGCACAGTTCCGCGTGCGGAACGACCCAGAATGGGAGGAGGCCATCATCGCCATCCTCGCGGTGCTCAACAAATATCCCGATATCCGTCAGGAGGTCTTCGATGGCGTCAAATTTTTATATCAATAATCATTCCTGTCCGGTTAACTGAGTGAAAAAAAGTCCGAAAACTCCGGGAATCT
>CAYRYV010000090.1:0-10208 GCA_964428565.1 uncultured Desulfobacterales bacterium | reverse complement strand
GTACCGGGGAGCGGGACGGGGGGGGAGCCGGGCGACGGAAAACCGCGGCCGGAAAAAAGCCGGTGATTATGGAGATTGCGATGGACAACAGCGATGCATTTAGAATATTATTGCTTATTCCCATACCTTTGCATGCCCGGGGGGACGACGCCGGGTCCGCCGGGGCGTTCCGGTGATCATGACTCATCCCGGCAAGCATACCAGTATATCCAGTGACTATGACGAATGAGGCAAACATGCGCGCGAAGGGGAATCATTTCCGGCTCGGCCTGGGTGTCCTGCTCTGTGCCCTGGTCGCCAGCGGGTGCATGAAAGTGGGGCCGGATTATGCCCGGCCGCCCGTAGCGGTGTCGGACACCTGGCTGGAGTCCGCTGATCAGCGGATCAGAACGGAAAATGACGATCACCGGGACTGGTGGCGGGTATTCAACGATCCCCGGCTCGACAAATTCATCGACACGGCCTACCGGGAGAACCTCACCCTGCGCCTGGCGGGAGTGCGGGTTCTGGAGGCCCGGGCCCAGTTGGGGGCGGCCGTGGGCGAATTATATCCCCAGACGCAGCAAGCCTTCGGGCAGGTGGAGAGGACCCGCCTGAGCGCCACCGGCCCCGAAGGCGTCGGCAATCCGCAATTGGGTTTCTACCAGTCCCAGATCGGGCTGCAGGCCAGTTGGGAGCTGGATTTTTGGGGCAAAATCCGGCGGGCGGTGGAATCCGCGGACGCCACCCTGGCGGCCAGCATCGCCGATTATGACAACACCCTGGTCAGTCTCACCGCCGACGTGGCCAATTTATACATCACGATCCGGACGTTGGAAAAACGCCTGGAAATCGCGGCCCAAAACGTCCTGACCCAGACCGAGAGCCTGAAGATCGCCGAGGCCCGGTTTCGGGGAGGCACCACCTCGCAGCGGGACGTGGAACAGGCCAAGACCGTCCTGGCCAACACCCAGGCGGCCATCCCCACCTTGAACATCCAGTTGCGCCAGGCGAAGAACGTCCTCTGCGTGCTGCTGGGGATGCCTCCCCAGAACCTGGCGGACCTGCTTTCCGGCACCGCGGAGATTCCGGCGCCGCCCCTGCAGGTGGCGGCGGGCATTCCCGCCGAGCTGTTGCGGCGGCGGCCGGACATCCGGGGGGCCGAGTTGCGGGCCGCGGCCCAATGCGCCCAGATCGGCGTCGCCAAGGGCGAGTTATTTCCCGCGTTCTCGCTCGCCGGGAGCATCGGCTTGCAGGCCAGCACCCTGGCGAACTTCGCCCTGGGCGACATGTTCCAGTGGCGCAGCCGCGCGGGCTCCGGCGGCCCCACCTTTACGTGGAACATCCTGAACTACGGGCAAATCACCAACCTGGTCCGGGTCCAGGACGCCCGTTTTCAACAACTGCTCATCGCCTATCAAAACACGGTGCTCAAGGCCCAGCAGGAGGTGGAGGACGCCCTGGTGGCCTTCCTGAAGTCCCAGGAGCGGGCCCGGTTTTTGGGGCAGAGCACCGAAGCGGCCCAGCGGTCCCTCAATCTGGCGGTGCTCCAGTACCGGGAGGGCATCACCGATTTCACCACCGTGCTGACGGCCCAACAAGCCCTGCTCTCGGAACAGGACAATCTGGCCAGCACCCTGGGCGACATTTCCCGCAATCTGGTGGCGATGTACCGGTCCCTGGGAGGCGGCTGGCAGCTTCGGGAAGGACAGGAGTTCGTGCCGGAGTCGGTGAAAACGGAGATGGCCCGCCGCACCAATTGGGGCGGGCTGCTCAAGCCGGCAACCTATGTCCCGGTGGAGGCGGAGAAGCCCCGGCCGGCCATCCGGCCTCCGGACTGGTAAGGGTCCGGCCGACGAGTCAGGGGCGAGGGTTATTTCGCAACAGAGGCGACTGTCTGAAAATTTCTGGAGTACGGGTATGGGAAACAGCGGCGGAGGCAAAGGGGGTAAGGGGCATTTCCCCGGCAAGGGGGCGCTCCTGGCGGCAATTGCAGTCATTTTGTGGGGGTGCGGCGACCACGGCGCCTACACCCCGCCACCGCCGCCCAAGGTGACGGTGAGCCAGCCCGCCCGCCAGAACGTCGTCGATTACCTGGAATTCAACGGCAACACCCAGGCCATCAATACGGTGCAACTCCGGGCCCGGGTGGAGGGCTACCTGGAGAAGGTGCTCTTTCAGGACGGCGACAAGGTGAAAAAGGGGCAACTCCTGTTCCTCATCCAGCAAAACACCTACGAAGCCCAGTTGCGGGAGGCGGAGGCGAACATCCTGGCCCAAAAGGCCCGGCTGTTCCATGCCAAGACGGAGTTCGCCCGCTTCTCGAAACTGGTCAAGGAGAACGCCGCTTCCCAGACGGACGTGGACCGCTGGCAGTATGAGCGGGATGCGGCCCAGGCCGCGGTGCAGGCCGCCGAGGCCAAACGGGACCTGGCCAAGCTGAACCTGGATTACACCCGGGTGCTGGCGCCCTTCGACGGCCGCATCGACCGCCGCCTGAAGGATCCCGGCAACCTGGTGGGGGCCGGGGAGCAAACCGTGTTGGCCGAAGTCAACCAGATAAACCCCATCTACGTGTATTTCACCATCAATGAGCGCGATCTGCTCCGCCTCATAAAGGACACCCGGGAAAAGCCGGAGAACAGCACCAGAGAGAAATGGCCGGTCTTCTTCGGGCTGGCCGACGAAAAGGGCTACCCGCACCAGGGGGCAGTGGATTTCGCGGCCATCTCGCTCACCCCCACCACCGGCACCTTGCTGGTGCGGGGGGTCTTTCCGAACGCAAACGGCATGATTCTGCCAGGGTTGTTCGCCCGGGTGCACCTGCCGGTGGCGGAGCGCCAAGCCCTGGTGGTGCCGGAAGTGGCGGTGAGCTTCGATCAACAGGGCCCGTATGTGCTGGTGGTCGACGACAAGAACGTGGTGGAACGCCGGGGGGTGACGCCCGGCCCCCAGATGGACGAACAGCGGGTCATTGAAGAGGGCCTCCGCGAGAGCGACTGGGTGATAGTCAACGGCATGATTCGGGCCATCCCCGGTAAAGAGGTCGCCCCGGAGAAAACCGCGACGGCCGTCCCCCAGGAGTCCAAGCCCGGCAAGCCCCCCGTGAGGAAAAACGGCCGATGATCTCCGAATTTTTCATCGAGCGGCCCATCTTCGCCAACGTCATCGCCATCATCACCATCATCCTGGGGCTGGTCTGCCTCTACCGGCTGCCGGTGGCCCAGTATCCGGAGATCGTGCCGCCCACGGTCCAGGTGAGCACCCGGTATCCCGGGGCCAGCGCCGAGGTGGTGGCCGCCACGGTGGGCATTCCCATCGAACAGGCGGTCAACGGCGTGGAAAACTCCATCTACATGTCCTCCCAGAGCGGCAGCGACGGCAGCTACACCCTCACCATCACCTTTGCGGTGAACACCGACCTGAACGTGGCCATGACGCTGGTCCAGAACATGGTGAGCAAGGCGATGCCGCAACTGCCGGAAACGGTGCAGCCCCAGGGAGTGACGGTCAAGAAGGTGTCCACGAACATCCTGCAGGTGGTGAGCCTGTATACCGACGACGACCGCTTCGATGAGATTTTTCTGGCCAACTATGCCATCATCAATCTCCAGTATCCCCTGGGCCGGCTGTCGGGGGTGGGCAACATCCAGGTCTTCGGCGCCGGGGAGTACAGCATGCGCATCTGGCTGGACCCCAACAAGCTGCAGTCCCTGAACCTCACCACCACGGACGTGGTGGCGGCCATCAAGCAACAAAACGTCCAGGTGGTGGCGGGCCAGCTCGGGGGGCCGCCGGTGCCTCCCCAGCAGGCCCATCAGTACACCATAAATGCGTTGGGCCGCCTTGCCGACGTGGAGCAATTCCAGGACATCATCGTCGAGAGCGAGCGGGGGAGAGCCGGCGAAACCGCCCAGGTGGTGCGGGTGAAGGATATCGCCCGGGTGGAGTTGAGCCAACAGGTCTTCAGCAACTTCGGGGGCATCAGCGGGAAAAAGGCCGCCCAGATATTGATCTTCGCCCTGCCCGGGGCCAACGCCATCGCCACCGCCGACCAGGTGAAGCAGGGGATGGCCGAAATGAGCCGGGATTTTCCGCCGGGTATGAAATACGCCATTTATTACGACACCACCAACTTCGTGCGGGAGGCCATCGAGTCCGTTTACCATACCCTGTTCGAGGCCGGCGTGCTGGTGTTGTTGGTGATCATGGTGTTCCTGCAGAACTGGCGGGCCACCATCGTGCCGGCGACGACCGTGCCGGTGACCATCATCGGGGCGTTCGCCGCCATGGCGATGTTGGGGTTCTCGGTCAATCTGATGACCCTGTTCGCCCTCATCCTGGCCATCGGCATCGTGGTGGACGACGCCATCGTCATCGTGGAGAACTCCTCATTCTACATCGAGAAGGGGATGACCCCCAAGGAGGCCACCATCAAGGCCATGCGGGAGATGACCGGTCCGGTGATCGGCATCACCCTGGTGCTGTCGGCGGTCTTTTTGCCGGCGGCCTTCATGCCCGGGATCTCCGGCCAGCTTTTCCGGCAGTTCGCGCTGGTCATCGCCTCCACGGCGATCATCAGTGCGCTCAACGCCCTCACCCTGAAGCCCGCCCAATGCGCCCTGTATCTGAAGCCCCAACCCGAGCGCCAACTGGGATGGTTCTACAGCAATTTCAATCGCCTGTACGGGAAGGTGGAGCAGGGTTACGTCTGGTTGGTGCGCCACATGGTGGAGCGCCCCAAGGCCATGGCGCTGGTCTTTTTCGGCATCATCGCCGTGGGCGGGTGGCTCTTTGCGGCGCACCCCACGGGTTTTCTGCCCATCGAAGACCAGGGCTACGCCATCGTGGCGGTGCAACTGCCCCAGGGGGCTTCGCAGCCCCGGGTGCAGGCGGTTTCGCGCCAGGTGGACGCCATTCTGAAGGAGACCCCCGGGCTGGCGGCCTGGGTGACCATCGGGGGGTACTCGGTGCTCGACTCCGCCAACATCTCGAACACCCTGAGCACTTTCATTATTTATGAAGAATGGTCGAAGCGCGGCCGCGGCCTGGACCAGGAGAAGATCGTCACCGATTTGAACCACAAGCTGGGGGCCATCCAGGAAGCGCAAATCGCCGTGTTGGTACCGCCGCCCATCTCGGGTCTGGGGCAGGCCGGCGGCTTCCAGATGATGGTGGAGGATCGCAAGGACCGGGGACTGGAAGAGTTGCAAAAGGCTGTTTGGGAGATGATCAGGACCGGTGAGGGGCAGGCCAGTCTGGAAGGGTTGGCCACCACCTTCAGCGCCCGCAGCCCCCAGCTCTACCTGGACATTGACCGCACCAAGGCCGAATCCCTGGGGGTGCCCCTCAGCAACGTCTTTGACACCCTGCAGGCCTACCTGGGGTCCTCCTTTATCAATCTGTTCAATAAATTCAATCAGGTCTTTCAGGTCTACGTGCAGGCCGACGCCCCCTACCGCCTGCGGCTGGAAGACATCAAGAACCTTTACGCCCGCAACCTGCGGGGAGAGATGGTGCCCCTGGGCACCCTCATGGAGGTCCGCCGGACCCTGAGTTCCGAGTTGGTGACCCGGTATAATCTCTATCCCGCCGCCGCCATCTTCGGACAGGCGGCCCCCGGCTTCAGCTCGGGCGAGGCCCTGAGCCTGATGGAGCAGATCGCCCAGCACACCCTCCCCCAGGGCATGTCCTTCGACTGGACCGCCACGGCCTACCAGGAACGGCAGGTGGGCAGCCAGGCGTATTTGATCTACGCCCTGTCCCTCATTCTGGTCTTTCTGGTCCTGGCCGCCCAGTATGAGAGCTGGACCAGTCCGGCGGCGGTCATTCTCACCGTGCCCATGGCCCTGGTGGGAGTGCTCCTGGGACTTTTGATCCGGAACTACGACAACAATCTCTACACCCAGGTGGGCCTGGTCCTGATGATCGCCCTGGCCAGCAAGAACGCCATTCTCATCGTGGAATTCGCCCGGGAGCTCCGGGCCGACGGCCTGTCCATCGCCGACGCGGCGGTGGAGGCCACCCGCCGGCGCTTTCGCCCCATCGTCATGACCTCCTTCGCCTTCATCCTGGGGGTGGTGCCGCTGTTGCAGGCCTCCGGCGCCGGGGCGGCCAGCCAGCGGGCCATCGGCACCGTGGTTTTCGGGGGCATGCTCTCCTCCACGCTCCTGGCCATCCCCTTCGTGCCGGTCTTTTTCGTCATCATGGAGACCTTCGAGGTCTGGCGTAAGCGGAAAAAGACCGCGACCGCCCCGGCAACCGGGGCCGGCTCCGCCTCACCGCCGGCATGAAGCAACCCACCGACGTATGGGCATATTAAGGCACAGGCAGCGACAGATGCGCCGGTGGCTGAGAAGCCTGGCGCTGGCGGCCCTGATGATGCTGGCGGGGGCAGGAGTCGGGGAGGCGTCCCGGGAGATCCCCGCGCCCCGAGGCTTGCCGGGCAAGCCGCAAATCCTGAGGGACACCGATTCCCGGGAGGCGCCGGCGGCCCGGCCGGAAGCTCAGCCGCAGGAGGGCCCGGCGCGTCCGGAAGTTCGGGGGGAAGCGGCGACGCCGCCCGCCCGGGTCGGCAAAACGGATTTTCACAAGGTCCTGGCAAGCCTGGGCGCGTCCACGCCCGGGGTGCTGAAGTGGTCCGGCAATTACCTCATCACCGCCGATCTGACCATTCCCGCCCATATCACCCTCCACCCAGAGGATCGGGCCACCCTGACGCTGGCCCCCGGCACCACCCTGAACATGCAGGGGGGGATAGCCGCCGGGCTGCGGACGGTCTTTATCGACAACTCGGGCAGCCCGGCCAAGGGGGTCAAGTTCGCCCGGGGAGCGGTGGCGTATGTGCGCCCGGAATGGTGGGGGGCCCGGGGAGACGGGAATGCCTCCGAGGAGCGCAAGAACAGCAATGCGACCGCCATCAATCAGGCCATCGCCGCTCTGGCCAACTGCGGCGGCACGGTGAAGTTCAGCGGCCAATACCGGGTCAACCGTACTATGACGATGAGAAGCTGGGTGCATCTGGCGGGCGAAGCGCCCATGCAGGTATTTACCAATGCGCCGCGCGCCACCGAGATCATCAGCAACAACTGCACGTTGTTCGACGCCGGCGGGGCAGCCTCGCTGGAAAATTTTTCAGTTAAAAATATCATCTTTTCTTCGACCGCCCCCAAAAGCGCCGAGCCGTTATATGCCCTGAACTTCAACGCCAGCCGCGACACCCGCAGCATAACGATAGAGGGCTGCCAGTTCACGGGCTGGAACAACAACCTGCATGCCGCCGGCATCAACGGCACCCTGCATATTTTCCACATCATCAACAACGGCTTTTTTCAATGCGCCCATGCCGTGCAAGGTATGTTGTACGACAGCCTGGTGATGATGAATGAGTTGGACGGCGGCGGCCCGCATGTCATGGTGTGGAGAGCAAAATCCTATGCCGTGGGGGACCAGGTGAGGCCCACGGATGACAAGCTGAACGGCTTTTACTACGAATGCACGCGCGCCGGGGCGGCCGGCGGTTCGCAACCGCAATGGCCGGCCAAGGAGGGCGCCCGGGTAACCGACGGGGGGGTGATCTGGACCGCCCGGACCGGGCCGGCGGCCCTCTATTATTTCGGGGCGAAAAACACCATCGGGAAGAACATCTTTAACGCCGGCGGCATCGTCACCAGCGCCGGGGCGGCCGACAACGTGATTGAAGGCAATCTCTTCGACACGATTTTGGGCTATGGCTTCAAGCATAACGGCGGCGCCGCCCGGTTGACCCTGGCCAACAACAATTTCACCAATTGCGCCTTGGACGGAATCAATATCAGCAACGGCAATTGCACGATTATCGGCAATACCTTCAACCTCATCGGGACCGCGGGCAACACCGTCGGCGGCTACGGGGTGAATCTGAACACCTATCAACTCGACTCCATTGTAAAAAACAATACATTCGGGAAATGCGCGCTGGGCAAGGTCAATTCCACCTTCAGCGGGGTGTTCAACAACCTCAGGTTCAACGGCGGGGTGGTGGAGGACAATATCGGCATCGACGTGGGAGGCAGTATCCCCACCCTGCCTGCCGGCGCCGCCCCCAACGTGTCCACCGCGGGCGTCTATAAGTCCAACGCCAACGGCCAGATCATCAATCTGATAAACAACTGCCCGGGCAAACGGCTGAGGCTCGTCCTGGCGGATACCGGTACAAGCCTCAACACGTGGGGCATCGACGCGGGGGCGAAGGTTTACGCCTGCGATCAGAGCGCGGGGTCCCGGGGCTGGTCGGAAAATTTATATAATACCGGCGGGTGGAATTTTTTCCCGGCCAAGCCGGCGGTGAAAGATGCGATCTATTTCGGCAACGGCGCCTCCCGCTTCGCCGGCGTGCGGGTCTATCCGGCGGAGTCCCCGGGAGGCCGGCCCACCTATAGCTGGTATTACTGGAACGGCACGGGCTGGCGCCCCCTGAGCGTCACCCGGGCCGATATTTTCAGCGAGGCGGGGGGGTATCGGGAAACCCTGTTCACGCCTCCCGACGACTGGATGCCCTTTAACCTGGCCGCGGACTCCGGGCCCTCGAGCTGGGGGTATTTTGTCAAGGTGGTCATTACCGCCCAGCCGCCGCCGCGTCCCGGTCGGAACGACTCCCTCCGGAAGGCCCAGCAGTCTTATCTCAGATTAAAAGACGAGACAATCAGCCTGGGGACTGCCGGCGACGCCGCGGTGGTGGACCTGCTCAATGTCAACGGGGTGTTCTTCCAACACTGATCCCGGGGCCCGGGGGGCCAGCGGCCGGGGTGGCAAAGGGCGCGGGCCGCAGGGGCAGCGCCCCGGTGAGGGCGGCCGGCCTAGCGGCCGTGGCCGAAGAGGACGATGCGGATGGTTTTGAGGATAATCGCCAGGTCGAGGAACAGGCTCATATTCTTGATGTAATAGAGATCGTACTGGAGTTTTTCCTTGGTGTCCTCCATGGAGGCGGCGTAGGGGTACATGACCTGGGCCCAGCCGGTGACGCCCGGTTTGACCAACAGGCGATAGCTGTAATAAGGCAGCCGCTCCCGATAGCCGCACACCACATCCGCCCCCGGAGGGTCGCCGGCCCGGCGGCCAGGGCGCAGATCAGGAATCTTCTCCTTGAATTCCTGGATGAACACCTCCCTTTCCGGCCGGGGGCCGATCATGCCCATTTCTCCCTTGAGGATATTGAACAACTGGGGTAGTTCATCCAGCCGCAATTTTCTCAGGATGCGGCCCACCCGGGTGATGCGGGGATCATTGTGACTGGCCCATTGCGGCCCCGCCCGTTCCGCATGCTGTATCATGGTGCGAAACTTGATGATTTTAAAGGGACGGGCGTTCTGACCCAAGCGCTCCTGGGTGTAAAAAACCGGTCCCTCGCTGTCGAGCTTAATGGCCAGGGGGATCAAGAGGAAAAATGGTATGGTAATGACCAGGCCCACCAGGGTCAAGGCCACATCGATGACCCGTTTGGCATGGCGATAATATAACTTGCTGGTATTGAGGCTGTTGAGGAAGAGCCAGATATCCGAGATATGATCGATGGGGATCCTGCCGGTGAGGAACTCATAGATGCTGGGCATATCGATGAGTTGACAGCCATGAAACGACAGCCGCGTCAGGGAACTCAACAATTCGGGGGATTTTTCGTGCGTGATGGCCACAACCACCAAGCCGGCCTTGTGCGTCTCGATGATCTCCTGCAAGTCACAAGATCTTCCCAACACCGGGACGCCGGCCACCGTGGCGCCGATTTTCTGCGGATCGTCATCGATGAATCCGACCACCGCCAAGCCGCTGTTGGGCAGTCTATTGATAGTGTTAAGAATCCGCCTGCCCGTTTTCCCGGCCCCGACGATCAGGACCTTGCGTTGCAGGCGCACCGGCAGGGCGATGGCGGAAAAGGAGTAACGCCATAAAGCCAATAACCAGGCAAATGATAATCCTTGCCATTCGATGAAGTTGCGGCTCAGGTAGTGGCCGAAGAGGTAATAGAAGAACAAGGCCACCACGAAGGTGCCTATGAGGGATGAGAGGATTACTCTGCTGAAATTCTGGCGTATGCGAAAGTCCTGATAATAATCATACAGATTGGCGACGTAGAGCACCACGATGTAGGTTAATCCCACCAGGGCGATCAGAAAGGTATCTTGTTGTAAGAATAGCCAATTTAATCCGCCATAGTGAGACAGATAGGAAAAACTGATGATAACAGAAAGAAT
>CAYRYV010000089.1:0-10308 GCA_964428565.1 uncultured Desulfobacterales bacterium | reverse complement strand
TCCTGGCCGTCCCCCTGGTAAGCGGAGAGATCGCCGCAGGCCACCTGACGGCTATCCCCGAAGAGTATGTCGAGAGTTTTATCGTGATCCCCGTTGCGGAAATCGGCCGGCGGCAGCACCATGACCTGAGGGCCATCCGCCTGGCCAAGACCGCCAACTCCATGCGGCGCACCCTGAAACCCGGGGATATCATCATCGTGGACCCGACGGAACGGCCGCCGCAAAAACCGTTGCGCCTGAAAAACATTTACGCCGTGAGGTCTGAGCGAGAAGGGGAGTGTGCGGTGAAGAGGGTGCAGGAGGCGGACGACAGTTGGGTGCTGATATCGGACAACCCAGAGTATAAGCCCATAATCCTCCGTAAGGACCAGGAGGACAACCCCGTCATCGGCCAGGTGATCTGGTCCTGGACGAGCTGGGTGAGGTGAGTTTACCGGAAGAAATCCTGCCAGAACATAGGGGCTTTGATGCGGCCCTTTCCCACCAAGAATTCTTTTTGTTATTCAGATCATATCCACAACAATTTGATTTTTCTGCGAAGCATTGAAAGTGGCAAGATATCTTACAGACCATGACTCTTATTCTTTTTGGAGTGCCGTTCGGCAAGACAGGGAAACGGATGCAATTCTCAGGTGATGTTATCCGTCTCTATGGTTTGAGCCTTGCCGTTGGCTGAGAATAACTGAGCGACTTTGTCCGGTCGATTTATACTGGAAACCAATGAGGCTATCTGACTGGAGGTAAGGTATGCTCAGAGGGGAATTATTTTCTCCGGAAATTTGTGTTATTGTACTGCCCATGAGGCTGTCGGCAAGAACTCCGGTTAGTAGGGTCAAGGACGCGATATTCTGCTCTTTCCGGTACTCAGAAGGGGGCAGCAAGCCCCTAATCCAACCTGTGGACCTTTGATCTATATTTTTGCCTTGAACCGATATGCTCAAGCCTTTGGAGGTTATCAATCGAGGCGGGGTCTTGGCTCGAATCAAACAAGGCTCAATGTGACTTGCCGGTTTGACATTGGGGTTTGGCCCCCAACCGATACCGGAAGTGATACCATAGCATGAATAAGAAGCTTGCCTTTAAAAATCTCCAGATAAAGGTTATGCTGGGTTTTATCGTCATTGCCCTAGGGCCGCTGGGCATTATGGGCATATTTGCCATCAAGACGGCGGAAAAACTCATCTTAAACATGGCCAGGAACCAAGTGGAACATATTGTCCGGGATAAGGCCGTGTTATTGGAGAGATGGATTGCCGAGCGGAAGACCGACCTGGAGGTTGTGGCCGGCTCATCTATTCTGAAATCCAAAGATCCCTCCCTCATCGCCCCGTACCTGGAACTGGTCAGGGACAGGTACAAAGTCTACGGCGGATTTATCGTCTTATCCCGGGACGGACGCATACTTTACGACAGCTCCCGTCAACCGCCCCAAAACCAAAGAAAGAAATGGTTTCAGGAAGCTTTGGCCGGCAGACCACACATGTCCGATATCGATTTCGATGCCGAGCGCAAAGAATCGTTCTTCCTGATATCGACTCCTCTGATGGATACCTCGGGGGAGATCCAGGGGGCCGCGGCCGCCACCGTGGGCACGAACGTGATTCTCTCTCAGGTGTTGCACATTTCTCTGGGGGAAACGGGAGAATGTTATCTCGTGAGCCGAAACGGGACCTTTCTGGCCCACAAAGACCCCACCAGGATACTCAAGGAAAATATCGCCCAATCGGAAAGCTTCAAGAACATCTTCAATGCCGGCAAGCATGGAAAAACATACATCGATTACAGGGGCATAGAAGTCATTGGAGCATCAGCCAGGGTGGGGGGAACCGACTGGGCGCTGGTGGTCGAACAGGATAAGGATGAGGCCTTCCGCGACGCCGTCCGGCTGAAGCACTACATCTTCCTGGCCATGGCCCTGGCGACGGGCGGCGCCCTGGTCTTGGCCTGGCTGCTCTCCTATTATATAGTCAATCCCATCAGGAAGTTGAATCTGGCCGCCAAATGTTTGGCCGCCGGCGAATTCGACCGGGCCCATATCGAGATGGATCGGGCCGACGAAATCGGCATGTTGGTCAACGCCTTTGAAGACATGGCGCACCAACTCCAGGACCGGCAGCAAATGCTGGAACAGCGGATGGAGCTGAAGCAGTCGGAGCTCGAGAAGACCGGGGTGAAGCTCAAAAAGACCCAGCAGGCGGCGGCCCGCTCGCAGCAGCTGGCCTCTCTGGGACGGCTGGCCTCCGGGGTGGCCCATGAGATCAGAACCCCCCTCACGTCGCTCAAACTGTTTTTGGAGGCCGCCGAAAGCGATATTGCCACCTCCCCTGATTATGCAGAGGATTTCCGGATCGCCATGAACCAGATTAGACGGATGGAGGCCACCATAAACCGCTTTCTCGACTTCACCCGACCTCAGGATCCGGTTTTCGCTTCAGTCAGAACGGCCGATTTGATCGAGGACGCCCTGCTCGTCATCGGGCCGCGAGCCCGACAGCAGGAGACGGTCATCGAAAGGTCCATCCAGGAGCCTTTGCCCATGCTCACAGGGGACCGCAAGCGGCTGGGGGAGGCGCTTTTGAACCTGATGGTGAATGGCCTGGAGGCCATGGCGCATCGGGGCCGACTGAGCGTGTACGCCTATCCCGATGTGATCCAGGGCAAGGAGGGGCGGCGCCCGGGGGTGCGGATCGATATCAAGGACACCGGTCCGGGGATTGCGCAACAGGATATGAGCCGGCTGTTCGAGCCCTTTTTCACCACCAAGGCCACCGGCGCCGGGTTAGGTTTGGCCATCGTGTCCAGCATCATTCAAGGCCACGGCGGAGAGATCCTCGTCCACAGCACTGCGGAGGAGGGCACGACCTTTTCGGTGCTCCTCCCGGCAGAGGGAGCAAAATTGATCGGCGAAGATGGATAAGATACTGATAGTCGACGATGACGAAGGCCTGCTCCACTTTCTGCAGCGTTTCTTCGAGAAGCAGGGGTATGGGGTGCACACCAGCAACAGCGGCCAAGCCGCCCTGGAACTGACGGCAGCGGAGCAGTTCGATTTGATTCTGCTCGATTATAAGATGCCGGGATTAAACGGCCTGGACACCCTCAAAGAAATCCGCATGGCGCAGATCAAAACGCCGGTCATCATTATGACCGCTTACGGCACCACCGATACCGCCATCGAAGCCATGAAGGCGGGGGCTTACGACTATCTGCTCAAGCCCTTTGATCGGGAGGAATTGCAGCGGCTCGCCGCCGACGCCCTGGAAGTCAATCGGCTCATGAAGGAGGATGTCTGTTTTCCGGGCCGCGTCTGTCTTCCCTCCCCGGCACAGAAGGGGATGGTCAGGATCGTCGGCAACCATCGGCGGATGCAAGAAGTTTACAAGCTCATCGGGCAGATCGCCGACAAGGACGTGACGGTTCTCATTATGGGTGAAAGCGGCACGGGTAAAGAGCTGGTGGCCCGGGCGATCTATCACCACAGCCACCGCAAAGACAAACCGTTTTTGGCCATCAACTGCGCGGCGATTCCAGAAATGCTCCTGGAGAGCGAATTGTTCGGCTATGAACGGGGCGCCTTTACCGGGGCGGAACGCACCCACATCGGTAAGTTTGAGCGGTGTCAAAACGGCACGCTGTTCTTTGACGAAGTCGGGGATATGTCGCTTGCGACCCAGGCGAAATTGTTGCGCGTGCTTCAGTATGGAGAATTTGAAAGGCTCGGCGGCAAAGACAACATCAAGGTGAATGTGAGGATCGTTGCCGCCACCAACAAAAACCTGGAAAAGGAAGTGGAAGCGGGTCGATTCCGGGAAGACCTTTATTGGCGCCTCAAGGTCATTTCCATGCAACTGCCGCCCCTGAGAGAACGGTCGGAAGACATTCCGTTACTGGCCGAATATTTTGTCAACCGTTTCAGCGAGGAGTACCAGACCCCTATCAGGTATGTTGCAGGCCCCGCCATGGAGAAGCTCGAGTCCCATGCCTGGCCGGGAAATGTCAGGGAACTGGAAAATTGTATGCGGCGGGCGGTGTTGTTGTCCCTGGGCGACGTCATTCTCGAAGAACACCTCAAACTCGAATCAGAACAACCTGACGGGTCAGGGACCACCCAGGAGCCGCTGGCGGCCACCATCGACAGGAAGCTGGAGGAACTCATTCCAGACATTCTGCGCTGCTCCGGCGAGAAAACCCATGCCAATGTCGTCGAACTGGTAGAAAAGGCCCTGATCGCCAAGGTCTTAAAACAATGCGGCCATAACCAGGTCAAGGCCGCCAGGATGCTGGGCATCAGCCGCAACACCCTCCGTCACCGGATGAAGAAGTTTCATTTCACTGCCTTGGCCGATGCAGGCGAAACTGCACCCCTGCGGGACCCCCAGACCGAATAAGACCAGGTTGCAGTCAATCGATTATTTCTTTGTCATTCCGAGCCGAGCGAGGAATCTCTCTTTTCTCAGCCTCGACTGGGCCGGCGCTGCCGGGGTATGTCCAACATCCCCCAACAATCTTAACAAGTTGATTGCACCTTGGTATAAGACCGTCGGCGGTGGACATTCCCGGATAGACATTACACCGCCGGCCGCCTCCGGGGGAAGATAAAACTCCCATGAGAGAAGGGTTCGAGGCCCCCCCACCCCCGGCGGGTCAGATTACGGGTGCTGATAAAGTAACAGTCCTGTGCAATAGTTGAGCAGTCCCGCCGCAGCCGGTTAACATCCCCCCCATACCTGGGTGTGCCGCAGTCCCCCGGGCTTCCCCGCTGTTGCCGGGGCACCATCCCGCCGCCGGCAGACGTCGGTCCGGACCGGCCCCCTCCGCCCTGGTTTATCACCCAATTCAAATACATACAGTCTATGCCGCCGATACGTGATTTTAGGCACAACCATTGCTTTAGCCTGGCACAGGCCTGCCATCAGCTCAGAGGGGCATATCGTGACCTGGAGAAAAATCTCGCCCATGAAAAACAGTTCTCAGGATGTCATGCGAACTTCTCATGCCGAAACGGAACTTGCCGAGGCGGAATTGACCCGCATCAATGCCAGGCTCAGGCATTTCAGGGGCATAGCCGCCTGCGTGATGCACGAAGCCCTCAATGTGGTGCATGAGATTTGGGGTTCCTGCCAAGACCCCAGGTCCTGTCAGGAGATTCTGGATGGGGTGCCGGAGGCGGTGGCCCGAACCCCGGTGGGGGGGTGGAATGAATTTTTTGAAAGGCTCCATCTCCTGGGGACCTATCTGGATTACGCCAAAAGGCTTTGTGAAGGTTCAATCAACCAAGAAGGCCAGAAAGAAAGAGAGGTTGAGGTATGCCCAGCACACTCAAAGTTGTCTCCGGCGGGAAACGGTTTGACATTTCCCCGGATCTGTCTCCCGAAGAAGATCTGAGGCTGTTCCAAAGGGTTCTGGACGACCTGCTCAGGGATGCCCAGCTAACCTGGGCGGATATCTGGAACGACCTCATGGGGACCATAACCAACGGCACCATCATTCTGAGCGATGCCAACCAGGGGGCCAAGCCCAAATGCGGCTGGGCCGAGTTCCTGGAGAAGTTGTGGCTCCTGAAACATTACCTGGATTATACGAGAAAATTTGCCACCCGGGATATCTAGCTGGCGGCTGAAAAAGGTCTCGAAGAATCCAGTCCTTCTCACGGGTGTGAGATCCTGCCCTGCGTCCGGGATGACCGAACCCCCGTCTTTCACCAACCTGCCGGTGATTGTCAAGGGTCCGGGGGAGGCCCACCTGGGGCAACCGGGGTGAAATAATCCATGGAGATAAAATCTCCTGAACTATCGACCAGACGGGGAGAAGCAAAACATGAGCGGCAACAACAATAATCCATTCCTTATCGCCCAAAAGCAGATAAACACCTGCGCCGACATCCTGGGTCTAGACGCCAGCGCCCGGGAGGTACTCCTCCGCCCCATGCGGGAATTTCATGTCAATTTCCCGGTGCGGATGGATGACGGGACCATAAAGGTCTTCGAAGGCTACCGGGTCCAATACAACGATGCCAAGGGGCCGACCAAGGGCGGGATCCGTTTCCATCCCGATGAAACCATCGACACGGTCCGGGCGCTGGCGGCGTGGATGACGTGGAAGTGCTCACTTCTGGATCTGCCCCTGGGCGGCGGGAAGGGGGGGGTGGTCTGCAACCCCAAGGAGTTGTCCCAGCCGGAACTGGAGCGCATCAGTCGCGCCTATATCAAGGCCATCGGTCAGTTCATCAGCCCGACCAAGGACATCCCCGCCCCGGACGTCTATACCAATCCCCAGATCATGGCCTGGATGGTGGACGAATATTCCGCCATCGTCGGCAACAACCAGTTCGGCGTGATAACGGGCAAACCCCTGCCCTTGGGGGGCTCTCCGGGACGCTCCGATGCCACGGCCAGAGGCGGCATGTACACCCTGCGGGAGGCCGCCCGTGCCATCGGCCTGGATCTGGGCCGAGCCACCATGGCCATCCAGGGGTACGGCAACGCCGGCTGTTACGCCGCGTCCCTGGCCCGGTCGATGTTCGGCAGCAAGATTGTGGCGGTCTGCGATTCCAAGGGGGCGGTGGGGTGTAAGGACGGCATCTGCATCGACACCCTGACCAAACACAAACAGGACACCCTGGCCGTAGCCAACTGCACGGGCACCGCGGACGTCAGCCAGCAGTCCCTGATGGAAATGGACGTGGACGTCCTGGTGCTGGCCGCCCTGGAGGGAGTGTTGACCGAGAAAAACGCCGACCGGGTGAAGGCCAAGGTCATCGTGGAATTGGCCAACGGCCCGACCACCCCCGAGGCCGACGAGATTCTCTATAAGAAAGGCATCCACGTCATCCCGGATTTCCTGTGCAATGCCGGCGGGGTGACGGTCTCTTATTTCGAGATGGTCCAGAATGCCTACATGTTCTATTGGGATGAGAAGGAAGTTCATGAAAAGCTGGATGCACGGATGACCCGGGCCTATCATGAGGTGGCGGAAACATCGGAAAAATTCAAGATCAATATGCGCCAGGCCGCCTATGTGGTGGCGGTGGAGCGCGTGGTGGAAGCGATGAAACTCCGGGGCTGGGTCTGATCCCGGCTCCGGGGACTGATTATGCTGGACTGCCGGCGCCGAACTGATAGTATTGACTCTTTTTGAAACAGCAGCCGGACGGCGACACCGGCTCTGAACAGGGGACATCGACACCCGAGATCTAACGCAGTCGCAAGGAACAACCTTTGCTTCATTCAGAGGGGGATGGTTTCTCAAGGCAATCTGCAACGATTGGCCTGCCATCTCCTTTTGAACTTTGCCGGCGGAGGCGGTGCCGGGCCGTTTATCGGCAGGGGGGAGACGCCCAGGCGATGATGGGGACAACTGAAACGGGTGAGCGATGTTGCAGGCGCAGATGATCGGCAGCGGCATACCGGCGTTGGATAAGATTCTGGATGGACTGCGTCTGGGGGATAACGTCGTCTGGCAGGTGGACGGCCTGGACAATTACCTGAAGGTGGCCCATCCCTTTGTCCGCCAGGCCCTGCAGGACCGCCGCAGGGTCATCTACGTGCGTTTCAGCCTGGACTCCAATATCCTCAAACCGCTCTCCGGCTATATCACGGAAGAGGTCGATCCCCGCCCCGGTTTCGATTCGTTCAGCGCCCAAGTCAACAGAATCATCGATGAAAACGGCAACGGGGTTTTCTACGTCTTCGACAACCTCTCCGTGCTGGTCGCCGACTGGGCCACCGACGAACTCCTGGCGAACTTTTTCCAGCTGACCTGCCCCTATCTCCGGCAACTGGATACGGTGGCCTATTTTGCCCTGACCCGGGGACAGCACTCCCATAGCGCGGTGGCGCGCATCAGGGATACCACCCAGGTTCTGATCGATTGCTATCACGTTGGCGACCGCCTGTATATCCACCCCCTGAAGGTCTGGGACCGCTACTCCTCTCAGATGTTCCTGCCGCACCTTTTCGCCGACGGCGTCCTGACGCCCGTGTTCGTAAGCGGCGACGCCTCCGCCATCTCCCAGACCGCCAGCAAAAGCCCCCTCAAAGTCAAGGCTGATTCCATCGCTCCCTGGGACAGCGTTTATCGCAAACTCTCCCAGTTTAGCGAGGAGGAACTGAGATTTTTGGAGGCGACCGCGGAGATTCAGGCCCTCAAAGAAGAACTGTCCCAAATGATCATCGGCGGCCATCCCCAGTTCAAGCGCCTGGCCGATCATTACCTGAGTCTGGAAGAGCTGCTCGGCATCCGGAATCGCCTGATCGGGTCCGGGCGCATCGGCGGGAAGGCGGCGGGCATGCTGCTGGCCCGCCGCATACTCTTGAACGATGCCGGTGACATTGATTTTTCCCGGGTTCTCGAGGAACACGACTCATTTTTTATCGGCTCGGACGTCTTTTTCACCTTTTTGGTCAATAATGATCTGTTTCGCCTGCGACTTCGTCTGACCAGGAATTCGCAAATCTCGTCAGGGGAGTTCGAGAAGGTCGAGGAGCGTTTTTTGGCCGGCAGGTTCCCCAAGGAGATCATGGAGCAGTTTAAGGACCTCCTGGATCATTTCGGCCAGGCGCCCATCATTGTAAGATCGAGCAGCCTGCTGGAGGATGGTTTCGGGAACGCGTTTGCGGGCAAGTACCGGAGCGAGTTCTGCGTCAACCAGGGTGACCCCGAAGAACGGCTGCACTTTTTTCTCCGGGCCGTAAAACTGGTCTATGCCAGCGCCGTCAATCCGGATGCCCTGTCGTATCGAGGCTTGCGGGGACTGGGCGACGCGGACGAGCAGATGGCCATCCTGGTGCAGCGGGTTTCCGGGATGCGCTATAAAAACTATTTTTTCCCTCCTCTGGCCGGGGTGGCATTCTCCCATAATCTGTATCGTTGGACCGACCGCATCGACCCCCACCAGGGGATTGTCCGCCTGGTCTTCGGGCTGGGAACCCGTGCCGTCAACCGGGTCGGCAGCGACTATCCCAGGTTGATTGCCGTCAGCCACCCCCAGTTGCGCCCCGAGATCGGGTATAAGATCGCGACCTATTCCCAGCGCGCCATCGACCTCCTGGACCTGTCCACCAATGATATTGCCAGCCTGCCGGTGGCCGAGGTCATCGCAGATCTGGATTATCCCGACCTCCATTTATTCCTTTCCTTTATGGAGGAAGGGTATATCCGCAACCCGGGCGGCCCGAAGCTCAAAAGCCTCAAGAATTGCGTCCTCACCTTCAACAACCTGATCGCCCGGACCGATTTTATCAAGATTATGCGGGCGCTTTTAACCAAGCTCGAGGGAGCCTATGGTTTCCCCGTGGACACGGAATTCACCGCCTTTGTAGATTCGCAGGGAAGCACACGGATCAATCTGGTCCAATGCCGGCCCATGAAACTGCCGGGGGTGACCGAGGTGGCCGGCATTCCCACCGACATCTCGCCGGACAGCATCCTGTTCCGCGCCAACCGGACCATTTCCGGCGGCATGGTCACGGATATCAAATACATTCTCTATATTGATCCGGAAGCCTACGCCCAACAGGCGTCGATGGAATTGAAGCAGGTGACGGGACGGGTCGTGGGTGAGCTCAACCGGCATCCGGAAATTGTGCGTCAACGCCTCATGATGATGGGTCCGGGGCGATGGGGAACCTCCAACGTGGCCCTGGGCATCAATACCACCTATGCGGATATCAACCACACGTCGGTTCTGGTGGAAATCGCCCGTGAAGCAGCCGGCCATGTCCCGGATGTGTCATACGGCACCCATTTCTTTTTGGATCTGGTGGAATCCCGGATCATCTACCTGCCGCTGTATCCGGATGACCCTCAGGCTGATTTCCAACACGAGTTCTTCCGGACATCCGCCAATCTCCTCACCTCCTTTCTTCCCCAGGCCCGCAAACTGGAAGCCTTCATGAAAGTGATCGACGTCCCGGCCTCCGCCCCGGGGAAATTCGCCCAGGTCATAGCCGACCCCCGGCAACAGAATGCCATTTGTTATTTAAGTGCTAAAGGCTCTTTTACCTGACGGGACGATCATGCCTCAGCCGCAAGTCGATGGCAGGATGACGCCCGTCATGGGATCGTACCGGTTCTGACCAGATGGAAGATAAATCATCTCCGGAAGGGCATGATAAAGGAGCGATACCTGCTCTATATTTGGAGTTTAAATAACAGGCACTAAATATGAGGATCATATCTCTTATCAAGCCGCTGGAGCCGTAGCCGAAGGGACAGCCCCCCCTCTTCCACTGTTGCACTGGCGACCACTCCACTCCCCGGATTAATAACCTCATCAACCCCGCTGATGACCTTCCCCAGCTGCTCCAG
>CAYRYV010000088.1:0-10643 GCA_964428565.1 uncultured Desulfobacterales bacterium | reverse complement strand
TTGGCCCCCTCCCCCGGCCTCTCTCCGCCCGCGCCCTTGGCCCCCTCCCCCGGTCTCCCCGGCCGCCCCTCGGAATGCCCCACCCTGACTTGGCCCGAGCCTCCTCCTCAGCCCACAATCGCGTGCTTCACCCGGTCCAGCAGGTCCCTCATCTGCACCGGCTTGATCAGGTAGGCACAGACTTTCAGGGTCCTGGCCGTCATGACCTCATCCTGCCGGGAACTCGACGTCATCATGATGAACTTGGCCTGGGGTGCAAATTCCTGGATGCGTACGATGGCCTCCAGTCCGCTCAGCCGGGGCATGTTGATGTCCATGATGGTCAAGTCCGGCCGAAAGTTTTGGAATTTTTCCACCGCCTCCTCCCCGTCCCCCGCCATTTCGATATTCAGGCCCGCCTGGGTCAGGGCCTTGTTCAACACCCCCCGGATCACGCTGGAGTCGTCCACCACCAACACCTTTTTCCCCGCCATTTTCCTGCCGCTCATCTCCTGAAACGTCACCCGGAAGATCACATAATCGATGCTCAGGTTCAGAATGATGGCGTATGCTTCGATCTCGGGATAAGGGTATTCCTTGACATTGGTGTTCTTGTAGCTCCGTGGCAGGCCGAATTTCACCCGGAATCCCAGCCGATCCCATCCCGAGATCGTTCGGCCCACGATGGTGTTCATGAATTCGTTCAGGATATCCACGGCTGTGTCATCAATGCGCTCCACCGGAGGCAGTCCCAGATTTTCGGCAATGGCCGAAGCCACCAGGACCGCCATCGACTCTTCGACAAACCCCAACGCGAAATTGCCTTCCATCTTGCTGTTGATGTCCTCGTAGGGCACCACCTGGGCCACCGAATATATCTCCCGCAACCGCTCATCTTTTTTCACCTTGACGCTAACCACATCCGTCTTGGCCATTAATTGAAAAACGTCCTTGCAGCAGTTCGCCAGAATCGAGATATACTTCGCGTTCATACTCATCGCTTACCCCAAACCACAGGTTGCCGTTGGGTAGGGGCCCCCCCTGCGCGCTGCAGCCCCTCAGCTCAATCCATTAAGTATTTTTCGGCATGTTTTCTTTCCATCATTAATTCCTCCTCCTACCTGCCCCCCCCAATAGAACACCCGCCGGAGGCGGGTGCATATTGTCCCGGGCGAAGCCGCAAATCCAGGGATTTCACGGCTCCGCTCATTTCTGTGGAGGAATGTCTTACGGCGCCAACACGAACTTGCCGTCCTGCACCTGTACGATGACCAGAGAATTTTCGTCCAGGCCGTTGTGGTCCTCGGGCGTCAGAGTGTAGATCCCGGAAACCCCCACGTAGCCCTTGGTCTGTTCGATGGCGTCCCGCAGGGCCTTGGGGTCGGTTCCCGCCTTTTTCATGGCGTTGGCCACGATGGTGATGGCGTCCCAGGCATAACCGGAATGAGTGTTGATGGGAAACTCCTTGTCATAGTGGTAGCCATCGGTATACAGCCGGATAAATTCCTTGATGACCGGCTTCTGCGGGTCGGTGTCCGGCAGCTGGGCCGCCGCCATCAGCTTGGTGGCGGGCATGCGGTCGCCTTCGGAGGTCTTGCCGGCCAGTTCGATATACTTGGGGTCAGGTTGCCCGTGGCATTGGAACAAAGGCAGGTTGATCCCCAACTGGGCCTTGTTCTTGGCGATGATGGGCCCGGCGGGACCGATGGTCCACACTACAATGGCCTGGGGGTTGGCGTTCTTGATCTTGGTGAGCTGGGCCGTCATGTCAGTGTCCTTGGGACCGAAGGACTCCTTGGCCACAAAGGTGATGCCGTACTCCGGCGCCAGCTTCTCCAGCCATACCTCTCCGTCCTTGCCAAAGGCGTCCGAGGCCGTCAGCAGTCCCACCTTGGTGAGCTTCTTGTCCTTCAGGTACCCGAAGACCTTCTTCACCGCGGTGGATGAGCGCTGAGGCGATTTGAAAATGTAGTCGATGGGGCCGTGCTTGGGGTCGATCACCGGGTCCCCGCCCACTGTCATGAAGGTGGGTACCCCCGCCTCCGCCACGATCTTCCTGACGTTCATCCCCTCGCCGGTGGACGTCGGACCGATGATGGCCACGACTTTGTCGGCATGGATGAATTTCTTGGCGATGGCCGCGGCCTTGGCCGGATCGCTCTCCGTATCCCCGATGATCAACTCCAGGGGCCGGCCGTTGACGCCGCCCTCCTTGTTGATCTTGTCCACCACCATCTGGGCTACCAGCTTGGTGGGGGTGCCAATGTGCGCCCCCGGCCCCGATAGGGCGAAAAAGGCCCCAACTTTGATGGGTTCGGCGCCGTACGCCCCCCCGCCCAGAAAAGCCAGCACCGTCACACTCGCCAACACCGCCCACAATTTGTTCCTCATGGCTGTCCTCCTCTATATAGTTTCTACGTCAATCTACCATCTTCTGGTCGGCGCCCCTCATCACTCTCCGCCACCGCGGCATCAACTTGCCGAGCCCGCCATAACGCCGCAAATTTCCGTTTGTGACGGTGCTCCGCGTTCGCATCCGGCGCCCCCAACCCCGCTTTTATCAGATAGGCGTTGATGAATATCCTGTTTTTCAGATAAACGTAGCCCCATACGGCCGTGTCACCCCCCACCCGGGCATCGCCCTTGACGATGACCTCTCTGCCCAGCAGGTGTTTCTGTAGGTACTCCCGGCTTTCCTGTGGGCGCGCCGTGGTCACCCCCAGAAAACGCACTTCCTGGCCGTCTTCCAGAACAATGGCGTCTGCCGACACAATACGCACCACTTTCCTGGTAAGGGGCGGCGAAAACTCCGTCCCGGCAGCCGCCGCCGGGGGCCGCATGTCCGGCAGGGCGGGAGTATATGCCGGCCGCCGCGGCTCCCCCCTGTCGCGCCGCGGTTTACTGATCTTCACCCGGCGGCCGGGCGGGCTGTTTTTCAGGTACAGCTTCTCTTCCATCAACGACCGGAAATCCTCGTTGATCTCGTACCCCACACCGTTGCGTCCCAGATCCAAGGCGACCTGGACCGTGGTGCCGCTTCCCAAGAAAGGGTCCAGCACCGTGTCCCCCGGAAAGGTGAACATCCTGATAAGACGCCGGGGCAGCTCCGCGGGGAACATGGCCTCGTGTCCCGTCTGTTTGGTCCCGCCGAAGTGCCAGTGGCCCGCAAAATACTCCTTCCACTCCTCTTTGCTCAGCCGGGCGGCCTCCTTCACCCCGGCGGGTGCCTTTTTTCCCGCCCCCGGTTTCTTGAAAATCAGAATGAACTCGTAATCGATCTCCACGAGGCCGTTGGGGGGAAAGGGGTAAGAACCCATAACCACCGCCCCCCCGCTGGGGTTCATGGTGGTCTTCTTCTGCCAGATGACGGCCCCCAGGAAATCGAAGCCCAAATGCTCCCCTTGAAGGATGATCTCGGCATGCAGGGGGATGATCTTGTAGCGCCCGAACACCCGCGCCCGGGCGAATTGGTCGCCGATGTTGATGCACAGCCTCCCTCCGGGCCGCAATACCCGAAAGCACTCCCCCCACGTGGAAAACAGGTCCCGCAGATACTCGTGCAGGCTTTGCCCGTAGCCGATCTGCCCGGGAATGCCGTAATCCTTGATCTGCCAGTACGGCGGTGACGTAATCACCAGGTCCACCGCCCCTGCGGGCACTTCCGGCATCGTCCGGCTGTCGGCCAGGTAAATGTCGGCCCTGTTCTCCATAGGCCCCCATGCTTTCCTGGTACACCCCGGCGACTCCTCCTCCCTTCTCAGACGATGGAGTCCGTTATCCGGTTGTCGAAGATCCGCTGGCTCTTGCGTTCCGAACGCGGCAGCTCGCCGTAGCCCAGAACCTCCACGTCGGGGGTGACCATGAGTTTATGCTTGATAACGTACCGGGCCTCCCGCTCCAGTTCGTCGGCCCGGCCGGCACCCACCCCTTCGCCCCTCTCCACCTTCAGGAGCATATGGTCCCGGCCTTGGTTGTCCCGGTTCAGGTGAACCTGGTATTCCGAGCCCAATCCCGGCACTTCCGAGAGCAGCCGGTCGATGCTGGAGGGATAGATGTTCACCCCCCGGAACTTGAACATGTCGTCGGTGCGCCCCCGGATGCGGGAGTGCCGCGGCAGGACGCTGCCGCAGGTGCAAACCCCGGGGATGATGCGGGTGATGTCGTGGGTGCGGTAGCGGATCAGCGGCGCCGCCTCCTTACACAGGGTGGTCACCACCATCTCCCCCCACTCGTTATCCGGCACCGGGGCCAGGGTCTCCGGGTCCAGAATCTCCAGGATGTAGTAGTCCCCCCAATAGTGGATGCAGTCGTGGTCCGGGCATTCGATGCCGGTCCCCGGACCATAGAGCTCCGTCATCCCCACGATGTCGAAAAGCTCCACCCCTCCGAAGAGCTCCGAGATCTTCTGGCGCATGGAGACGCTGGAACGCTCCGAGCCGTAAATGATCTTCTTGATGTTGATCTTGTCGGCGATGCCACGCTTGTGAATCTCCTCCGCCATCAGCAGGCCCATGGAGGCGGTGCAGCAGAACACGGTGGGTTGCAAGTCCACCATGAACTCGCACTGCAGATCGATATTGCCGGGTCCGATGGGCACAGTCAGGGCCCCCAGCATCTCGGCCCCCCGCTGAAACCCCACCCCCGCGGTCCACAGACCGTAACCCACAGCGATCTGTACCCGGTCCAGAGGGTTGACCCCGGCCATTTCATAGGCCCGGGCGAAGAAAGTGGCCCAGTCGTCCACGTCCTTCTGGGTGTAACACAAAATCTTGCGCTTGCCGGTGGTGCCGCTGGAGGCGTGGATGCGCACGATCTGTTCGTAGGGCACCGCCCGGAAGGGGAAGGGATAGTCGTCCCGCAAGTGGTCCGGCGTGGTTACCGGAAGCTTGCGTAGGTCGTCTAAAGAGATGATATCATCGGGGATGACGCCCGCCGCGTCGAGATGGGTCCGGTAAAAGCTGGAGCCTTCGTAGGCGTGGCGCACCGTCCATTGCAAACCCGCCAGTTGGCGCTCCCGCAGTTCGTCTACGGTGCGAAAAGCGGGCATGAAACTCTGTTTGCTCATCTGGGGTTTCTCCAGTCGTATATTGGTCAAACCCGCGGCCCCCAAACGGGAGGCGGCCGGGTTGTTGTCGACCCCCACGCCCAAAAAGGCCCGGCGCAGGTCAGGGTCCACCAGCAGCCGCTCGCTCTTGCCGCTGGTGAGAATCTGCCCGTTGGCCATAAGATAGGCCACCCGGGAGGAGGTCAGAGCCCGGGCGGCGTTCTGCTCCACCAACAAAATGGTCACCCCGGACCGGGAAAGCTGGTGAATGATGTCGAAGATCTCGTCGGTGATCAGCGGGGCCAGCCCCAAACTGGGCTCATCCAGCAGCAACAGCCGAGGCTTGGCCATCAGCGCTCGGCCCATGGCCACCATTTGCTGCTCGCCCCCCGACAGGGTGCCGGTGGACTGCCGTCTACGCTCCCGGAGTTTGGGAAAACGAACGAAGACCTCTTCCAGTCGCCGTTCCATCTCCCCCCGGCTGGGCTTGAGGGCCAGTGCGCCCAACTCCAGGTTCTCCTGCACCGTGAGGTCCCCGAACATCTCCCGCCCTTCGGGGCACAATGCCGCCCCCCGGGCGGTCATGGCTGCCGGGGAGCTCCCGGTGACCTCCCGCCCCTCCCACCGGATGCTCCCCCCGGAAGGAGCCACCAGACCCATGACGGCCCGCAGCAGACTGGTCTTGCCGGCCCCGTTGGCCCCCACCAGGGCCACCGTGTCCCCTCGCTTTACCTCCAAATCCACCCCGAAAAGGGCCTGGGCCGCACCATAGTGCACCGTCAGGTTGGCAATACGCAGGAGTGGTTCTCGCGGGGATGTATTCATAGGAGGAGATGTGGACGGCGCGCCGTCGGGTAATTCTGCGGTTGGCTGGGGTTTTTCGTTCGTTATCCCGGCCCTTACCGTAAACCAAAAAATCTCCGGGGTCAACGGTTTTTTCCGCCCGGGCGGGAATGTCCGGGCGGTCTCACGCCAAGTCCTTCTGCATGATGACCACATCGAAGTCTTGATCAAATTTCCGACCGATGCCGGAGAGCCGCCCCACCTCTCGGAATCCGTGTTTCCGGTGGAAATGCAAGCTGGGTTCGTTCAGGGAGGAAATGGACGCCACCATGATCGTAATGCCCGCCGACCAAGACTCCCGCACCAGGTAGTCCAGCATCCGGCTGCCCAAGCCCCGGCGGGTGTGATCGGGATGGACGAACCAGGCGACCTCCGCGGTCCGGCGAAAGGTACCCGCCGGGTGGAAGGGCCGGAGAAAAGCGAAACCCACCGTCTCGCCGTGTTCGCCCCGCACCGCCACCGCTGGGTAATTCGCCGAAACCTTTAATAAAACATCAAAAAAATCATAGTCCACCATATCATCGGGGAACGCCGCCAGACTACGCGTGATATAGTGGTTGAAAATGTCGATTACTCCCCGCCGGTCGGCTTCCCCCCATGGATCCAGGGTGTAATTCATGGCAAACGTCCCTCTTTCCGATAGACTTAGTTTACCAGCAGGTGCCACGGCAGCTGGTTGAATTGGCTGCGATAGCGGATCTGGCTGGCCGCCATCAGCAGGGAAAAGATATTGTGCTGGTCGCTCACCGGCTCCACCCCCTCCAGTTCCTGCCGCGATACGCGCCGAGCCGACAGGAGGGTATGATTATCCTTGACTGGCTGCGATCCCGCTGGCGCCGCCGCCCGGTGGGCCGCACCCGGGTCCAGAGGGCTGGCCGCGGCCACGATATGGGCGTTCTGCACCCGACCACTGGACGAAGGGGCCCGCAATTCCACCACCTCCGGGAAGGCCGACCCTAGAGTGGCCAGAAACTGCCGATTGACCTCCTCCCGGACCGGGTCGAAAAAGGCATTGAACACCACCACCCCGCCGGCGCGCAGCCCGGCCCCCACGTCCCGGAAAAATTCCCGGGTCAACAGATAGTCCGGTGTTCCGTCCCCCTGGAACAGGTCCACCACGATCAGATCAAAGGTCCGGGGATGGCGGCGCATAAATGTTCGGGCGTCCTCCTGATGCAACGCGACGCCGTCGGGCTGAAAGCCGAAGAAGTCCTGGGCCGCCCGCACCGATTGGGGGTTGATCTCCACCACCGTCACCCGCCGGTCCTGCCCCCGGAGCTTCTGCGGGATGAGCCCAGCCCCCAGACCCAGCACCAAAATCTCCCGGGCCTGCGACGCGTACGCCCCCACCAGCCTCAACAGGGCGGGGGTGTGGTCCAGGGCCTCCCCCGTTTCCGATACCGCGTTTTGCAATATGCCGTCCTGAAGATAGTAGAGTCCGGCGTCCGCCTGGTTGTGCCACCGAACCACCTTGATGGTGCCAAACACGGAACGGTATTCCCCCAGCACCTCCACCCGCGTTGCCGGCAGCTGAGTATGGCCCAACATAGTAAAATAAAACCCCTGCCCTTGCAGGAGCAGCCCCGCCAGCATAGCCGTCCCCCCGGCCAGCCCCGCCAGCCGTCGGCGCTCGCTCCGGGGAAGCTCGCCGGCCCCCCCGGCGAACCCGGCCACCGTTAGGCTCAGGGCCAACCCGACATATACCAACGCCCGCCAGTTGGACAGATGGGGGATCACCACGAAGGCCGTAACCATCACCCCGGCCACCGACCCCAGGGTGCTGATAAAAAAGACCCGGCCAGCCCCACCGTCCCCCTCCTCCCGCTGCCCCCGGCCCAGGGCGATCAGCAGCGGATTAAGGGCCGCTAGCGCTACCAGCGGCACGGCCAACAGCATGAGACACCCCAAAAAACTGGCAACCACCAGATTGATGCCGCCCAGGAGGGGAAAAACCACCGGATAGCAAAAGGCGGCCAGAATCAAACAGAGGGCGGCCAGCAGCGGCCCCAGTAAGAGCAACGCAATCAGGGAAACCGGCGCCCGGCCCCGGGCCAGGCGTCCCCCCAGGTCGTACCCCACCGCCAGAAAAACCAGGGTGACGGCCAGGACGCCCGCCCAGACAAACAGGCTCACGCCGAAATACGGCGTCATGATGCGGGCGGCCAACACCTCCAGCGCCAGGGTGACGGCCCCCGTAAAGAAAACCAAAACCTCAAAGCGGCGTCGCGGCCTCGATGCCGGCACCGGCTTGGAGCGGACTGGGCTCACCGCCTCCTCCTCCCCCCGTGTCTTTCCCCTTGCTCCGCAAGGCTCCCTGATATTATAGCACTTCTCGCAAGTTTCTCCCGCATCTGGTTCCTTATCTTTAAGAAAGGAAGTCTGGGGGGATAAAAAGAAGCTGGCCTTTTCCTCTGCTCACCTGCAAGAAATTTTTTGCCAGACAATTAATTTTTCCGTCATTCCGACCGAGCAAGTATTATTTTAAGCCCAACCTTAAGAAAGGAGGGGCGCCATGAAACATCTGCTCATTCTGGGACATGGCACCGGGGGCACCATCATTGCCACCAAGATGCGGGAGCAGTTGCCGGAGCGAGAATGGGACATCACCGTCATCGACCGCGACTGGGAGCATCACTATCAACCCGGCTGGTTGTTCATTCCCTTCGGCATCTATAAACGGGAAGATTGCATCAAGCCCAGAACCAAGTTTGTACCGCACGGAGTCAATTTCGTTTTGGATGAAATTCTGGGGGTGGATCCGGAAAAAAGGCAGGTCAAGACCAAGCAGTTCACCTTTCCCTATGACTTCCTGGTCATCGCCTCGGGCTGCCGCATTGTGCCTTCGGAGGTGGAAGGTCTGATGGAGGGTTGGGGAAAGGATATCCAAAACTTTTACACCCTAGACGGAGCCCTGGCGCTGCGGGAAAGGCTGAAGTACTTCGACAAGGGGCGGGTGGTGCTCAATATCGCCGAACTGCCCTTCAAGTGCCCGGTGGCGCCCTTGGAATTCATCTTTATGGCGGATTGGTTCTTCTCGATCAACGGTCTAAGGGAGCACGTGGAAATCGAGCTGGCCACCCCCCTCCCCGGAGTCTTCACCAAACCGGTGGCGTCCAAGATTTTGGGCCAGCTGTGCGAGGCAAAAAACATCAAGGTAACCCCCAATTTCCAGTTGGCCAGCGTCGACCCGAACCGCAAAGTGATCGTCGGCTACGACTGCCGTGAGGTGAATTATGACCTCCTCGTCTCCATCCCTCCCAATTTCGGCGCTCAATATATAATTGACAGCAATATGGGCGACCCCATGGGCTATGTGGACACCGACCACCATACCCTGAGGGCCAAAAATTTCGAAAACATTTATGTTATCGGCGACGCCGCCAACCTCCCCACCTCCAAGGCCGGCGCCGTGGCCCATTACGAGGCGGATGTGGTGGCGGAGAATCTCCAGCGGGAGATCGAAGGGCATCCCCCCCTGCCGAAATATGACGGTCATGCCACCTGCTATGTGGTCACCGGCTACGAAAAAGGGTCTCTGTTGGATTTTAATTTCAAGATTGAGCCCCTGCCAGGGAAGTTTCCCTTCCCGGGCCTGGGACCCTTTGATCTCTTGGGCGAGAGTTTTACCAACTACATGGGCAAGATGATGTTCCGTTGGGTGTATTACAACCTGATGCTGAAAGGCAGCCATCTGCCCCTGGAATCCCAGTTCGTCATGGCCGGCAAGGTGCGGGGCATCCTGTCTCCCGATGTGGAACTTCCCCTGCGGCAAAGGAGATCGACATGTCCGACGAAGGCCTGATCCAGGAACGCCTGGCGAGGATCGAGGAAAAATTGGATCGTTTGGCCCGTCTGGAAGTGCAGATGAACAAGATGGCCGATCCCATGGAAAGCCTGTCCGATCTGGGACGGGATTTGTCACTCCTCATGGGGCCCGGGACCAAACTCCTCACCGAAGAGCTGGCGGAGGTGGAGACCGGCTTTCAGCTGGAAGACCTCTTCTACCTGTTGAAGCGCTTTCTCCTCAGCCTGCGTAACCTCTCCTGGGGACTGGAGCAGCTGGAAAACCTGGCGGACTGGTGGCATGACATGGAGCCCATCCTCAAGGTGGCCGTCCCCCGCCTCATCGACGGCCTGGACCGCCTGGAGGAACTGGGGGTCTTCCGCATGCTGGGCAAGATGACCTCCACCGAGATGCTCCAATTTCTCGACCTGATGACCGAAGTCCCCCTGGCGGCGCGCCTGGCGGAGAGCAAGCCGGTGGGACCGGTCAGCCTGATGTGGAAGATGCGCGCCAAGGAGTGCCGTCAGGGATTGGGCGTAGTGTTGGAACTCACCCGGGCTCTGGGCAAGCTCAAGCGCGCAGGGGTGCACCCTTTTCCGGAAGCTGAAGCCCCCACCCGCTAACGGCACTACCCGGCTACTCAGGCGGTGGCGCTCATGCGGCCCAGGTAGGCCTCCAGAACCAGCGGGTTGCGCCTGACCGCCTCGGGGGGGCCAGCGGCGATCCGGCGGCCGCCGTCGAGCACCACCACGTGGTCGGAGACCCCCATGACCAGCTCCATGTCGTGCTCCACCACCAGCAGGGTGCGACCTCTCTGGCGCAAACGCCGGATCAGGGCAGCCACCAGGACGGTCTCTTCCGAATTGAGCCCGGCCACGGGTTCATCCAGCAGGGCCAGCACCGGCTGCGAAACAAATACCCGGGCCAGTTCCAGCCGTTTCTTGTCTCCGTAGGACAGGACCCCCGCCGGCAGCTCGGCCTTGTCGGCCAGCC
>CAYRYV010000087.1:0-10784 GCA_964428565.1 uncultured Desulfobacterales bacterium | reverse complement strand
CGCTCCACCTCGATGGTGAAATCCACGTGGCCGGGGGTGTCGATGATGTTGATGGTGGCCCCCTTCCACCGGCAGGTGGTCACCGCCGACGTGATGGTGATGCCCCGCTCCTGCTCCTCGGGCATCCAGTCCATCACCGCCATGCCGTCGTGCACCTCCCCCATCTTGTAGGTCTTGCCGGTGTAATACAGAATGCGCTCGGTGAGCGTGGTCTTGCCGGCATCGATGTGGGCGATGATGCCGATATTGCGAATCTTCTTGAGGCGCGCTTCACCTGCCATGGAATGAACCTCGAGCCGAAGTGCCGCTGGGCGGTAAACTTATGAATTATATCCTGCGTCGGGGCGAAAAGGAAATGGTTTGTGGGCGTGAAGACGGCGGGAGATGGTGGGAAAAGGCCGGTGATACTTAAATAGGAGGTCGCCCCCGGGAAGAGCGACCTCCGTCGTCAGTGTCTGAAGCTATGGAGACTTAAATCTCCGGCGTGGGCACATCCTTCCAGGCCGAGGTGCGGGGCACCGGCTGCGCCTGGACGATTTTCCCCGATGACGTCTCCACATCGATAAATCCCGCCGGGGTGCGCTCCTGATTCAGGGCGAAAGAGGCGATCCCGGAAACCGGGGCTCCCGTGGTCGGCTCGATTTCCAGGAAAATCACCCGCCGATACCCGCAGGCGTCGCAGCTCATCCCCGGATCGTCGATCTTCAGGGGGCAGTGGTGCCGGCGGGCCACGGTCGGGTCGGCCCCGTGCATGGCCGCCATGTGGGCCGCCGGGGAGCTGCGCAGATGGGCGAAGGGATGCAGCACCCACTCGCTGATCAGGGCCATAGTGTGATGGCGCTTGAACAGATGGAAGTGCCCGCCGGTATCGGCGATCATCCCCTGCATGATATAGTCCGCCGGCATGACGTAGCCCAAATACGACTTACCGTCTTTCAGAAAGTCGATTTTCCCCGCTCCCGCCTCGGCGGCCAGGACCCCGGCCAGTCGCGCGCTTGCCTGCCCGTCTTCCGGCAGGATGGCCACCATCGTCAGATTGCCGCTGCTGGCCACCGGCAGCGAGTGCAGCGTCACCGACCTCAGCAAAAACCCGGTGCCGATGACCAGGCCAAAGGTCGCCACCGGAATGAGGACCGCCCTGGCCGTCATATTGGGCACCAGAGATTCCCAGGCGCGCCCCACCAGCCTGTCCAGCCACCCCGGCAGGAACATCCCGGTTGCCTCCATATAGCGGGCATAGGAGTCGCCGTAGCGGTTCAGCATGCGCCGCTCCTCATCCCGGGCCAGGAAATAGTACATCACCATCATGGCCGCCAGAGTCACCAGGACAAAAAAACGCGGCCACAGGATTGCCATCCCGAGGCCCCAGACGGTGAGTGCCAGGTATTGGGGGTGGCGGATGTAGCGGTAGATCCCCCGGGAGGCGATCCCCCACTTAAAGATCTTCCCCAGGTACACCTGCCCGGCGCACACCGCGAACATCCCCAGCCCGGCCACGAATAGGACCGACCCCAGGATGCGCAGGGCCTGTAAAAAGAATGTCGGCGGCAGGATCATATGCGGCAGGAAAAACGCGGTCATCCACTTGGTGGCGGCATACGCCGCCAGGAACTGAAATATCGGGCTGAACACCGAATAAAAGAAAAAGGCGAAAGGACTGATCATGATGATCACTTCACAGGCCGCCAGGACAAAAACGGCGGCGACTCCCAGGCCGGCCGCCAGTTTCCGCCACGACGGCCGCCCCTGAAACCCCGATTTGCTCTCCACGCGTTACCCTCCTTTGAGAATATATATTCCTTTGCAGGGTATAACCCGGAAATCGGGAGTTTCCGGCGGTCCACCCCTCAAAAAAGCCACAGGCTCACCCCCGCCGCCGCCGCCGCCACCCAGACAAGGTTCAGCCGCAAACCCAGGAGCGCCCCCGCCGACCCCGCCAGCAGCGCCGCGTCCCGCCAGTCGTGGAGCGTCTCCCGCCCCATCTGCGCCAACACCACCGCCAGCATGGCGATCAGCGCCGCCAGGATGCCCTGGATCACCGGGCGCACCGCCGGGGCCTCCTTGAGCCGCTGATAACAGGGCGCGGTCAGCAGCACCAGGGCGATGGCCGGGAAAAAGGCCGCCACCGTGGCCGCCGCCGCCCCCGCCGGCCCTCCCACCGCATAGCCCACGAAGGTGGACAGGATGATGATGGGGCCGGGGGTGAGAAACCCCAGCAGGATGCCGTCCAGGAACTGGGATAGGGTCAGCCAGCCCCGCAGGTCCACCATCTCCCATTGCAGGGCCGGAATCATCACCAGGCCGCCCCCGAAACTCAACGCCCCGATCTTCAGGAAGATGGCCGCCAGCGTCGCCAGCTGCGGGGCCAGCAGGCGTAAGCCTCCCAGCAGCCCCACCACCGCCAGGGCGATCAGCGCGCCGTGCCCCGCCAGCCGCCGCCCCCACGGCTCCGGGACCCCGGCGGTCGCCGGCGCCGGCTCTTCATGGGCGAACCAGCGGGCCAGCCCCCACCGCGTCAGGCCCGCGGCCAGAAAGACCAGAGTGAAGGGCAGTTCATACCAGAAGGCCAGCGCCGCCACCCCCATCAGGGCAAAATCGACCGGATGGCGGCCGATGCGCCGGCCCAGCTGCCAGGCCGCCTGGAACAACAGCGCCAGCACCAGCGCCCCCAGCCCCCGGGACAGGGCCTGCACCGCCTCCAACTGCCGGTAGCGGAAATACAGGTACGACAGCCCCAGCATCATCAGAAACGCCGGCAGGACGAAGCTCACCCCCGCCGTCACCGCCCCCGGGGTCCCCCGCAGCCTCTGGCCCAGGTAGGTCACGAAGCTCACCATGATGGCCCCGGGCAGCAGCTGGCAATAGGCCAGCCCGTCCAGGAACTCCGGCAGGCTCACCCACCGCTCCCGCTCCACCACCCGCCGCCGGATGGGCTCCGCCATGGCCAGCCCCCCGAAGGCCGTGGCCCCCAGCGTCAGAAACACCCACGCGAGGCGGCCCCGGGAAACGGCCCCCGCCGCCGGCCCGGCCCCCTGGCCCTCCCCCCCGGGCCGCTCGTGTGCAACCTCCGCTTCCGTCATAATCTCATCTGCCCCTAACCCCGATCTTACACCCCGGCGGGATTATGGAACATGGGGACTTTCCCTGAATCCGGTTTGCTTTTTGGTCATGTCGGCATCATGAAGAAAAAAACCCTGATTGTCGCCCTGGCGCTCCTGGGGGGCCTGGCGGGCCTGGTCCTGCTCCTCTGGCTGGCGCGGGGCTGGTTGGCGGCCGCCGGTGGCCTGTGCCCCGATCTCGCCGCCTGCAAAAACCTGATCGTCGACTGGGTGACCGCCGCCGGTCCCTGGGGACCGGTGGTGTTTATCCTCATCCAGGCCCTGCAGGTGGTCCTCGCCCCTATCCCGGGGGAGGTGACGGGCTTTCTGGGGGGCTTTCTCTTCGGCGCGGTCCCGGGTTTCCTGTACTCCTCCGTGGGCCTTACCCTGGGGTCCATCCTGATCTTTCTGGTGGGCCGCTGCCTGGAAAAATCCCTCCTGGAACGCCTGGTGCCCCCCGCCAAACTGCAGCAGTTCGATCTCGTCATGGAACGGCAGGGCGCCCTCATCGCCTTCGTGCTCTTCCTGATCCCCGGCGCCCCCAAGGATTACCTCTCCCTGGTGTTGGGCCTCAGCCCCATGCCCCTCGCCGTCTTCGTGCCCCTCGTCGCCTGCGGCCGGATGCCCGCCACCTTCGCCCTGTCCTTGCAGGGAGCCCGGGTCTACCGGCAAGACTATCTGTCCTTCCTGCTGCTGCTGGGCCTCTGCCTCATCCTGGCCCTGCTCCTGGTCCTGTACCGGCAGCGGCTGTACCGCTGGCTCCACACCCTCCGGCGCCCTCCCCGGCAATCCGGTGAATAATCGTGATTGCCGCCCGGCGCCCACCGTCTAGTGCGCAGGTCATAACACCGATGCATGCAAAACCGGAACAAGCTGCTTCAGGAGAGGGGGCCCGGGGCCTGTCCCCCCGGCCCGCCCCTCACGTTGCCCCCTCACAGGCGCGGCTGCGAACACGAAATTCTCATACCCGGCAAATTTTCCGTTATCGAATATAACATAATAATTTATCAATACTATTTTATTTTCCTGACAATGCCATGGCATCATTTCAACTGCACAAGAAACTGGCCCTGTTGGCGTCTCCGTGTGGCCATTTGCCCCCCCGGCAGCGGTGGGCCTTTAAATTGCTCTATTTTTTCTTCGGCCATTACATCGCGGTGGAAAACCAACAACAACTGCAAGACATCCGATACCCGGCCATATTTGCCTTTAATCATAACAACGCCCTGGAAACGCTGTTAATTGCCTTGTTTTTCTATGATCGCTTGCGAAATCAGAAAGTCGTCTTTGTCTGTGACTGGATGTACGGCCGTCTCCCCCTCGTCGGCTGGTTCATCAATCTGACCGATCCCGTTTACGTCTATACCAAAAAGGCCCGCTTCGCCGCCATGAACCGCCTGAAACACCCGGACCCGGAAACCACCGTGCTGCAGGCCTGCCGCGCCCGCCTGCAGCAAAACTGCAGCATCGGCATCTTTCCCGAAGGCACCCGCAACGGCCATCCCCGCCGGTTGCGCCGCGGCCGCCGGGGAATCGGCGCCCTGGCCCTGGAAACCGGCCGGCCGGTCATCCCGGTGGGAGTGGTCTTTCCCCCCGGCCGCCGGCGGGGCTCTGTCCCCGCCTGGGGCCCGATGACTCTGCGCGTCGGCCGGCCCCTGGAGTTCCCCGCCGCCACCGCCGCCTGGACGGCCCTCTCCCGGGACCCCCGGGGCCGCCCCCGGGGGCGGCCCGGAACGCCGGGCTATCTCGCTGCCCGGGTGACCCACGCCGTCATGGCGGCCCTGGCCCGGCTCTCCGGCAAGCGCTATCCCTACCCGCCGCCCGTCGCGCCGTTGCCGGCGCGCCCGTTTATTCCCCCAATATCACCAAAGGATGGTTGCCATGGCGAAGATCGCAACTTTTAAGGTCGCCGACCCCCGCACCCGCCAGCTCGCCCTGCAGGTGGTCGATCAGGTCTATGTGCGGGAAAAAAATTGGATACACAACCTGGAAGCGGAAATTCCGCCGGATTTCTCCCCCGCCGGCCGCCATTCCTGGTTTCTGGCCACCGTGGGCGGGCAGCCCGCCGGGGTCTTGCGCCTGTTCTACGACCCTCCCTTGGTCCTGCCGGCAGACTACCAGGTCACCTTGCGCCACGATGTCGATCTCGCCCGGATCGCCCAGTCCGGCAGGTTCGTGGAGATCGGCCGGTTCATGATCCTGCCGGATTACCGGCACCGCTATCTGGTGGCCATCCGGCTGATGGGCGCCGCCGTGCGGGAGGTCCTGGAACGGCAGTACACTCATTTCATCACCGACGTCTTCGACGGGGAGCCGCACTCTCCCCTGAAGTTCCACACCTCCATCCTGGGCTTCGAGATCATCGGCTCCCATGTGCGCGGCGAGCTCAATTGCAGCCTCACCCGCATCATCCTCACCCTCGACATCGTCAAGGCCTACCGCCGGCTCAAGGAGAGACGCTACCGGTTGTGGCGCAGCCTCTTCGGCGGCTTGCCGGCCGAGGCGGAAAAACGCCTGGCGGCCTGAGGTCGCCCCCACCCCGCTCCCTGCCCTGAAGACCGGCACGCGCTGCTCCCCTGCCGGTCTTCGGGGTCACCGGCCCCCCCTGGCCGTCCCCGGCGACTTTGCCCACTCTCCCCTTGCACTTCCCCCCATATCTTGTTAATATAATTTTTTTCACAGGAGAATCGCCATGATCACCGCCATCCGGGGCATGAAGGACATCCTGCCCCCGGAATCCGAACGCTGGCACTATATCGAGACCCAGGCCCGGGAGGTCTTCCGCCTCTACGGTTACCGCGAGGTGCGCCTGCCCCTCCTGGAACGCACCGAGCTCTTCGCCCGCTCCATCGGGGAGGTCACCGACATCGTCGAAAAGGAAATGTACACCTTCCCCGACCGCCACGGCGACTCCCTCACCCTGCGCCCCGAGGCCACCGCCGGCATGGTCCGCGCCTTCATCGAAGGCAAGCTCCACATGGGCGGCGGCGTCAAAAAATACTTCACCCTGGGCCCCATGTTCCGCTACGAACGCCCCCAGAAGGGCCGTTACCGCCAGTTCCACCAGATCAACTGCGAGGCCCTGGGCGTCGAGGCCCCGGAGCTCGACGCCGAACAGATCCTCATGCTCATGGCCATCCTCACCCGGCTGGACGTCCAGGGGCTCTCCCTCACCCTCAACTCCCTGGGCTGCCCCGCCTGCCGCCCGGCCTACATCGAGGAGCTCACCGCCCTCTTCGCCCGGGGCCTCCGGGACCTCTGCCCCGACTGCCAGCGCCGCAGCCTCGCCAACCCCCTGCGGGTCTTCGACTGCAAGAACAAGGTCTGCCAGGAGCTCTTGGGGACCGCCCCCACCCTCTCCGACCGCCTCTGCGGCGACTGCCGGCGCTACCAGGACCGCCTCCTGGCCCTCCTCACCGGCTTCGGCCTGGCACCCCGCCTCGACCCCCGACTCGTCCGGGGCCTGGACTACTATAGCCGCACCGCCTTCGAGGTGGTCTCCGGCCGCCTGGGCGCCCAAAACGCCGTGGCCGGCGGCGGCCGCTACAACGGCCTGGTCAAGGCCCTGGGCGGCCCCGACATCCCCGCCGTGGGCTTCGCCATCGGCCTGGAACGCCTCCTCACCCTCCTGGGGGACGACGCCCCCGCCGTCGCCACCGCCCCCGCCCTCTTCATCGCCGCCCTGGGGCCGGCCGCCCGGGAGAGAGGCTTCGCCCTGGCCCAGGAACTCCGGCAGGCCGGCATCGCCGCCGACCTGGAGTTTGAGGACAAGTCCCTGAAGGCCCAGATGGGCCTCGCCGACCGCCGCGGCGCCCGCTACGTCCTCATCCTGGGCGACGCCGAACTGGCCCGGGGCTGTGCCCCCCTGCGCGCCATGGCCGACAGCCATCAGGAGGACATTGAACTGACCGCCTTGACCCAGGCCCTGCTTTCCCGCCTGGCCGACATCCAGAAGGAGTAAACGCGGTGTTGGATTCTCTCACAGGCTGGCGACGGACCCACGCCTGCAACGACCTGCGGGCCGCCGACGTGGGCCGCGAGGTCATCCTCATGGGCTGGGTGCAGCGCCGCCGGGACCACGGCGGCGTCATCTTCGTGGACCTGCGCGACCGTGAGGGCCTCACCCAGGTGGTCTTCAACCCCGAGGTCCATGCCGACGCCCACGCCAAGGCCGACGTCCTCCGGGACGAATTCGTCATCGCCGTCCGGGGCGTGGTCTGGCACCGCCCCGAAGGCATGACCAACCCCAACATGGACACCGGCGAGATCGAAGTGGCCGTGGAGGAACTCCGCCTCCTCAACACCTCCAAAACCCCTCCCTTCGAGCTGGAGGAATACAAGTTCGACACCTCCGAGGCCGTCCGCCTGCGCTACCGCTACCTCGACCTGCGCCGGCCCTCCCTCATGAAGAACCTGCTCCTGCGCCACCGGGCCGCCCAGACGGCCCGCGCCTACTTGGGCAGCCAGGGCTTCATCGAGGTGGAGACCCCCATCCTCACCAAAAGCACCCCCGAAGGCGCCCGGGACTACCTGGTGCCCTCCCGCACCCACCCCGGCAAGTTCTTCGCCCTCCCCCAGTCGCCCCAGCTCTTCAAGCAGCTCCTCATGATGAGCGGCCTGGAGCGCTACTACCAGCTCTGCCGCTGCTTCCGGGACGAAGACCTGCGCGCCGACCGCCAGCCCGAATTCACCCAGATCGACATGGAGATGTCCTTCATCACCGAAGAGGACATCTACGCCGTGGTGGAGGGCCTCATGGCGGCCTTGTTCCAGGACCTCCTGGGCCTCGCGGTCAACCCCCCCTTCCCCCGCCTCACCTTCGACGACTGCATCGCCCGCTTCGGCGTCGATCGCCCCGACCGCCGCTTCGGCCTGGAGCTGGTGGAGGTCACCGACCTCATGGCCGGGGTCGCCTTCCGGGCCTTCGCCGACGTCGTCGCCGGCGGCGGCATCGTCAAGGCCATCAACGGCAAGGGGCTGGCCAAACTCTCCCGCAAGGACCTCGACGACCTCATCCGGTTCGTGGGCGTCTACGGCGCCCAGGGCCTGGCCTACATCAAGATCACCGAAAACGGCTGGCAGTCCCCCCTGACCAAGTTCTTCACCCCGGCAGAGCAGGCCGCCATCAACGCCCGCCTGGGGGCCGAACTCGGCGACTGCCTCATGTTCGTGGCCGACTCCCCCTTCGTGGTCAACACCGCCTTGGGCCAACTCCGTCTCCACCTGGGCAGGCTCGAGAACCTCATCCCCGCCGACACCTACGACTTCGTCTGGGTCACGGACTTTCCCCTCCTGGAGTACGACCCCGACGCCAAACGCTACGTGGCCATGCACCACCCCTTCACCTCCCCCCGGGAGCAGGACCTCGAGAAGCTGGAAAGCGCCCCCGAGGCCGTCCGCGCCCGGGCCTACGACCTCGTCCTCAACGGCAACGAGATCGGCGGCGGCTCCATCCGCATCCACCAGCGCCCCATCCAGGAAAAGGTCTTCAAAGTCCTGGGCATCGGCCCGGAGGAGGCCCGGGAGAAGTTCGGCTTCCTCCTGGAGGCCCTGGAGTTCGGCGCCCCCCCCCACGGCGGCGTCGCCTTCGGCTTCGACCGCCTGGTGATGATCCTCACCGGCGCCAAATCCCTCCGGGAGGTCATCGCCTTCCCCAAGACCCAGAAGGCCTCCTGCCCGGTCACCGCCGCCCCCGCCAACGTCGACCTCACCCAACTCCTGGAACTGGGCCTGCGCCTGGAAACGTGAGAGGTGAGGGGGGCTGCGGGGATCGCCGCCCCCCTTCCTCCCCCCTTCGCCCTTCCCCTGTTATTTCCCCGCCCGGCCCCGCCGGGCCACCTCCCCCTTTCACCTTTCGCCTTTCGCCTTTCGCCTATCTTTTCATGCCTTTCGCCCTTCCCCTGTTATTTCCCCGCCCGGCCCCGCCGGGCCACCTCCCCCTTTCACCTTTCGCCTTTCGCCTATCTTTTCATGCCTTTCGTCCTTCGCCTGTCTCACGAATTTTTCGTCCCGGTCCTCGGATAATATTCCATTTTATTTTCAAGTTTTTTCATGACCGGGCCGATAAGTTGGATAAATAAATCACTTTTTCTGCCAGGAGAACTATCCGGTTCACAAAAAGCTAAGCTAACTTTACTCATCACCTCGGGATAAGGATATCCCGATGAGTACATACCATCGTGATAAGGAGATCACCCCGTGAGCCTGGTCATCAACCACAACCTCATGGCCATGAATGCGGCCAGAAATCTGGCGTTTTCCTACGGCCGCCTCAGCACCTCCGTCCAACGCCTGTCTTCGGGCCTCCGCATCAACTCCGCCGCCGACGACGCCGCCGGCCTGGCCATCCGGGAAATGATGCGCACCGACATCCGGGTCTTAAACCAGGGGGTGCGCAACGCCAACGACGCCATCTCCATGATCCAGACGGCCGACGGGGCCCTCTCCGTCATCGACGAAAAGCTCACCCGCATGAAGGAGCTGGCCGAGCAGGCCTCCACCGGCACCTACACCGACGATCAGCGCCTCATCATCAACAGCGAATTCCAGGCCATGGCCGCGGAGATCACCCGGATCGCCACCGCCACCGACTTCAACGGCGTCAAGCTCCTGGACGGCAGCCTCTCCGGCAGCGGCTTGAGCGGCGGCCTCGGCAACCAGATGAAGGTCCACTTCGGCACCGGCAACGCCTCCGCCGAGGATTATTATTACATCAAAATCAGCGGCGCCACCGCCAGCGCCCTGGGCCTGGGCAGCGCCGGCACCACCGCCGCCGCGGCCGAGGCGGGTTATGTGAGTTCGCATGGTCTTAATTTTATTAATCAATTTCCGATTAGTGCTTATCAGACGGCCATCAATCCAGGGGTATATGCTCAATTTGATCCCAATGCACCTATGAATGTTTATGCTGAAAACGCCGATCCTAATAACCTTCATTTAATCGGTACTGACCTGAGCGGCAATCTGCATGCCATTAGGATACATTTTGATAATCCTGGGTGGACATATTTGGGAGATGAACTGGTATGGTCCCCCGGCAGCGGCAGTGCCGTGGACATCCGCACCCAGGAACAGGCCCAGCAGGCCCTGGATAAAATTGACCAGGCCATCATGAGCAAGGACAACATCCGGGCCAATCTGGGGGCCATACAAAACCGCCTGAGCAACACCGTCACCAACCTCACCATCCAGGCGGAGAACCTCCAGGCCGCCGAGTCCCGCATCTCCGACGCCGACGTGGCCACGGAAATGACGGAGTTCACCCGCAGCCAGATCCTCACCCAGGCCGCGGTCTCCATGCTGGCCCAGGCCAACTCCCTGCCCCAACTGGCCCTGCGCCTCCTGGGCGGCTAGCCCTAAGCTCGCCGGGGTGGCGCGTGTGTCGGGCGGGAAAGTGAAACGCCTCCCGCCTTCCATGTTCTTGTGTAGCGGGCAAGCGCCAGCGCCTCCCGCCTTTCCTCCCCGCTCCCCCGCCCCCGCTCTTTCTCCCCGCTCCCCCGCTCCTGCTCTTTTTCTCCTCGTTCCCCAGCTCCTGCTTGGGAACGCCATTACCCGCCAAGCCCCTGCTTGGCCACCTCTGGTTTTCTTATATGACGCCGCCGCCCCCGGCCCGCTCTGTTCCCCCCGTACCTCTCCCCGGTACACCCCCTGGGTGGCCCCGACAACTTGTTGTCGGGGTGGCGTAGC
>CAYRYV010000086.1:0-10796 GCA_964428565.1 uncultured Desulfobacterales bacterium | reverse complement strand
CCACCGGGGCGCCGGCGGTGGTGCTGACCCGGGACCAGGTCAAGGCGGCCATGCGTCGGCGCAAGCAGCGGCCCCTCTTTCTCATCGATATCGCCGTGCCCCGGGACCTGGACCCGGCCATCGACACCCTGGACAATGTCTACCTCTACAACATCGACGACCTGCAGGGGGTAATCGACGCCAACCTCCAGTTCCGGGAGGCCGAGGCGGTGAAGGCCGAACGCATCGTGGCGGCGGAGACCGTGAAGTTTCTCCAGTGGCGGGAGACGCTGGACGCGGCGCCCACCATCATCGCCCTGCGCCACAAGGCCCGGCGGATTTGCGAGGCGGAGCTGAAGAAGACCCGGGGGCACCTGGGACACATGACCCCGGAGCAGCTCAAGGCCCTGGAAGTGCTCACCGAATCCATCACCCACAAACTCCTGCACGACCCCATCGTCTATCTGAAACGCAACCACCACACGCGAGACCGCCACCGGGACGTGGATTTCACCCGGCGGCTGTTCAACCTGGACGACAGCACCCCGGCGGAGGAACACGACTCCGACTGAGGGGCGGCGGGCGGGGGAGCCGCGCCAGCCGGACCGCGGTCAGCGCACCGACGCCCACCAGCAGGATAAGCGCCATGATCAACGTGGTGAAGTCTTTACCTGCGTTCCGGATGGGTAGTCAGGTTTAAGGGTCTATTTTACTTGCCGCGGTAGTATTGTCGATGGGTTCGGTGTCCTGTGAGAGAAATTAAAGTTGGCCCAGGGTCCGGTTGACTAGATAAGGAGAATTCTGATTGTGGGCCATTGTCACACAATACTTCGGCAGATGCTCAAACTTCTTTCGAGACATGATTGGGCCAAGCTGGAAAAAGAACACGGCACAGGCCGCAAGGCCCGGCCTTTCAGCCGTTGGCATCAATTTGGCCATCTACCGCATATACAATTGACCGGCAGGTGCAGCCGGCGTGATGGCATCGCCAGCCCGCCGGCTACATCTCCCGGTAAGCGGCATAAAGAGCAGGTGGACACATTGAGGCCAACGGGCAAAAGTTCCGGCGGACCGGCCATTACCATGCTCCCGGTCGGGTTTGTCAAATACATGTCTCGTAATAAATCTGAGCATCAGCTGAAGTATTGTGTTACAATGGGCCATAGTCTGAATTATCCCGGTCTGATCAATGAGTTGTGGTAAGTTTATAGTATCAAATTTTCGGAGTTCTCTGACTTTTTTGGCATTCAATTAACCGGACAGCACTGGGAGCAGGTCAAAATAATGAAAAAAGTATCTATCGTTATCCCAACTTTTAATCAAGCAGAGTATCTACCTATTTGTTTGGATTCAATATTTTTTCAGGATTATCAATCATTGGAAATTGTCGTCGTTAACGACGGTTCCACTGATCACACCGTTTCCATTATCAATAAATATCTCAATGACATCCCGACACAAACTGTTTCTTATGCCAGTAACTATAATGAAGCTACCGGAGAGGTGGAGCGGACCTATCATCATCGCTATCCCCAATCCGGGCGAGAACTGATAGTTATTCATCATGACCATAATCAGGGATTGGGAGCCGCCCTCAATACCGGTTTTCGAGCCTGTACAGGGGAATATTGCACCTACATCGCTTCCGATGACATGCTCTGCCCCACTATGGTCAGTGACTTGCTCAGAGTCCTGGAGGAGGAAGGTGCAGACTTTGTTTACGCCGACATGCACATCATTGATGATCAAGGGCGCATTTTGCGTCAATTTTCCCTCCCGGATTATTCCCTGACCGATTGCTTTTGCCATTGGTACCTGTGCGGCATTTGCAAACTCTATCGCCGTAAGCTTCATGATCTTTGGGGCTATTACCGGGAAGACTTGCTTGCCCATGATCATGAACTCTATTTAAGATTTGCTATGAACGGCGCCAGATTCCGGCATGTCAACAAGGTCCTGGCGGGCGTACGTTATCATGGCCCGGAGCGCGCTAGAGATAATCATGCCCCCCGCCAGTGGCAGCGACTTTTAGCGGAATCCAAACACCTTGTCGTCCAAGCACGGTCGTTCATGGGCTGGAATAACGGTACGCCTCCCCATCACTTTGATCGATAACCATATTATTCCCGGTTGAGGGGTTAGGGTGAACGGTTACGCTAAAGGCATGTCAAGAAGGAGAGGTTGAGAAGGTTCAGGCCTCCAGGGTGACGATCTCCGGGGTGAGGAGGCCGTGATTCAGGTGGAGCAGGGCGACGGTCACCGGCAGGGTGAAGCGGCGGGGCCCGGCGCTGCCGGGGTTGAGGTAGAGGACGCCGTGTTTGCGGAAGATGGCGGGCCGGTGAGAATGCCCGCAAATGACAGCGCTGATGCCGGCGGCGGCGGGCTCCAGGTCCAGGGCGTAAAGCTCGTGAAGGACATAGAGCTGCACCCCGGCCACCTCCACCAGTTGGGTGAGGGGCAGTTTTTGGGCCCAGGGGCCCCGGTCCATGTTGCCCCGTACCGCCACCACGGGGGCGACCTGTTCCAGTTCCTCCAGGATGCGGGGATCGCCCACGTCGCCGGCGTGGATGATCAGCCGGGAGCCGGCCAAAGCGGCCTGCGCCCGGGGGCGCAGCAGGCCGTGGGTATCGGAGATGAGGCCCAGGCGGATGGCGGACAGAGGGGGCGTCGTCGTTTCCATAAGCTGATACTATCTATATGAAATCGGCGCCTTTGTCAAAGCAAATGCCGGCGGCGCGGGCGCCGGGCGGAGGGGGCGGGCATCCGCCGAATCTGTTCGGGCGGCGGGCCAAACTATGCTACACTGAGGCATGTATCTTTCAGACGGGAGACCTCCCGGATGGCCGACCTAGCGGCAGAGCTACACGCCAAACTCCAATTGATGACCCGGATCTCCACTCTGCTCAACTCCTCGCTGGAGCGCCAGGAGGTGGTGGACAATGCCCTGTTATGCGTGGAGCAGGTGGTGGAGGCCGAGACCTGCTCCATTTTCGGGGTGGATCGGGAGCGGGGCGATTTGTATTTTGTGGTGGCCCGGGGAGCGGTGGCCGACAAACTCCAGGGTTTGCGCCTGGAGATGGGGGAAGGCATCGCCGGCTGGGTGGCCCTCACCGAACAACCCCTGATCGTCGCCGATGTCCACCAGGACTCCCGTTTCCACCGACGCTTTGATGCGTTGTCGGGCTTCACTACCCGGTCGATCCTGTGCGTTCCCCTGAAATCCAAGGACCAACTGCTGGGGGTGCTGGAAATCATCAACAAGAAGGACGGGGGGGCGTTCGACGAGGACGACCTGGAAACCATGCTGATCGTGGCCAACCAGATCGGCATCGCCTGGGACAACGCCCGGCTCTACCGGCAGTTGCAGGAGAGGCTCGACCTGGCGGTGGAAGAGCTCAAGGTCACCCGCGGCAAGCTGTTCCAGGCGGAGCGGCTGGCGGCCCTGGGCAAGCTGGCCCGGGGGGTGGCCCACGAAGTGCGCAATCCGGTGATGATCATCGGGGGGTTCACCCATAAGCTGCAAAAACGACTGCCGGCCGACGATCCGGCCCAAACCGCCCTGGCCCAGATCGTGGAGGCGGCTCAGCGGCTGGAACGCATGGTCAACGAGGTCGAAGCCTTCTGCGCCCTGCCGGAACCGGTGATGCGCCCCACGTCGTTGGCGGCGGTGGTGAAACAGGCCCTGGAGGTTTGCGTGCCGCAGTTGCAGGAGCAAAGGATTACGGTGAGGCAGGAGATGCCGGCGACTCTGCCGCCGTTGGCGGCGGACGCCGGACTCCTGAGTGAGGCCCTGTGCCACCTGATTCACAACGCCTGCGAGGCCATGCCCGGGGGGGGGGAGCTGCGGGTCTCGGTTCATCTGGAACCCACCCGGGTGGCCGTCATGCTGACGGACACCGGGGAAGGGGTGAGCACCGAGGACCTGCCCCACCTGTTCGACCCCTTTTTCTCCACCAAACCCCAAGGTACCGGCATGGGCCTGGCCCGGGTCTATCGCATCGTGGCGGGGCACAACGGCGACCTGCAGATCGCCTCGGAGCCGGGGAGGGGCACCACGGTGCGTCTGTGGCTGCCCCGCTGGCAGCCAGAGGAGTGAGGCTCGCGGCGCTCACCCGGCGAATGATCGCCGGCAGCCAACGTGTCGATTCCTGAAAATATACCCCTGCCCGAAAGTATTTTCCCATCCCCCCGCATCCTGCCCGGAGATACCGTGATGGCGCACCCAGGAATTGGGGGTCAACGTCAGGCCGGCGGGTTGTTGTCGGCGGCCACTTGACGGTGAAGACCTCTTCCGGTCGACATGGGCCATCATGACCCCCCGGGGAGAGACCGGCACCGTCCGGCGTCGTGGCGCGGCGGCGGAGATACATGATGCCGGGGGGGCGATCCCGGAAAAAACGTTTGATCGGAAGTCCCGGATGTGAGATTATACCGGCCAGGGGATATGGGAGCATGGCAACGGCGAGCAGGACAGCAGAACGGGTGGGAAGGGTTGCCCGGGAACAGGTAAAAGCGGCCGGCGGCGGCGAGGGAAAAAAATGAGAGGGGTTAAGCAGATTGCCTAACCCCTTGATTATCCTTGGTAGCGGGGCCAGGATTTGAACCTGGGACCTTCGGGTTATGAGCCCGACGAGCTACCTGACTGCTCCACCCCGCGTCAGCTAAAAATTAATGATACGGCATTATGGAAAGAATGTCAAGGAAAACGTTCCTCCCCCACCGGGGGATAAGCCATCGCCGCCATGACGAGCGGGCGGCGGATTCTCGTTTCTGAAAGACAAACCCCTGGGATGGCATGCGGCCTTCGGTCCCGTCATTAACGCTTCCCGGCAAGCTCTGGGTGGTGGGGGTGTTGTACTTTGCCGAAGGCGCGCCCTACGGCTTCGTCAATATCACCCTGGCCAACTATCTGCGGCGCATGGGGCTGCCCCTGGAGCAGATCGGCATCCTGAGCCTGTTGGGGTTCGCCTGGAGCCTGAAGATGCTCTGGGCGCCGTTGGTGGACCGGTTCGGCCGCCGCGCCGCCTGGATGGTCCCGGCCCAGCTCACCTGTGCGGTCTGTATGGCGTTGATCGGCCTCTGCGCCTTGCCCCCGGCGCCGCTCTATTTCTGGGTGATCGTCGGGATCCTGTGTGTGGCCTCGGCCACCCAGGACATCGCAGTGGACGCCTACACCATCGATATCCTGGAAACCCAGGAGTTAGGGGTGGCCAACGGCGTCCGCAACGGGGCCTACCGGGTGGCCCTGATGGCCGCGGGCGGCGGCTTGATCTTTCTTTCGGGGCTGGTGGGCTGGGGCCCCACTTTTGGGGCCATGGCGGCGCTGATGCTGGCCCTGGGGCTAGTGGTGGCGGCTTGCCCGGCCTGCCGCCGGCCTCGCCCGGAGGTCCAGTTGGAAAACCCCGGGGCGGCTTCCCTGGCCGGGCAGATTCCGGCGGCCGTCCGGGGGCTGAGACGGCTCCCCCACCTGTGGGCGGTCATGGCCTTTGTCCTGAGCTTCAAGTTCGGCGACGCCTTAATGGGCCGGACCCTGAGCGCCTTTTGGGTGGACATGGGGTTCACGCAGGCGGAGATCGGTTTGGTTTCCAGTATCCTGGGAGCGGTGGCCACCATCGCCGGAGCCATGGCCGGGGGGTGGCTCACCAGTCGCTGGGGCATTGCCCGGAGCCTGTGGATTTTAGGGGCCTTCCAGGCCGTGAGCAATCTGGGCTACTGGGTGGCGGCCTGGCCGGGGATGTGGCGCTACGCCACGTATGCCGCCTCCCAGGTGGAGAGTTTCACCGGCGGCATGGGGTCGGCGGCCTTCATGGCCTATCTGATGAGCCTGTGTGACAAGCGCTTCAGCGCCACCCACTATGCCTTTTTCAGCATGCTGTTTGCTTTCAGCAGCGCCCTGGCGGGCTACCTGGGCTTTCTGGGAGCGGCCCGGTGGGGTTATGCGCCGTTTTTCTTCACCTCCTTCCTGGCGGCGCTGCCGGCCTTCGGCCTGTTGCCCTGGATCCTACCGACAGTGCGCCGGATAGAGGCGGGAGAACCTATAATCAGTCAGGAGACCTGAGATGGACCAGACCACGTATGATGACAAACTGAGGGCGTTGACCGAAATCTTTCAGGGAGACGGGGAGTTCGCCCGCCAGGTGCTTACCAAATGGCTCCAGCAGAAGAAGGCGGAGTTCGAGGCGGCCATCATCGCCGAAGTCGACCGCCGCCTGGCGGGGATCAATTCCGTGGTCCCCGTCAACCTCCGTCTGATCATCGACGGGCAGGGGGCCCGGCTGATTACCAGCAAGCCGGCCGCCGGACCGGCGGCGTCGGCAAAGAGTAAGGCGGCCCGGCCGAAGAAATCCGGGGACGCCAAGAACCCGCTGTTCGAGCCGCAAGGGTGAACACCCAGGAGTATCAGAAGCGGCTGGCCACCGCCATCCAGATGTTGGGCGAGGATGCCGGTCGCCGCTATATGGAGCAGCGCCTCAAGGACCTCAAAGGGGAGATCGAGCGGCGTCTGCGCCGGGAAGTCGCCAGCCGTGTGGACGGCCTGACGTCTTCGGTCCCCCTGGTGCTGACGGTGGAGATCGGCCCCCAGGGGGTGGCGGTGCGGGCTTTGAGGCGCAGCCGGAAACTCCCTGAGGGCCATTGAGCGGCCGGCCGGGGCGGCGGTGAGGCCAGGCTGATTTGCCGAACAACCCGATCACTGGCGAATGATGAAGGCCGCCGCCAGGCGCCGGCATGCCCCCATCGGCAGCAAATCCTGGCGCCCGGGCGGCCGGGAGACTCCGCCCACCCGGGTGAGGAGGAGGCGATGGACGTCGTCATGGGCGGATTCCCGCCGGACCGGGAGCGGCGCAGCCTCGGGCCGGCGCCCCTCAAGGTGCTCCTTACCGGCCTGCCCGGCTGCGGCAAGACCACGGTGGCGGCGCAGGTGGCGGCGGAGTGGGGGGGCCGGGCGCGGGGCTTGTTAACCCGAGAAATGCGCCGGGACGGCCAGCGGGTGGGCTTTGAGATCGTCACCCTGAGCGGCGAGCGGGCCGGCTTCAGCCATGTGGACTTGCCAGGCCCCCCGCGCGTGGGGAAATACGGGGTTGACCTGGACGCCCTGCACCGGGTGGCGCTGCCCGCCATGGAACCGGAGGGGGATACGGACCTGATGATCATCGACGAGATCGGCAAGATGGAGTGCCTCTCGCCCCGGTTCGTGGCGGCCATGGAACGGTTGCTGGCGGGGCCGACACCGCTGTTGGCCACGGTATCCCTGAAGGGGACAGGGTTCATACAAAGGGTAAAAGAAAGAGAAGGGATCATTCTCGTCACTCTCACCCCGGAGAATCGGGAGCGCCTGGCGCTCCAGATCCTCACCCGGCTGAGGCGCCGTTCCTGACCGGGGCGCTTCGACCGGGAACCACATCCCGCCGGGACCGGCGCCCCAGCATGTCGGTCTCCCGGGCGGCCCACCTTTATCACCCCAAGGCAAGTAATCAGTAAAGACCCGGGCGATTCCGGCCGGGATTGCAGCGGGCGGCGGCAGGGGGCCACGGCGTCCTGAGCAGCCGCCCCGGAGGCCGTGGTTATCTGATGAAGTCCCCGGCCCAGCGGCGCACCGGTTGGCCGTCCAGGACGTGGAAGCGCCGGAGTTGCTTGACGGTGGCGGGGGAGAAGCCGCCCAGGGGCAGGTAGATGAGTTTCTTGCCGTAACGGGCGGCCCAGGTGTGCCAGCGGCTGAGGGGCGGGCGGGCGGCGATGTAGACCACGAAGCGCTCCAGGCTGTAGTCCAGGGCGGCCAGGACCAGGCGTTCGGGTTTGGTGCGGGTGAGGCCGAAGAAGGGATCGCGCCAGATATCGTAGAGCCGCCAGGGGGGGTAGGAGAGCAGAAAGCCGCCGTACCAGCAGCGGCTGATGCCGGGGCCGGCCATTTCCTCGCCGGCGGGGCTGGCGTAGAAGGCCATGTCGGACTCCTGGGCGTGCTCCCCCAGCCAGGTGACCCGCCAGGGGTATTGTTCCCCGGGGCCGTCGTCGGGGGCGAAGATGAGGACCACGGCCCCCACCTTGCCGGGCAGCCGTTGTTCCTCTTTGACATAAAGGCCGCCGGCGGGCCAATGGCGGAGGGTTTCCCGGACATCGAGGCCGTCCAGGAGGGAGGCGGTGAAGGGCACCGTCCGGGTGTGCTGCTCGGAGAGCAGGCGGGTGGCCTTTTTTTTGGCGAAGTCGCCGAAGCCCTCCACCAGCAGGTCTTCGGGGGGGTAGGAGCAGATGCCGGTTCCCTGCCAAAGCTTCTTCCAGTCGCCGGGGCGCGGTTCCCGGGGACGGCGGCGGGGCAGGGGGACCAGGCGGCGGCGGGTGGTGCGCAGGCGGCGTTGGAAGCGGAGGCGCTTTTGGTTGAGAAAGAGATCGTCGCCGGTGAGGCGCATGACCGGCAGACCGGGGTCGGCTGCCTGCCAGGGATAGGTGGCCCCCACGTCCCAGAGATGATAGCTGAAGTCGTCGTCGGCCACGGCCCGGGCGGCAACGACGAGCTGGTAGAAGTCCGGGGTGAGCTGGCCGGAGATGAAGGCGTAATTGCGGGCGAACTGGTAGAGGACGGCCTCCTGATGGGGGCTGAGGGTCTCACCGGTGTCTTGGGCGTAATGGCCGGCGGCCTCCTGGACGAGGCGGCGGTGAAGGTCGAGGCGGTCCACGTCGCTGCCGGCGGTCTCAGGGTGGTCCCCGGGAGGGTGGGGCCGGGGAGCGGACCGGGCCTGTTCATAGGCGGCGGTGAGATAGGGGATTTCGGTGAGGACCTCCCGGCTGGAGTCCTCGGCCAGGTGGGCCACCTGCACCCCGGCACGGCGGCGGCGCTCCAGAGGGCGGGCCTGGGGGCGGTCGAGCCGGGCGAGCAGCCCGGGGTAATGAGCCAGGCCGAAGACGGCCAGGACGGTATCGTGCTGTTGTTCCAGCTTATTCAGGTGGTAGGCCATGGTCTGCTCCCGGAGCCGGTCCGCGGGGTCGGCGGACACGTCCGGGCAGGCCGCCCGATAGGCTTCGGCATACGCCGCCAGGCCGATGCGGGTAAGGGCGTAAGGGTCGGGGAGGGCGTCCCGGTGGCGGGGGTAGCCTTCGGTGTCCCGGTCGATGAAGGCCACCGGCACGTCGTGCTCCAGACCCAGGCGCACCGCCTCCACCAAAGGGTCGGTGGGCTCGATGGGAAGATAGACGAGTTGGCCGGAGGCCTCCTGATAATGGACGACGGAGAGCAGCGGGAGCCGTTTCACGGCCCGGGTGACGGCGGCGGCCAGGGTGGGGGGGAACTCCACGGCCAGGGCGGCGGGCCGCAGGGCGAAGAAGGCCCGGCGCACCAGCAGGGCGCACTCCAGACGGCCGTGGAGCACGGGGAGGAGGGCCAGGCCCCGGTGATGGATAACCTCAGGAGATGGCGGGAGATCAGGACTGGGGGACATGCTCCAGGGCCTCCGGACCCAGAATTTGGATGATGGCCTGGCGCAGGGGGACGGCCCACTCCCGGGGGCCGGTTGCCGGGCCCGGCGATTGGGCCAGTTTGAGGGCGTAACGGGCGATGTTGACGCCGTCCCGGACGGTGAAGCGCTCGTGGCGGCGGTGCGCCTGCTGCAGGAAGCCCACGACGTAGTCGAGGACGGCGGCGGGGGCGAAGGGCAGGTTGGCGGCCAGGATGCGGCGTTCTTCGGCGGCCTCGGGGAAGTCCACGACGATTTGGGGCATGAGGCGGGAGTGGATGTATTCGGGGACCTCGAAGGTAGAGGCGTCGTCGTTCATGGTGACGCAGATGCGGAAGTCGGGGTGGGCCTGAATCTTGACGCCGGCGACGATGGATTCGACGTAACGGCGGGCGTCGAGCAAGGGGGCCAGGGAGGCCCAGCTCTTCTCGCTCATACGGTTGGCTTCGTCCAGGATGGCGACATTGCCGGTGATCATGGCGGTGACCAGGGAACTGGCCACGTAGCGGATCTGCCCGGCGCCGGCGATGACCGGGGTGATGAGGAGGTCTTCGGGGCGGGTGTCCATGGTGGCCTGGTAAAGATAGACGTCGCGGCCCAGACGCCGGGCGGCGGCCACGGCCAGGGTGGTCTTGCCCACGCCGGGCTTGCCCAACAGGCGGGGGTTGAGGGGGAGATCCCGCTCGTCCACCACCAGCCAGGCGGCCAGGACCTGGGCGAGGAGCTCTTCCTGACCCACCCAGGCCACGGGGAAGTTGTCCGGATGGGCCAGATGCAGGGTGACGCCTTCGATCTGGATGGTTGGCATAAGGTTCCTGTACGTGAGATTAGCGATTCTTATAATTCTATGCGAATATTTTCGTTTTGGCCAGAGGCCGCGCCGCCGGCGGCGGAAAAGCCGGGGGCGGGGGCCCAGGCCGCGGGAGGAGAGAGACCGGGGGAGAAGAAGATGGCCGGGGGAGGGGGCCAAGGGTCTTACGACCCTTGCCCCCTCCCCCGGACCCCCACCCCCCATCCCGTGGAGGGCTGGGGGGTGAGGGCGGTCCCGGGGCCGGGGGGCCGGGGGCACACCGGCGCGTACCGGTGTACCGGGTACCGGGGAAAAAACGCCGGTTACCCGGTACAGCCGGGGGCGGCTGCAGTTACCTTTCCTGTATCATCTTGATTTCCTTTCTTATTCATCGCACAAGCCTCATGTCAACGAGCCGGCGGCGTCACGCCGGAGCCTGGTACAGGCCGGAACATGTACCGATATGTACCGGGGGTGTACCGGGTAGGGGCCGACCCGGCCGGGGGTCACTGGTAAAGGTGCCGGACCCCATCGAAGACCTCCTGGCGGACGTCGGGATATTTGTTGAGCACCCCGAGGATGGC
>CAYRYV010000085.1:0-10886 GCA_964428565.1 uncultured Desulfobacterales bacterium | reverse complement strand
AGAGCAGGGAAAAGGCGAAGGGCGAAAGGCGAAAGGGGGCGGCAGAGGACATTTTTACGGCCCCATACACACCAGGAGCCGCGTAAGCCGGGCGGTGGGGGTGTACCGGGGAGAGGTACGGGGAGGAGGGGCGTCCAGCATTATGGCCGGCGGCGGTCGAATTTCCTCCCGGGCGCTACTATAATGGGTGTGGGGATGACTGACGAGATTTTTTCCCGAAAATGTATCCTGCCGGCCGGGTTAGACCGCGGTGCGGGGCCACAGCCGTTTCAGAAAACCGGTTCCGCTCCCGGCCTCGGCCGCCTCCGCCAGGTCGAACGCCGCGGCCGCCTCCGGCGCGGCGGCCGGCCGGCATTCCTGCAGAATCTTGAGGGCGATCTGCTTGAGTCCCACCGCGGCCGGACTGCCCTCCTGATGCAGCGGGAAAGGCACCATCTGGTTCACCGCCGCCTCCACGGCGGGATCGTGAACCAGATGCCCCAGCACCTGGGGGCGTAAGCTCAGGAAATCCTGGCAGACCTTCTGAATGATCTGGGCCCCCTGAAAATCCAGGTCGCTCTTCACCATGTTCACCACCAGGAGTATCTGGAAATGGTCCAGCAAAGTCTGCAGCCGGTCATGCTTGGCCGGGTCGATCTCCGCCAGCCGCTTCAGGAGGTCGCCCACCGAGTCGATCTTGTTGCGGGTGTTCTTGGTGCCGGTGAGGTAGAGCAGCTCGATCACCTCCGGGTCCTTGGCGAATTCCCGGGAGAGGAGGCGGAAGAGGGAACTTTTCAGGAAGCCATAGGCGTTCTGCAGGGAGGTGGCCTGATTGGTGAACAGGGTGATCTTGCCGGGGGAATAATTGAAGAAGTCCAAGACGTTGTATGAGGTGCCGGCCCCCAGATCCAGCAGGATGAAGTCGGCCGGCAGGTTTTCCATCTGGTTCAGGAGGCGGATTTTCTGGGAAAATTTCGGATTGGCGGCCCCCAGGATGTCGTCGGCCCCGCAGATCAGGCCGATGCCTTCCACCTGGGTGTCGATGATGATGTCTTCCAGGCGTTCCACCCGTTTGAGGATGAAGTCCTCGAGGGTGAAGGCGGGGTAGCGCACTCCCATGAGGGTGTGCAGATTGGCGCCGCCCAGGTCGCCGTCGATGAGTATCACCCTACTCCCCAACCGGGCGAGGGTGATGGCCAGTCCCAGGGTGAAGATGCTCTTGCCGATGCCGCCTTTGCCTCCCCCGATGCTCCACAATTTCTTCCCTGCCGTATTATCCACGGATGTACCTCGTTGCTTGTTGGTTTGACGGTCGGCCGCCCGGCCGGGCGTGGCGGACAGGGCGGCTTTGCCTGGGGCCTTACGGTATGGTGGAGCGACGTCCTTGCCAGATCCCCCAGATGCTTTTCAAGGCCACCAGGGCGCTGCCGTAAATGATGAGCACCAGCCCCGAGAACTTCAGGTAGTCCGGGCCGATGAACTGCATGGCGGCGCCGGCGGCGATCACGCCGAAGCCCACCCAATAGGTGGACCGGCCGGCTCCCGCGTCTTCGACCTCTTCCCCGGCCTTGTCCGCCGTCGTCTTCAGGGGGGTCGCCGGGGCCGCCGCCGTGATCGCCGGGGGGGCCGGCTGCCGCCGCCCATGGATCTGGTCCCACTGATCCCACAATTCCTTGATGTCCTTGCTGGCGATCTCCATCTGGGACTCCAAGGTGCGGCGCACCCCGGTGGGCAGCGGCTCCGTGAAGTCCAGGCCCACCGTATACGAGCCGTCCTCACCCCGGGCCCAGAGGATTTTTCCGGCCAGGTACGCCATCTCGCTATGCAGATTGGCCGGCAGCACGATGGCCGCGTCTTTCCCTTTCACCGCCTCCGGGCTCCCCGGCAGGTCGCCGGCGCAGGTCTCCAGAATGATCCCCGTCGTTGACAGGTTCTTCACCGTCGCCGTCAGGGTGATATCCTCCTGGGACGTCGGACCGGGTATGGCGAGCATCAACCGGTCGGTTTCAGTGGTTGCGGGCTGCAGCCGGGTTGCCCCGGTCGCCCCGGATGTTTCGGAACTCATCGCCACCAGCCTTTTTTGTCTTTTTCCGTTAGCAGTTGCCGCAGGCGATCGATCTCCTGCTGCCGCTGAGATTCGAACTTCTTGCGCAGATCGGTGTTCTCCCGATGGTATCGTTTTTGGATTTCATGCCAGGCCCCCAATTTACCCAGCTCGTAGATCATGGACTCGTAACGGTCCCGGTTGACGACGATCGCCTCCGTTGCCGGGCTCCCGGCGTGCGAATGCTGGCCGGCCCCGTCTCCGAAAGCCGGCCGCGTTCCGGGAGTGGTGGGCGGCGCCGGGGTTTTCCGGGGCAGGGAGCGATCCCAGGGGTCGTTCTGGGGAGACGGCACCGACTCCGGCGGCCGCGGCCGGGAGGGCTGGGGCGGGTGACCCGGCTGCCCGCGGTCGCCCGCCGGCGGCTTGATGGCGGCCAGCGTTTGGGACAATTCCGTGAGCAACAGTGACATCCGGCTCCAGATTTCGTCGGTGGGGGGCCCGAGGCCGTGGGCCACCAGCTCTTTGATCTGTTGCAGGCCGTGGGGGTGCTGGCGGGCTTCCCCCCGGGGGGCGTGCCAGAGAATGGCCACCAGTGTCGGCTGATCGCTGATGCCGGCGCTGAGGGCGGACTGCAGCAGGTTCTGGTAATACTCCCGGGAGGTGGCCGCCGGGGCCAGCAGGGCCTGCAGGATGGCGGGATGGGGGGCGATCACGCCGTAAATGTCCTCCCACGCCGGCATCTCCGGGTCGCCGGCGGGCTGAAAGGCCGGGTCGCCGGGAATCTGCTCCTGCAGAAAGGCCAGCAGGTCCGGGGGCAGATGTGTAGGAGGCGCCTCCCAGGGCGATTGCCGCCACCGCACCGGCTCCTGGACCTGCGGGTCCAGGGACGGGGGCACGATGACCGATCCGCCCTCCCCGAAGACCTGCACTTTATAGGCGTCGAGGAGAAAGGCGGGCGGCGGTTGCCACACCGGCGGCGAAAAGTAATAGTGGTGTTCCCAGCTTGGCCCCACCTGGGCCACGCAGCGGGACTGCCAGTGGCCGAAGGGGGAGAGCGCCCGGGCCGCCTCCCGGCCCCGCACCTCCAACACCATCAGGTTCGAACTGGCGCCGGTGCACACGGCCAGATTCACCTGGACGCCGTTCAAGGCCAAGTCGGCCAGACGCGGGTTCCACACTTCCAACGGTTGCTCGAAGTCCAGGTCGAGGCCGGCGGGGTCGTCCGCCGTCAAGGCCTGCAAAGTCCATCCCAGTTGCCGGTAACGAGTCACAAAGGCGCCCAACTCATCGGTATGGCCCAGCGATTTTTTTAAGGTGATAATGCGGTTGATTTCTTCCGGACGAATCCCGGGGGTGATGTCGTCCGCAGAAATCTTCTGGGCGGATTTCACTGCTCTCTCCCGGCCTCCTGACGCCTGTGACGATGCGGTGTGGCGTTGAGGCGCCCTCCGCCCCGCGGCCCGCCTGGGCGTCGGGGCTTCCCGGGCGCCATGGCGTCGACGTCTGAGATGTACGCTTCCTGAAGTTTTTTCCGAGAAAAAAACGCCTTTCTACTTTGGTGTATCGGCATTTCACAAGCGTTCTTTAATTTCCTTTGTGCACATGTCGCGCATCATCAATAAATATACTATGAAATTCATAAGATAACGGCGGGGGGGGCGGCGGTCTCCGGGGGGGGGCGGCGGCGGCCGGAAATCTGCAGGGGAGCGGAGAATTAAAGATAATCCGGTTTCTGCCGTTAAGAGGAATGGGAGGGCAGGAAGTGAACGTCGCCGGTCAATTTGGGGGGCCTGGGGCCGGGATTGACGGGGGCGGGCGCCTTTTTGCCCCCCGCGACTGCCATGGCGGGGAAAGCCGCCGCAAAATATCGGCCGGCTTCCCTTCGAGGGAACCCTGGACACCGGCCCCGGGCCATAGTCATCAACGCAGGCAAACCATGAAGGATCAGCCGCCGGGTGCTCTCCGGCACCCGGACATTGTCTCTCGGGATGTACTGCCACCCTCCTGGTCGGTGGTAAAAACCGCCGGCCGCACCCCCGGGGGGGATAATTTTTTGCCCCTGGCGGTGGCCAATTTACCCAGCGGGCAGCAACTCCCCTTCAACGTTTATCTGAAGACCCGGGTCGCCGGCGCCGACCAGATCAAATATCTGATCTATTGCCATAAGAATGACACCTTTACGCCCGCCCTGGTGGACAAACTCATGCAGAGCGGGGTTGCCTGGGTGTATGTCCACCTGCGGGAACACAAGGCGGTGGTTTACTACCTGTATCACAACCTGCGCCATTTCCTGGACGACGACCGCCTGCCGCCCCCCCGGAAGGTGGAACGCATCTATGATGTCAGCCTGCTTTGGCTGCGGGAGTTCTTCCACACCCATAAGTCCCGGCTGGGGGACCGCCTGACCATGGGCCTGGATCTGGTCAAGAAACTGATCAATTACATTTTTCAGGAGCCGAGCTACCAGGAGTGGTTTCTGGATATTTGCCGGCATGACAGCCGTCTGTACAGCCATTGCCTGAATTGTTGCGTGCTGGGTCTGGCCTTTGCCAAATATCTGGGTTGGTCACCCTTTAAGATCCGGGATTTCGGCCTGGGGGCCCTGGTGCATGACATCGGGATGCTCAAGGTGCCCGCCCGGGTGCGGGACAAGCCGGGAAACCTGACTCCCGAGGAACAGGAGGTGGTGCGGCGGCATCCCGTGACGGGCTTCGCCCTCCTCAAGGAATATTCCTCCCTGTCCCGGGAGTCCCTGGCCGTGGTCCTCCAGCATCACGAGCATCGGGACGGTTCCGGCTATCCCCAGGGGCTCAAGCTCTCCCTGATCGACCCCGTCGGCCGGGTCATGCGGATCATCGACGCCTACGAGGCCCTGACCTCGCCGCGGAGTTGGCGGCCCCGGCTGGAGCCTGTGGCGGCGTTGCGGATCATGCGGCAGGAATGGCAGGAAAGCGGTATTTTTGATGCCAACTATCTGTCGGTGTTCATCAGGTTTCTTGCCCGTAATTAGCTGCGGGGGGGAGCGGGGTCCCCGGCCCGGCGCCCGCAAACGTCAGCAAGAACGCGGGGAAACTGCCCCAGGGCCCCGCCGCCCGGCCGCGGTGCGGCCAAGGCATCGTGAAGGCGTCCCGGCCGGCGACCGTAGCGGCATTCCCGGTTGCCACCGGCGCCCGTCGCAACATTCCACCTGTCAGCGAAATGGCATCGAGCAGGTATCATGAGCACTGGAAAAAACCAGAGCAGGCGGAAGACCTGCCTTCCCGGGGACGGGCCCTACCTGCCCCTGGCAAAGGAAAAGTTGATTTTAGGGAAGAAGCTCACCTTCGATATCTTCATCGGCGAGCCCGGGGAGAACCCGGGTGAGCAGGAATATACCCTGTTCTGCGAGCACGGGACGTTTTTTTCACGTCAGGCGAATCAAATCATAGAAAAACGAGGGATATTCCAGGTCTATTTTTCTCAGGACGACAAGGAAAAAGTCCTGCGCTATTTGAAATGGGAAAAATTGCCGCGCAGCAAGCAGTTATCGCCCGATTGCATTCCGCAGAAAAGGCAACTTGTTCTCAATGAAACATGGAGCGTATCAAAATCATTCATCTCCGATATCGGCGGCTACGAGTATGTGCCCATGTCCGTTGATAATGTATGGCCCGACTGGGAAGTTCCGTTCGACAGCTACGTGAAGGTAAAGATAGGCGGTGACAAATGGCCGCAATTTATTGTGTGCTGCTCCCGGGATGAAATTTTTTCCCAGGCCCTGTTACGCAAGTTGAAAGTCAGCGGTATCAAATACATCTATTTTAAGAAGGAGGATCAGGGGCGGGCGCTGCATTATCTCCACCGTAATCTTGGAAGAATTTTCGCGGACGACAATATTCCGGCGGAAAAGAAGGCGGCGAGGGTATACGATGCGACCCTGTTATGGATCCGGGAGTTTTTCCAGGCGGAGGAAGGCCGGCTGGGGCAGCAGATCAAGCTGGGCATGGAGTTTATCGATAGTTTTCTGGAGCTGATGCATCAGGAGCACTATGAGGCGGGTTGGCTTCTCAACATCTGCCAGCATGATCGGCGGGTGTACACCCATGCTTTGAATTGCAGCCTGTTGGGGCTGGCCTTTGCCAAATACCTCGGTTGGAGCATGGGCAAGATCAAGGACTTCGGGCGGGGGGCGTTGTTACATGATCTGGGCATGACCAAGATCCCGTTCAACGTCTATAATAAACCCGGCCGCCTGTCCCCCGATGAGATGGCGTCGATCAGAAAGCATCCCGGGATAGGGTTTCGTCTCCTGAGAGCCAATTCCCCGGTAAGCCGCGATGTACTCCTCATGGTCCTGCAACATCATGAAAGAGGCGATGGTTCCGGTTATCCCGATAATCTCCACCTGCCCCACATCAGCACCGGAGCCCGCATTCTGGCCATTATCGACGCCTACGAAGCCATGACCTCCAGCCGCATCTGGCGCCAGAAACTCGCACCTTTGAAGGCCCTCAAGGAGATGCAGAAACAATGTCAGGAGACGGGGTTTTTCGATGCCCAGTACCTGACGGCGTTCATCAAGTTTCTGGCGGGCCTGTAAGGCGTGGGGGCCGGCGGGGGGCATGTCCTGCCCGGGGCCGCCGGCGGCCTCATCTTTTCCAAAATACCCGCACGAATTTGTCCAGATGCGCCCACCTGAACTCCAGGTCACCCTTATAGGCCCGGTGTATGGCCTTTCCCAGGCGCTGGGCCAGCTTGTCCGTGGTGGTCTCCACCACCAGCTTCCCCGGTTCCTCCCGCAGCCCGATAATCCGATCCAGGGGACTCCGGGCGGACACGCGTTCGGCCTCCCGCTTCACCAGGGTCAGGATTTCCCCCTGGTGTTCGGTTAAAAAAGCTCCCTGGAGGGTGAGGATGCCCTCGAAATAATGGTCTTGGATCTTCTGGCAGGCGGGGCAGGCGACCCGGTTGGTGGTGGGCAGATCAATATTTTGCCGGTAAAGGGCCTCGTCAAAAAACCACCGTTTTTTCTGATAGATGGCCTTACAAGTGGTGCAGATGGCCATCTCGTGGCGGCCCTCCCGGGGAAGGTAGGGATCGTCCACCTTTCCGAACTTCTTCCCTTTCTCGCCGCTCCATTTTCTGTCTTTATATTTTTCCATGTCGGTTTCCCCCAGAAGATCATATTGCCCGTGAGATTCCCTTTTATTTTCCCCCATAATTCTGGTAAATTCAAATAAAAAGGGGAGAGGCGGCGGCGGCGGCGCGAGGGGTAGCCCGGTTAGCGCCCGCCGGTTTTGACATTCGGCAGGGCTTGTGATAAAAGGTACACGCACCTGCCTACAGGCTCTAGACCGCTTGGATCCAAAACCGATTTGGACCGAGACCAACAAGGAGGCCTTTTCATGTATCCGACATCTATGCTCTCGGCAGCAAGTGTGACGGACCCCCCCGAAGTGGCTGCGGTGTCCGAGGCGCTGCACCAGCTCCTGGAAGAAGTGCAGCAGGTGTTGAATCGTTTGCCGTCCGACGCCGCCGCGGTCGTGATCCGGGAACTCGAAGCGGCTGCCCGCATCTATTGCTTCGGGGCCGGCCGCTCCGGCTTCATCCTGCGCTCCTTCTGCATGCGCCTGATGCAACTGGGTTTCTCCGTGTATTATATTGGGGAAACCATAACTCCCCGCATTCAATCCGGCGATCTGCTGGTGGTCATGTCGGGCTCCGGCGAGACGGCGCACACCTGTGAGATCGTGCGCCAGGCCAAAAGCCGTCAGGTCCGCACGCTGGCCCTCACCGCCCACGCCGGTTCCACGCTGGGGCGGGAAGCGGACGTCACCGTGGTCCTGCCGGGCACCACCAAGCTGACCCTGGCCCAGGAAACCGAGTCATTCCAATGTCCCGGCAGCCTTTTTGAGCAAGCGGCCTTCCTGTTCCTGGAGACCGCGGTCATGATCCTGTTCCAACGGCGTTGCAGCCGCAACCGGGACGAGGTTCTGGCCCGTCACGCCGACCTGGAATAGCCGCCGGGAACCTCAGATGAAGATGATTTTGCAACTGGCCCTGGACTTTGTGGACCTGGCCCGCGCCCGGCACGTGGCCGACCTGGCCGTTCCCGCCGGAGTGGACTGGGTGGAGGCCGGCACCCCCCTCATCAAGAGCGAGGGCCTCAATGCCGTCCGGGAATTGCGGCGTCTGTTTCCCCGGCACACCATTGTGGCGGACATGAAGATCATGGACGCCGGCCGCATCGAAGTGGAGAGCGCCGCCAAGGCGGGGGCCAATATCATCGACGTGTTGGGGGCCGCTTCCGACGCCACCATAGCGGAATGTGTGCAGGCCGGCAAGAACTACGGGGCCCGGATCGTCGTCGATCTGATTGCCCTGCCCGATCCGGTCGGCCGCGCCCGGGAGGTGGAGGCCCTGGGCGCCGATATGGTTACCGTGCACGTGTCCATCGACGATCAGATGGTCGGCCGGGACCCATTCGACATTTTGCGTCAGGTCTGTCAGGCGGTGAAACTCCCCGTGGGGGTGGCCGGAGGCATCAACTCGGCCACTGCCTGGCAGGCCGCGAAAGCCGGCGCCAGCTATGTTATTGTCGGGGGGGCGATCACCAAAGCCGCCGACCCCGCGGCGGCGGCCGCCGACTTACGCCGGGCCCTGGATGAAAATATCTCCATTGAGACCACCCTGTTCACCCGGGGGGGGGAATCCGAGCTGGCCGACATCCTGGGCCGGGTTTCCGCCGCCAACCTCTCCGATGCCCTGCACCGGGGGGGGGTCCTGGAGGGTATTCGGCCGCTGTTCCCCGGGGCCCGTTTGGTGGGGAGGGCCCTCACGGTGCGCTCCTATCCCGGGGATTGGGCCAAGCCCGTCCAGGCCATCGACCAGGCGGAGCCCGGCGACGTCATCGTGATAGATGCGGGGGGGGTGGGTCCGGCTCTGTGGGGGGAGTTGGCCACTCAATCCGCCCTGCAGCGGGGACTGGCCGGCGTGGTCATCGACGGCGCCTTGCGCGACGCCATGGACATCATGGCCTTGAAATTTCCCGCCTTTTCCCGACTGGTGATGCCCAATGCCGGCGAGCCCAAGGGTTTTGGGGAGATCGGCGTGCCGGTGAAGGTCGGCGGTTTGACGGTGGAATCGGGGGATTGGCTGGTGGGCGACGATGACGGCGTAACCCTGTTGCCCCGCAAGCTCGCGGTAGAATACGCCAACCGCGCCATGGATGTATTGGAAAGGGAAAACCGCATCCGCGAGGAGATCAAAGGCGGCAAGACTCTGGGAGTCGTCGCCGAACTTTTGCGTTGGGAAAAGAAGGTGTGACGCCGAAATCATACCGCCGCGGGGCTGACCGCCCCCTGGAGGGGCCGTACGAACCCCGCCGGGAGCTCCGGTCGTTCCTGCTTCACCTTCTCCCTGCCCATGAGGAGAAGTTCGAGGTGCAGAATACCACTCCGTCTGGATGGTGGCGCCCCCATGCCGCGGTAATCAGCGCCGGGAGGTGTCCCCGGCGGCAAGCCGCGGTGCCTGACGTACGAACTCTCCCCTGGCCGCCAGCCCGCCTCATCGTCTCACGCGGGGGGAACCTGCATGGCTGTTACCCGCAACTCCGCTGACATCAACTCCCAGGCCCGGGCACGGATGGTGCAGACCCAGCTTCTGGCTCGGGGCATCCGTAATCCCCGGGTGTTGGCCGCCATGGGCAAGGTGCCCCGCCACCTCTTCGTGGAGGAGGCCCTGCAGGGTCAGGCCTATGGCGATTTTCCCCTCCCCATCGGCGAGCAGCAAACGATCTCCCAGCCTTACATCGTGGCCCTGATGACCGAGGCCCTGGAACTGGCGGGAACGGAAAAAGTCCTGGAGATCGGCACCGGTTCGGGATATCAGGCCGCCATCCTGGCGGAGCTGGCGGACCGGGTATTCTCCATCGAACGCCTGGCGACCCTCGCCACCCGGGCCCGGAAGATTTTAGTTGAGCTGCGCTATTTCAATGTCCAGATCAAAGTTGCGGACGGCACCTTGGGCTGGCCGGACGAGGCCCCCTTTGACGCCATTATCGTCACGGCCGGCTCACCGGGCGTTCCCCGGCCCCTCGTCGATCAATTGGCCGAAGGCGGCCGTCTGGTCATCCCGGTGGGCAACGAGTATTCCCAGAACCTCACCCGGGTCACCAAGACCGCCCAGGGGCTGGATTACGACTATTACGGCGGCTGCCGCTTCGTCCGCCTGGTAGGGAGTTATGGCTGGTCCGCGGCCTAAGGCCGCGAAGGCGGGAGGAGAAAACAAAAGCGCGATTTCCGGCAGACGCCCGGCATAAGAGGGAAGGCGGGGGCCGGGAGCGGCGGCGGCGTCAGTTGGGCAATCCCGGGGTTTCTGCGGGAGGGGGGCCGGCGGTCCTGCCCGGCCACCGGGGAGCGGGGGGATGCACGCCGGGGGCGGCCTGCGCCATGCTGCGGCTTTGCTGAAAATACGATTCCAACACCTGCCGGGCCACCGGCGCCGCCGCCGAACCTCCGTGTCCGCCGTGCTCGATGAGCACCGCCACCGCAATCTCGCTGCGTTCCACCGGGGCAAAGCAGACGAACCAGGCGTGGTCATAGCTTTTGGTGCCCTTCCGCTCCTTTCCCAACGCCACCACCTGGGCAGTGCCGGTTTTTCCCGCCACTTCGATGTCGGGCAGCTGGGCGGCCCTGCCGGTGCCGTCTTCCACCACTCCCAGCAAGGCGTTCCGGACCAGCTCGATGGTTTTGGGGGAAGCTTGCAACTCCGACGCCAGCCGGGGCTGCAGTTTGAACACGGTTTCGCCGTCAGGGCTTTCCACCCGCTCCACGATTTGGGGGACGTAGACCTTCCCGCCGTTGGCGATGGCGGCCGTCACCCG
>CAYRYV010000084.1:0-10886 GCA_964428565.1 uncultured Desulfobacterales bacterium | reverse complement strand
GTTTTTATAGTAACAGTAAGTAATGATTTGCCGTTACTTGGTGCGAAAGTTGAGTAAAGAAATGAAAAATCAGGATGTTTTATATCAACGGAGGGGAGAATGCCCTGGAAAAGTCCTTGGACCAAAGGCCTCGTGGTGGGGGTCGGCGCGATATTGGCGGTTCCCGTTGTTCTTCCGGCTGTGGCCGCCCTTGTGCGTCCAGTGGCGAAGATGATCATTGCCAGTGCCTTGTCGGTGAGTGATATGGTCGCGGGCCTATGGCCGGAGGTGGCCCCAGCGCCGGCAGGAGCGCCGGAGACAAGTCCGGAGAGCGCGGTGCAAACCGCTTTAATCTCCGAAGCCTCCGGCATCGTGGCGACGCCCTTGGGGGAAGAAGTTGCGGAAGGTGTCGCTGAGGTCCTGGAAATTCTGGCGTAACGGCAGGTCCTTTGATTTAGCTGATTACATTTCTTAAGGAGGAAGGTTATGACTCTTTTAAAATCTTCGTTGAAAGACACCATGCCCAGTATCCTAATCGGCATGGGGGTAGCCCTGGCGGCGCCCTTTATATTGCCGGCGGTGGCTATGGTAATGCGTCCGGTGGCCAAGGCCGCCATCACGGGCGTCATGACGTTGACTGATTCATTGAAGGAATTCGTAGCGGAGGCCGGTGAGCAGATCTGCGACCTGGTGGCCGAGGTCAAGGCGGAACGCCAGCAGCCATCCGGAGAAGAATAATAGCACGGAGACGGTTCCGGAAAAGGGCGCGTCATGAAGAATATAACTGAGGTCAGCGTCATACATGCCATCCCGGGGCGTTTGCGCCTAAAAATCGCCTCTCTGAAGAACAATCCCACCCTGGCGCAAGAGTTGGAAACGCGTCTGGCGGTATTGGCGGGGATGCAAGAAGTCCTCGCCAATACCGTTACCGGCAGTCTGTTGGTAGTCTTTGCAGAGAAATCTGCAGATTGGGCTACCTTGGCCAACACCTTGGCTAAGCCCCTGGCCGCCCTTTTCCCCCCGGTAAAGCCCAAAGACCTGAGCGGGGCGTTGGCCGCCGGGGTAGCTGCCTGCCGGGCGGGACGGCCGGCCAGCGAAGGCATTGCGGAGAGCTTCAGCCGATTGAATTCCATGATAACGGGCGCGACCGGAGGGGTGTTCGACTTACGGGTGCTTTTGCCCCTGGGACTTTTTTATCTCGGTCTGCGTTCCCTTTGGACTTCCGAGAAACTAACGCTGCCTGCCTGGTATGATTACTTTTGGTTCGCGCTCTCCACCTTTATAATGTTGAACCGCTGGCTGGTGGATCAAAGGAAATAAAAAAACCCCTGCCGCACCGGGAACCAAAAGCGCGGTGCCGGGGTTTGTCTCCCGGTAGTGTCTATGTACGGCTTAAATCAAAGCGGTAACGACGCGGGTGAGGGCGATTTCTAAAACACTCTGCGCCACCGAGCCCGCCACCCATTCCATGAGGTTATCGGAACCGGGGGTTGATCTGGCTCGGGATTTTTGCTCCCTCGCGCCGCTGTCCCTCAAATAGCCGAGGTCCCACAAGGCTTGGACGATATCCGACTTTTTTGCATGTTCGGGATTATATAAGATCAGGACATTGCCCGTGGTTGTATTGGCACTCACCTTTGTAATCCCTTCCAGATAATTGAGGTGTGTCTCCAACCTTCGGGCCTGGTCCGGAGCGTTTTTCACTTCGGGTACTTTGATGCGCATACGGCCATCCAGGACATGCAGGTAATCCGTATTAATTCGCAACGGTCTATTCCTCCCCGAGTCTGATGTTGCATTTACTATTACCCTGCAATATTTAATGCCCATATCGATTAAGTTAAAATATTGTTAATTCGGTCCCCGTCTTGACCGCCACTATCTACATGGCCTTGTTATCACAGCATGATCCTGTCGCGTCCCCGCTCCTCGAGATCATTGTCAAGCATCGGCGAGCCGATTATAATCATCGTCCGAGATCATACTACGCCATCAAACGCGGTAGAGGCAGTAATCCCAAGTGAAAGTACAAAGGAAACCCCATGGTCATCGATGACGGCATTGCCATAGCATCATTTATTCCGGGTCGTCTGCGGTTAAAAATCATCAAACTTAAGGGCAATCAGGGCTTGGCCCGTAACCTGGAAGAGAAGCTGGTCGCCATTCGCGGCATCGAGCGCACCGAGACCAATATCCTTACTGGCAGCCTGCTGATTCACTATAAACCCAAGGAACTGTCCCATCCGGAATCCCGTCAAGCTATTTCTCAAACTCTGACCGCGTTCTTCCCGGAGATCGATAAGGCCAGGGTCGCCCATTGGTTGAACAAACTGTAAACCTCAGTCCTTTTCGTCCCCCGCAGCCTTCCTGAAGAATGCCCGGCAGACTCAGCGTTAGCAGGCTTGCGCCTCCTCTGCGGACGGCCGCGCGGCGTCTGCGCACTCCCGGCTGTCCTGGGCATCACGCAGCCCAGCGTCTCCAAGCCGCGGCGCATCCTGGAAGAGACGGGTCTATTGGAAAAAACGGTAGGGGCAATGCGATTATCATCTCGCCCACCCGCCGGATTAACGCTCTGCCCTGATGGCCTGATTGATTCCCGGGCTGCAAGCTGACCCGGGGTTGGAGACTTGCTGCCCTCGAACGGAGGGGATCCACCGGCAAAATCTCTGTCGGTCGGCATCCCAACGTCCTGCCCCCTCTGACTATTCCGGGGGCCTGACCCGGACCGCGACGGCATCGTCCAGGGCCTTCCCAACCGAGTTCCATCAGCGGGAGAAATCATGTCGGAGCAGGATGAAGTTCCTGCTCTTGGCCCTTATCTTAATGATCATCTCCATCTTGCCGGTGGGGTGGGATCGCCCGGGCAACGGGGCACGCCCCTGGAAAGGGGATGTCGCGGGTAATCTTTTGGGGAACTATCTTGCAAGACCAAAATCATCGGTATATCGTTATAGAAGGATGCCCAGGGCTGGGAACATTCCCGGGCCCGGATGCCCGAACTGCGAACAGGTGGCGAAAAATGCCCAGGACAGCATCAAGGAAGCCGGGGTAGCGGCTAAGTTCGATGCGGTGATCACCGTCTGCGATGCCGCCCAGGAGCAATGCCCTTTCTTCCCTAGCCCCATCCGCAAGCTGCACGTCAGTTTTCCTGATCCAGGCAGGGCTGCTGGCAGTGCAGATGAAATCATGGCTACCTTTCGGCAGATGCGGGATGACATACGGAATCAGCTCCTGCCGCTGCTGGACGCGCAGACCTGAGGTCCCTGGCTGCCTCCAGGGAGTTGGACTCAAGACGTGATTCAGGATGGCAGACTTTCGGAGCGGCTGCTCGGGCACGTCAGGTACCTGAGTGAGACCTTGGGAGACCGCAGCATCTACCGGCCCCGGGAGCTGAAGGCGGCGGAGGACTACGTCCGGGAGCAATTTCAGGGGATGGGCTATCATACCGAGCGCCAGCCCTTTATCTACATGCGCCAGGAGGTAGCCAATGTCATCGCCGGCAACCGTCCCCGGGGGGGCTACTATATCCTGGGGGCGCACTTCGACACGGTGGCCGGCACCCCGGGGGCCGATGACAACGCCAGCGGCGTGGCCGTGCTCCTGGAGACGGCCCGCTTGGCCCGGGCTCTCCCCGCCGACCTTCCCTGGGCCTTCATCGGGTTCACCACTGAAGAGCCCCCGGCCTTCTTTACCCCCTACATGGGCAGTCGGGTATATGCCAAGCAGGCGAAGAAGGCTGGGGACGACATTTTCGGGATGCTCTGCCTGGAGATGGTGGGCTATTACCGCCAGGAGCCCGAGAGTCAGGACCTGCCTTTTCCGCTGCGCTATTTGGGCTACCCAACCACGGGAAATTTCATCGGCCTGGTAGGCAACGGCCGCTCCCGCCGCCTGCTCCGCAACCTGGAAGCGGCTTTACAAAAGGGCTGCCGGCTGCCCACGACCTCCCTGGCGGTTCCTTGGGGTGGCTACATTCTCCCGGAGACCCGCTTAAGCGACCATGCCTCCTTCTGGGACCAGGGCTATCCCGCGGTTATGCTCACCGACACCGCCTTCTTGCGCAATCCCCACTATCACGGCCCCGACGACACCCTGGAACACCTGGACTTCACGGCCATGGCGGAACTGACTCTGGGGCTCCACCATTTCATGGCCACCTCCGCGGGGGGACTTGCTGAACGCCCTTCTCGGAGTCGGTGACAGCCGTCTGCTTTCCTGATATATTTTCTTCAATACGAGCCGAGGTTGCCGTCTCGGACCTCATAGGAGCCAATCCCATGAAGGAGCGGGGACTATGACCGGGAAAGACGAGCACTCCGGGAAGATGGGGAGCAACATGCACTCAGTGAACAAATTCAAAGGAAAAATCCGGGATAACCCTCTGGTGGCCCTGGAAAGGGGTAACCGGGAAGTCATGGCCAGCCTGTGGAAGGAATATCTGGCCGAGGTGCTGGGATGCTTTCCGGGCACCGAGCGCCATCGACTGCTGGCCGAGCGCATTGAAGCCGCCGCCGATTTTAAATCGCTCTATTATAACTGGGACAAGATGCCTCCGCCGGAGAGGGCCCAACGGTGGATGGACCTGGTTACGGCCACCAGGGAGGAATTGGCGCGTTGTCGCGACGAATGTATCCGGTGCGGCGAATGCTGCGAAAAAAGCAGCCCCACCCTGGTAAGGGAGGATCTGAGGCTCTTTCAGGACAATATCCTGGATTGGACCGACGTCTACACCCTGCGCCGGGGTGAGAAAGCGAGTTCCCCCCGGGACCAAGAAGTAATCGAGTTAGAAGAGGAGCGTATTAAGATCCGGGAGCATCCGAAGACGACCACTTGCCTGTTTTACGCCACCTCGCCCAACCGCTGCCTGATTTACGAGGATCGGCCGCAACAGTGCCGTTTGCAGTTGTGTTGGCTGGACGAGGAAGAACGGACCGCGGCAACCGGTCCCTTTTTAAGCCGGCGCGATCTGTTCGGGGAGTTGCCGGAATTATGGAAGCTCCTGGACGCCCACGAAAACAGGTGCGCCTTTAGGGAGCTCAGCGCCACCCTGCAGGCGCTGCTGGCCCAGGAAGAAGAAGCCTCGAAAAAGCTCTTTGAGATGCTCCACTTTGACCATTACCTACGCCAAATGTTGCTCCGGGAGTGGAAGGTTCAGCCCGCGGCAGTAGAGTTTCTCCTGGGACGGCCCTTGGGGCAGATGCTCCGCCATTTCGGCATCAAGGCAGAAATGACCGCAGAGGGCGTCTTCCGACTGGAGGCCTGCCGGGAGTGAGCCGCCATGGCGAGCCTCCGGGAAACGTCAAGGAAAACGACAGGTGACCCCAAAAAATGGGTCATCCGGTTTTTCCATACTATCCAGGCATAATTGACAAAAAAGTGGACATGGGGTTCCTTATTACCACTGTGTCATAAAATAATTTCATCGGCTTTTACTGTGATGGCAACAGGGGGACCGAGACAGATTGTTTGACAAAATGGTCAAGAGGTTTGTTTTTATGGTGGCGATGGAATATGCGCTATGTCGCTCCGGCCTGAGGGGAGGCTCCCCGCGGCTGCCAACCTGCGGGTATTTGAGGTAACGGGAAGCTTGGCCGGAAGGCGGAGACGGAGGGGGAAAAGACCTGCGCTCGGCCACCAGGAAACCGTAAGAGGCAATACCCAGGGTGGCATGATAGTGGAATCCCCGCCAGCCTCTGCCCTCAAAATGACCCAGCTGATTTCCTGTTTGAGTTCTTGGTAGTTGCGTGCAATGCGCCACCGAAGCTTGGCCGTTTCTACCAACTCTCCCCGGGAAACGGCGGCCTCAAGGTTGGAGAGCTAATATTTTATGGGTTCCGGTTCCCCTGCGGGTCACCCGATGAGCAGCCATTCTTCCTGAGGCCAGTCGCGACGCCAATAATAACAATGCCCTTCACGGACCTGCACGGCGGCAAATCGAGAGGAGAGGAGCTTGTTGGTACCTTACCCTCCAAGCGATGATCTGATATGCGCTTTTGGGTAAATCTTGAGCTAACTTCAGAACACTCACCGGGGTGTGCTTCACACTGCCCCGCGGCAACTTCGGCGGTCGCCCACAGCCGGAATACTCGGGTGCGGCCAGTGGTTCAGTGCCTGGTGGCCACACCGTAGTGCTTTTTTGGATACCGGGCATGTGAGGGAGGTCAAGCGGCGTACACCCCGGCGAAACTCGCGGTCGTTACCGTAGCCCGCATCGGCGGGTACCACTCCTGAGGGCGTATCGGTTTTGGTCAAGGCGCGCAGTTGTTCCCCGGCGATCTCGGGTGTGGTTCGGAGGGCAACCTCCTCCGGAACGCCCACCCGACTCCGACGTTCACGAGCCGCGATCCATTCCTGGGGGCAGCTAGCGCCGATAGGCCACCGGTAGGCTGGCATGGGGGGGGTTACGGAAATGGACACCGCGCACTGGCAGTTTTCCTGTTTCCTCCATTGGCCGCAATACCGTCGCGCCACCCCCCCAGAATGCTTAGCCTTCTTGGGAAGGCCGGTGTCATTCACGATCCACGCGAGAATGGACCCCCTGAGTCGGCATCTTCGGCAGGACGTAATCCCGTACTGCGCGCATCACCGCCTCGTTGCTCCAAGATGCCTAGGCCACCAAATGATGCAGGGCTTGGTGTTCGGCACTCACCTGGCCCGGAGCAAGTTGTGCCGCCAGGGGTTCGACACTTTTGCGCTCAACCGGTAACAACAGGCCCGTGCAATACTCCTGAAAAGGTTCCATTCAAAAAAGACTCTTGCAAGAGGCTCAAGTCAATAAACTTCGCAGATCAATTTTTACCATCCCCTGGTAATATTGCCAAAAGAAGGGACGAATTTTAACTGGAGAGGCACTGGGCAACTCCGCCCGCATGGATATCACGCCTCGAACCGCTTGAAGACCAGGCTCGCGTTGGTACCCCCGAATCCAAAGGAATTGGACAGGGCATAACGCACCGGGTGGGCTAAAGGCTCGGGGGTCACATACATCAGACCCCGGCACTCGGTATCGATTTCATCGAGGTTGCTCATAGGCGGTACGAGGCTATTCCGGATGGAAAGAACCGTAAAGATGGCCTCTACGGCCCCGGAGGCTCCCAGCAGGTGGCCGGTCAAGGATTTGGTAGCGGTTATCGGGGTCGTGGTCGCCCGCTCGCCTAACAGAGTGCGCAGGGCTCGGGATTCGTTGCGATCCCCGGTGGGGGTGGAAGTGGCGTGAGGGTTGATATAGTCGAGGTCCGTAGGGGTGATGCCGGCGTCGGTCAGGGCGCGGCGCATACACCTGATAGCTCCGGAGAGATCGGGATCGGTGATGTGCTGTCCGTCGCCGTTCATACCAAAACCGACGACCTCAGCATAGATGGGGGCACCTCGTCGGAGGGCGCGGCCGAGTTCCTCCAGAATGAGGATGCCGGCGCCTTCGGCGATCACGAAGCCGCAGTGACCCTGGTCAAAGGGACGGCTGGCCATCCGGGGCCGGTCATTGTAACCGGTGGCCAAGGCCCCCATGCGGTAAAAGCCACTGATGGTGAGGGGGGTGACGGCGGCCTCGGAGCCCCCCGCCGCCATTATATCGGCCTCACCCAATTGAATGGCACGGAAGGCCGCACCGATGGCGTGCCCTCCGGCGGCACAGGCGGTGGACAGGGCGGCGTTGGGCCCTTGGGCTCGGAAAGCAATGGAGACATTACCGGCGGCCAGATTGGGGAGCAAACGGGGTACCATAAAAGGAGAGACGCGTTTTACCCCTTCATAGAGCAGCTTCGCGTGAGCTTCTTCCCAACTGCTAACACCGCCCATCCCACTGGCAATAATGGCGCCGATCCGCTCAGGGTCTTCAGCATCCAGGTTAAGACCGGAGTCATTAACGGCCTCCAAAGAGGCAGCCAGGGCATATTGGGTGTAGAGATCGGTATACTTGAGCATCTTGAGATCGCCCGAGTCCAGATTTTTTTTCCGCGCCACCATCAGTTCCTTAAAATCGAAATTCTTGACCTCTCCGGCGATTACCGGGAAATCAGCAGGAACTTTATAACGAGCCGCAAATTCCGGATCATCTGCGGCAAAGCGGGAGATCGCTCCGATACCGGATTCTCCGGCCAAAAGGTTTTTCCAGGCTGTGGCCACTTCATTACCCAGCGGTGAAACCGATCCCACGCCGGTTATCACCACCCGCCGCAAAGTTATGGTTTTTCCCTGTATCATGTTCACTCCCTCCCTAGAGCGCTGACTGTCCGCCGGAACGTTCAGCCGTTTCTGTGAGGTTTCCTCCCTCTCTTTTAGTTTTTTCGGAAACATTCTTTATTTTCTTAAGTATTTTTTTAAAAAAACTACGAGAAAGAATAGTACGCTTCCGCCCTCTCCTGTAATACTTCGGGAATGACCCTGACTCCCAGCCCGGGAGTCGGCAAGGCCGGACCACGACCACCCGGACCGAAAAAGACCGGGGTGTCGACCAGGTCTTGGGATAGATAGAGGGGGGCCAAGGAACCCTCCACGTAGCACAATTGAGGGAGGCCCATGGCGAAATGACGTCCAGCGGCTGCCAACAAGCTGGTTTCCCCGACATGGGAGCCGAGTTGGCACTTCAACCCGGCCTCCTGGGCCAGCCGACAGATGTTGACGGCCTGGGTCAGCCCGCCGCATTTGGAGATGCGGATGTTCAGGATCTGACAGGCACCCATCTGGATGAGACGGCGGGCATCGGCGGCGGAGCACAGAGACTCATCAGCGATGACGGGAATATCCACCGATTGGCTGACCAGCCGCATACCGTCGATGTCATCCTTGGCCACCGGCTGCTCGACGGCACTGAGGCGATAAGGGGCCAGACGGCGGATTTGAGCGATGGCGACTTCAGGGCTCCAGGCGGCGTTAGCGTCGATGCGCAAATCGACATCCGGACCCAAGGCCTCTCGGGTGGCCCGAACGGTGGCTTCATCATCGGGGGTGCCGACTTTGACCTTGACGTGGCGGATTTGAAATTTCTTGATCAAACCCCAAAAGTGGGTCATGTGCTCGGGTGAGGCCAAGGGCAAAACCGCGCTATAGACCACCGGGTAGCAAGCGGGGAGTTCCAGCAGTACGGCCACCGTCATACCCCAGGATTGACCGGCGGCATCCAGTAAGGCGGTTTCCAGGGCGCAAAAAGCGGCGGGGGTGGCAGCCGCCCCACTCTCTTCCCAGAGGTCCGCTAAAAAATCCCTCAAGACCCGAGGGTTGGCCCACCTTTGCGAGATCACCCGGGGGACCAACTGCGTTTTCAAGAAATTCAGGCTGGCGGTGAGGGTTTCACCGGTGACGAAACTCCGGGGAATGCCTTCGCCGTACCCCACTGCGCCGGAGGAGGTGGTGACTGCGACGATGATATTGTCCACGCTGCGGTGGTCGGCCAGATTATGCCTGACCGGCAGAGTAAAGGGCAATTTCACCTGCCAAATATTCATCTGCGTGATCTGCATGAGTAGTCTCCTTCAGGTGGGGTTCAATGATCTTTCCAAATTTTTTCCACTGGTACCAGTGGTCGGGGGCGGCATAGATGGCCTGCTCTAGGATTTTCAAACAACGGGCACCCAACGTGGGTGTATCGGTATTCCCTGCGGGCAGAAGGGTGAATTCCAGGAGATAACGCTGCTGCGGCTGACGTTTGACGAGGGCCATGACCACGGGGGCGCCGGAACGCCGCTGCAGAATATCCAGGGAACGGTCGCCCGGCAGTTGCGCTCCTAAAAACTGAACGGCGGTGTCTTTCCCTGGGCGATGTTCGTCGAACTCGTCACATTCGGTGATGAGGATACGGCCCCGGTGCAGGGCCTCCAAGGCCGTTTGCAGAACGCTGCTCTCCCCCGGGTCAATGAGTTCCAGATCAGCGGTGGCGGCCCGTTCTTTCATAATTCGGCCTACTTCGGGGTTCTGGAATTTTACGATGATGGATACGGGATAGCCGCGGGCGGCCAGCACGCCGGGAAGAAATTCCACGGCCCCGAAATGACCGGTGACCAAGATGAGGCCCCGGCCCTGACTCAGGGCCCCAGCCATATCACTTTCCCTTATGAGATCAATGCGGTTATCCAGCAAACGACGCATGGCGACATAGGGATAATAGGCCATGACCAGCTTTTCATGGTAGTGGTCGAAGATGCCTTGCAGGGCGGCATTCACCAAGCCATCGGGATTATTGTTTGCATACATGGCTGATCGTCCTCCGGATCAATTCTTTTTCCTGACGATGAACAGCGTAATAGAGGCGGCCAATAAAAGCGATATAGCGTCGGGACAGGCTTAGGGGCAGCCAGTATACCAGCCAGGCGTTCAGCCGCATTTGAAAGAACATACTGAGGTTGAACGACCTTTTCCAACGAAATTTTTTTTGGGGGGCCATGACACATCTCCTGAAGAACGAAAATTTTTTGCGGCCGCAGTGTTGGCGATGACTGTACCGATAAGAGGGTAGCTTTTCCAGAAAGGTTGGTGAGGATGGTGCATTTGTCACAAACTTTCATTCAGGGAGAAATTTATTTTCATTGAAAAGATTCAACAATTGTCAATTGTATTGACATTTATGCATATAGTGTGCCATCGTAAGATATTAAATTATTTTGTAACTAATCTGATTAATTGGTCAATTAAATTAAAAATTATGCCGACGAGCACTGCTGGCATCTCCACTGGCGACATTAAAGTAATTACTTTGAAGTTTTCCAGAAAAAGTAGCGATGGTTATTTTTCATTGACAACCGCAATCTCAGGTTATGGTCGCCATGTGTGGTTTGAGGGGGCGTTCGGAACAGCCGGCTACCGTAAAAGCACTGTAACGACTGGAAAAGAATCGGCAGGATTGAATTTCCTGAGGTGGATAAAAAAAATTGTGAGCTTGCCTCATGGTAGCAGATAAACCGGCTCACACAGGC
>CAYRYV010000083.1:0-10988 GCA_964428565.1 uncultured Desulfobacterales bacterium | reverse complement strand
TCTGCCGTATCCCCAGCCAGGAGGGGCTGATTTACAAGGAGTTTGACCCGGCGATTCATATTGTCGGGGATCTGGAACAGATAAGTAGCCAGAACGACATTTACTGATGCACTCACCTTCGCGCTTGACATATTCCCCACGACCCGCATATAAGTTTTGCATGGTCGGGAAAATTCGAACTTTGGAGCACTGCCCCAAATGCGTGGGGAAGTTCGAGGGGGAGCCTCTACGCTGCCCTAAGTGCCTTGTCGAGCCGCGGAGATACTTCATTGATCTTCACCTCTCAGCCCTCCCCGGGGGCCGGGCTAAAATATACTCCGATCCCGACGGCTACGCGTTAGATTCCTACGAACGGGCTGAGCGCATCCTCACAACGATCCGCTATGAAATCGACCGGGGCAAGTTCGATCCCCGCGACTATGTCCGGAAGGAAATCAAGGGCCTGGAATTTGAAATCTATGTCCGCCGGTGGCTTGAGCGCCGGCGCCAGGATAGAGATATCGGCGTTCTCTCTCATGAATACTTGCGGAAGCTGGAGGGCTACTGCAATAAATACCTGATCCCGTACTTTGCCCGCCGCCCCCTCCGGGATATCTACGAGGGTCATATTGACGATTTCAAGCGCAGCCTGCCGGGCTCTCTCTCCCTGAAAACCATCGCCCACATTTTGGCGACGTTGCGGAGCATCTTCACCGAGGCATGGAAACGTCGGGACGTGTCACGGCTGCCTGTGTTCCCCAAAATCGAAACCGGGGAGCCGCCAGTGCGTTGGCTGACCCTGGAGGAACAAAAAAAGGTCTTGGAGCAAATCACAGACCCGGCCCGGCGCGCTTTCTTCCTCTTTCTTATGCGCCAGGGCTGCCGGCCTGGGGAGGCCCGGGCCTTGAGGTGGGACAAAGTGGATATGCGATCCGGTGTGGTGGAAATCTCTGCGGCCATGGACCGGGAGGTCTTTAAGCCCTACACCAAAGAGAAGAATGTGCGGTTATTGCCCTTGCATCCGGATGTGATTGCGGCCCTGGACCACCTCCCCCGGTCAATCACCGGCTTCGTCTGGACCCTGGACGGCAAGCCTTATCGGGCCCGGTTGGTTATCGAGACCTGGATAGCCGCTGCCCGGAAGGCCAAGGTCAAGGCCACCTGCTACCAGGGCACCCGGCACAGTCTGGCGAGTCAGGCTATCAACGCCGGGGTGCCGGAGAATCTGGTGAGGGATATGCTGGGGCACAGAACCAACTCGATGACAAAAAGATATGCCCATCTGCGGACCGAGGCGTTAAAGCAAGTTTGGGAGACCGTCCGTGACGACCGTCCGCAGACCGTCCGTAGCAAGAAAAATGGCAAAATAACTAATTGATTTTATAATAGGAAAATAGGAGATGGAGGAGGTTCGAATCCTCCTCCCCCAGTTCCCCATAACGCTGTAGGGCGTCTGCGCGCCACTGCAGGTCGCCAGGCCAGGCCCGGCCCGGGAAACCGGACGTGTCCTTTTCCCGACGCGGTCAAAACTATTATGCCCGGTCTTACGGTTCTCCTCATCGATACCGACGGTCAGGATTACGAGACTCTGGCCGCAATCTTCCGCGGCGGCGGCTATGACGTCCGGCCCCCGGCGGTGGGGGAGGGGGCCGTGCCCGCGGCCCTGAGCCACCCCCCCGATCTCATTATCCTGAACATCCAGACGGAGGCCGGTTTCAAGCGTTTTCGGACGCTGAAAAACCTGGAAGGGGTGCGCTATATCCCGATTCTGGTGCTGCTGCCCCGCTTCTCCGAAGACTACGCCGCCCGCTGCCTGGAGATCGGGGCCGACGATTTCATCCTGAAGCCCTTCCATGCCAGAGAGGTCTTGGCCCGGGCGGGAGTGGCCCTGCGGGTGAAGCAACACGAAAACCTGGTGCAGGCCTCCCAGGAACGCTACCGGCGTCTGTTCGAGGACAGCCCCGAATCCATGTTCTTCACCACCCGGGAAGGGCGGCTCTGGGACTGCAATCCGGCCCTGGTGAGCCTGTTGGGCTACGACAGCAAAGACGAGATGCTGCGCCTGGAGACGGCCCGGGATTTCTTCTATTCCCCCGAGGATTACCGGCGCTTCCAGGAGCAGGTGGGGCAGGGGGGCGCGGTGGCCGATGTCAAGGTCAACCTGCGCCACCGGGAGGGCCATAAGGTCACGGTGCTCATCCACGGCTACGTGATGGGGGGGGAGTCGGGCAGCCTGGTGGGTATCGCCGCCCCCGAGGCCGGGGAGGAGGCGGCCGGCGGCGAGGCCGCGGCCGCGTCCCCGGAACTGGCCGGCCGGCCCGCCATCAGGCAGTCGCTCCTCAACCTGATTAACCGCCTGCTGCCGTTCGCGGGCAACTTCCTGTCGGTCATGAAGCTCACGGAGCTGTTGGGAGGCCGCTACGAAAAGCTGCGCAAGCTGGGTCAGGGCAGTTACGGGGAGGTCTGGCTGGTGCAGGATACCGAACCCCTGGCGGAGCCCCGTCACTACATCGCCAAGATTCCCTTTTCCCGGGGCTACAACCGGAGTTTCCGCAAGGAGGCGGACATCTGCGGGAAACTGGCCCCCCATCCGGGAGCGGTGCGTCTGGTGGAGACCTTCGAGGATGGTGGCAAACTCATCCTCATCCAGGAGTACGTGGCCGGCCAGACCCTGCAAGATCTGTTGGTGGAGGAATTGCCTGACGCCCTCAAGGAACGCATCATCCTCAAGCTCATCGAGGTGGTGGCTCACGCCCACGCCCAGCGCATCATCCACCGGGACATCAAGCCCAACAACATCATCGTGGGACCGGGCGACACCGTCAAACTGCTGGACTACGGGGCGGCCAAGGACCTCAAGGATCGGGACATCAGCGCCACCATGGTGGGCTCCCGGCCCTACATGGCCCCGGAGCAGATCATGGGTAAAAGCCAGCGGCGCAGCGATATTTGGGCCCTGGGGGTGATCATGTACCTGCTTTACACCGGGCTGCTGCCCTTCTACGACGACTCCGAGAAGGTGCTCATCGATATGATCCTGGAGGACGAACCCACCCCCCCCCGGGAGGAGAACCCGGAGATAGACCCCGAGATGGAGCGCATCATCCTCAAGTGCCTGAAAAAGAACGTGGAGGAGCGCTACCCGGAGGCCCTGGCCCTCAAGGAGGACCTGCTTACCCACTTCCCCCGGTTCGGCTCCATACCGATTACGGAAGTCCCCCAGCCACCCCGGGTCTGAAGATCCAGCCGGGGGCGCCGGCAACTACAGGTGGGAACCGGAAGGGATGGCAAAGACACGGCGGGAGGCTAGCGAGCTTGGCGCGTTGATCAACAAAGCCCGGAAGGGGATTCGAACCCCTGACCTGCGGTTTACGAAACCGCTGCTCTGCCAGCTGAGCTATCCGGGCGAATGATTAAGGTTTACCAAGGTTGAAGGCTTTGCGCAAGACTTAATCGCAGCACCCCGCACCCTTGCGTCTTTCGCTGGGACAACCCGAAAATAGAACGTATTTCAAAACCCCTTGCTGTCGTTCCGGGCGCCGCCGGGAATCCCGGTTTTCAAGCCGTCGGCTGTGTTCGGGCCGTTGACGGCGTAGTCAGAAGGGATTTTACATGAGAATGGCCGCAATCATTCTCATGCTTCCGCATGCGTCGTGGTGATGCCCCACATCATGGGAATTTGTGACAGCCGGCCTAGGTGTCTCATGTGTGTTGGACCCTCCCGCCCCCGTCTTCCCCCGGCGCGCCGGACGGCGGCAAGGCCCTCCTGAAGGCCGCCCGGCGGACGCTCCCGCGCCAGCGCGCCGCAACAACTTCAACTGAGCCGGTATTTGTCCCGGAGGCGCCGGGAGAGGTCCTGGAGCCAGGCGTAGGCCCGGGCCACGGTCTTTTCCCGGTCGGGGTTGATGAGGCAGCAGGTGGCCGGGCTCATCAGACTCTGGGCCAGGAGCTGGTCCCGGTCGATGCCGTGGTCCGTGAGGGTGGTCCAGACGTCTTCCAGTTGGGCGATGAGGTGATCCTGGGACTCCCGGTCGAAGGCCTCGAAGCCGGTGGGCACGATACCCCAGGAGAGGACGGCGCCCTTGTCCAGAAAGCGCTTGATCTCCTTGTTGTAACAGCGGAAGACTTCGGCGTTGGTGTAGATGTCCATGGAGAGGATGTCGAGGTCGCGGTTGAGGAGAAACTGCCAGTCGGGGTTGCCGCAGAGATGGACGCCCCGGGGCCGGTCGATCTGGGCGAAGAAGCGGTCCATGTCGGCTTTGGCCATGGTGTCGGTGTAGCCGGAGACGGAGCTGAAGACAAACTGCAGGCCGGGTTCGTCGATGAACATGAAGGCCCTGGGGTGCTTGGCCCGCAAACGGGTGAGTTGGGCCTGGGCGCGGCGGGCCATGAAGTCCATCAGGATGCCGCGGACCTCTTCGTTAAAGATGAGGGGGCGGTCGTTTTCGTCGAGGATCTTCATGCCGAAGCTCACCGGCCCTTCGAGCTGGCCCCGGATGGCGGGGTAACGGCTGAGGTCGAGCTCCAGGAAGCGGTGATAGACCACGGAGTAGGCGGGCGAGATGTCGAAGTAGTCCAGGTCGTCCCAGCGCTCCAGCATGGCGGGCAGCTCTTCGTAGAATTTGCCGGTGTCGAAGCGGATACTGTTGATTTCCGGCAACAGCACGATGCCGGGGAAGTGCTCGGCGGCCTGGACATACATGTCTTCGTAGTAGCCTACATGGGGGAGTTGGGGCCAGAAGGGGATGTCCAGGGACAAGGCCAGATCCAGGGCCTCAGCGACGCGGTCGTGGGGCAGGATGGCCATGGCGGTGGTCAGCAGGTTGCCGGGGATCAGGGTGGACACGGAGAAAACCCCCTTTCAGCAGTGTAGTTCGCCATTATGATAATCACCGGAGGGAGGGCCTGGCAAGCCCGGCAGGGGGGAAACAAAAATGCCCCCGGGGTGTGCCCGGCCCTCTTTTCGGAGGCGCCCGCGGCGCGCGTCCAAATCTTGACAAAGGCCGGGTCTCTGCATAAAATATCATTCAATGCTGTATGAAGCAGCGCCAGTTTCTGTTACCCGGTTACACCCAATAATCCAAGAAGGGGGATTGATCATGAAGATCAAAAAAGTCGCCAAGGCATCCCACGGCCTGTGCAAGTGCAAGAAATCCTGTTAAGTTGATCTTGACGGAGACATCGGGGGACGCCGGGGCGTCCCCTTTTTTTTGTGCGGCAAACACAACGGTCGCCGCCCGCAGTAAATATCCAGCAAGGTTTGTATTGCCGATGCATGAGATGATTTGCCGGCGCCACTGCGCCTTTTATCAGCCCGGGAAGCAGGAAGCGGAGAAGTGCCTGGGATACGCCTGGGCGGCGGCCTGGAGCGCAGTTAAGCCCGGCCTGAGGACAATGCTGGCGGCCGCGCCGGCGGAGATCAGGCCGGGGGAGGACAGCCTGACCGGCCTGGCAGAGGTGGTGTGCCGCCGCTGCGTCTTTCGACGGCACGGCTGTGATTTCGCCGCCTCCGGAGACCCCCGGGAAGCCCCGCCCTGCGGGGGGCTGCAGGTCCTGGCGCACCTCCTGGAGCAGGGGCTGATCACTGCCGCGGAGTTGCGGGCGGCCTGGGCGGAGATGCTTCCCCGCTTCTACCTGCGGCTGGGGGAGCAGGCGGTCCTGCGCCGTCTGGAAACCCCGCACCTGTACGACCGGTTGGCCGACGAGCTGTATGAAGTCAATGACGACGGGTTCGACTGGCTGAGCAAGGCGGACGGCACCCGGCAGGGCTGGGGGCAGGAGGCGGATTCCGAGTTCCTGGAGTTTCTCCTGGAGGAGTCGCTTCTGGCCTGCTCCCCGGAGCCGGCGCCGCGGCAGCTGCAGTGGAGGCAGTCGCCCCTGCCGTCCCTGCGTTATCTGGAGCTGATGCTCACCGACCGCTGCAATCTGCGCTGCGCCCATTGCTACCTGGGGGACGCGGGGAAGACGGACCTGATGCTGTCGGCGGCCCTGACGGCCCTGCGGGAACTGGAGGAGATGCAGGGGCTGCGGGCGCTGCTGTCCGGGGGGGAGGCGCTCCTGTGGCCGGACTGGTGGCGGCTCAATGACCGGCTGGGGGAGTTTGAGCTGCGGATGATCCTGCTGTCCAACGGCCTGCTCCTGACCCCGGAGGTGGTAGGCCGACTGCAGGTGCACGAGATTCAGGTGAGTCTGGACGGGCTGCAACCGGGCCACGAGATGCTCCGGGGGCCGGGCACCTGGGAACGGACGGTAGCCAACCTGAAGGCCGTGCAGGACAGGGGGCTGGGGCTGTCGGTGGCCACCATGATCCACCCCGGCAACCAGGAGGAGCTGGAGGAATTGGGCGGGCTCCTGCAGGAGTGGGGGGTGCGGGAATGGAACCTGGATGTGCCCTGCAACACCGGGCGGCTGCTCAGCAATCCCCAGATGCGCCCCGACCCGGCCGTGGCCGTGTCGTATCTGAACCTGGGGTACGGCGGCTCCGACCACGGCGCCTCCGGAGGCTACGCCTGCGGGGTGCACCACGCCGCGGTGCTGCCCACCGGGCAGGTGGCCAAGTGCGGCCTGTATGCCCACCGCCCCCTGGGAAACCTGTCGGCAGGGTTGGAGACCTGCTGGCGGCGGTTGGAACATGTGCGGCTGGAAGACCTGGAGTGCCGCGGCTGCGAGTTCCTGACGGAATGCCGGGGCGGCTGCCGGTTCCGGGCCGGGGAGGGCCTGGCTCCGGACCCGGTGATGTGCACCCGCTACGGGGTGGCGAGGTAAACGGCGGCAGGAGGCGAGCCGGGCGGGGTGAGGAGGCCGGGACCCCCGGCACCAACCCGGAAATGCGACGGGCAGGGAAGCAGGCAAAGGGACGCCCCGGGTGTGAAGCGACAATTGATAGCCGTTAGCGTGAGAAAGAGGTGACGTATGGTAGTATTGTATGATCTGGCCACCCGGGCCGCGGCCGAGGGCGGTGAGACGGTGCTGGGCGCGGACGATCTGGAGACCCACGCCTGTTACCTGATTTACGGGGTGGTGGAGAGGGGAGCCGCTCCGCGCCTCATTAACCCGGGAGGCGGCCACGAAGAGATCGTTTGTCTGGTGGCCGGGCAGGCGACCCTGCGCGGTCCGGAGGGGGTCCAGGAGATGATTCCCGGCAAGGCTTTTCACCTTTCCGGGGAGACGGCCTATTACCTGGAGAATACCGGCAGCGCGCCGGCGATCTATGTGGCGGCGGGGGGCCATACCCCGGGGCACGCCCATCATCACTGAGGCGGCGGACCGACGCCGGAGGCCGGTTCGGGGACCCCGGCGGGACGATTACAGACGTGGCGGCCCTCGGGCCGCCCGTTCTCTCTTCACGCCCGGGAACCCCTGCCCCCTCTCGACTTCAACCCCGGCGGGGAGGCCGGTTAATCTTGTGGCGCCGGGAGGTCGATGAGTATAATGCGCCGATGGTTCGTCCACCGCGACGTCATCCTGAGCCTGGCTTTGGTTCTGGGACTGCTGGCGGGCCACCTGGCGGGGCGGACCGAGGTTCTGGTGCTGCCGGCCCTGGCGGTGGTCATGACCCTGTCCACCATGGGGGTGCCCGGGAGCGTGCTGCGCTCCCCCCGGGAGCTGGCGGCCCCCATGCTGGCCGGGCTGGCGGTGAACTTCGGGCTCCTGGGGCTCATACTCCTGGGGCTGCAGACCCTGTTGATCACCGAGCCGGCCATCGCCACCGGGTTCGTGATCATGGCGGCGGTGCCGCCGGCGGTGGCGGTGATTCCCTTCACCGATCTGTTGGGGGGCAACCGGGCCTTTTCCCTGGTGGCCACCATCGGCTGCTATCTGGGGGCGTTGGTGATCACCCCGGTAGTGACGGTGAGTCTGTTGGGAAGCCAGGTCATCCAGCCGGGGAAGGTCCTGGTGATCCTGGTGGAGCTGATTGCCGTGCCCCTGGCGGTTTCCCGCCTGCTCCGGCGGACCGGCTGGGCGCAGCGGCTGGAGAACCTCAAGGGGCCGCTGACCAATTGGTGCTTCTTTGTGGTCACCTACACCATCGTGGGTTTGAACCGGGAGCTGATCCTGGGGCAACCGGCGCTGCTGGCGCCGGTGGCGCTGATCGCGGTCGTGAGCACCTTCGCCTGGGGGGAGATCATTGCCGGCGCCGGGCGGCTGCTCAGGATCGAGCCCCCCACGGTGACCTCCCTGGTGTTGTTGGGGACCCTGAAGAACTACGGCTTGGCCGGGGGGCTGGCCCTGGCCCTGTTCGACACCCGGACGGCCGTGCCGGCCACGGTGTCCACGGTGTTCATGATCGTGTACATTATCTATCTGGGAGTCAAGGGCCGGCGGCGGATGAAAAATGCGGAGCCGTCTTGATCCGGGGAAATTGCGCCCTATCTTTAGATAAAGGGCGCCGGACGCCCGACCCCGCCGCCGAGGCGGGGCCACTGTCCACCGGAGGAGGCGGCCATGGCCGGTAAAGAGAACCTCATCAAGATTTTTGAGTACGCCTTGAACCAGGAGCACACGGGGCTGAGCTTTTTCCAGGCCTCGCTGGCCCGTATGGGCCAGGGGGCGGCGGTGACGGCCTTCCGGCGGCTCATCGCGGAGGAAGAGCAGCACATAGCCTTCCTCAACCGTATCCTGAGCGAGCTGCGGGAGGCCCGGAGTGTGGAGGTGGGCGCAATCCCGGAGGTAAAGCTGGAGCCCACCGATTTTTTCGACGAGCGCTCCCGGAAGGAGTTTTTGGAGCAGTGCGTGGAAGGCTCCATGGTGCCGGACGTCACGGTATTCAACACGGCCTGGCTGATAGAAAAGGACCTGAGCGACTTTTACGTCCGGATGGCCCAGCAGGCCCAGGGCAAGGCCCAGGAGGCGCTGTCCCGGCTGGCGGCCTGGGAGAAGGGTCACGAGTTGTTCTTCCGGCAGTTTCGCGACAAGTTGAGCGAGGTCTACGCCCACATGCCCTGGGGCGGGTGACCCGGCCCGGGGAAAGTCCAGGTGCAGAATTACATTGACTTTCGGGGTGGCATTTTATATCATTATACTTGCCGACTGAAGTAGTTTAGAGGGGGAGAGTGAGATGCCCAGGGGGAGATGGGTATCAGACAGCTTGCGGGGAGTGGTGTTGGCGCTGTGCCTGGCGTTGGTGACCGGCGCGGCCCATGTGCAAGCCGCGGAAGGTTCCCCCCTACCCACCTTTCAGACCACCCGCGCCGGAATGATCCCGACCCTGGACCTCAGAAGCGCCCTGGAGCGGCCCTGGCTGCTGGGCCCCGGAGAGGGGGGCGACTCGCAGCCGACCGTGGCGACGGGCTCCCTGCTGGGGATATTCCCGGTGCAAATGACGGCCAACCCGGCTCTGGCGGACAAGCCGGAGATGAATTACCAGTCCCAAATCACCTCCAAGTTTACCCTGACCCCCAAAACGGAGCTGCGGGTATCCTTCCTGTATAAACAGGACCCGCCGGAGACCCAGACCGAACGGGGTCTGCAGACCCACCTGCTGTTCAAGTATTCCATGGATTACCGGGTGCTCCCCAATCTGCAGGTGGGCCTGACCGGCTATTTCTACCAGCAGCAACTGCCCGATTTCCTGAGTTGGCAAAACCGGCAGCTCCGGGAGTCGATCATGGGGCTGGGACCGGGCCTGCAATATGATTTGGGGCGCTGGAGCTTCATGGTGCGCTCGCAGCTGGAAGCCGGCGGCCGGGATCGCAGCGAAGGCATCAACAGCTGGTTCCGCGTGTGGTACAGCTTCTAACCGGCATCTGCCGCCGTCCTGATCCTTTCCCGACATACCGTCCTGGACAGTGCGCCGCCCCCCGGCGCGGCAGCCGGTCCCCGTCCGGGGCGCCGCCCCCCGGCGCCCGGAAGACGCCCGCGCGCCCGGGAATGTGAGGATCAGGTGAGGAGTCGGTAATTTCTGCTTGCCAAGTAGGAGAATGATCATTTAACATAAGGGCGGTTGTGATTTTTGGCATTTGAGGGAGAGCATGGACTTAAGCGAATTGAAGATCTTCGCCGGAAACAGCAACCTGGACCTGGCGCTGGAAATCTGCAACTGTCTGCAGATGAAGCTGGGGAGCGCCATGACGGCCACCTTCAGCGATGGGGAGATCCGCGTCGAGATCGGGGAGAACGTGCGGGGACGGGACGTCTTCGTGATCCAGTCCACGTGCCGGCCGGTGAACACCAACCTGATGGAACTCCTCATCATGATCGACGCCCTGAAACGGGCGTCGGCGCGGCGGATTACGGCGGTGATGCCCTATTACGGCTACGCCCGCCAGGACCGCAAAGTGGCCCCCCGGGTGCCCATCAGCGCCAAGCTGGTGGCCGACCTGATCACCCGGGCGGGGACCAACCGGGTGCTCACCATGGACCTGCACGTGGGGCAGATCCAGGGCTTCTTCGACATTCCGGTGGACAACCTCTACGCCTCTCCGGTGATGATGCCCTTCATCAAGGAGAACTTCACCAACAACCTGGTGATGATCTCCCCGGACGCGGGGGGCGTGCCCCGGGCCCGGGCCTACGCCAAACGGCTGCAGGCGGGCCTGGCCATGATCGACAAGCGCCGGGACGCGCCGGGCAAGGCCAAGGCCATGAACGTCATCGGCGACGTGCAGGGCAAGAAGGCCGTGATCCTGGACGACATCATCGACACGGGCGGCACCCTGGCGGAGGCGGCCAAGGTGATCATGGAGCGGGGGGCGGAGGCGGTCTACGCCTGCTGCTCGCACCCGGTGCTGTCGGGACCGGCCGTGGACCGCATCACCGCCTCACCCCTGAAGAAACTCATCGTCACGGACACCATCCCCCTGTCGGACGCGGCCCGGGATGCCTCCAAGATCCAGCAGGTGTCGGTGGCGCCGCTGCTCTGCAAGGCCATCGTCAGCATCCACAACGAAGACTCCATCAGCTCCCTGTTCGACATCCACTTCTAAGGGGCGCCGGGGGCGGAGAGAGACCGGGGGGGAGAAGATGGCCGGGGGAGGGGGCCAAGGGCTTTGCAGCCCTTACCCCCGCCC
>CAYRYV010000082.1:0-12038 GCA_964428565.1 uncultured Desulfobacterales bacterium | reverse complement strand
CCTGTTCGATATGGAAATGCGCCGCGATATGGCGGCCGCAGGGGCGGAAGAATAAGGGACCGGACACCTCCCGGCGCCCGGCGCCGGGAGGTCCTGAAAATAATTTCCTTATGAATAAGGAGGAAGTACTGTGTCTAAGATCATCATCTCGGCAGCGATTCGGGGCGCGCACAAGATCGTCAACAACGCCGCCGCCAAGCTGGATGAAGCGATAAAAAAACACGGGGAAAACCAGGAGATCGGTTTTCCTGATACCGCTTACTATCTCCCCATCATTTACGCCTTGATGGGCATCGGAGTAAAAAACCTGAAGGACGCCAAGGGCGTCATGAACCGGTGCCAGCAGATGCTGCCCCCGATTCCGGCGGAAAAGAATTACCTGCCGTACCTGGGACCCGGCCTGGACGCGGGTCTGGCCACGCTGTTCGCCGAGGAGATCTTCGAGGCGATTCGCATCCTGGAGCAGCCGGATTTCTACACCTACAGCGAAGATGTGTATGACAAGGGCGCTGACAAGTTCTGGGTCGGCCCGGCCAACGACATCATCCTGCGCAAACGCGGCGTGGAGTTCGTGGACGGTTCCGCCCCGGGGTTTGCGGCCATCGTGGGTTCGGCCCCGTCGGTGGAAGAGGCCTGCGCCCTGGCGCATGAGTATCAGACCAAAAACCTCTACGTCTTCATGGCGGCCAAGGACATTGAAGGCAAGACCTCCTTTGCCGAGCAGTTATTGGAAGGCGGGATGCAGATCGGCTGGCCGACCCGGCTGGTGCCGTTCGGTCCCGAGATCAGCGCGGCGGTGTTCGCCCTGGGGTTCGCCTGCCGGGCGGCCATGGCCTTCGGCGGCATCAAACCCGGTGCGGCCCTGAAGAACCTGATCTACAACAAGGACCGGGTGTTCGCCTTCGTGAACGCCGTGTCCACCATCCCCGACGAATGGTACGCCAATGCGGCGGGGGCCATCAACTGGGGCTTCCCCACCATCACCAACCAGGACATCCCCCAGGTGCTGCCCACCGGTATCTGTACCTACGAGCACGTGGTCAGCAACGTGCCCTTCAAAGAGATCGGCCCCAAGTCCATCGAGGTGCGCGGCCTGAAGGTGGTGATCACCGAGGTGCCCATCCCGACGGCGTTCGGTCCGGCCTTCGAGGGCGAGCGGGTGCGCAAGGACGAGCTGCGCAGCCAGTGCGGCGGCGGCAAGACCATGGCGGTGGAGTGGGTCACCAGCAAGCGTATGGACGAAGTGGAAGACGGCAAGGTGGAACTGTTCGGACCGGACCTGGATTCCGTGCCCGACGGCGGCTCCCTGCCGCTGGCAGTGGTGGTGGAAGTGGCCGGCCGGAATTTCCAGCCCGACTTCGAGCCCATCCTGGAACGGCAGATGCACCACCTGGTGAACTATGTGCAAGGCATCATGCACATGGGGCAGCGGGACATCGCCTGGTACCGGTTCGGCAAGGCGGCGGTGGAGAAGGGCTTCCGTCTGGAGCACATCGGGAAGCTGCTGCACGCCAAATACCACCAGGACTTCGGGGCGGTCTTCGACAAAGTCCAGGTAAAACTCTACACCGAGAAAGACAAGGTGGACGAGATCGCCAACATTGCCCGGAAGGTGTACGCCGAGCGCGACGCCCGGGTGGAAGGCATGACGGACGAGACCACCGATATCTTCTACTCCTGCACCCTGTGCCAGTCCTTCGCCCCGACTCACGTGTGCGTGGTGAGCCCGGAGCGGACCGGCCTGTGCGGCGCCTACAACTGGATGGACTGCAAGGCGTCGTATGAGATCAACCCCACCGGCCCGAACCAGCCGGTGGCCAAGGGTGAATGCACGGACGATAAGTACGGCCAGTTCGCCGGCGTCAACGAGTTCGTGCAGAAGGCCTCCCGGCAGGCCATTGAGCGGGTGAGCTTCTACAGCCTGCTGGTGGATCCCATGACCACCTGCGGCTGCTGCGAGTGCATCGCCTCCATCCTGCCGATGTGCAACGGCATCATGACGGTGCACCGGGATTACACCGGTGAGACCCCCTGCGGGATGAAGTTCACCACCCTGGCCGGCACCGCCGGCGGTGGTCTGCAGAGCCCGGGCTTTGTGGGCCACAGCAAGTACAACATCTGCCAGCGGAAGTACCTGGTGGGCGACGGCGGGCTGAAGCGGCTGGTGTGGATGCCCAAGTCCCTGAAGGAGGAGCTGCGCGACAGGTTGATCAAACGGGGCGAGGAGATCGGTATCCCCAACTTCATCGACATGATTGCCGATGAAACGGTGGGCACCACCGAAGACGCGATTTATCCCTTCCTGGAGGAGAAAGGCCATCCGGCCCTGACCATGGAGTCGATCCTCTAGTCTTAACAACCATAGACCGTGACCGTCCGGAAAGCGCCGATCCGGGCGGTCACGCCCTGTATCTGAGTCTGTATAGCTATCCAGGTTGACAGGCTCAGACTTTTGTTAACGAAAGTGTCATAGGCAAGCGCAATCCACGGATAAGGAGAGAGGACGATGGCGTTAACTGGTATTGAAATCTTCAAGATGCTTCCCAAAACCAACTGTAAGGAATGCGGCTTTCCGACCTGTCTGGCCTTCGCCATGGCGTTGGCCTCCGGGAAGACGGAGTTGGACAAGTGTCCTTACGTTTCCGATGAAGTGAAAGAAAAGCTGGCTGAAGCTTCGGCGCCGCCGATCCGGCCGGTGAAGATCAAGATGGGTGAAGGCGAGGTCACGACGGGCGGCGAGACGGTGATGTTCCGCCACGAGAAGACCTTCTTCAACCCGACCATTCTGGCCGGACTGCTGACCTCCGACATGAGCGCCGGGGATCTGGACGCCAAGGTGGCGGCCTTCAACGCCCTGAGGTTCGAGCGGGTGGGGTTGATGTTGAGGCCCGAGATGTTCGCCATCAAAGACGCCACCGGGGATGCGGGCAAGATGGCCGATGTGGTGAAGTTTGTGGTGGGCAAATGCGATGCGGCGCTGATGCTGTGCAGCGACAACGCCGACGTATTGAAGGCCGGGGTCACGGCGGCGGGCGACCGCAAGCCGGTGATCGGGCCGGCCACCGCGGCCAATGCCGATGACATGGGCGCCCTGGCCAAGGAAACGGGATGTGCGCTGGTGGCCAAGGCGGAAGGCTATGACGCCCTGGCCGAGCTGACCACCAAGCTGACGGGTATGGGCCTGAAGGACCTGATACTGGATGCCGGTTCCCGGAAGATCAAGGAGGCCTTTACCGACAACCTGGTGATCCGGCGGGCGGCCCTGGTGCCCAAGTTCAAGCCCTTCGGTTTCCCGACGGTGTGCTGCCCGGCGGAAATGACTAGCGACCCGTTGATGGAAGCGTTGTATGCCTCGGTCTTCATCGCCAAGTACGGCGGCATCGTGGTGTTGTCGGACCTGAGCCCCACCACGGTGTTCCCGCTGCTCCTGCAACGGTTGAATGTCTACACCGACCCGCAGCGGCCGATGATCGTCACTCCGGGCATCTACCCCCTGAACAACCCGGACGAGAATTCGCCCATCGCCATTACCACCAACTTCGCCCTGACCTACTTCATCGTCAGCGGCGAAATCGAAGGCAGCAAGGTGCCCACCTGGCTGTTGATCAAAGATACGGAAGGCTTGAGCGTGATGACCGCCTGGGCGGCGGGCAAGTTTTCCGGCGACGACGTGGGGATGTTCGTGAAGAAGTGCGGGATCACCGACAAGGCCAAGACCCGCAGCCTGATTATTCCCGGTTATGCGGCAGCCATCAGCGGCGATCTGGAAGAAGAACTGCCGGATTGGAAGATTCTCATCGGCCCACGGGAAGCGGCCCATATCCCTGCATTTTTGAAAAGCCTGTAGAAGCCGGAGCAGGGCCGCCGCGACAGCTCCGGCCCTGGGTGTGATCATCCGTTCGAGAGAGAAAGGGAGTGAGATATGAGCCAGCATTTAATCCGCATCGGGGAGAACCTCAATGTGGTGACCAAGAAGTACGGCGAGGCCATGAAGAACAGGGACAAGAAGCCCCTTCAAGAGCTCGCCATTGCAGAGGCCGAGAAAGGCGTCGATTACATCGACCTGAACATCGGCCCGGCCCGTAAGGGTGGGGAAGAGCTGATGGATTGGGTGGTGAAGACGGTGCAGGAGGTAGTGCCGAATATCCCCTTGGCCCTGGACACCTCCAACATCGCCGCCATGGAGGCCGGGCTGAAGGTCCACAAAGGCCAGGCGCTGATAAACTCCATCATGGCCCGGCCCGAGCGCATGGACGGCATGATGCCCCTGGTGCGCAAATATGACGCCCACATGATCGGTCTGCTGTGGGGGCCGGAAGGCATGCCTCGGGACGAGCACGAGCGGGGGATGCTCACCGCCGAGATTCTGGCCAAGGCGGCAGAATATGATATTCCCAATGAATACATCTGGTTCGATCCGATTATCGCGCCCTTGAATATTCAGCAGCAGCAACTGATGAGTGTTATCGAATATATGAAAATGCTCCAGGACATGGCCCCCGGCGCCCGTTCCACCTGCGGCCTGTCCAACTCTTCCAACGGCGTGCCGGATGAGTTGCGCACCATCATCAACTGCACGTATGTGGTGATGTTGCAGCGGGTGGGGATGTACTCGGCCATTGTGGACGCCTTCGACGACAAGCTGAAGGACCTCACTTCGGGCAAACGCCCCGACCTGGTGGAGGCCATTTACAAGGCCATGGACGGCGAGGCGGTGGACATGGCCAAGTTGGATCAGGACGGCAAGAACTATGTCAAGTCGGTGCGCTGCATCACCGGGCAGACCCTGTTCTCGGATTCCTGGCTGGAAGTATAAAGCCGTTTGGATGTGATATGCAGATGATGTGCGGGAGGGCCGACGGCCCTCCCTTTTTTATGGCGGCGAGGCGGGAGGAGTCCTCGGGGTAGGTTACTCGGAGGCTTCCGGCTCGGCGGGGGCAGGTTCTTCGGGGGCGGCGGCGGCGACGGCGGCCTCGGCTTTGGTGGCGGTGACGACGGCGATGGTGTCATCCGGGGCACTGAGGATGACGACGTTGTCGGGGGCGGTGAGATTGCGGACGTGGATGGCGGCGCCGATCTCGGTCAAGCCGGAGATATCCACCAAGAACCGTTCCGGCAGGTCCTGCGGCAGGCACTCGACCTCAATCTCGCTCAAGCCATGGTGGATTTCGGCGGAGAAGTCCTTGACGGCCGGGGCGGTGCCGGTGAACTCGATGCCGACCTTGACGCGCATCTTTTCGGTGAGCGAGAGGACCTGGAAGTCGACGTGCGTCAGGTGATTTTTCAGGAAATGGCGTTGTTTTTCGCGCACCAGGGTGGGATATTCCTTGCCGTCCAGGGAGATGGTCACCAGGCTGGAGGACGTCAAGGTGGCCAGTATCTGGGCCGCTTGGGGGGCGTCCAGGGTGATGGGGGTGGACTCGATGCGGTGGCCGTAGAGTACGGCGGGGAGTTTACCCTGGCGGCGCAGGGCACCGGCCTTGTCGCGGAGTACATCCCGCCGGGTGGCTTGCAGAACGATATTATCCATATAATTTACTCCTTACCGCCTTGCCAGGGGACGGTGGCAGGCTCGGTGCGCCGGATTGTCCGGCAGATATTGCGATTGCTGCGGGTGAACTGCAAAGGGCGTTGCAGGAGTGAAAGAACCCCCCGGCAGGAGGCCTGACTCGCAGAGTTCGCCATAAAAATCAATAACTCGTAATGCTATACTTTTTTGGCGCAAATTACAAGGCACGAGGCCGGAAAATTTACCGGCAGGCGGGAAAAACGCAAAGGCCAGGGCCGCCAGAGAATTAATCAGCTGCGGTGGCGGAGTTGCCAGGAGGAGGGGGGCGACTTGGCACCCCCGGGTTTCCGGGTATCAATCATACGCGCCTTTTTGCCCCGGGCGCGTTTTTTCACCGCGCCTCAGGTGGGGGCCGGGGCGTTTTTCGGGGCGGCGGCCCGGGCCAGGTGAAGATATCCGGAGGTCTCGCCGACTTGAGAGTTAAACGGGGGGGCGGTGTCGGCCCGGGCGACGCCGATCAGGGCCACGCCCAAGGCCGCCATCAGAACGGCTCCGGTCAGGAAAGAGTAAAACATGGGACGGTTCGCCTTTCTTGCCAAGCTTATCGGCATGAAGAGGGCGGGACTGAAAAAGTAAGGCTTAGCAGACCCGGGCGGCAGGGCACAGGTTCCGGAGGGAGGCGGATGAGGAGCGGAGGAACGGGGGACAACCGCCGATCAGCCCGCGGCGTCGGCGGCGATGGCTTCCAGGCTGCGGCCGGTGAGGGCGGAGTCGGGCTCTTCCTGCAGGAGGTTGCGGCCGGGGGCGGCGTGGTCGTCGTCCTTTTTGACCAGCAGCCAGTTTTCGTCCGGAGCCCGTTTGAAGCGGGTGAGAGCAAAGTCGCCGCTTAGTTTCCGGCCTGCCAGGCGGACGACGACGTGGCCGTGTTCCAGGGCCGCGGCCATGGTGAAGGGGACCCCTTTCTTCTCGGTGAGGTTCCGGTAGGTGCCGGTATCCCAGACCATGACGGCGCCGGCCCCGTACTCGCCTTCGGGAATAACCCCCTCGAAGTCGGCATATTCCAAGGGGTGATCTTCGGTGGGCACGGCCAGGCGTTTGTCCCGGGGGTTCAGCGACGGCCCCTTGGGCACGGCCCAGGATTTGAGGACGCCGTCCACTTCCAGGCGGAAGTCGTAGTGCAGGTGGCGGGCGGCATGCTTCTGGACCACGAAACGGGGCTCCGGGGAGGCGGGGGCGTCGCCGCCGGAGGGCTCGCCGGTCTTATTGAAGTCGCGTTTGGCGCGGTAGTTCTCGAGGGCGTCGGGCTTTTTCACAGGGCACCTGTCTTCAGGGGATGCGCCGGCGGCGGCCCCGAGCCACCGTCGGCGACGTGCGCAACGGGCGGGGGGAGCATCGCTATCTGCCGAAATACCCGGTGAGGGTGGCGGTGGCGATGCGCTTGCCCTCCAAGGCCCTGAAGAAATCCTCCAGGGAGGTGTGCGTCGGCAGCGACAGGGGGCTGTGCAGGGCATAGAGGGTGAAGACGTAGGGATGATCGCCGGTGCCCGGGGGCGGTTGCGGCCCGCCATAGCCCGGGGCGCCGAAGGAGTTACGGAGCTCCGTGCACCCAGCGGGCATCCTCCCGCCCGAAGCCCCCTCCGGCAAAGAGGAGGTCTCGGGGGGCAGATTGATCACCAGCCAATGGACCCAGTTACGGGCCACGGGATGAGGATCATGCATGGACAGGGCCAGGGCCCGGGTTCCGGGAGGGACAGCGGTCCACTCCAGGGGTACGGAGACGTTGTCGCCGCCGGCGCCGGGCATGGTATACTTGAGGGGAATTTTGCCCTGATCGGCAAAGGCCGGGGAAGTGATCCGCATAATTTCTCTCCCGTAAGTGGTTGAGGGGCGGACGCAGCCAGGCCTCCGGCCCGGCTAGAGAAGTCGGGGCAACGGTTGGGGGGCGCAGCAACCGTCGAAGCCTTTTTGTTCAATATAATCACCTTTCGCGTCCTCTCAAGAAAAAAATATAACGGCAGGGCAGGAAATTCCGGCGAAGGCGGCCGCCAGCCGCCGGGCCATGGTATATTGACGGCAGAGGTGAGTTATGACGTCCTGGTTGAGTTATTCGCTGCTGGCCCTGGGATTGTGGGGAGGGTGGGGGCTGTGCAGCAAGGTGGCCACGCATTATCTCCCCGTGCGCCAGATCTTCCTGGTGGAATTGGGGGCTTATCTGGTGGTGGCGGTGGGGGTGTTGATTTTCCGGCCCCAACCGCTGGTCTGGCCGGCGGCGGGGGTGGCGGCGGCCCTGGGGGCCGGGCTGTGCGGCGCGCTGGGGCTGTTCTGTTTCCTGGGGGCGCTGAGCGCCGGGAAGGCCGCCGTCGTCGTGCCCCTGACCGCCCTCTATCCCGTGGTCACGGTGTTCCTGAGCATCCTCCTGCTGCAGGAGGCCCTGACGCTGCGCCAGATCGCGGGGGTGGGGGCGGCCCTGCTGGCGGTATGGCTGCTGTCGCAGTAAACAACAGGCGCAGGACGCCGGGGCAAGGGAAAGGCCGGATGGATTATCCCGGGGACATCCGCAAACAGAGAAAGGAAGGCTTGATTATGGCCGCCGACTATCCCACTTTGGTGGCTTGGGACCACCGTTATCTTTGGCACCCCTTCACCCAGATGCGGGGATTCTGCGCCGAAGAGCTGCTCGTCATCGACCGGGGGGAAGGGGTCTACCTGTTCGATCAACAGGGGAGGCGCTACCTGGACGGGGTGTCCTCCCTGTGGACCATCGTCCACGGCCACGGGCGGCCCGAGATCAACGGGGCCATCCGGGAGCAACTGGAGCGTCTGGCCCACAGCACCCTGCTGGGCCTGGCCCACGCCCCGGCCATTGAACTGGCAGAGCGCCTGGCGGCGGTGACCCCGCCGGGCCTCACCCGGGTGTTCTACTCGGATTCCGGCTCCACGGCGGTGGAGGTGGCCCTGAAGATGGCCTACCAATATTGGCAACTCCGGGGTGAAAGGTCGCGCACCAAGTTTTTGAAACTGCGGGAGGCCTACCACGGCGACACCCTGGGGGCGGTGTCGGTGGGGGGCATCGACCTGTTCCACGAGACTTTCCGGGACCTGCTCTTCCCGACCTACACGGCGCCCAACTGCTACTGCTACCGCTGTCCGGACCTGGATAACTGCGACCGGCAGTGTCTGAAAAAGCTGGAGGAGGCGGCGAGGGCCCACCGCACGGAGCTGGCGGCCATCATCATCGAGCCGGTGATGCAGGGAGCGGCGGGCATGATTCCCCAACCGCCGGGGTTCGTGGCCGGGGTGCGGCAGGTGGCGGATGAGTGCGGGACGCTGCTCATCGCCGACGAAGTGGCCACGGGCTTCGGGCGCACCGGGACGCTGTTCGCCTGCGAGCAGGAACGGGTCAGCCCGGATTTGATGTGCCTGGCCAAGGGGATTACGGGAGGGTACCTGCCGCTGGCCGCCACCCTGGCCACCGAGGCGGTGTACGAGGCCTTTTTGGGGGAATACCAGGAGTTCAAGACCTTCTTCCACGGGCACACCTACACCGGCAACCCCCTGGCGGCGGCGGCGGCGTGCGCGTCCCTGGAGATCTTCGAGAAGGACCGGGTGCTGGAGCAGCTGCAGCCGAAGATCGCCTATCTCAGCGACCGCCTGGGGGAGCTGGACGATCACCCGCACGTGGGGGACATCCGCCAGCGGGGCTTCATGGCGGGGATTGAGCTGGTGCGGGACAAGGGCGCCAAGGAACCGTTCCCCACGGCCCGGCGCACCGGCCACCGGGTCATCCTGGAGGCGCGCAAACTGGGGGCCATCCTGCGGCCGCTGGGCGACGTCCTGGTCCTCATGCCGCCCCTATCCATCACCGGGGAGGAGCTGGGCGTCCTGCTGGACATCACCGCCGCCGCCCTGGACCGGGGGACGCGGGAGTAGAGTGCTGTGGGGAAGGGCAGGGGGGTTAGCCCCCCTGGCCCTCCCCCGCAGAACACAGCAGCTCCTCGGCCCGGGCGAGGTCGGCGGGGGTGTCGACTTCGCAGGTTTCGCCGGTGGTTTCCATGACGACGATGGGGTAGCCCTGTTCCAGGGCGCGCAGCTGTTCCAGCTTTTCGGCCTGCTCCCAGACCCCGGGGGGCAGATCGCCGAAGTGCAGGAGGAAACTCACCCGGTAGGCGTAGATGCCGATGTGCTTGTAGTAGCGGGGGGCGTCGGCGGGGGCGCGCCAGAAGGGGATGGGGGCCCGGGAGAAGTAGAGGGCGCGGCGGCGGTGATCGAAGACCACCTTGACGACGTTGGGATCGGCGGCCCGGGCGGGCTCCAGGGGCCGGACGGGGGTGGCGATGGCGGCCCCGGGATCGGCCTGCAGGGCGGCGATGAGGCCGCCCACGACTTCGGGAGGGAAGCAGGGCTGGTCCCCCTGGATGTTGACCACGATATCGCTGCCGTCCAGGTCCAGGCTACGGGCGGCCTCGGCCAGGCGGTCGGTGCCGGAGGGGTGGTCGGGGCGGGTCATCCGGACGAGGCCGCCGAAGCCCCGGACGCAGGCGGCGATGCGGTCGTCGTCGGTGGCCACCCAGACGCCGGCGAGGCCCGGGATTTTGTGGGCCTGTTCGTAGACCCGCTGGATCATGGGCTTGCCGGCCAGGAGGGCCAGGGGTTTGCCGGGGAAGCGGCTGGAGCCGTAGCGGGCGGGAATGAGGGCGATGATCTTCACGGGCGGTTCCTTCCGGGGGCGATGGCGCGGGGGGCGAAGCCAGGCCGCCAGTCTGTTATATCAAAGCCGGGGGCGGCGTAACAAGGGCGCCGGGACTATTTTTGCAAAGGTTTTGCTCCCCGGGGTCCTGTGATATATTCTACAGGGTTCAGGGGGAGGGCTTTTTCCCCCGGACCACAGAGACTGGCGACGGAGTAACTCCATGGATTGGGCCGCCTGGGGACTGGACAAACTGGATTGGGCATTTGCCCTCGGCATTCTCAACATCATCATCATCGATATCATCCTGGCGGGGGACAATGCCGTGATCATCGCCATGGCGGTGCGCTCCCTGCCCCGGCAGCAGCGGCAGTGGGGCATCGCGCTGGGGGCGGGGGCGGCGGTGGTGTTGCGGGTGGTGCTCACCTTTTTCGTGGCCCAGCTGTTGGGCATTTCCTTTGTGAAGCTGGTGGGGGGGGTGCTCATCGCCGGGATCGCGGTGAAGCTGTTTCTGGAGGGCGCGCCCGAGCAGAGCGAGGAGCGGGAGGCCCGCACCCTGTGGCAGGCCATGCAGCTCATCGTCATCGCCGACATCACCATGAGCCTGGATAACGTGTTGGCGGTGGCGGGGGCCTCCCAGGGGAACCTGTTCCTGCTGATCTTCGGCCTGGCCCTGTCCATTCCCTTTGTGGTCTTCACGTCCAACCTGCTGGCCATGCTGATGGACCGCTACCCCATCATCATCTACATCGGGGCGGCGGTGCTGGGGCGGGTGGCCGGCGAGATGATCTTCAGCGACCCGGTCATGGTGCGGTGGCTGGCGCCGCCCAAGTGGTTCATGTATACCATGGAGGCGGCCTTTGCGGCGGGGGTCATCGTGGTGGGGAAACTGTGGATCCGGTTTGTATTCAGCCGGGCCAAGGCCCGGGAAAGCGCGTCCGGCGACTGAGCGAGGAGAGCACATGGCGATTCTGACCATTTCCCGGGAATACGGCAGCGGCGGCGCCGAGGTGGGGCGCCAGGTGGCGAAGGCACTGGACTATCTCTACGTGGACAAGGAGCGGCTGTTCGCCGACCTGGAAAAGGCCGGGGAGCGCTGGGGCCGGGCGGCCCGGGAGCTGGACGAAGTCTGTCCGACGATGTGGGAGCGCTTCGACTGGGAATACCGGGGCTACGTGGCCCGGCTGGAGGCCCTGCTGCTGGATTATGCAGCCCGGGACCGGGTGGTGATCATCGGCCGGGGGGGGGCGTTCCTGCTGCGGGAGGTGCCGTTCTGCCTGCGGGTGCGGGTGGTGGCGCCGCTGGAGGTGCGCATCGAACGCATCATGAGCCGGGAGCGCTTCAGCAGCCGGGAGGCGGCGGCCCGGCTCGTGGCCAAGGTGGACGGGGAACGGGCCTGCTACCTCCAGGCCAACTACGGGCACAACTGGGAGGAGGAGCGGCTCTACGACCTGACCCTGAGCACCGGGGAGCTGACCTATGAACAGGTGGCCAAGCTGCTGGCCGCGAGCGTGACCGACAAGGACCGGCTGGCCACGCCGGAGGCCAAGACGCGGCTGGCGGAGATGGCCCTGGCCGCCAATCTCAAGGCCCGCATCGCCACCGACCCCCGGTTGCTGGTGCCCACCCTGGCCGTGGAGGCCCGGGAGGGGGTGATCGCGGTGACGGGGATCATCCACACCCCCCGGGAAGAACAACTGCTGGGCGAGCTGGCCCGACAGGTCTGCGGGGAACGGCCGGTGCGCCTGGAACTGCATCGCCGGGTGTAAGACACCCCGACCGGGGGCGGAGGGCCGGCGACATTCCGGATAAATTCCGCTATTCAGCGGGATGGGAAAAAAT
>CAYRYV010000081.1:0-12235 GCA_964428565.1 uncultured Desulfobacterales bacterium | reverse complement strand
GCCTTGCCTCATTTAGCAGCAGCCATAATCTGTTGGCGAAAAGTTGGAGTTATTTACGGAATCTCAACCGGATATTTCATGTGCTTTGAAAACCGGACATCTGTACGTGCTATTGGCAAAAGGGGCAGTACCGGCTTGACGGTGAAAGAATATCGATTTATAATATACTAAATTAATATGAAATAAATCAGATATCAACGCTCCGACAGCCGGCGTACAGACGGACCGGTGTGTCGCCGAAAAAGAGCGGAATGCCGTATGGCGTTCCAGACCCTCAGAAAAGGACACGTTATGGCGGAACAACCACTGGTCATCAAGAAAAGGAAGGAGAAGTCCTTCAAGGACATAGTCATGGAGAAGCTTCCGGAAGGGGGCAATCTCAATGCCTGCCTGACCTGCGGCACCTGTGCGGCGGGCTGCCCGGCCACGGGGCTGCACGACATGGATCCCCGGAAGGTGGTGCGGATGGCGGCGTTGGGGCTGGATGAGGAACTGAAGAAGACGCCGTGGGCCTGGATGTGCAGCATGTGCACCCGGTGCATGCATGCCTGCCCCATGAACGTCAACATTCCGGGGCTGGTGTTCAATATGCGGGCCTCCTGGCCCCGGGAGGAGCGCCCGCGGGGAATTCTGCGGTCCTGCGACGTGGCCCTGAGCACCGACACCTGCAGCGCCATGGGCACCCGGGACGAAGACTTCCGGTTCGTGGTGGAGGACGTGCTGGAAGGCGTGCGGGAGCAGCCCGGCTTTGAAAACATCGAGGCGCCCATCGACAAGCAGGGGGCCTATTTCCTGCTGAACCAGAACTCCCGGGAGCCCAACAACGAACCCGAAGAGATGATCCCCCTGTGGAAGATCCTGCATATGGTGGGGGCGGACTGGACCTACGGGAGCAAGGGCTGGGCGGCGGAGAATTACTGCATGTTCCTGGCCGATGACGAGGCCTGGGAAAAGATCACCCGTACGGCGGCGGAACAGGCGGAGGAACTGAGGATCAAGTCTTTTGTCAACACCGAGTGAGGCCACATTACGTTCGCAGTCCGGGTCGGACTGCAAAAGTTCAACATCCCTCACTCCTTTGAGGTGGAGAGCATCATCCCCTACTACGCCCGGTGGATCCGGGAGGGCAAACTGAAGGTCAGCTCCGACTGGAACAAGGACCTGAAGGTGAAGTTCACGGTGCAGGACCCCTGCAACCTGGTGCGCAAGAGCTTCGGCGACGCCCTGGCGGAAGATATGCGGTTCGTGTTGACGTCCTGCGTGGGAGAAGAGAACTTTATCGATATGAACCCCAACAAATCCAACAACTACTGCTGCGGCGGGGGCGGCGGCTTCCTGCAGAACCCCTACAAGGAAGAACGCCTCCGGTACGGCCAGAAGAAGCTGGAGCAGATCGTGGAGACGAAAGCGGACTATTGCGTGACGCCGTGCCACAACTGCCACTCCCAGATTCATGAGCTGGCGACGCTGACCCCCAAGCGCTGGGCCACGGTGCACCTGTGGACCATCATCTGCCTGGCGGCAGGGGTGCTGTGCCGCAACGAGCGGACCTACCTGCACGATGATCTGAAGGAAGTCAACATCCCGGAATGGGACGAGACGGAGTTTCTGTAATCGTTGGGGCGGGAAAGACCGCGGTTATAGAAGCAGGAGAGGGGGCTCAGGGCCGCAGGTCCGGAGACCCCTCCCCGCAAGTTTGTTACCCATCTACCCGCTCTAAACACCCCCAATGGGGGAGAGGGAGAAAGGATCAGGTTTGGCTTTCATAAAATAGAGCTCATTTCCGTAACCAAGTAATAGTGAGCGACTATGCCCTTTGCTGCGCAAGGGGCATATTTTTTGGGGGGTCAGGGCGCCTGGCCGTCCGGCATTTCCGGGAGGGGAGGTGCAACGGTCTTTTTGGGGATGGCGGCCAACACCGTCCGCTGGTAGATGCGCAACAGCGACAGCAGAAAGGAGAGCAGCAGCGGCCCCAGAATAAAACCCACCATGCCGAAGTAGGTGACTCCCCCCAGGATGCTGAGAAAGATCAGAGCGGTGGAGGTGGACTGGACCCCCTTGATCAAAAACGGCCGTAGAACGTTGTCCACCAGACTGATCAACAGCGCGCCCCACAGAAGGAGGGCGGCGGCCAGCCCGGACTCACCGCGGAAGTAAAGATAAATCACTCCGGGAACCCAGATGATCCCGGGGCCCACCACCGGCAGGATGGAGGCCACCGTCATCATGGTGCCCCAGAAAATCGGCTCGGGGACCTTAAACAGCCAGAAACCGGTGCCTCCCAGGACGCCTTGCACTAGGGCCACAATGAGCGTGCCCCACAGGGTGGCTTTGATGGTGGTTTCGGTTACCCGAAGAATTTCCTGGTTGTGGGTCTCATCCAGGGGAGACAGCTTGGTGAGTTCGGCGATGAAGGTGTCGCCCTCCAGGAACATGAAAAAGGCGAGAAACAGGATCAATAACAGATTGAGGAAATAAAAGGTGAAGCCGCGCACCATGGAGATGGCATTGCTGTAAATGAACTGGCTGACCTGGGTCAGGACGGTTTCCAGCACCTGTTCCAGGTTGGCCTGTTCCGGCAGGGGCAGGCCAAGATATTCCGCATAATCTCTGACCAGCTCCCATTTGCCACTGAGCTGTTGCCAGGCCTGTTCACTCTTCAGGCCGGTGCTTACAGAGATGTACAGTTCTAGGGCCTGTTTGGCGATAATGTTCACCAAGGCGAACAGGGGCAGAGTGATGAGCACCCCCAGCACCAGACATACGAGGCCGGCGGCCAAGGCCCGGCGGCCGCGCAGCAACCAGACGAGCCGGCGATACAAAGGTTTGCTGGCCAGAAAGATGACAAAGGCCAGGAATATCTGGATCAGGTAGGGCTTGATCATGACATAGGCAAAATAGAGGGTCAGCAGGGTAATGACGGCAAAGAAGATTTTGGCGTAGTCGCTGGAAAAGGGCTGCGGCCCGCCGGCCCCCGGGACGCCGCGGTCAGCTCCCCGGCGCCGGCCGGTAAAGACATCCCTCATCTTGCGCCGGAAGGATTTGGGCTTACCGGATGTTTGCACGGCGACTCCTGTGGCTATGAAGATATTACCCAGGTCAGACAACCCATGAATGAAGAACAGGGAAAAGCTGCTTGAGGGAGGGGGGCCTGTGGTCCCCCGGCTCCCCCCTCACGTGAGACTTTCACAGGCTCCGATTACTAACAAAGGCATTTCTCCCGGCAGTCACGAAGCGACCGGCGTTGCGCGAGCCGACCCCGGACCAGGTGCACCCATTATACCCTGAAAAGAAGCAAATAGGCGGAACATAAGATGATGGTAATGATCATGGGGATGAAACAGGCGCGCATGTAATAGAGAAAGGAGATATGGAACCCGGCCTTCTCGGCCAGCCCGACGGTGACCACGTTGGCCGAGGCCCCGATCATGGTGCCGTTGCCGCCCAGGCACGCTCCCAAGGCCAGGGACCACCAGAGGACTCCGCTTTCCGCCCCCGGGATGGATTCGTTCAAGAAGGCGATAATCGGCAGCATGGTGGCGGTGAAGGGAATATTGTCGATGGCGGCGGAGGCCAGGGCCGAAACCCAGAGAACCATGAGCACGGCCACCACCAGGGATCCCCGGGAAACCTGGGCCACCCATTCGGCGATCACCTGAATCAGGCCGGTTTCCTCCGCTCCGGCCACCACGATGAACAGAGCCATGAAGAAGATCAGGGTGGGCCACTCCACTTCGTGCTCCAACATCTCCACGATATCCACCCGGGAGATCACCAGCAGGAGCATGGCCCCCATCAAGGCGGCGATGGATGGTTCCATGTGGAGCACGCCGTGAACAATAAACAGGAAAATGGTGAAAGACAGGAAGAAGAGACACAGGATCAACAGGTTCCGGTCGGTGATCTTGTATTCCGTCCGCAGGTAGTCGATGGTGCGGGCCACGTCGTTCACCTTGGCCCGGAGGTAGGACTTCTTATACCAGTAGACATAATAAATCAGGGTCACCGCCATGCAGAGGGCCACAATCCCGGTGAGGTTGACCATGAAATCGGCGAAACTGAGTTTGGCATACGAGCCGATGATGATGTTGGGCGGGTCACCGATGAGGGTGGCGGTGCCCCCCACGTTGGAGGCGAAGACCTCCGGAATCAACAACGCAACGGGGTTGAGGTTCAGGGTGACGGCGATTTCTATGGTGACGGGAATCATCAGGAGCATGGTGGTGACGTTGTCCAAAAAGGCCGAGGCCACGGCGGTCACCAGCATCAGGATACAGGACAACACAAAGACATTGCCCCGGGCCAAAGCGTAGGATTTATAGGCCAACCATTGGAAGAGGCCGGTCTTTTTGAGAACCCCGACGATGATCATCATGCCCATGAGCAGGAAAATGACGTTCATGTCGATGGCGTGCACGGCGTCTTCGAAGGACAGGATGAAATATTTTTTGTTAAATGTGCCCAGGGTATACGATATGAAAAGGATGACGGAGGCGCCCAAGAGGGCCGCCAGGGTGCGGTGCATCAGCTCTGCAGCAATAATGATGTAAACCAGGATTAGAACCAGGGCCGCCACCCAGAAGGCCGGGGTAACCAGGCGCTTCATGGTGAATTCGGCTTGGGCCTGATAAAGGCGGTTGCCGTATTGGTCGCTGCCGACGTGGACCGGGAGGACTGAGGTGGGGGCGATTTCCTGCCAGCAGGGTTTGGCGGCTTTGACTTCCAGCCGGGCGCCGGGGAAGGAGTTTTCTGGGATGAGAAAGACCGCCAGGAAATTTCCGTTGCTGCCCGTAAGGATGGTCTCTTCCTTGCCTTTGGGTTTGAGCTGCTGTCCGTCGAGCAGCACCTCCACTTCCACTTCTTTGATGCCCTTGCCTTGGGCGTTCTGAATGGATCCGGAAAGCCTAAGACGTTCTCCGGGAGGAGGCGGAGCGGCCAGGAGTTCCGGGGCAAAAAGACCATGGGTTATCAAGGCAAGGAACAGGAATCCGGAAATCTTCAGGACGATTCTGGTCATGGCGACTTTCGTTTTTGCTTAATTGATGCTTGCCTAACTGGTAAACTTCTTTTCAGAAGATAAATCAGTTAGCGGGAAATTTGGAGAAAAACCTTATTTCAAGGGAGAAATCCATGGGTTACGATAAAAAAGTCAAGGACTTGATGATCCCTTTGGAAGATTACCCGCATGTTCCGTATTGGTTCACCCTGGCTCAGGCGGTGCTGATTGTCCGGGAGGCGACGATAAAATTCGAGGGAGCTTTTGAGCCCCGGGCCGTGTTGGTCTTCGATGAAAAGTATCACCTGTTGGGCATCCTGACGCTCAAGGACATCGTCAGGGGCCTGGCGGGAGATCGATTGCGGGGGCCGGGCTCCGAGGAAATCGTCTGGCAGGAGCTTACGGGGCCGGAGTTGAAAGAACAGGCCCAAAAGCCGGTGGGAGATGTCATGAGCCCGTTTAAGGTCACGGTAGACGCCGACGATTCCCCGGTGAAGGCGCTGGCGTTGATGAGCCGGGAAGGCATCGAAAGAATTCCGGTGGTGGCTGACAAAAGGGTGGTCGGCATCATCCGCCTGACCGACTTGTTCAAGGAACTTTCCGAGGCGCTGGTCTTGAGAGAACCCCACTGATTGTGGCTGTTCCCAGGAAAGGACGATAAGATGCGGCTCAAGACGATTCGGTTCCGATGGCTCATCGGTATGCTACTGGCGCTGTGCTGGCCCTTTGCCGGCGCCCTGGCTAGCCAGGAGGCCGAGCTCTCCCGGGGGCAGCTCGTTTATGTGCCCGCTTACTCCCATGTTTATTACGGCGATATGGAACGCAAGTTTCTCCTCACCGCCATTCTCAGCATCCGCAACACCGACCCAGAGCACGCCATCACCCTGGTATTGGTAGACTATTACGATTCCGACGGCCAGGTCATCAAGCGCTATCTGTCCGCCCCGGTAACCCTGAAACCGATGGCCTCCACCCGCTTCATCGTCAAGGAATCCGACACCCGGGGGGGGTCGGGAGCAAACTTTTTGGTGAAGTGGCAGGCCGACGCCGAGGTGACCGAGCCCCTCATGGAGGCGGTGATGATCGGCACGGCGGGCCAACAGGGGATTTCCTTCACCTCCCGGGGAAAGGTCATCAAGCACAAATAGCCGGGGACCGGCCAGTGATCCGGCCATGTCGGGAAAGCCAGGCGGGGACACCTGCCTTTGGGCTTTGGGAATAACGCTCCCCATACCAATTTAAGGCCTCTGCCAGAGTCATCTTGAGGGAGGGGCCAAGGGGGCACGGACCCCTGCCTCCTCCCTCCAAACGGCCATTTCGCAAGGGCCTAAATTTGCATTCAACAGGTTATGAAGTGGTGAGGTCATGCTGACCACACCCTCGCGGAGGAGCCCCTGGCGACGAGGAGAAAAGAGAGATTTCCCGCGTCCGCTTGGAATGATAAAAAATAGCCGGTTGACGGCAACTTGGTATCAGCCACCAGGCAGCCGGAGCCGCTAGGCCACGGTGACCTCGTCACAGAGGTAGACGTCCTGAATGGCGTGGAGGATCTGGATGCCTTCCGCCAAGGGGCGCTGGAAGGCTTTGCGCCCGGAAATGAGGCCCGTGCCGCCGGCCCGTTTGTTGATGACCGCGGTGCGGGTGGCGTCGGCCAGGTCGTTTTCGCCGCTGGCGCCGCCGGAGTTGATCAGGCCCACCCGGCCCATATAGCAGTTGACCACCTGCCAGCGGGTGAGGTCGATGGGGTGGTCCGGGACCAGCTCGGAGTAGATTCGGGGATGGGTCTTGCCGAACTTGATGGCGGTATAGCCGCCGTTGTTTTCCGGCAGCTTCTGCTTGATGATGTCAGCCTGAATGGTGGCCCCCAGGTGATTGCCCTGACCGGTGAGGTCGGCGGCTACGTGGTAGTCCCGGTCGGCGGTGGCGAAGGCGGGATTGCGCAGATAGCACCACAGGATGGTGGCCAGACCCAGGTCGTGGGCCCGTTCGAAGGCCTCGCTGATCTCCATGATTTGGCGTCGGCTTTCGGGGGAGCCGAAATAGATGGTGGCGCCGATGGCCACCGCGCCCATGTCGAAGGCCTGCTCCACCCGGGCAAAGAGGGTTTGATCGTGGACGGCCGGGTAGGTGAGGAGCTCGTTGTGGTTGATCTTGACCACGAAGGGGATTCGGTGGGCCCAGCGGCGGGCCACGGCCCCCAGGACCCCCAGGGTGGAGGCCACGGCGTTGCAGCCGCCTTCCACGGCCAGGCGCACGATGTTTTCGGGGTCGAAGTAGATGGGATTGGGGGCAAAGGAGGCCCCGGCGGAATGCTCGATGCCCTGATCCACGGGGAGGATGGAGAGGAAGCCGGTGCCGGTCAGACGGCCGTGCTGGAACAGGGCGGCAAGGGAACGCAGGACCTTGGGAGAGCGGTCGGAATCGAGCCAAACCCGCTCCAGGAAGTCGGGGCCGGGGAGATAGAGGGATTCCTTGGGAATGCCCGTGCAGGTATAGGTGAGCAGAGGGGCGGCCTCATCGCCTAATAGGCTTTGGATTTTCTTGTACATTTTTTCCCCCATACGGCGTCAGTTGAAACGACACCGGAAAAAAGGTTTATAAGGTAATACATAAGGATTTTTTCCAACCGGCGCAATACTGCGAGCAGATAGGGGAGAAGAAAGGAAACGCGCCGGTGCGGTCCCGGTGCCGGGAGGGATGGACCTGTGAATCCCCATTGCATACTTCTGTTATTAATTACGAGACTATAGCGGTTATCGAAAGTTTTTTCCTATCTATCCTTCATCCTGACCTTCTCACCTGAGGTGAGAAGAGACCACACGGAAGATACTTTCGAGAACTGCTCTAACTTGCGGGGAGAGTCGGGGGACCAAGGCTCCCCCCGCCTCCCCCATGTTCCCCGGCGGGAGGCGCGCTATCTTCTCGGGGTTACGAAGGTTGGCCTCTACGGCGGCGACGCACGCCCAACAACAGTAAACCGGTCCCCAGCAGCAGCCAGGTGGGGGAGACGGGGACGGGCTGGAAGTCGAGGTCACTAGAGAACGATGAGAACTTCAGAGCCTCCACGGTGGAAATCAACCAGCCCGCATAACTCCCGCCCAGGTACCAGGCATTGTTCTGCCGGACCAGGGGCAGGTTCAGGAGGGCGGTCAGGCCGTCGTCGGAATCGGTGAGATAAATGCTCAGATAATTCTTGGCGCCGTTGACAAGTTCATAGCTGAAGCCCCAGGAAGTCACGGCGTGGGCGGCGGTGCCTTTCCGGATAACCAGCCCCACCCCGTATCCCTGTTGCATCAGGGAGTCGATGGTGGCGAGGGCATTGCTGCCGCCGGCGGCCCGGTAATAGTCATAAAAATTCACCGAGGGGTAGAAAGCGCCGCCGCCGGGGACGTCGACATAGGCATAGGTGTTATAGGGGGGCAGGGAGCCGTCGAACCACCACTTCCAGGCCCAGTTCATATAACCGGCATTGTCCGTCCAGTGTTCCAGAATGTGCTGGAAGATGGAGGTCGTGGAATTATGGACAGACGTTCCCCAGTGTCCCCAGGCCAGGATATTGGAGGCGGTGGCCGCCCAACACATCAGGTCGTCGTCGGTATTGGCGGCGGTTTTGTTGACATCCTGCCAGGTTCCCCCCCACTGTTCATAAACCAGATAATCGGTATACGAGGCTGCCAGGCCTGAGGTGCTGGCAACTAGGCAAAAAGTCACCGCCAGCAGGAATATGTTGAAGCGTTTCATAAGATTCCTCCTCCCCATTTTTCAATGCTATCGGCGAGGAAGAAAGTTAACTTGAGAGAATTTTGATTTTCAGAAAAATTATTTTATTCCCTTTGATAACTATTGGAGAATATCTAACGAATTGTGGGGATGGGTGGCAGGCTGTCTCCGGGAGCCGGTGCCCCACGGCGCCGGGGGGCGTCCCGCGCAGGGGTGCCGGCGGGCTCCCGGTGTCCGGGAAGCAGTCGGTTAATATGTCACAACTGACAGAAAATGCTGAAAAAACTAAACAGCTCATTCTATTTGTGTTGACTTTCACATAATCTCCCCTAAAATGGTACGTTAGGTATTTTTAGGCGTATCTTGCATCATCCCTCACATCGCGATGGAGGTCACCGAGATTATGGCCAAGTCAACCCTGACGCTCAATGGGAAGACGGTGGAATTCGAGCCCGGCGCCAGTATCCTGGATGTGGCTCGAGCTCACGGCGTCTACACCATTCCCACCCTCTGTTACATGAAAGGCACCTGCTCCACCGGCTCCTGCAGGATCTGCGTGGTGGAGGTGGAGGGCTGGCGGACCCTGCCCCCGGCCTGCCACACCCAGGCGGCTCCCAACATGGTGATTACCACCGAGAGCCCCCGGGTGGACGCCGCCCGCAAAATGGTCATCGAACTGATGCTGGGCTCCGGCAGCCACAACTGCCTGGTCTGCGAGGCCAACGGCGCCTGTGAACTGCAGGCCCTGGCCTACCGCTACCAGGTGGCCACCCCCAGCTTCGCCAAGCCGCTGTCTACGCAGTATTATTATGAAGACAACAACAGCATGATCATTCGGGATTTCTCCAAATGCATCATGTGCGGTCGGTGCGTCCGGGCCTGCAACGAGCTGCAGGTGAATCTGGCCATCAGCATCGGCTACCGGGGGCACCACAACAAGATCGTGGCTCGCAGCGACTTCCCCTATATCGACTCCGACTGCGTGTTCTGCGGCTCCTGCGTGCAGGCCTGCCCGGTGGGGGCGCTGACGGTCAAGGACTCCCGGTATCAGGGCCGGCCCTGGGAACTGCGCACCGTGCGCACCACCTGCCCCTACTGCGGGGTGGGCTGTCAGCTGGACATTTATCTCAAGGGCAGCAAAATCGTCAAAGTCATGGGAGTGTCCGCCATCCCCAACGAGGGCCGGCTGTGCGTCAAGGGCCGGTTCGGGCTGGGCTTCGTGGAGCACCCGGAGCGCTTGCAGACGCCGCTCATCAAAAAGAATGGTGTGCTTACCGAAACCACCTGGGACGAGGCTCTGGACCTGGTGGCCGCCAAGTTTAAAGAGGTGAAGGAGAAGCACGGCCCCCAGACCATCGGCGGCTGGTGTTCGGCCCGCATCACCAATGAAGAGAATTACCTGATGATGAAGCTGATGCGCGGGGTAATCGGCACCAATAACGTCGATCACTGCGCCCGTCTCTGACACAGCTCCACCGTGGCCGGTCTGGCCGCGTCTTTCGGTTCCGGCGCCATGACCAACTCCATCGCCGAACTGGAATCCTCCCAATGCATTCTCGTTGTCGGCTCCAACACCACTGAAAACCACCCGGTAATCTCCACCTTTATCAAACGGGCCGTCCGCTACGGCGGCAAGACCCTCATCGTCATGGACCCCCGGCGCATCGATCTGGTACGCCACGCCAAGATGTGGCTGCGCCAAAAGCCCGGTACCGATATCGCCGTGATCAACGGTCTGATGCACGTCATCCTGAAGGAGAACCTCCAGGATCAAGCCTATATCGACGGGCGCTGCGAAAATTTCGACGCCCTGAAGCAGGTCCTGGAAAAATATACCCCGGAATACGTGGAGTCCATCAGCGGCGTGCCCGCCGCCGATCTGGTGACCGCGGCCCGGCTGTTCGCCGGCGCCAAACCGGCCTCCATCGTCTACTGCATGGGCATCACCCAGCACACCGTGGGCACCGACAACGTCAAGACCCTGGCCAATCTGTCCATGCTCACCGGCAACGTGGGCGTCTACGGCGGCGGGGTCAACCCCCTGCGGGGTCAGAACAACGTCCAGGGCGCCTGCGACATGGGTGGCCTGCCCAACGTCTTCACCGGCTACCAGGTGGTCACCGACGCCAACAACCGCAAAAAGTTCGAAGAGGCCTGGGGCGTGACGGGGTTACCCGATTATGTAGGCATGACCCTCACCGAGATGCTGCCGGCCATCGCGCAGGGCAAGATCAAGGCCCTGTACATCGTGGGGGAGAACCCGGCGGTCTCCGACCCCGACTCCGACCACGCGGTGAAGGAAATGCAGCACCTGGACTTCCTGGTGGTGCAGGACATCTTCCTCACCGAGACCGGCAAACTGGCCGACGTGGTGCTGCCCGCCGCCAGTTTTGCGGAGAAGGACGGCACCTTCAGCAACACCGAGCGCCGCGTGGCCCGGGTGCGCCAGGCCATCTCGCCCGTGGGTCAATCCAAGCCTGACTGGCAGATCTTTTGTGAGGTCAGCAAACGGCTGGGCTATCCCATGGACTATCAGAACCCCGAAGAGATCTTCGAGGAGATCCGGAAAGTGACGCCGTCGTACGCCGGCATTACCTACGCTCGCCTCAATGGCGGCGGGCTGCAGTGGCCCTGCCCGACCACCGACCACCCAGGCACCATGTTCCTGCACAAGGACAAATTCGCCCGGGGGCTGGGAGCCTTCTTCGCCATTGATCACAAGGACCCGGCGGAGATGCCCGACGCCGAGTTTCCGCTGTACCTCACCACCGGGCGGCTGCTCTACCAGTACCACACCGGCACCATGAGCCGCAAGGCCGCCGGGCTCACCGAAAAGGCCCCGGAGTGCCGCATCGAGATCTCCCCGGCCGACGCCGAGGCCTACCAGATCGCCGACGGCGATCAGGTCAAAGTCACCACCCGCCGCGGGTTCATCACGGCCCGGGCGCAGATATCTCCCAAGGGCGTGGCCGGCACCATTTTCATCCCGTTCCATTACGCCGAAGCCGCGGCCAACAAACTGACCATCGCCGCCCTGGATCCGGTCGCCAAGATTCCGGAATACAAGGTCTGCGCAGTGCGGTTGGAAAAGGCGTAGGACTGGTGGGGGAGGGCAAGGGAGCAAGCTCCCTCCTCCCCCACACCCCCACCCAACCCTGTAAGGGATTGGGGGTGGGGCCCGGGAAGGGGGCAGGGGCCGTTGGCCCTTGGCCCCCTCCCCGGAACCGAACACCAAACTCGATGGAGGTCATACCATGGCAGCTCAATGTCACTGCGCCGGTCATGCCGACTCGCCGATCAGTCCGGAGTTGTGGGACAAGATAGACGATATCATCGCCACGTACAAAGACCAGCCCGGAGCCCTGATGCCCTGCTTGCAGACGGTGCAGGAGGTAGTGGGGTATATTCCGCCGGAGGTCCAGAAGCGTATCGCGTGCGGCCTGAACGTCTCCGGGGCCGACGTTTTCGGGGTGATGAGCTTCTATTCCATGTATACCTGGAAGCCCAAGGGCAAGTACG
>CAYRYV010000080.1:0-12335 GCA_964428565.1 uncultured Desulfobacterales bacterium | reverse complement strand
GGCGTCCCCCCTGATGAGCCTCCTCAAGCACTTCCGGAAGGAGTTCGAGGACCACATCTCGGGGAAATGCCGGGCCGGGGTGTGCCGCACCTAACCGATTTATGCGAGGAAAGGCTTTGACAAACAGGGCAGGACATATATCCTGCCTTGTTTGTGCCGCACCCGACAGGACGGACCTAATGAACTGGTGGGACTAGTTACCCCGGGTTTATGAGGGCCGATGGTCACTCCCGGGAGGACAACCTCGCCCGGGGGTTGCATTACCTGGCCGCCGATACGCTGCCCGTGGCGGCCGTCTGCCGTAAATGCTGGCGGCCGTAGAGCGCCGCCCCCAAAGCCCCCACCATATCGGGATTATCCGGCACCAAAGGCGCCTCACCCAGGCTCTCGGCCAACAAGGCCCGCATACAGGGGTTATGGGCCACCCCCCCGGCAAACAACACCGGGGGGGTCAGGCCCACCCGGCGGAGCATGGCCACCGTGCGCCCCACAATGGCCAAATGCAGCCCCAGGGCGATATTGGCCGCCTTCTCACCCCGGGCCATCAGGGAGGTGGCCTCGCTCTCGGCAAACACCGTACACATGCTGCTGATCTGCAGACGTTTATCGCCGGTGAGGGCAAAGGCTCCAAAGTCCTCCAGCGGAATCTGCAGGGCGGTGGCCATGAACTCCAGGAATTTTCCGGTTCCCGCGGCGCAGCGGTCGTTCATCTCGAACTTGGCCACCTTCCCGGCAGGGGTCAGGGCGATGACCTTGGTGTCCTGACCGCCGATATCCAGAATGGTGCGCACCCCGGGGGCCAAAGACGCCGCCCCCAGGGCGTAGGCCTGAATCTCGGTGATGACCAGAATGTGGGGGTGCAGACGGCTCTCCTGGAGCAGCCGCCGCCCGTAACCCGTGGCCACCAGGAGGGCGGCGTCCAGTCCGTCGAGCAGACGTCGGCACTGAGACAGGGCATCATAGGTGGTAGGAACCTTTTCCGCCTGTAAGAGCTCATCCCCTGCCAACAGCACCAGTTCGATGGAGCGGGAACCGATGTCGATACCCGCCACGATGGCTTTGTCGTTATTATCCATAAGCCGCCGCCGGGATCAGCGGTCCTCTAATGCACCATCTCCAGAAAAGCCTCCACCCGGGTCTTGAGCTGCTCCACATCCTCCATGCTGTAGTCGGTCTCCAGGGACAACATGGGAATACCGGCCTTTTCCAGGGCCTGCCCCACTTTGAAGGCTTCGATGGCGTAGGGCTGGCAGAAGCTCAGGCCGTAATGAATGACGCCCTGGACCTTGAGATCGCGAGCCATGTCCACGATGTGCTCCAGGCGTTCGATATTGGGCGTGAAACAGGCGCAGTCAATGCGCATATAGCGCTGCACCAGGGCTTCCAGCAGCTCCTCAACCGTCTCGCCGGACTCGTCCACCAGGTCCCGGATGTTGCGGGTGCCGATGCAGGACTCCTCCCCCACGATGACCGCACCGGAGGATTCGATGATAAAAGGCATTTTCCAGTTGGGCACCGCCATGGGGCAGCCGGAAAGCATCAGCCGCGGGGTCTTTGCGGGCACAATGCCCTGGCCCGCCTTGACCTTGGCCTCCAACTCGTCGCACAACTCGCCGATTTTGGCCGTGAACCGCACCGGGTCGTCATAGAAGCTGATCTGGTTGACAAGCAAAGCATCCCGGCCGGAGATGGGCGTCGGCACCGCCGCCCGCAGGCGGTTGAGCCACTGCAGCACCCGGCGGCGGGCATTGACCAGGCGAATGGCCTCCTTGAGGTTGGCCGCGGTGATTTTGGTCCCGGTGGTCTCCTCGATCCTGGCCTTGAAACGCTGCACTTCGGCCCGCCACAAATCCAGGTCGCAGGCGTTCTTCATCTGGGGAATCTCCATGACGTACACCGGGGCGTAGTCCGCAAAGATCTCGTAGGCCTTCTTTTTGCCGTCGCAGGTGGTTTCGCCCACCACCAGATCGCAGGATTCGATGTAGGGGCAGAGGCGGGCCATCTTGAAACCCACGAAGGACTTGATCAGGGCGCAGGTGTTGCGGGGCAGCAGCTTCTCCGCGGCCTCCTTGCCGATTTCGGCCCCGGCGCACAGCCCCACCTGAATGCCCCCGGCGGCCAGCACCAGTTCCTCCGGCACAAAGACGCAGAAGGTGCCGACTATCTTGCGCCCCTGAGCTTTGGCCTCCTGCAATTCCTTGATACGCAGGCCGTGCACCTCGGACAGCACGAAATCCAGGTACTCCATGCCCTTCAGGCGGCCGTCCTGGCTCAGGTAGATATCCCCATAGAATTTCCCCAGGACCTGCAGAAGGCCGGCATGGGCCTCCAGGTCCAGGTTCAGCTCTTCCCACATGGCATCGTACGGTGTCGACATCGTTAGCTCCCTTTTTTAAATTTCCAATGCATCGTTAGAAAATCTCTTCCACCACCCGGTGAAAGACGGCGTGGTCTTTAAATTCGGCCTGCTCCAGCACCCGGACGATGGCGCCGGCCTTCAAAACCGCGATCCGGTCGCCCAGCCGCCGGGCCTGGCTCAGGCTGTGGGAGACGGCCACCAGGGTGTAACGGTTTTTGAGATCGGCCAACAACTCCTCCACCTTGGCGGCCGCCCGGAAGTCCAGGGAGGCGGAGGGCTCGTCCAACAGCAGAATTTCGGGCTCCAGGGCCAGGGCCCGGGCCAGACACAATCGCTGTTGCTGGCCCCCGGAGAGGGAGGCCGCCGGGGCGTCCAGACGGTCTTTTACTTCCTCCCAGAGGTGCGCCTCCCGGAGGACCTGTTCCGTTTTGGCGGGAATTTCCCGCCGGGAAAGGCTGGCGGCCGCCAGTTTCAGCGGCAGGGCGATATTTCTGGCGATGCTCACCGGCAAAATATGCGGTTGCTGGAAAACCAACCCCACCCGCCGCCGCAGGTCCGTGACCGGGAGAACGCCGCCATAGACATCCACCCAAGCGCCTCCCAGGTGGAGCCGCACCGTGCCCCGGGTGTCGCAGCCGGGGAAGATCTCGTTGAGCCGGTTCAGGGCCCGCAGAAAAGTTGTCTTGCCGGAGCCCGAAGGCCCGATGATCACTGTCAACCGATTCCGGGGCAGAGTCAGCGACAGCTCCTGAATCACCCGTTGCCCGGTAAAACTGACCGACAGGTTCCGTATTTCACCGGCCAACTTCAATGCAACTCAACCCGCCAGTCCCAGCGTCGGGCAAAGGCCCTCTGCAGGCCGTAAGCCCACAGAAAAAGGAATGCCGTGAGCAGCAGCAGGACCACGGCCGCGCCGAAACCCCGGTTCAGTTCGGCCACATTCCGGTGTTCCGCGGCCAGATAGTAGATGGCAAAGGGCAGGGCCTCGAATTTATCCGTCCACGACTGGGGCAACCCGGCATTGGCGACGACCCCGGTGAGCAGGATGACCGCAGTATCTTCGGCCGCCCGGCCCACGGCCAGAATGACCCCGCTCATGATCCCCCGGGTCGCCGCCGGCAACAGTATCCGGGAAAGATTCTGCCAGGGGGTCAGCCCCAGGCTGAGACCGGTCAGCTGGAGGGACGGCGGCAGTCCTTCCAAGGCCGTCTGGGTCGTGAGGATGAGGTACGGCAACACCAGGAACGCCAGACAGCCCGCGGCCAGCAGCAGGCCCGTGTTGGCCGCGGGCAGCAGGGTCTTGCGCAGGAAGAGAATGAGGGCGAAGCCGAAGAGGCCCATGAGGATGGACGGCATGCCGGCCAGGAGGTCCACCAGGAACCCGTAGATCTTCTTTTCGGTCCGGGAGGCATAGGCGGCCAGATAGATGCCCGCCGCAATCCCCAGGGGGATGGCCGTCAGGGAGGCCAGCATCACCAGCAGGAGCGTTCCCACGCAGGCGGGCCAGATGCCGTCCCACACCGGCAGGCGGCCGGTCAGGGCCTCCCAGGCCGGATTACTGCCGAAAAGCAGGTCCGGCCCCAGGGTCGGCAGCCCCTTCTGCCCTAAAAAAAATACAAAGCCGGCCAGGATAGCCCCCAGGGCCAACACCGCGCCCCACGCAAAACCGCTGCAGAGTCTTTCAACCTGCCGGGACATGGGTGTATCCTGCCGTGGTCCCGGGAGCCTGCAAGCGCCGCAGGGTCAGATTGACGGCCGCGGACAGGCCGAACAGAATCAGACCGCAGGCGAAGATGGAATGGTAGGCGGCGCTGCCGGCGTCGGTGGCCACCACCAGGGCGATATGGGCCGTCAGGACGCGGAGGGAATCGGCCAGGGAGTGGGGCACCTGGGGGGCATTGCCGGACAGCATCAGGGCGATGAGGGTGTCGCCCAGGGCCCGGCTCCACCCCAGCACCAGACCCGCCCACAGGCCGCGGGAGGCCTGGGGCAGCCGCACCCACAACAGCTCCTGCACCGGGCTGAATCCCAGGGCCATGGCGGCCAGCCGCACCCGGCTGTCGGTCTGACGCAATTGGGTGTGAATCAACAGCACGATGGTGGGCAGGATCAGCAGGCTGAGAGTGAGGGAGGCCGCCAGCCAGGAATATCCCGTGCCTCCCAGCCATTGCCGGAGGCGGGGCACCAGCACGAAGACGGCCACAAAGCCGTAGACCACTGTGGGGATTCCGGTCATCAGGTGGATGACACCCAGCACCGGTTTGACCAGGGGGCCGCGGCCGGCCCCGTGGACAAAACCGCAGAGTCCCAAGGCCAGTGGATAGGCGGTCAGGACCGCAGTCAGGGTCAAACCTATCGACCCGATGAGCATGGGCAGGATGCCGAAGTGCCCTCCAAAAGGCTGCCAGCGCCAGGAGATGATCTGTGCCAGCTGCCCGCCCGCCACCAGCGGCCAGGCAAAATAGACCAGGAAACCCAAAATTGCCGCCACCCCCAAGGCCGTCACCATCATGGCGGCGCCCAAAACGATCCTGGCCACGGGAATACGATATACCAGGCGGTGTTCAGACAGGGATGGTTGTCGGCTCAGGGGAATACCCCCAGTACGGCCCTCATGCTCCATCAAGGTGCTCGTTCCTGCCGAAGGGTTCCTGAGGCGCCGTTCTCTACTCCTGGACGGGGATATAGCCGTGTTTGGTAATCAACGGCGCCCCCTCGGGGCTCAGGATATAGGCGATGAAGGCCTTGGCCAGGGGCGTCGGCTCTCCCTTGGTGTTCATATAGAGCTTGCGGGTAACCGGGTAAGCTCCGCTTTTGGCATTCTCCTGCGTCGGTTCGACCCCGTCGAGTTTCACTGCCTTGACGGTGCCATCCACATGCCCGATGCCCAGATAACCGATGGCATTGGGATCCTGGGCGATGGCCACCTTCATGGCTCCGTTGGAGGGCACAATATTCGTCTTTTCCGCTACGGGACCTTTCTTCAGGAGCTTTTCCCAGAACACCTCCCGGGTGCCGCTGGCCTCATCCCGACCATAAAGGGTTATGGCCGCATCTTTGCCGCCCACATCTTTCCAGTTGGTAATCTTGCCGCCGAAAATATCCCGGGCCTGGGCGGCCGACAACGCGCCGACGGCATTGGCGGGGTTTACCGCCACCGCCACGCCGTCAATGGCAAAGGGAAAGGTCTTCAGGCCGTAACGGGAGACTTCCTCGGGAGTCAGCGCCCGGCCGGTATTCCCGATGGCCACCAGCCCCTCTCCCACCTTCTGCACCCCCACCCCGGAGCCCCCGCCGGCCACCGTGATGCGAATCTTGGGGTTGGCCTGCATGATATTCTTCGCCGCATCCTGCATCACCGGGATGTGGGCGGTGCCCCCGGCAATGTCCACGGTGCCTTCCAGGGACTGGAAGGCCTCCAAAGGACCCGCCAGCACCGCTCCAGGGCCGAGAGCCAGGAGACCACAGCATAACGTGGCCGTGACCAAGAGTTTATTCGTTAAGCGCAACTTCATATACCCTCCTTGCCTGATGGGATACGATTATGAAACCCGTAGGCTCATTCCTGCTCGGTTGATCATTTTAGGGATCATCGGAGGCTCGCAGTGTGAGCACGGGCGGCATCTGTTCCGTGCCTCATTAATCTAAAGGCCGAGCCCTGCAAATGAGGCATGCAAATGAAAAGCCTAATCAATGTAGAGGAATTTCATATATAGATCAAATCTATAAAAATTATCTAAATTATAAGTATAATAGGATTAACCTATAAGACACCCGGGCTTAACTCGGGGAATGGCCGGGACTCCGTCGGCCACTCAACTGCAGTTCACGGCACGACTGCGATAGTCAACGTATGCGCCCCTAACATACCCTTCGTCCACTGGATTATGTTGAAAAAATCAATAAATTTCTGTGCGCCGCATAATGATAGGGGGGGTAGGAGTCCCGATCTCCGGGTTTGCCGTTTCGGCCTCGCTCAACCCGTGGCGGGGACCGGAGGGCGGGGTTCCATCGGCTGTGTCAAAAAGAGCTTCGTCTCCGCCGGCAAAAAGGCCGGGATTGAAGACTTCACGTTCCACGACCTTCGCCACACCTTCAGCAACAATCGCCGTCAAGAGGGGCACGATTACTTCAGGATTATGGCCGCCACGGGTCACAAGCCCATGGAGGTGTTCAAGCGCTATCACACCGTGAGCACAGAGGAATTGAAAGCCTTGGTGGGAGCGAAAAAAATGACCGCATGGACACCTATATGGACACCATGCGGTTTTAGTGAGGGTCTACTTTTCGGTAATTAACTGATATTAATGGCGGGCGATAGGCGACTCGAACGCCTGACCTTTGGTTCCGGAGACCAACGCTCTATCCAACTGAGCTAATCGCCCGCAGCTTATATATGATAAGTTACCATATCACCGGTCTTTGTCAACAAGTTCACCGGGGCAATCTTTCTGCGGGAGGCCCGGGGTACACCCAAATATGACCCCCGGCAGTGAATCTCCGGGGGCCATATCCAGCGGAACAATGGTCCTGCGCGGCTTCTTTTCCGGCCGCGGTCAACAACGGCAGGCCAGGCCAGCAGCTCAATCGACTTCGCTCATCCGCTTACCGCAGCACTCCGGCCGGGCTTCGCCCGCTTTGGCCTCTTTGATGGCATTGCATTGGGCGCAGTAGTATTTTACGTTTTCTTCTTCCTGAGCAGGTTTGGTGGCGCATCCACACTTGCACATATTCGCTTCTCCTTTTTATAACATCTTGATTTTAAAAATTATGCCAACGCTTTTTATTCCGCCGCCGGTCTCTCGTATCGGTCCAGGACTTCCCAGCCCTTTTCCACCCAGGCCGACAATGGCGGGGGGGCGTGTCCCGAAAAGAAGGCCTTGTTGTCCCGAGTATCCATCATCTGGACGTCAACCTCCACCTCGCCCTTCTTCACCCGGTAACCCCAATCGAAGTTATCGTGGGTGGAGGGCGCAGTGGCCTTACCCTCGTAATGCAGGACGGTGCCCTCTTTTTTCACCTTCGAGTAGGTGAAGCAGCAATCTCCTCCCATGCCGCCGCAGCCGCATTTCCCCCGCTGTAATACCAGCCCGTCCACCTTGAATCCCCCCGGGGCCTTTTCAATGGCTATTTCGGTCATACCCAGCTCCTCTGATGTTTTAAACAAAAATAGGAATGAATATTCATTAGTCAAGGGCAAACGATATTTTTTCTGTGCCTCCGCCTCAAACGTACCGGGTTTGGTGACTGGCCGGGATTTTGAGTTGGCAGCATTCCAGGTCCCGGCAGCCATAGGTCTGCGCTTCACCGGTTTGCTCTTGTTGCTGAACGGGAGAGCCGCGCCCACGATTCGGGAAAAACGCTGATGTTGCAGCCGGGCCTCCAGACATTCAGCGTATGAGGTACCGAAGTCTCTATTCTGACCGGCCCCCGCGATTCTTCCCGGACACCCCCGGGGCATCTTGCCAGCGGCTCTACTCACTCCTGGTCTTCCTCCGCGGTTTTTTCCTGGAAATCGGTTTTTTCGGTTGCCGCCTGGTCGGCGGGGATGTGCCTCCGAGAGTCTTCGCGCCCTTGGCGGGCCGTTTTATAGGTTTGACCGGAGCCGGAACCTCCGCGGCCAGCGCCTGGGGGAGCCCTGAAAAGACGTCGAGCCCCCGGGGCGCAGCCTTGCGGTAGCACGGTTCCAGGGCCTCAAAAAAGGGGGCCTGGCCTCGCCAAAAGGGAAAACTGCCCAATCTCTTGGGTACGGCGGCGGCCACCTCCGGTAAACGGACCTCGCCGAACAAGTCGCCGGGCAGTTCCTCCCCGCCCCAAAAACCGGCGGGATCCAACGGCTCTTGTGGTGCCGGTTCGGAAACCTTGTGCCCGACCGGCTCGGGAAGCTCCGGCGCGCCGGCGGGACGGTAACCCAGCAACTCGCAGAGCTCCTCGCGGGCGAGACCCCGCAATTTAAAGAGGAGAAAGGGGTCCCGGTCGAATTCCTCCGCCAGGAGGTAAAAGACCGCGGCCGTGTGCTTGCAGGGGTTGGACCAATCGGGGCAGGAGCAATCGGTCTCCAGGTCCCGCAACCGGTGGGGGAACAGGGACAATTGGGCGCTCTCGAAAACCTCTTCGATATCTTCCGGCATCTCCCCCGCCAGCAGCCGGGCCAGCGAACTGAACCGGCCCCCTAAGGCCTTCGCGACCTGATGCCACTGGGCCCGGGACAAGGGCCGGAAGCGCACCTCCACTTCGTAGGGACGGGAACGGGAACCCTGCACCGTGGCCCGCACCGCGCCTTTCTCAATCTCGATGTCCATGACCTGGCCCTTGCGGGCATAGGTGCGGCCCCGGTTCAGGCGCTCGCCGATATTAAAGCCTTCCAGCACCGTGATCCAGCGTTGCCCCCACCAACTGGCGGCAAAGGCGCCGCGCCGGGATTGGGCCTTGATGCCCCCTTTCACCTCCCGCGCCGGCTTCGGGGTATGGTAACGCCACCAACTCATCTCAGTCTCCCAGGGCTTCCCGGCGCAGGGCCATCAGGTCCTTCAATTCCGCGGTGGACAGTTCGGTCAGCCAGCCCTCCCCGGCGCCCACCACCTGTTCCGCCACCTCTTTCTTCCGTTCGATCATGTCGTCGATCCTCTCCTCCAGGGTGCCCACGCAGAGAAATTTGTGCACCTGGACATTTTTGGTCTGGCCGATGCGAAAGGCCCGGTCGGTGGCCTGGTTTTCCACCGCGGGGTTCCACCAGCGGTCAAAGTGGAAGACATGGTTGGCCCCCGTGAGGTTCAGGCCGGTGCCCCCGGCCTTCAGCGACAGGATGAACAGGGGCAGGCGGCTGCCATCGGCCTGGAAGCGCTCCACCATCGCATCCCGCTTTTTTGGGGGGGTCCCGCCATGGAGGAACAGCACCTCCCGGCCGCAGGTCTCCTGCAGGTGGCGCTGGAGAATCTTGCCCATTTCGGCAAACTGGGTGAAGATCAGGGCCCGGTCTTTCACCTGGAGCAATTCCTCCATCATCTCCGTCAGGCGGGCCAGCTTCCCGGAACGGCCCGGGACGGGGGAATTGTCCGCCAGGAACTGGGCGGGATGATTGCAAACCTGCTTGAGCTTGGAGAGCACGCCCAGGATCACCCCCTTGCGCTGGATGCCGTCGGCCCCGTCCAGGGCCCGGGCCGCCTCTGCCACCACCGCGGCATACAATGAAGCCTGCTCCTTGGTGAGATTGCAGAAGACCTTCATTTCGTTCTTTTCCGGCAGATCGGCGATAACCTTGGGGTCGGTCTTGAGCCGGCGCAGGATAAACGGGCCGGTGAGGTGCTGCAGGCGTTGGGCCGCCGCCGGGTCCCGGTTGGCCTGGATGGGGATGAAAAAGGAACGCTTGAACGCCGCCTGGGAGCCCAGGAAGCCGGGGTTGAGAAACTCCATGAGGGACCACAGGTCGCCCACGTTGTTTTCCACCGGCGTGCCGGTGAGCGCCAGGCGAAAGCCGGCCGGCAGGGCCCGGGCCGCCCGGGCCTGCTTGGTCTCGGGATTCTTGATGTTTTGGGCCTCATCCAGGATCACCCCGGACCAGGGGATTTCTTTGAGTACCTCGAAATCCCGGTACAGCAGGGCGTAACTGGAGATGACCATGGCGTATTTCTTCACCTGCGTGGCCAGGGCCTTGCCCCGGGAGCGGCTGACGCCCTGGTGCACCAACACCGGCAAACCGGGAGTGAAGCGGGCCGCTTCCTTCTGCCAGTTGCCCACCACCGAGGTGGGGCAGACCAGCAAAACGGGCTCCGGGTGGTGGGCTTGCCGCTCCCGGGCGATCAGGGCCAGGGTCTGCACGGTCTTGCCCAGCCCCATGTCGTCGGCCAGGCAGGCCCCCAGGCTCCACTGTTTCAAAAACGCCAGCCAGGAATAGCCCCGCACCTGGTAGGGGCGCAGGACGCCATGGAAATCCGCCGGGGGCGGCAATTCGCCGAACGCGGCCTGGCCTTGCAGTTGCGCCAGCAGCTCGCCGACCCAGCCCTCGGCCGCCAGTCCGGCAAAAGGAAGACTGGCCGGGGTTTCCACTCCGCCTAAGGCCATCTGCAGGGCTTCCCGGGCCGTGATGCCGGCCTCCGTCTTTTTCCGCCAGAAATCCAAAGCCGCCTGGATCTCTGCGGCATTCAACTGCACCCATTGGCCCCGCACCTTGACCAGGGGAGATTTCCGCTGCGCCAGTTCCTCGAGTTCGGCCAGGGAAAGCTCGTCGTCGCCCAGGGCCAACTGCCAGTCGAAGCGCACGATCTGGTCCAGGTTGATCCCGGAGCCGCCGGCCATCTTGGGGGACTTAACCTGGGCCCGGGCCGTCAGGCGCATCTTGGCCCCCCGGCCGCTCCACCAGGCGGGGAGCATCACCCCGAAGCCGGCCTGCTCCAGCAATAGGGCCTTTTCGGTGAGAAAGTCAAAAGCGCCCGGGGTATCCAGCAGTTGGCCGTCCGGCAGGGCGGTCTGGAGGCCGGCCGCCAGGTCGGGGCACAGGCGGGCGCTTTGGCCCAGGGAGACCAGCAGGTATTCCTGGGCGTGAAATTCGCCGGGGCGGAGCAGGGCGGCGGTGCGCTTCGGGGGATTCCAGGCCTCCCGGACGGGGATGAGCAGGCTGGGGTCGTCGGCGGCCTGGAGCAGGTAGCGCACGAACCACTGTTCATGCCCGGTAGCGGCCGGGACGCTCTCCTCCGGCTCCTCCAGGCGGAAGCAGAGCCTAAACGGCGTGGCCGCGGTGACGGCCAGGGGTCGCCGCCATTTTTGAATCTGCTCCTGCAACCGGGCCAGCTCGCCGGGGTCGCCCGTCATCAGGCCATCCGGCGCGTGCAGGGCGTGCAGCCAGTGGTCGTGGAGGCTGTCGAACCCGGGAGCCTGCCGGGCGGGACGGCCGCGCCGGGCCGGGGCCGGCTCCGCGGTGGGAGGGCCGGGGGAGCGGACCAACTGATCCACCATCCGGTACAGGAAGTCCTCCAGCACCTTGGCGGCGGGGCGTCCCGGGGGCGAGGCGGCGTCCGGGGTCAGGGCCCGGCACACCGGGGGCATGAGCGCCGCCAGCCTGGCGGCGACGCCGCTGTCGGTCCCGGTCAACACCGGCTCCCAGCGGGCCCGGTACGTTCCCTCACTTTCCTGGAGGCCGGGAAGAAACCGCTGCCGGGCCGCCAGCGACCCGGCAAAGCGCAGGGCCTGGGCCCAAAAGGCCAGGTCCGGGCCGCTGATGACGCCGGGCGCCAGGAGCTCTTTCCCCGCGCCGGCGCACAGCAGTTCGATTTCGCCCTCCGGGCGCATGGTTAATGCAGTCACCTGCCATGGCCATAAGTCGACGGCATCCTGTGGGGCTGCCGGCTCCGCAATCAGCGGACTGGAGGCCAGGGGGCGGTTTTTGCGGGTGGGGAGCCAGGCAACCGCGGCCTGGCCGGCAAGGTCGCCCGGCAAACGGCCGCAGCCCGCTTCCTCCAGGGCCGCGGATAATTTTTCCTTGCCGGCGTCGTACGGCAGCGGCGGCGGTGGGGCGGCCCTTCGCTTCCCCTTACTCTCTCGGGGGAGGTGACGGTCCGCGGGGACGGGGATTTCTCCCCAGACCAGGAGGCGGTCCTCAGAAAACGCGGCGTGCAGGATAAGCATGGGCAAACCAAGGGGCTTATTTCAGGAAAATCATACCAGGACGGGCCGGGAAACACAATGAAAGTTGGCCGCCCGCAGGTCGGCATGATCCTGCCGGCGAGCCCCGTGCCCGCCCGGCTCCCGCCGGGCCACCTCAACCGGAAACCGGAAGCTATTGCGTACCGCTCCCCGGTACACCTCGCTCCCCGGGTGGCCGCCACTGCGCCTGTGTAGGGCGTGTGTAGGGCGGGAAAGCGCCAGCGCCTCCCGCCTTTCCCCGCTCCCCAACTCCCGCTCTTTCTCCCCGCTCCCCCGCCCCTGCTCTTTTTCTCCTCGTTCCCCAGCTCCTGCTGGGGAACGCCCGTGCCCGCCCGGC
>CAYRYV010000079.1:0-12684 GCA_964428565.1 uncultured Desulfobacterales bacterium | reverse complement strand
GGTCCCGGAGTTTGATCCGGTTGTACAGATTCATCAGGGCCACATTCAGGTCCAGGCCGTAGTTGTACTCTTTGAAGGTCTTGAAGAATTCGATCCCGATGGGATTGGGCATCTCGTCCGCCACCAGTTGCAAACCCGCCGGGAAGGAGTGCCCCGCCTTCAGGCTCCGGGCGATCAGCCCCAGGGCCTCGGGAAACTGCTTTTCAAATGCCTTCAAACGCCGCTTCTTCTTGATAATCAAAAAGAAAAACGGCACCGCTGCCCCCAGGGCGCAGCCCAAAATCGCGCCCATGGCCCCTCCCCGGATATACCCCAAACAGAGGGTGGCGAACCCGAAGATCGTGGCAATCCCCACCAGGGTGGTGGCGTTCCACGACACGTCCGCCTGCAGGAGCAAATCGTCCAGGTTGATGAGCCGGTTGAGATACAGCAAGAGACGTTGATGCCAGGAATCTTCCGATACCATGGCCTTTTTTAACAACGACTCCTGCTGGATGGCATGCTCCATCCCCGTGGTGAATTTCAGGCGTTCCTTGACCTTCTTTTCATCCTGGCTGGCGCGGTTGCTCAGGTAAAGGTACGTCCCCTCCAGCAGACAGAGTATGCACAGAAAAATCGCCAGGGTCACTATCCCCGGCAGTTCCGTGTGGGAAGACGGTAGCAGCCATCCCCATAATCTATCGGTCAGGTTTGACATCTTGGCTGTCTGCTCTTTGTCATGCGGGTTGGTTGTTCGCTTTGACCGGTTACCGGCAAACCGCCGTCACTGCCCGGTTACCCGTTCCCGCCCGCCGCCATTCCGCCATCAGCGGTGCGCACGTCCGCTTCCCGGCCTAAAAGGTTTCCTTGAAAACGGAATTGGATAGCTCGATTCCCAGGGCTTCCAATTGTTGCATGAACTTCGGACGGATGCCCGAGGCCTTGAACTTGCCTCTCACCTTGCCTTCTTCCGTAACCCCTTGCTGCTCGAACCGGAATATTTCCTGCATAACGATGACTTCACCTTCCATGCCGACAATCTCATTGAGAAACATCATCTTCCGGCTGCCATCCTTTAACCGGGACAACTGCACCACCGCGTGGATGGCGGAACTCACCTGATGGCGCAACGCCCGATCCGGAATACTCAATCCCGCCATCGATACCATGGTTTCCAGACGCACCAGGGCGTCACGCGGCGAGTTGGCGTGGATGGTGGCCAGCGAGCCGTCGTGGCCGGTGTTCATCGCCTGGAGCATATCCAGGGCCTCGGCCTGACGAACCTCCCCCAGGATGATGCGTTCCGGCCGCATACGCAAAGCGTTGCGCACCAGATCGCGCTGGGTGACCTCCCCCTGCCCTTCCAGGTTGGGCGGCCGCGTCTCCAGGCGGACCACGTGATCCTGCTGGAGCTGCAGTTCCGCCGCGTCTTCGATGGTGAGAATCCGTTCGTCATGGGGAATGAAACTCGACAACACATTGAGGAAGGTCGTCTTGCCGCTGCCGGTCCCCCCGGAGATCAGGATATTCAGCCGCGCCTTGACCATGGCCTCCAGCACCGTGGCGATATCATCGGTGATGGCCCCAAACTGGATGAGGTCGTGGACTTTATAGGGATCTTTGGAAAATTTCCGGATGGAGAGCGCCGGTCCGTCCAGAGCCAGGGGCGGGATGATGGCGTTCACCCGGGAGCCGTCGGGCAGGCGGGCATCCACCATGGGGCAGGATTCATCCACCCGGCGGCCGACCCCCGACGCGATTTTCTCGATGATTTTCAGCAGGTGGGCGTTGTCCTTGAAGCGAATGTAGGCCCGTTCCAGCTTGCCGCGGCGCTCCACATAGATCTTGTTGTAGGCGTTCACCAGAATATCGGAGACCGTGGGGTCGTGCAGGAGCGGCTCCAGTGGCCCGTACCCCATCAGCTCATCCCTGATCTCCTTGCAGAGCCGCTCCTTCTCTGCCAGACTGAGGGCGATGTTCTCCTCGTTCAGGATGATATCGATGCCGTGGCGCAGGTCATGCTGAATCTGGCCGTCCTGGGCCTCCGCCAGCCGCCCCAGGTCCAGAATGTCCAGCAGACGGTAGTGCAAACGGGATTTCAGGTCGTTATACTGGTCTTCCTTCTTCTGATCCTCGCTGCGGATCGTCGCCAGGTCTCCCCGCCGTCCCATCGGCTGTTTTTGCAGCCGCGCCATCAGACTCATGATTTAGACCCCCACCGCAACCATTGACGTAAGGAGCTGAGCAGGCTGGTCCGGTGGCCGTTGGCCCCGTTGTCGTGGTGCAGGATGCTGATGATGTCCCGGATGTCTCCGCTGATTTGATGCCGGGGCAGGATCTCCACCAGCGGGCGCCCTTCGTTGATGCTCCGGATTACCGGATCATGGTCGAAATGCACCACACCCTGGATATCCTGCCCCAAAAACTTTTTGGCTTCGGGCACCGCAATATCCGACTGCTTGCTATAGCAGTTGGCTAACACCTTGACCCGCATTTCATCAAAACCTAGAATATGCAGCATCTCCAAAAGCTTTTTGGTGTCGCGCAAACCCGGAATGGTAAGCAGGGACACGAGCAATACCGTGTCCGACATTTCCGCCGCCTTCAGGGTGATTTCGTCCAGCTGGTCGCCGATGTCCAGAATGATCCACCGGTACAGGCGCTGCTCCCGGATGTACTGCAGAATCTTTTCCACATGGTGCACTTCCACCAGCTCGCTGTCTTCCATGCGCAAGGGGCCGGGCAAGACGTCGAACCCCACTTCCCGGCTATGGATGATGTCCTTCAGATAGTGAATGTCCATGCGGTCGAAGTTGTCGATAATGTCTAAAATGGTGTATTTCGGCCGCAGATCCAAAAACGAGGTGGTGTCCCCGGCTTTGAGATCGAGATCGCACAGCAGCACGTCCTCCTTGAGACCTTGTGCCAGACTCTGGGCCAGGTTGACCGCCATAAAAGTTGCTCCGGCCCCCCCCTTGCACCCCAACACCGTAACCAGGCGGGTCTGCTCCTGGAGCGGTCGATCCGGCTTGTCATGCAGCAATCGATTCAGGGCCTTCTGAAATTCTTCATGCTTGATGGGATTGATGAAGCATTCCTGCACGCCCAGGCGCAGCGCCTGCAGGAGCACCGTGGTCGTCGGTTCGTTGATATACAGATAAATGGCGGAGTCGCCGATCTGCGCCTTGATTTTCTCTATCCACAGATCCAACCCGTCAATGCCCTCGTCATATTCGATGAAGAGGACATCGGCGCTGGCATTGATCGTGGCCGGCAGAAAGGTGGATAAGGCCGTCGTTTGCACGACGATGCCATGGGGAGAGGCGTTGACGATCTTTTGGAGATATTCCCCTGTCTTTTCTGAGAAATAGTAGAGACTAAAGCCGATTGCCATAATCGGTATCCATCCTTAAGATCTCGCCGGCCTCAACAGGTAAGAGCCCTCTCAGGGAAAATGGGGCTGCCGTGTAACTCTCTGCCACCGGCGTCTGCCGGGGTGATACTCCCGTCGGCCAATCCGCCGGCCACTGGATCGGCCGCCTCCCAACTAGCGTTCTCTTATGTACAATCGGCTTTTGGCAAAAATAAATTAAAGGAAAAATCATCCTGGGCATCCTCAGGAGCCCAAGCGACCTTGAACTTCTTGCATGTTTGGGCTGCAGCCCGACCGCAGCACGTCCCCGTTGGGGAGTATATCCCGGAAAAAGGTTGGGCAACTGTTATTGCATAAATTTTGTGGAGGGGGGGCGCCGACCTCTCCTCCAGGGGCCCTGCTTTCTGCTCCGCATCGTATCTCAGGTATTTTTCTCAGATGAATGTCTGGGACCCGATACTAAAAATTCACCGTCTCCCGTTCCGTTCCCCGCAGCACCTCCACCGCAGTGCGCGGCTTTGCTTGTTCCTCTTCGACGCTCGCCGCCACCGGAGCCTTGCTGGCCATCCCCAGCATTTCGGAAGACCGTATCCCCTCTGTCTCCACCTTGCCGTCACCTACAGGCGGTCGCAGGGCCAACGTAATATGACCCTCTTTGGCGGCCAGAGCCAGGGACTCGCCTTCTTCCGGGGTAACTTCCAGAGTCACCGTCGGCACCACCTTCGGCTTCTCTCCCGGCTTCTGCTCGATTTCCTGACCGACTCCCAAAACCAGAAGGTTCTGCAGAATAATCCGGCTGACCGGGTCGGCTTTGAATTCATTCTTGTCCCAGGTCACCACGACATCAACCATATCCTCCGGCTTGATGAAGCCCGCTACTCCCGAAGCCTCATCCACCTTTACCGTGATGGCCCGTTTGTCTCCCTGGATGACTCCGGACAACCCTCCCCGGGCTCCCTGGGCGGCCAACTTGCTCTCCAGCACCAGTTCGCCCACGGTCAGGGGATACCGGTTCACCCGCTCGGCAAGTTGTTTCTTGTCGGTGAATGTCCCCGCCGGTACGCTACCTTGCGGCCAGTCCACCAGTTTTAATTGGTCGTCGGCAAGCACGGTGCCCCGCGGGATATCCCGGGCGGCGGCTATAATCTGAACGGTGGCCAGGGTGGGGGCGACGGGCGCCGGCGGCGGTTTGGTGATCCATTTCTTGGCGACAAAGGCCGCCATCCCGCCGAAAAACAGGGCCAACACCAGCATGACCAGTGGCGGTAGGTTACGCATACGCTCTCTCCTCCCTAAGACAGCAAGCGTGTTGTTGAGGTGCCTCGGCGACCCCGGGGGTCACACACAAGCTCGGAAAAGAATGGCGAACAATAGAGTGTAGAGACAAAGAAACAGCCTCAGGCGGCTGTTTCTTTCCTTCCATACAATTACGCGGTGCTCATCTGAGCAAGGGAGCCCGGGTCGGGGGACCGCTTTCCCGCATAAGCAGGGCAACTTCTTGCCCCCTGCCAGTCCCCGGTCCCATGACAATGCCTCACATCGTCAATCCTTCCCCGGCTCCCCTGGCTGATTGGGCTTTAGGAACTGATGGAGCCGGCGATGCTGGTGAACATACCGGACAGGGTGGTTCCCAGGGTAGTCACCGCGCCCACGATCACCACCGCAATCAGACCCACCAGCAAACCGTATTCCACTGCGCTGGCGCCTTCCTCTTCCCGCACGAATCTTTTCAGCAGTTCTTTCATTGTCTGTCTCCTTGAGTATGCTTAGAGATAATGCCTTATTGTTTTTTAAGTTGTTTTTCCGTACCTGTTGACCTTGTTCCGTTTCTTCCTCCTGCCAGCGGGGTCGATCACCTCCTTTAAATTTTCCCCCTCCGTGAAGGCCGGATACTCGGTCTTGTCTCCGTTCCCTTCGGTAGTCCCGCTACCCTAACCGGTGGTCTTAGGCCGGTGACTTTGCGTCCTCCCCTTTCGGGGTAGTTTGCCTTTATCGGGGGTTGTTTTTGGTTATGTATAAATTTAATGTCTTCCGTTTTCTTAATGTTTTCCGTTTTCTTGTTCATAGGCGTTATCGGCAGCCGCTGACGGAAACTTAAATTTTCTGCCGGTTTTTTTTTCACATGCACGCCTGCCGTTCTCACATGCGCAAGTCCTTGTACACCGGAATCTTGTCCACCAGGGCAAAGGGGGTTTGGACGGCCGCAATGGTCTCACCCCGTTGACTGATGGCGGCGGCGGCGATGGGCCCCAACCGACGCTGGGCGGCCGCCAGGTACTTGATCCTGTAGGGATTGAGCCCCATGATGCGGGCGGCGGTGGCGTCCACGGCTGGCATATTGCACCCCATGACCAGAACGTTGGCGGTCCGGGGCGGTCCCATGATCGGCCCGTCCCCCTCCATCCCCACAATGCCGTCCACAATGGCCAGCTGCGGCCGCACTGTGGCCGTCAAATCCACGATCACTTCGTCAATACCGGCCCAATGGATGACATTCTTCGGCCAACCGTAGTATATCCCCGGCAACAGGCCGAACAGATTCTTCATGGACAGCGTCGCTCCGGCCCAATGATGGGTCTTCATCTTGGGCAGCGACACCACCCAGTCCACCTCCCGCAGGACATGGGGAAAACTGATCTTCTTCAGACGGGAGAACCCCAGGGGGTTGGCCACCGTGTACCCCGACTGGTAATTCAGGTCGATGAACGGGATACGGTCTTCCACCAACACCTTACCCAGACCCGAATCCTCTAACACCAGCAGCGTGTCCCGCCGGTGGCCGGGACCCTCCGCCACCATGACCGCCGCCGCCCCCAGGCTCAGGAACGTTTCCACCGCGCCCCGCACCACCAGGGGATGCGTGTTGATATGAATCTCCCCCGCCCGGGGTTCCACCAGATTCGGCTTCAGCAGGATCTTCTTCCCCTTCACCGCCGCGGCCGTCACCCCCAACTCCGCCAGGCCGGCCCGCATCACCCCGGCGAGATCCCCCTCATAATCCTCCACCCGGGCGATAAAAACCGACGCCTCCTGGCTCTTGGGCTTCAGCGCCGCCGGGGCCATCCCCCACTTGCGCCATTGGCTCTGCCACAAGCTGTAAGCGGAAAGCCCCACCGCCAGGCCCCCCAGGCCCAAATAAAAAAACTCCCGCCGGGAGAGACCTTTCTTCGGTTGCGGAACTTCCTGGGGCTTCTCTGAACTCATGTTTCCCATCCTGAACATGCCCGGCCGGTCATCGCCGGCTCTCCCTGCATCAGCCTGAGGCCGTCGGAAAGATGCTCTCCAGCCCCCCGGTGGCCCGGCTGGCCACCATCAACAGGGCCAGATTGGCGGTGTCGAAGGATCCGTAAAAATCCTGCCGTTTCAAACATTCTGCCAACCAGGAGGTGGCCGCCGGCGGCCGCTCGCCCCACGCTCCCAGGCCCAGCAGCCCCCACCCCAGCGACAGGGGAGTCCGCACCTTGGCCACCTGCCCCCTTAAGTAGGCGAGACTGGCTTCCACCGACTCCCGCGCCACCAACCCCGCCAGGGCGTTCAGCGCGATGGCCGTGCTTTCGGGGTTGGGATGCAGTTCCTGCTCGAAAACCACGGTGTTGCCGGTATTCCAGCCGCCATGCGGCATCTGCCGGTTCAACAGCAGGCGGACGGCCTCCGTCGCCCGTGCCTGGCGCCCCTGGCCGGTCAGTTTCAATGCCGTTAGCGCCATGGCCGTCGGTTCCACCCACGCCGCCGTGTGCATGATCCAGGACCACCCCTTCAGGTGAGGATCGTGCGAAAACACAAACTTGTCCCAAAACCATATCTTGCGGGAACGGGTCTGCAGGAGGAAAGCTAGCCCCCGTTGCTGGTACGCCCGGCACCCGGGGGAGGCCTCCCAGGCCATTACCGCCAGGGAGGTGGGCCAGTAGGCGTCCTCATGGCCCGGTGCCACGCTCACGCGCCCGTCGGGACTCTGATCTGCCGCCAGACGCTGGCAGAGCCGTCCCTTGGTCGCACTTTCCGCCCCCGTCGCCTGCAACGCCAGGATCGCCCAGGCCGTGGCGTCGGGACGCGCCGCTTCCCCCGGCTGCGGCGCAAAACCGCCGTCCTCCGTCTGTCGCCGCTTCAGCATGTCCGTCATCCGCCCGCTGAGGCTGTCAGCCACCAAATCCTGTTCCCCTCTGCCCGTCTCCGTCTCCCCCGGTTATGCCGCCCCCCGCCGGCATCCCGGGATGGCTAGGAGGTCAAGGCGCCCACGGTGTTGGTGTACAGCGTCAAGACGCTCTGACCCAGCGCGCTCACACCGGCGAGTACGGCCATGGCGATCAGGGTGGCCAACAAGACATATTCCGACGACGCCGCGCCCTCCTCATCGCGCCACAATCTCCTCAGCCCAGCCCATGGTCCCGGCATATAATTCCTCCTCGACCGCCCTACTTTCTGATTATCTGACTAGAGAAAAAGATGACTCGTTCTCTTGTGTGCAATAAATTTCCGGAGATTACTTTCCTATCGGCATCCTACTTGACATTCTTTAAAATTCTGCCGGGGGAAAATCGTTCCGGCAGGGCCGGGACGCCTCTCCGGTCTCGATTGTGCTAAAGTTTTCCGACGGCTTTTCCGATGAAAAAGATGAACCTGAAGTTCGCGCCGGCACCTCGAAAATTATCCCTGCACAAGGACACCTATATGGGACGTTTGAAAGCTTCCTCAACTCCGGGACCCACTGCCGACAACCATGCCCTGACCGCCGCATCCCGGCTGTCGGAAAATTCGTCGCTCCCCGCAGACACCCCTGTCCTGCCCTCTCACCGCCTTCCCGACTCCGTGGCCGCTTTGCATATCCCCGAGAACTTCTTGGCCCATCTCCTCTTGAAGCATTGTTTCTATCTGGAGATCTTCACCCTCAAGGAAATCGCCGAACGCCTCAAGCTGCCCGCGGCCATCACTGTCCAACTCATCGATTACCTCCGTCGGGAAAAGTACATCGAAATTCGCGGCTCCAGCGGTCTGACCGGCGGGGTCACCGCCATCAGTCAGGCCTACCGTTATAGCCTGAGCGATTCCGGCAAACACCGGGCCGCCCATCTGTTCGAATTCGACAGCTATGTGGGCCCCGCCCCCGTCACCCTGGAGGAATACTGGCTCCAGGTGGAAGCGCAAACCGTCCAGAATTGCCGTATCAGTCAGAAGCGCCTGCGGGAGGGCTTTCAGGGACTGGTCATCTCCGAATCCCTCTTCGACCAGCTCGGCCCCGCGGTGGTCAGCGGCAAGCCCATTTTCATCTATGGACCGCCGGGCAACGGCAAGACCACCATCGCCATGCGCTTGGGTGCCCTGTGGGACGATTACATCATGATTCCTTACGCCATTTACGTGGAAGGCAACATCGTGCGCGTCTTTGACGAGGCCTCCCATCACCGCGTCCCCCTGCCCCCCGATTTCTATCTCAAGGCCGACAGCCGCTGGGTGGCCTGCCAGCGTCCCGCCGTCCTGGTCGGCGGCGAGATGACCCTGGAAATGCTGGATCTGGCCTTTAACCCGATCCTGAAATATTACGAAGCCCCCTTGCAGCTCAAGGCCAACAATGGCTTGTTCATCGTCGACGATTTCGGCCGCCAGCGCACCGCGCCTCAGGAAATGTTGAACCGCTGGATCATCCCCATGGAAAACCGCCGGGACTTCCTGTGCCTGCACACCGGCCACAAATTCACCATCCCCTTTGACCAGCTCATCATCTTCTCCACCAACCTCCCTCCCGAGTCCCTGGTGGACGGCGCCTTTCTCCGGCGCTTGCGGCATAAGATCAAGATCGACCACATCACTCCCGACCAGTTCAAAACCATCTTCCGCATGACCTGTGAAAAATACGGGGTGCAGCACGATCCCGGCATTGCCGATTACCTCATCGACAACTACTTCGTCTCGCTGGATCGCCCCATAGACGCCTGTACCGCCCGCGACCTCATTGAACATATTATCGACATTTCCCGGTTTGAAGAGTTGCCGCCCCAACTGTCCCAGGCGAACATCGACCGGGCGTGCAACAACTATTTCGTGAATTAACCCTTCAGGATTATCGCCGTCGAAACCTGTGGAAAAGATATGGCAAAAACAACCGAGCCCCAGTTCGACCAGGACCTAGGAAGCGCCATCGATCAGCTCTTCTCCGACAAGTCCGTCCCGGTCGGCGGTCCTCCGGCGGCTGGTCCCCCGGAGCCCGAACCGACGGCTCCGGCTTTCCCCGAGGCCCTGGCCCGCTGGGAGGGTGCCGGTGTGGCCGCCTCCTCTGTCTGGACGCCTCCTCCCAACCCTGTCCTGGAGGCCATCAGCGCCGTTTCCGCGGAAGCCGCCGCTCTCGCCGAACATCTGGCCGCCATCGACGCCCATCTGCTTCACCTGGAATGGGACGCCTCGGACTCCGCCCTGCAGGCCCTGCTTCAGGAACTCCATACGGTGCTGGCGTTTTTTCCCGAATCCCCCTCGGTGCATCAACTCATCGATCTGATTCATCAGGTCCTGGACAATCTCCATAACCTGCCCCGCGATCTCAACCGCGTGGTCCTGCAGTTCCTGGGGCAATCCACCCAAACCCTCACGTCCGTGTGCGCCCAGGAGTTGCACTGCCCCGTGGACCCCCTTCCCGACCTCAAGGCGGTGGAACGCCAGTTCATGCTCCTGCAGACTCCGCCTACGGATCTGTCATCCCCGCCGCCGGCGGCCGCCCGGGATTTGGGCGCCCCCGCCCCCCTTATTCCGTGGGATCAGCTCGATGGTCACCTCATCCCCTTCGACCGCTTCCTCCAGAAGTTCGACGACCTGTTGCACCAGCTTTCGGAGTTGACCGGCATATCCCGGGAAATCTCCTCCCGCCAGGCAAAATTGCAGAATCTTATCAGCGACTTCTTTCTCCGCTATCTATCGTCCATGCAGGATTTCGGCTCCGGCCATGGCCAGCCGCCATCGTCCGGGAAAGGCTTTTTCGGCCGGCGCCGATCCGCCCGGGCCCCCAAGGCCGCCGCTGAACATCAGAACTGGTTGCGTCTGGGGGAATTCCTGGAAGGCCTGGAGGCCACGGCCTTCAGCCTGCGCCAATCGACCCAGGTCCTGGACGGTCATCTCCGGAAGTTGTCAGACCCGTTAGCCGATATCAGCCAGGTTATCATCGCCGAGGTTGTCCTCATCAAGGTCGCCGGCCGGATCTTTGCCATCCCCGCCCGGAACGTGGATCAGGTGGTGCGGTGGGACTCCTTCCATTTCGGCGGCCAGGAAATTCCGGGAGGAAGCGGCCCCGTCGCCCTCATCGACCTGCACCCCCTGCTCGGTCTGCCCGACGAAGGTTTCGATGCCGGACCCGACGCCCTCATTGTCAAGGTCGATTCCCGTTACGGCGCCCTGCGGCCCGAAGAAATCTACGGCCGGGAGATCATCATTTTCGCCCGCCTCGATGCCGCCTCCGGCAGCCCTTACCTGGCGGGGGTGGGCATGGTGGAGGGCAATGTCTTTTATCTGTTGAACCTCCGGGAGCTGCTGCGGACATGATGATGCTCTGCCTGCCCGCCGACCGCCCCCCGCTGCCCCTGTCACCCTCTCTTCCGGATGATCAGGCATGCCTCGCATTGATCTGAGCCACCGCCAGATAGACCTGAAGGTCGTCTATTACGGCCCCGGCCTGGCCGGGAAGACGGCCACCCTCCGCTATCTCCGGCAGCGCCTGGCCCCCGCCGCGCCGCCCGTCCTGTCGACGTGGGATCTGTTGGGCGACCGCACCCTGCCCTGCGAGTGCCTCAGCTTCTCCTTCGAGGTCCTGCGCAGCTGGCGCATCCGGATGCACCTGTACACCGTCCCCGGCCGCAAACGGTTCAATGCCGCCCGCAAATTCCTGCTGCGGGGCGTTGACGCCGTCGTCTTTGTGGCGGATTCCTTCGTCCGGCAGCGACGGCAAAATATTGATATGCTGGCCAATCTTCAGGAGAACCTGGCGTACTATAGCATTACCCTCCTCGACATTCCCCTGGTCTTTCAGTTCCACAAGCGGGACTTGGCCGCCCATGAGCAACTGGTCATGCCCCTGGCCGCCATGCGGGAAGACCTGGAGCTCAAGAGCGAGGTCGGGATCTATCCCACCAGCGCCATTACCGGGGAAGGCATCCGGGAAAGTCTCAAGCATCTTGCCCAACAGACCCTTCACCCTCTGTTTGCGAAGCTCGGCGACCCTCCCCCGGCCGCTCTCCCCCCCCTCCGTACCGCTCCCCGGTACACCCCCTGATTCTGAGGCTGGCCCCGACCCCGTGTTGTCGGGCTGGCGCCGCCACCAGAGGCTCTTTCTTTTTCTCGTGCCCAAGTTGTACTTGGGCACGTTATTATTTTGCCAGGCTGTGCCCGGCCACCATTCTTTTCCTTGCGCCCCCCCGTCTCCCCCCGTACCTCTCCCCGGTACACCCCGCCGCCACCCGGGTTACGCGGCTCATGGTGTGTATGGGGCCGTAAAAATGTCCTCTTCCACCTCCTTGAGTCTTTCGCCCTTCGCCTTTTCCCTTCTTCTCCCCCCCGTACCTCTCCCCGGTACACCCCCGGCTGTCCCCGACCACGTGTTCCCGTCGTTCCCCGGCTTTTCTCGTGCCCAAGTTGTACTTGGGCGCGTTATTATTTTGCCAGGCTGTGCTTGGCCACCATTCTTTTCCTTGCGCCCCCCCTTTGACAAAGGGGGGCCGGGGGGATTTCTTTTTCTTTGGTGCCCCCCCGCCGCCGCCCCGCGCCCCCAAAAAAATGCGCCCCCCCTTTCTCCCCGCTGCCCAGCTCCTGCTCTTTCTCCTCGTTCCCCAGCTCCTGCTGGGGAACGCCCTTGCCCGCCCGGCTCCTGCCGGGCCGCCCGCCCCCCCGACCATGAACTATGAACTACGAACCACGAACCACGAACTTTTTTTGTGACATCTGTCCTATGTGTCTCATGTGTTCTGGAAACCCCCGCCCCTTTCCGTTACACTGATCTCCCAGGACCGCCCGGAATCGGCGCTCCCGGCTCCCGGCTCCCGGCCCGTACCGGGACCGGGTACACCGGCGCTCACGACCCCCTTACCCGGTACACCCCCGGTACATATCGGTACATGTTCCGGCTTGTACCGGGCCCCGGCGGTCCGCCGCCGGCTCGTTTATATGAGGCTTGTGCGATGAATAAGCAAGGAAATCAAGGTGCTACAAGAAAGGTGACTGCAACTGCCCCCGGGTGTACCGGGTGCTGATTCTTTTTTCCCCGGTACCCGGTACAGCGCCACACCCCGGCCCCACCCGCTACCGTGGCCCCGGCGACGGCCCTCACCCCTCATCCCTCTACGGGATGGGGGGTGGGGGTC
>CAYRYV010000078.1:0-13211 GCA_964428565.1 uncultured Desulfobacterales bacterium | reverse complement strand
GATTACATCAACAGCAGTCATCGCAGCCACGGCCACTATCTGGCCAAGGGCGGCGATCTCAAGGCCCTGGTGGCCGAATTGTTCTGCAGGCAAACCGGGTGCTCCAAGGGCCGAGGGGGGTCCATGCACCTGGTGGACGTGGCGGTGGGGCATTACGGGAGCTCCTCCATCGTCGGGGGGGGCATTCCCATCGGCACCGGGATGGCGCTGGCCCTGAAGATGCAGGGCAAACGCCAGGTCAGCGTGGTTTTTTTCGGGGACGGGGCCGCGGACGAGGGCGTCTTGTATGAAAGCTGCAACTTCGCCATGCTCAAGAGATTGCCGGTGATCTTTATCCTGGAGAACAACCAGTTTTCCGTCTGTTCCCATGTTTCGGCCCGACAGGCGGGGGATAATGTCTTCCACGGGGTGTCGCCGGAGTTGATGTTTACCCGGATCATCGACGGCAACGACGTGTCGGCGGTGTATGAGACAGCGGGCCAGGCCGTCAGCCGGGCCCGGAGCGGGGCCGGACCCGCCTTCATCGAATGCCGCACCTATCGGGTGCGGGAGCACGCGGGGTGCGATTCCCCGGAGAATAAAGGTTACCGGACGTGCGAGGAGGTGGAGGCGTGGCGGGACAGGTGCCCGCTGGACAGCTTCCGGCAACAGCTCCTGGCCGCCGGGGTGCTCCGTGACGACGACATCGCCGCCATGGAAAGAAAGATTGAGGCGGAGATCGCCGAGGCCTTCGACTGCGCCCGGCAAGCTCCCCTACCGGGCGCGGCAGAATTGCCCCTCTACCTCTATTGTGACTGACTATGCCCTGGGCCAAGATAACCCCTGAATTTCACGAGCCGGATTTCTTCCGGGAAACCGGAGAGAGCCAAAGAACCCTGACCTATCCCGCGGCCATCCGGGAGGCCTTGAGCCAGGCCCTGGAGTACGACCCCCGCGTCTTTGTGATGGGGCAGGGGGTGGATGATCCCGGCGGGATGTTCGGCACCACCCGGGGGCTGCACGAAGAATTCGGCCGGGAGCGGGTGTTCGACACCCCCCTGGCGGAGACCGCGTTGACCGGGGTGGCCGTGGGCGCCGCCCTGGCCGGGATGCGCCCCGTCTATTTCCATAACCGGCCGGATTTTTTGCTGCTGGCCATGGATCAGCTCGTGAACCATGCCGCCAAGTGGTATTATATGTTCGGCGGCGCGGTGAGCGTGCCTCTGGTGGTATGGGCCTGCATCGGCCGGGGCTGGGGGTCGGCGGCGCAGCATTCCCAGGCGCTGCAGGGTTTGTTCATGCACGTCCCGGGACTGAAGTTGGTCATGCCCAGCACCTGCTACGACGCCAAGGGCCTGCTGCTGGCCGCCATCGCCGACCCCAATCCCGTGTTGATCCTGGAGCATCGCTTCAATTTCAAACAGCAGGGGGGCGTCCCCGAAAAAATGTATTACCTTCCCCTGGGGAAAGGCGTCGTTCGCCGGCCCGGCCGGGATGTCACCGTGGTGGCGGTGTCGCACCTGATGGTGGAGGCCTTTCTCGCCGCCCAGGAACTGGCCGCCGACGGGATTGACGTGGAGGTGGTGGACCCCCGCACCCTGCGCCCCCTGGATGAAGACCTGATCCTGGCCTCGGTAGCCAAAACCGGCCGTCTGGTGGTGACCGACACCGGCTGGAAGACCGGGGGGGTGACCGCCGAGATCGGGGCCCTGGTGGCGGAAAAAGGCTTTGACTCGCTGAAGGCCCCCATCAAGCGCCTGGCCGCGCCCGACTTACCCACGCCGGCCGGCTACACCCTGGAAAACGCGTTCTATTTCGGCAAGGAGGAGATCAAGGAGGCGATTCGCCAGGTTCTCCGCTAACCGGCCGGATGGCGCCGGCAGCCGACCCCCTCTGTGTTAAAGGAAAAGTGAAGTATGGCCCAGAAAATGAAGCTACCCTTCGGAACGATCTCCGTTCCGGAAAAATCGAAGGAATTGATCAATGCGGCGTTGGACGCCAAACGCCTGTCCTGTGGCAAGTATGTGAGGGAGTTTGAACAGAAATTCGCCGGCCTGGTGGGGACCAAAGAGGCCGTGGCGGTGAGCACCGGGACCGACGCCGACATCCTGGCGTTGGCGGTGCTGCACGACTTCGGCGCGCACCGGGACGACGAAGTCATCGTCCCGGCCCTGTCCTTCGTGGCCACGGGCAATGCCGTCGTCCATGCCGGGTTCCGCCCGGCGTTCGTGGATATCGAGCGGGATACCCTAAATATTGATGTCGGCCGGATTGAGGCCGCCATCACGGAGAAGACCCGGGCCATCATGCCCGTGCATCTCATGGGCAAACCGGCGGACATGGACGCCATCCTGGCCTTGGCGCAAAAATATAATCTGACGGTGGTGGAGGATGCCGCGGAAGCGCACGGAGCCCTGTACAAGGGGAAGCCGGTGGGCGGCATCGGCCACCTGGGGGCCTTCAGCCTGTATGTGGCCCATATCATCTCCACCATCGAAGGCGGCATCGTCACCACCAACAGTGAAGAACACGCCGAAATCCTCATCTCCCTGAGGTCCCACGGGCGGGCCTGCACCTGCTTACAGTGCGTCCTGTCCACGGCCCAGACCTATTGCCCCAAGCGCTTCGACCCCGACAGCGGGGAGGATATCCGGTTCACTTTTCCCCGCCTGGGCTATTCCTGCAAGATGAACGAACTGGAAGCGGCGCTGGGGCTGGGGTATATCGACCTGTACGAGGATATCGTCAACACCCGGCGCCGGAACCTGCTCTTCGTGCTGGAGCGCTTCGAGCAATTCCATCCGTATCTGGCGACCATCCGGGAGGAACCCTGGGAACGCATCGGACCGCACGCCATCCCCATAATCGTGCAGGAGGAGGCCTCCTTTACCCGGGCGCAATTAACCAACTACCTTGAAGATCACGGCATCGAAACCCGCACCCTCTTCGCCTCCATGCCCACCCAATGCCCCGGCTTCGCCTACTTGGGCCATCGGGAAGGCCAGTTCCCGAATGCCGAATACCTGGGCCGCCACGGCATCCATATAGGGGTGCACCACGACCTGGGGTTGGCGGAGATGGAATACTTCCTCGACATCCTTCACCAATTCCTCGCCCGGTATCAACAGTGAGGACCGGCCGCCGGAAGGGATCGGCCAAGTCTCCCCTTCACCCCGGGAGGCCTCTGCGGTCCGGCAGGAGCTCTGGTGCGGCCGGCGGAAAATTGGTGATTGAATTATGTTCTTAAGAAAAATATAATAACCAAGATTAAAATCCGAACATTTCTCAAGTTATCTTCAGACAGCGATGCGGCTGATTTACCGGTAATGGCGAAAACATCCGAACGGCTTGTACAACTCTGGCCGGCCCAAGGGGTGCGGCGTTACATCGGTCCCAAGCGGATCGTGATTCTGCTGTTTTTTTCCGCCTGCCTGCTCGTCCTTTGGTACCTGCGGAAAGAGGGGCTGCTCACCCATGAGGAGCTGTTCCGGGTCCTCCGGGACCATCCCGTGTCCGCCCCCTTGATCTTCGTCGGCTTCTACATCCTGTCGATGATTTTTTTCGTCCCCACCCTCCCTCTCAATATCGGCGCCGGCATCTTGTGGGGTGCCTGGATGGGAAGCATTCTGGCCACCATCGGGGGGGGCAGCGGGGCCATCGCCGCCTTTTGGCTCAGCCGGACCTCCCTGGGACAACCCCTGGCCCGCAGTACGGACAACCGGCTCATCTGCTGGCTGCAGACCGAGCTGGAAACCAAGGGCTGGAAGGTGGTGGCTCTGACCCGGCTGTTGCCCGTTTTCCCCGCCGGCCCCCTGAATGTCGCCTTCAGTCTGACGGCCATCCGGTTTACCACCTATTGCTGGGCCACCATGGTTTTTCTCTACCCCTTCGCCCTGGTTTTCGCCTATATCGGCAATTTTTCCGGGAAATTGATTCTCCAGGGTCAGGCCGCCGGGCTGGTGGAGACTATCATGGTTATCTCCCTGGGCCTGGTGGCGCTCTATGGTCTCAGAATCATGAAGCGGCTGGGGTATGGAAAAATGCTGTGGGGGTGCACCCCCGCCGCGCCCAAGACCGTTGCTCCCCAGCGGCCGCCCGCGGTTGATGAACCCCAGGGCCCCTGAGGGGGACGGCCATGCTCTGCTGCTCCCAGCCCCCGGGACGGCCGGAGCCCTGGCGCCCGGGGGCGCCGCCATTTCCGGCTGCGGTCCTCCTGCCTATCCTATATCCGGGTCCCAGGCTGTGTTCGCCTCCGTAGGATTCCCCGGGTTTGGGGACGCCTCGCCACCCGGGACGCCGCTCGCGTCGGTGGTGGGGCCGTGATAACTCATCAATAGATTTGAAGATCATTTTTGCGTGTGAAGGGAAAAAACTTTGGATTTGAAAGTAACCTTGGTCGTTCCCACTCTGAATGAGATCAATGGCATGCAGGTTATCATGCCGCGTGTCAACCGGGAGTTGCTCCACCAGATCATCGTCGTCGACGGCGGCTCCACCGACGGCACGATCGAATATGCCCGCGAGATGGGATACGAGGTCTATATACAACAGGAACGCGGCATCCGCCTCGGCCTGATCGAGAATTATCCCAACATCACCGGGGATATCATTATCACCTTCAGCCCCGACGGCAATTCGGTGCCCGAGGAAATCCCTCCGCTCATCGACAAAATGAAACAAAGCTACGATATGGTCATCGTGTCCCGCTATCTGGGGGAAGCGCGCAGCTTTGACGACACCTTCGTCAGCCGTCTGGGGAATTGGGCCTTCACCAAAATCATCAACTTCCTGTTCGGCTTCCATTACACCGATGCCTTGGTCATGTTCCGGGCCTATAAGCGTGAGATCCCCGCCAAACTCGGCATTATCAAAAGGCGGTCGCCGCTGTACGAAAAGTTTATCGGCCGCTATATCAGTTGGGAACCCCAGCTGTCGGTGCGGTGCGCCAAGCGCCGGCTGAAAATCGCCGAGATTCCCGGCGACGAACCGCTACGGGTGGAGGACGTGGGCAGGCGGGGCAACCGGATGCTGCCGCCCTCCCGCATCTACCATTTCCGTTCCGGATTCGCCTGCCTCTATATGTTCCTGGAAGAATTCTTCCGGCGGGACCTGTAAAACCCGCCAGGCATCGGGCAGAGGAAAGATCGTCATGCGCATTACCTTGGTGCAGCCCCCCAACATGCAGCGCAAAGGCAAATGGAAGAGCCAGAAGGTTTGCCGTACCCCCACCAACCTGGCCCTGCTGGCCGCCTATGTGCGGCGCTACGGCCATGAACCACGGATCGTCGACCTGGACATCGAAGGCGGCACCCTGGAAGAGATCGCCCGCCTCATCCTGGCCAACGACCCTCAGGTGATCGGCGTCACCTGTCTGACGCCCCGCTTCCCCATCACCCTGGACATCATTGCCGAATGCAAAGGACTCCATCCCGGGGTGAAGGCGGTCATCGGCGGCCCCCATGTCACCGGGCTGCCCCAATATGTCCTCCAGGATCCGGTAATCGATTACGGCGTGGTGGGTGAAGGGGAAGAGACCTTCCGGGAGCTGCTCGACCATCTGGCCGTCGGCAAACCGGTGGAGTCCATCGCCAATCTCATCCATCGCCGCAACGGCGCGGTGCAGATCAACCCGGTGCGGCCCTTTATCACCGACCTGGACGCCCTGCCTCTCCCGGCCTGGGACCTGCTCAAGCTCGACTATTACGTGGACCCGGCCTTTTACCAAGGGCCTCACCTGGGCCTGATGTCGGCTCGGGGATGCCCCTTCGACTGTTACTTCTGCGCTTCCCGCGTGGTCTGGGGCCGACGGGTCCGTTACCGTTCCCCGGCGAATATGATCACCGAAATCGAGGAGGCCATTAACAAATATCAGATCAGCGAGTTCATGTTCTACGACGATACCTTTACGTTGAACCGCAACCGCATCCTGACCTTTTGCGACGCCGTCAGCGAACGGCGCCTGGATATCCGCTTCTACGCCCAGGTTCGGGTCGATACCATCGACCTGGAAACCGCCCAAAAACTCAAGGCCGCCGGCTGTTTTGCAGTGGCCATCGGGGTGGAGAGCGGCAACGACCACATACTGAAATCCATGGGCAAAAAACTCACCAAGGACCAAATCCGCACCGGCTGCCGGGTGTTAAAGGAGGCGCACATGCCTTTCCTGGCCAGCTATATCATCGGTCACCCGGGCGACACCCATGAAACCATCCGGCAGACCATCGACTTTGCCAACGAACTGGATGCGGACCAGTCGAAATTCCTGATCGCCACCCCCTACCCGGGCACCCGGTTCTTCGACTTGGCGGTGGAACGGGGCATCATTCCCCCAGAAGGAGCCGCAGACCTGGGGGATCATACCTATTTCCAGCATGTGGCCGCCAACCTCTCGGAGGTATCCGACGCCGACCTGCTGGCTTACCAGCAACAGGCGTTCGACGATTACGACCACCGCAAGCGGCCGTTGGTGTAGCCCTGCCAAGGAGTGGTTTATGATGAAACACAACGATCCGCCCGACGTGGTGCTGGTGTACCCCAAAACCGGACTGGATCTCGGTTCCACGGTTGCACCCCCCTTTGCCCTGTTGACCATTGCCGCTCCTCTGGTGGCAAAGGGTATCCGGGTGCAGATCATCGACCAGCGGGTCGACAGGAACTGGGGCCCCCATCTCCGCGCCGCCCTCCGACATAAACCGCTCTGCTGCGGCATCTCCACCATGACCGGCACCCAGATCCACTTCAGCATTGAGGTGGCCAAGACAATTCGGGAGGAAACCGGGGGCTCGGTGCCCATCGTCTGGGGCGGCTGCCACCCCACCATCCTGCCGGAGCAGACTCTCCAGAGCGAGTATGTGGACATCGTTTGTGTCGGCGAAGGCGATGAGACCTTCCTGGAGCTGGTGGAGGCCCTGCAGCATAAGCGACCCCTATCCGCCGTGCCGGGTATCGCCTACATGGACGGGCAGGAATATGTCTTAACGGGGGAACGGCCCTTACTCGACGTCGAGACCCTTCTGCCCACTCCCTGGGAACTGGTCGATCCCGAGGCCTATATCCATCCCGACCTCTACCTGCAAGAATCCCGGCGCGTGCTGGATGTCGGTCAAACCAGCCGGGGGTGTCCCTACCGCTGCGGTTTTTGCTCCAGCGCCGCCATACGCAAGCGCCGCTGGCGGAAAATGTCCGTTGACAAATCCCTGGCCATGATCGTGGACAACGTCAGACGCTATAACCTCGACGGCATCTGGCTGCGCGACGATGAGTTTTATATCGACCCCCACCGGGCCACCGCCATCTGTGAAGGCATCATCGCCGCCGACCTGAATATTTCCTGGTACACCTCCGGCACCCGGATCAACGACCTCTTGCGGGCCACCGATGAGCAGCTGGCCATTTTGAAGCGCAGCGGCGCCTACGTGGTGAAAATGGGGGCGGAAAGCGGCTCCGACCGAGTCTTGAAGTATATCCATAAAGACCAGACTGTCGAGCAGATCCTGGCCGCCAATCAAAGATGCAAAAAGGTCGGGATCAAACCGGCCTTCAGTCTGATGTGCGGCTTTCCCACCGAGACCTTTGAGGAGATTAATCAGACCATTGATTTGTTCTTCCGCCTGCAGGAGGAAAACCCGGAGGCCTCCTGCGAAACCATCGCTCAGTTCACCGCCCTGCCGGGCACGGAGTTATACAACATCGGCCTGGAGATGGGTCTCCGACCGCCGGAAAGACTGGAGGATTGGGCCGACTGGCTCTTTCACGACACCGATTACCGGGGCGAACGCCTGCCCTGGTTTTCCGCCAAGGAGCGCCGGGCCATCGGCAACCTGAATTATCTCAGCATCCTGTCCAGAACCGGCGCCGAAATCGTCAAAACCATCAACAACCGGCCGCTGGCTTTCCTGCTCAGTAAAATGGTAAAACCGGCATCGGAATACTTCGCCTGGAGACTCAGACACAAATATTACCACTTTGTGCCGGAGATTCGGCCCATCAAGCTCTTCCAGCACTACATGTTTTCGTCCAATTGAATGAGGGAGACGCGCCGCCGCCGACGGAGCGCCTCCCTCGCCCCCCGTTTCAGCCTCCGCGACCTTGGCGTAAGGATAGAAGATGATTTTATTTTTCCTGCTACTGGCCCTGTTGTTCGGTTTTGATCACGTCCTCTTCGGTCCTTGGGCCTTCGTCCGTTTCCACGATGTTTTTAATTCGGGCTTCTTCGAGTACTTCAACCGGGGGCGGCTCCTGTTGGAACATGGTTTTTTCAACTGGTATCCGAATTTCGCCGGCGGCATGCCCTCCTTTGTGTTTCATCATCCCCCATATTACCTCCTGTGTCTGTTGTCCATGTTCCTGCCCCTGTGGCTGATTTACGCCCTCCTGCGGGTAGGCCTGATGATGCTGGCGGGCTATGGCATGTATCGCCTGCTGCACGATTACTGGCAGGTATCCCGGCCCTGGGCGGTTTTGGGGGGGCTGTTCTTCACCCTGAGCAGTTCCCTGTATGTCGTCCATGTATTGTTCATCTATGTTTTTCCGGCGTTTTTCGTCTGGTGGCTCGATCTGCAGCAAAACCTGCTCAGTTTTCTCGGCAAGGCGGGGCGGCTTCTGGGCCTCCTGGTTTTAACGCTGTTATCCTATCCGGTCATTACCTTGCCCTTCTATCCGGTGCTGCACCTGGCCCTGGTCGTCTGCTTCTTCAGACAATCTGATCGCTTCCCACGGCTTGTCATCAACACCGTGCTGGTCTGGACCGCCTATGTGTTGTTTTTCGTGCCGTCCATTTACGCGCTCTACGACTATATCCCCCTGGCCCAAAGAACCTTCAACTATGATATCTATTTCGTCTATAAAAGCTTCTTCCCGGCCGTCAGAAGCCTGGTGGGCAATTTCTTTTATTATTCCCTGACCGAACCCACCCTTCTGTTGATCATTTACGGCCTGCCCTTGCTGACCCGGGCCTCCCGCTTGCGACAAGCCGCCCTCCTGTATTTCCTCTTTAATTTCATCAGCGCCTTTTTCGCCTCCGACTTTGCCGGCCTGTTCACCGACACCTTCATCATCAAAATGGACCTGAGCCATTTCGTGTTCGCCTCCCATGTCTGCGCCCCGCTGACTGCCATCCTGGCGTTGGAGAAGACCGCCGGCTCGCCCCTGTCCATCCGGCGAACCCTTGCCCTGCTGGCCTTTATCCTCATTTTTCCCAAATATATTATGCTCAAGCTCACCGGGATTCACCCCCCCGACAAGAATATCATTCTGTTGTCGGCCACCTGTTTCCTTGTGGGTTTGAGCTTCCATGCCATCCTTCGCCTGCCCGGGTATCTGCACTCCGCCGCCTCCTCCTTCTCTTCCCTGCCGGGCAAAGTCCGGTTCGCCTACGTCGTCTTCGCCCTTAGCCTGGTAGCTTCGGCCATCATCGTCAAATCGCAATACGTCTACAAAGACAACTACCCCTACAGCCTGCCCTATGCCAAGTGGTTCACCACCAATGAAGAATTGCAGCGTCTCGCCGTGGAAAGCCGTTCTCAGGTCTTCCGGGTCGGGTGCGTGGACCTCCATCCCGCCGTCGCGGAAAGCTACGGTTTGGAGCTGGCCAGTGAGCAGGGGGCGCTTTTCAGCCGCTATTACAAGGACTTTATCCGGGTGCTGACCGCTCCTCAGTTGCAGAACCCCGAAAACAAGGCCCGGTTTGAAAGCTGGTATGTCCTGTTCTTATCCCTGCAGGAAACCTGGGACCAGCCCCATGCGGTCAGCGAATGGAACATGCCCCTGTTGCTGATGTTGAATGTGAAATACCTCATCGCCTTGAAGCCCATCGCCGGCATCGAGGCCTACGCCGACCAGCAGCGCCACGTGGCCAATCCCGGGATAACCTTCGGCCCCCTGAAAGATTCAAGGCTGAACGACTTCCTGCGACTGCCTCTCTGGATCTATCGCCTGCGGGATACCTTCCCCCGGGCCTTTGTGGCCACTCGGCCTGTTATCCTGCCGGAGCGCCGGGACGTCCTGGAGGAGCTTTCCCGGCAGACCGTGGACGACTTGCGCCGCAAGGTCTTCTTGTTTGCCGGGGATCTGCCCGCATCGGCCAACTTTGCCGACGCCGTCACTCCGGCCGATGATGCCCCGGGGGCGGTGGAAATCGTCGAGTATGCCCCGGCCCGGATCGTCCTCCGGGGCAAGACCGCTTCCCCGGCCTTTCTGGTGATTTCCAACAACTTCGAGCCCAAATGGCGCGCCCGGGTTAATGATCGCCCCACGCCCGTTTTCCGGGCCAACCATGCCTTTCAGGCCGTCTATCTTGAGCAGCCGGGGCCCTTCCGCGTCGAACTCGAATTTCGTAATCCCGTCTTGGATTGGCTGCATCTGTTTTATCTGCCCGGCCTTTTCCTGCTGGTGCTCAGCGCCTCGCAGGGCCGGCGCCCCCCCTCCCCCCCCGGCCCGCTGGCCGCGGATCTCCCGGCCGGGGACGTCATCACCCCCGAAGCCGACCCCGTCGTGAGCCGCAGGGTCGATCATTACTGGGTTATCGGGCTGACCGGCCTGCTCCTGGCCGCCTTCTGGGGGGGATATTGTTTCCGGGCCGCGGGGTGGCGCTTCACCAATGAATACGACGTCTATTTCAGCCTCGTGGCGCCGGTTGCCGGCATCCTTATCGGGTTATGGGGAAGTCTCATCAAGGGGCTCGAGCCCTGAAGCGCCCCGCCCCCGTTGTTCCTGGCGTCTCCTGTCCCGACCTGGCGTCGACGGCGGTTTTCCTTTATAATATTAACGTTCTCGTCGGGTTCCCCCGTGTCCGGTCCCTGCTCCCCGTTGTCCGCCCCGGGGCGCGGACTCGGCAGGGGAGTGCTTCGAGAACAGGTCTAAGCCGAAAATTGCCCAAGTACCTGTAAGGTACGGAAAGACACGATTCTATGCCGCCCACCTCCTCGCAACCGGCCCCCCTCGCCCCGGCTCTCATCGTCCCCGGCTTTCAGTTTGCCACCGGCATGGCCGCCGTGAAAAAACCCGGCCGTTTGGACGTGGCCCTCCTCGTCGCCGACGCCGCCGCCGCCGCCGCCGGGGCCTTCACCCGCAACAAGGTCAAGGCCGCCCCGGTGCTCATTTGCCAACGCCGGCTGCGCCAAGGCCAGGCCCGGGCCATCGTCGTCAACAGCGGCAACGCCAACGCCTGCAGCGGCGAGGCCGGCCTGACCGCCGCCCGAGCCGTCACCCGGGCCGTGGCTCAGCAGCTGCACATCCCCGATTCCCAGGTGCTCCCCGCCTCCACCGGCGTCATCGGTCAGGTGCTCCCCGCCGACCGGATCGCCGCCACCATCCCGGAGTTGGTCGCCCAGTTGTCCCCCGACGGCCTGCCCCTGGCCGCCCAGGCCATCATGACCACCGACACCTTCCCCAAAACCGCCCTGGCCCGGGGGAAGATCGCCGGGGTCCCGGTCACCGTGGCGGGCATCGCCAAGGGCGCCGGCATGATCCATCCCGACCTGGCCACCCTGCTGGTCTTCCTTTTCACCGACGCCGCCGTCAGCTCCTGGGTGCTGAAAGAGAGCCTACGGCAGGCCCTCCCCCTGAGTTTCAACCGCGTCACCGTGGACGGCGACACCAGCACCAACGACACCATCCTGGCCCTGGCCAGCGCCCAAGCCGTCCATCCCCTCGTCAACCACCCTGGCCAGGCCGAATTCGGGGTTTTTTTTGATCTTTTCACCGGGGTTATGGCCGACCTGGCCTCCCAGGTGGTCGCCGACGGCGAGGGCGCCCGGCACGTCTATCGGGTGCAGGTGGAGGGTGCCGCTACCGCCCGGGACGCCCTCCAAGCCGCCCGCACCGTGGCCCTCTCCCCCCTGGTGAAGACCGCCGTCGCCGGCAACGACGCCAACTGGGGCCGCATCATGGCCGCTCTGGGCCGTGCCAAGGTCCGCCTCGACCCCCGTCGGGTGGATATTCTCTTCGGCCCCCACCAAGTGGTCAAAGACGGCCTGGGCGTGGGGCCCGAGGCCGAAGCCGCCGCCCAGCGGCTCATGGCCGCTGGCCCCTTCGATCTCACCATCCGCCTGCACCTGGGGCCGCATTCCGACTATTGCCTCACCTGCGACTTCACCGAGGACTACGTCAAAATCAACGCCGACTACCGCACCTAGCGTATTTCCCGGAAAGGATCGGGGCACCGCCGTCCCCCGCCCTTTCCCCACCCATTGTCTTCGCCTGGGGCCTGCGGGCCGCCCGTATTCGCCGCCGCCATGGAAAACGACCGTTACCTCGGCCTTCAGCTCCTGGTCTTCGCCCTGGTGGCCGCCGCCTTCACCACCGTCTATATCACCCAGCCTATCCTGCCCGTGCTGGTTCAGGAATTCGGGGTCGGCATCTCCCTGGCCGCCCTCTCGGTGTCCGCCGTCACCCTGGGTATGGCCCTGTCCAACCTCCCCTGCGGCCTCCTGGCCGACCGGCTGCCCATCCGCTCCCTGATTCTCACCGGCGGCCTGGTGGTCGCCGCCTGCGGCCTCGCCTGCGCCGCCACCGCCAGCTTCGGTCTGTTGGTGTCGGCCCGCTTCCTCCAGGGACTCTTCATCCCCGCCCTCACCACCTGCCTGGCCGCCTACCTGGCCCGCAACCTGCCCCCCGACCGCCTCAACGTGGTCATGGGCTCCTACGTCTCCGCCACCGTGGTGGGCGGCCTCTCCGGCCGCCTGCTGGGGGGCTACCTCCATCCCCCCCTGCACTGGCGCTATGCCTTTGTCACCGCCTCCGTCCTGCTGCTGGCCGCCACCCTGGCCGCGGCCCGCTGGCTGCCCCCCGGGGTCAAACCCGCCGCCGCTGCCGACCACCGTCCCCTGGGCTTTATGGACCTTATCCGCCGCCGAGATATTGGACCTCTGTTCGTCGTCCCCTTCGGCGGCTTCTTCGTCTTCTCCTCCACCTTCAACTACCTGCCCTTCTATCTCTCCCGCCCCCCCTTCAACGCCTCCACCGAATTCATCACCTCCCTCTACCTGTCCTATCTGGTGGGGGTAGTCATGGGGCCCCTGGCCGGCCAGCTCAGCAACCGCATCGGCAACGGCCTAGCCATGGTCTTTGGCGCCCTCCTCTTTGCCGCCGCCCTCTGCCTGTCCCTGATCCCCGCGGTGCCCGCCGTCCTGGCCTCTCTCCTGGGTATCTGCGCCGGGTTCTTCACCATCCACGCCGCCGCCGCCGGCCTCATCAACCGCCGCCTCACCACCAGCCGCGGCCGGGCCAACTCC
>CAYRYV010000077.1:7002-13463 GCA_964428565.1 uncultured Desulfobacterales bacterium | reverse complement strand
GGCGGAGGCCAGGGGGGGGATGGGGGTGGAGGCGCCGCCGAGGGCCCCGTCGATGAAGAGGTCGCCGTAGGCCGGGGCGGTGTCGGCGGGGGCGGGGAGGGCGGACTCCTCCGGGGAGGGGCCGCAGCCGGCGAGCAGCGCCGCCACCAGGGCGGCCAGGAGCAGGGCGCGGGCCCAGGGCCGCGGGAGGGAGGGGTGGGCAGGCATACCCTGTCATTTACCATAAGCGGGGGCGGATGACAAGCGGGGGGGGAGAAGCGCGCACCGTTTTCAGGGGGGGAAGAGCTTACCGGCAGGGCGGCGGTTGACCGGGGGGGGAATCGTGCTTACCGGTGAGGATATCGACGGGGACCGGGCCGGGGGCCCGGAGATGACTTGTTGCCGAGGAGGAAGGACCGATGAGAAAGACGAGCGGGTTGCTGGGCGCGGCGGCGGTGGCGGCGGGGTTGGCCCTGGCGGGCTGCGCCGGGATGCCGGCGTCCGGGGGCCAATCCACGGCCCAACTGTTGGACGCGGCCGGGTTCCAGATGCGGGTGGCGGACAGCGCGGCCCAACAGACCGCGTTGCAGGCCCTGCCGCAACGGCAGGTCGTGCGGGCGGCGCGCCAGGGCAAGGCCCGCTATTTGTACGCGGACGCGGGCAACCAACTGCTGTTCATGGGGGATGACAACGCCTACCAGCGTTACCGGCAACTGCTGCAGGAAGAGCGGCTCGAGGCGGAGAGGCGCCGGGCGGCGGAGACCCGGGAGGCGGAACGGATGGAGTGGGAGATGTGGGGCCCCGACCCCTGGGATTAAGGGGTGTTACCGCCGGTCAGCGAAGGTATATTCCGAGCCACCCCGCCGCTTGACCGGCGCGCCGCACCGGGGAGCAGGGACCCCGGGGGCGGCGGCCGGTCAGCCGGAGGCGGGGGACAGGCAGGGGGGGACGGTTTGGGTGAGCCTGTCCGGCCAGGCGAAGGCGCAGTAGTAATAGAAGGGGTCGGCCACGAAGCAGACGGTGTACTCCTCGGTGACCAGGTAAGGGCAGCGGAAGCAGCACTCCGGCAGGGTGTCGGAGTCAGATAGGGGGACGCCCCAGGCGCCCCGGCGAAACTCAGTCAGATCGATCATCAGCGGCAACCACCTTTCCGCAAGACCTCCCGGGGCATTGCCGGGCAGGCCCGCCTTAATTCAATCATCTGGTATTATTCGATTTTTTCCAGTTCCGGGAGGCGGTCCCGGGTGACGTCGGGGAGGTGAAAGTCCCCGGCGGGGAGGCGCAGGAAGAAGCGGTCGAGGACGGCGATCTCCACCCGGACGTTTTCCACCCGGCAGTCCAGCACGTGGCCCCCGGCCCGGCGGTCGGCGGTGAGGAAGTGGCAGTGGTAGCCGGGGAGGTTGAGGCCCTGCATGTAAGGCGGCAGGCGGAAGCCCACCATGGTGCCCGTGGCCCCGGCGAGGTTAAAGACCGCCTGGTGTTTGGCGGCCTCGGCCAGGGGGGGATAGGGGCGGGACTGGCGGGGGACGCTGCGGGTCTGCAGGTGGGAGAAGCGGCCGGTGAGGCGGACGGCGTAGAGGAGGTTGGGGGAGGGCAGCAGGCCGTCGAGGCGGGCCTGGAGCTGGCGGAAATCCAGGGGTTCGGCCAGGGTGTGGGTGATGTGGGGGGTGAAGAAGGTCACCAGGGCGAAGGGGGTGCGGTGGTCGTCGGGGACGGGGGAGACGCCGCCGTCCACCGCCACCCGGTAAAAGCGGCCGTCCAGGGCGATCATTTCGCCGTCCAGGGCGTTGAAGGTGCCGAGGCCGAAGTCCCCGTGCCGTTTGAGCTCCCCGAAGGTGAGGTCGCCGTCGTAGACCCCGGCGGCCAGGGCGTTGAGGGTGGAGGTCTGGAAGAGGACCGGGGGGGCGGCGGCGTCCCCGGCGGCGGGGCGAGGGGCGGCCAGCGGCAAACAGAGCAGGGCCAGGCAGAGGGCCGCGGCCAGGGGGGCCGGGCGGCGGGAGCGCGCGGGGGCAGTCCGGGTGAAGGGCATCATGGTCCTTTCTCGGCGAGGGGCCGGGCGGCGGCCAGTAATTTGCGGTTGAGGGATTCCAGGGCCTCCCAGAGGGGTTGCAGATCCGGGTGCAGGCGCCAGTCGGCGGGGCGGGTGGCGTAGTCCTGGCCGTCACCGAGGAAGCGGTAGAGATAGATCTCGCAGGCCCGGTATTCCTCCTGGCCCCCGGCCCAGCGGGTGAAGTTGCCGGGGAAGATGCCGGCGACCTGCCAGCCGCCGCCCCAGACCAGGGCTTCGTGCTGGGTGATGGTGTGCCAGGTCTCCAGAAAGGCGGTGAGGTACTCGGCGCCGGAGTTCCGGGCCACCTCGCCCATCATGCGGCCCAGCAGCCGCATCAGGCCGTGCTGCCGGAAGTCGGGGTGGGTGCCGACAAAGGAGAATTCGATCTGGAGATTCTTGTCGAACTTGGTCAGGAGGGCGGCGGCCACCAGGCGGCCGGTGGCGATCTCTGCCACCACCAGCATGCAATGGCGTTTGGCCACGGCGTCGACCTCCCAGGCGTCCTCACAGGCCATGCGGCCGGGATAGTCCTCGGGATAGAGAAGGTAGTCGTGTTCGGAGCCGTAGACCTCGGGATAACTGGCGCGCCAGAGGTCGGCGGCGGCGGCGAAATCGTCCTGACGCAGCAACCGGCCCCGGAAGCGGCCGCCGGGGTGCAGCAGGGATTCGGGCCGGCCCCAGCGGACCACCTTGTCCCGGAGGGGCCGGGTGCGGCAGGCGGAGCCCGGGGGGCGGTAAGGGCGGTAAGGGCCCATGTCCAGAGGGCGCATGGCAATCTCCTGGGGTGAGGGGGGGGGTGGCGGATATTATATCACGGGGCGCGGGTATTGTCCCGCCCGGGCCGCGGGCAGAGGGAGAGCCGGGGGGGCAGATTTGGGGCCGGGAAGCGCCCGGGGCTTGACAGGGGCGGCGGAAATATTTGATAATGGGGCGATTCCTCCAAAAAACGGAACAACGGAGCGACCATGGCCCTTGTAAACTGCCGGAGCTGCGGCGCAGCAGTGAGTACGGAGGCGGCGGTCTGCCCGCGCTGCGGCGCCCCCTGCCCCGCCGTCCCGGAATGGACGGGCACGGGGTTCGAATGGAAGTCGTCGGCGACCATTTTGGGGCTGCCCCTGATACACGTGGCCTTCGGGCGGGACGCCCGGGGCAAGATCAAGGTGGCCAAGGGGGTGATCGCCGTCGGCCAGTTCGCGGTGGGGCTGATCGCCGTGGCCCAGTTCGGCCTGGGGCTGTTCTTCGGATTCGGGCAGTTCATCCTGGGGAGCTTTGCGGTGGCGCAGTTCGCCCTGGCGGCGGTCTTCGGGGTGGGGCAGGTGGCCACGGGCTACGCCGCGGTGGGGCAGGTGGTGTTCGCCGGCTACGGCCTGGCGCAACTGGGGATAGCCCAGTATTTGTGGAGCCCCGGCGTCAAGGATGCGGAAGCGGCGCGCTTTTTCGTGGAACTGTACAACACCGCCCGGTGGCTGTTCGGGAAATAGCGGGCGGCGGGCAAGGGCGGCGGGCAAGGGGCCGGGGGCCGCAACAGGGCCGGAAAAACGACAGGGAGGGACGACGGATGATGAAACACGGGCGGCGGATGGTGAGGGTGACGGCGGCGGCGGCGATGCTGCTGGCGGCGCTGGCGGCGGGGGCGCCGGCGCAGCCGGAGAGGGCGGCCCCGGCCTATGATCCCCGGACCGAAGAGACGGTGAGCGGCGTGGTGGTGAAGCTGGAGCCGGCGACGCTGACCGGCAAGCCGGAGCCGGTCTATCTGACCCTGAAGGCCGACCGGGAGACGCTGTTGGTGTTTGTGGCGCCCAACTGGTTTTTGGCCGACCAGGAGATGAAGCTGGGCATCCTGGACCGGGTGACGATCACCGGGAGCCGGGTGAGCTTCCGGGGGACCGCGGGGCTCATCGCCCGGCGCGTGCAGAAGGGGGAGCAGACCCTGGAGCTGCGGGACGCGGCGGGCAAGGGCCGCTGGGGGGCCGGGGGCGGGAAGAAGACGGGGGATTAGGGGGGGGCCGGTAGTTTGACCCCTGGTGGGAGCGCCCGGCATGTTGCGGAGACAGGGGGAACCGGGGGGAAACGCGGACGCATGATGCGCACACACCGATATTTTCTTTTCCCTTTTCCCGGATGCGGGGCTAAGTTATAGCATATATAAGAAATTCCATAGAGGTGGCACAATGAAAGCCAAGACCCTCCGAGAAGCCATTAGGAAACTGAATCCCGAACACGCCTTGCGGACCAGCGATGAGCTGCAAGATTACTTTGTGGAGAGACCCTTAAGCCCCCTGAGGAGACTGGAGGTGCTATTGGAGGATAACCGGGATGAGCCGCAAAAAATATTATTCACGGGCCACCGGGGGAGCGGGAAGACCACGGAGCTGGCCAAGCTGGCGGAGAAGCTGAGGGAGCAGTTTTTCATCATTCACTGCAGTGCAGAAAGGCATTTGAACCTTTTCGATCTGACGTACACGGATGTGATTCTGTCCCTGGGATTGGAATTATTCGGGGAGGCCCGGGCGCGGGGAATACCGGTCAAGGAAAGCGTTGCCCGCAGCTTCGAAGATTTCACCAAGAAGATTACGATAGAAGTGGAAACGGGAGAGAAAAAGGAAAAGGAAGGGCAAGCCGGGTGCGGCCTAGGGGACATCGCCACCTTGACCGGGAAATATAAAACGGAAGACAGCACCAGAACAACAATACGAAAGACGTTGGAGCATTGTTTGCAGGAACTATTTGAAAATATAGATTTTCTGTCGCAAGAGATCAAGACGCACACCAAGAAACCGGTATTGGCCGTGGTGGAGGATTTGGACAAGACGGACATCAAGACCGCGGAAGAACTATTTGGCAAGCACGCCACCTCGTTGCTGGCCCCACCCATAACGATCATTTACACGTTTCCCATCGAGTTGCGTTTCAACAACAACTACATGCACATCAATAGCAGTTATTCCCGGGTCGAGACGCTGCCGAACATCAAGATCTGCCATTGCGACGGCAGCGCGGATGAAGAAGGGCGGCAAATCCTGAAAAACATTCTGACGAGGCGGATGGCGGAGGGCCTGATCAGCGAGGCGGCGGAGGAGTTGCTGGTGGAGAACAGCGGCGGGATACCCCGGGAACTGGTGGCCCTGGCGAGGCTGGCCTGCCTGGAGGCCCGGGTGGCGGGAAAAGAAATGATCGACCGGGAGGAGGCGCGGCAGGCGGTGCAGGGCCGGCGGAGGGAGTATGACGTGCTGCTGCCGGACGACCAGCGGCGGCTGCTGAGAGAAGTAGAAGAGAAGAAATGGGTCGATAATGATGAGAAGTTCCAACCATTATTAAATAATCTGAGCGCTCTGGAGTACCGCAACGAAGAGGTATGGTATGACGTGCACCCGCTGGTCAAACCGTTATTACGGAAAAGGACGGCATGAGTGAGGCGAGCCGGGTGATGAGGCCGGGGGAGGCGACGGAGAAAGAGCTCGGGCGGTCCCCGGAATTGCGGTCCCTGGCGCTGTTGATCCGGGAAACGGACGGCAACGTCATCGCCTTTGCGCTGTACCGCACCTGGAAAAACCGGCAGGAGGCCATAGGGGCCTTAAAGGAACATTTGGGGATGCCGGTGGCGGAGTTTTCCCTGAGTGCGCAGGTAAAAGACCCCCTGGTCTTTCTGGCGGCGGTTCCGCGGGAGGAACGCCGCGGTATTTTTTTATACGGACTGGAAGAGGCGCTGCCGGAGGTTGCGGGGTACCTCAACCGGCAGCGGGAGGCCTTTGCCGACATCCCGCACGCGGTGGTGTTTTGGGTGACGCAAAAGGGGTTGCAAGACATCGCCAAAAAGGCGCCGGATTTTTGGGCCTGGCGCAGCGGGGTGTTCGACCTGCGGACGCCGGAGGCGGCGACGACCATAGCGGCCCGGGCGTCACTGCTGGCGGAAGAAACGAGTTTTGCCGACCGCGACGAACTGGAGAGGAAGATCAGCCTCTACCAGGAACTGCTGCGGGAATACGGCGGGGAGGAGCCCGCCGATGAGGAATTTCTCCTCCGGGTGAAGAATAGATTGACCATGGCATTATATCACGCCGGGCGTTTCCAGGAAGCCGAGACACAGGCCCGGGAGGCCGCGGACCTGAGCCAGAGAATCCTGGGGCCGGAAGACCCGCAAGCGGCAACAACTCTGACCAACCTGGGGGGCGTGCTGCAGGAGTTGGGGGACCTGGAGGGGGCGCGGGGGTGTTACGAGCGGGCGCGGGCAATTGATGAGAAGGTGTATGGGCGCGAGCATCCGGCGGTGGCGAGGGACGTGAACAACCTGGGGTTGGTACTGCAGGACCTGGGGGACCTGGCGGGGGCGCGAGGGTGTTTCGAGCGGGCGTTGGCTATCGATGAGAGGGTGTACGGGCCGGAGCATCCCACGGTGGCGAGCATGGTGAACAACCTGGGGATGGTGCTGCAG
>CAYRYV010000077.1:0-6902 GCA_964428565.1 uncultured Desulfobacterales bacterium | reverse complement strand
AGCGTGCCCAAGTACAACTTGGGCACGAGGAAAACGAGGAGAAGAGCGTGCCCAAGTACAACTTGGGCACGAGGATTAAAAAACCTGGGCACGAGGATTAAAATGGCGACGGGGGGCGGCGGAGCGGGGTTTCGCCGCCCCCGGTGTTTTCCGGGGCGGGGGGCGCAGCGGCCCGGCCCGCACAAGGGGGGCGTCAGGCTGCGGGGGATTCCTCCAGGTAGTCGCCGTCGGCGTTGACGGCCCAGGGGTCGACGGGGTGGCCCAGGAGGCGGCGGACGGCCAGCAGCCCGGTGAGGATGGAGTGGTCCATGTTGTTGTAGCGGAACTGGCCGTAGCGGCCGATGCAGTGGAGGTTGGGGAAGCCGGCCAGCCAGTCCCGGAGGACGGCGAGGCGCTGCTGGTAGCCGGAGTCGTAGAGGGGGTAGGCCAGGGGGTAGCGGAGCACCAGGGCGTCGGCGATGCGGGGGGCGAAGGGCAGGCGCAGGCGCTGGAGGTCGGCGGCGGCCAGGCGGACGAGGTGGTGGTCGGGGGCGGTCCAGAGGTGGTCGCCGGGGAAGCAGAAGTATTCGAAGGAGAGGGAGCCGCGGCCGGGGGGGACCATGTGGGGGCTCCAGTTCTGGTAGAGCTGCAGGCGGCCGGCGGCGACCTGGGGGTCGTGGAGGTAGATCCAGTTGTCGGGGAGGGGGGCGGGGGCGTCGAGCAGCAGGTTGACGGTGAGGAAGGAGCGGTAGCGCAGGGCGCGGGCGGCGTCGAGGACGGCGTCGGGGGGGGCGGGCCGCAGGGCGGCGGCGAGTTCGGTGAGGGGCATGCTGGAGAAGCAGTGGAGGGCGGGGAGGCGGACGTCGCCGGCGGGCCCCCGGGCGGTGACGGCGGTGAGGCGGCCGCGGTCGTGGTGCACGGCGGTCACCCGGTGGCCGAGGCGGAGATCGACGCCCCGGGCGGCGACGTTGCGGGCCAGGGCCTCGTACATCTGGCCGGGGCCGTAGCGGGGGTAGTGGAAGCGGGGGATGAGGCTGGCCACCCGGCGGTCGCGGCCCAGGCCCAGGGAGTCGAGGAGGGCGCGGCCCAGGGAGAGGTTGCGGATGCGTTGGGCGGCCCAGTCGGCGCTGATGCGGCTGCAGGGGAGGCCCCAGACCTTTTCGGTGTAGGTCTGAAAGAAGATGCGGAAGAGGACGGGGCCGAAGCGGTTGGAGACCCAGGCGGCGAAGTCGTCTTCGGGGCGTTGGGGGCGGAGGCGGGCGCCGGCGTAGCTGAGGGCGACCCGGAGGCTGTCGGCCAGGCCCAGGCCGGCCAGGGCGTCGAGGGGGCGCAGGGGGTAATGGAAGAAGCGGCCCCGGTAGTAGATGCGGCTGCGCCGGGGGCGCACCAGGAAGTCGTCGCCCAGGGTGGCGCGCCAGAGGTCCATGACCTCGGGGCTTTTGGTGAAGAAGCGGTGGCCGCCGAGGTCGAAGGCGAAGCCCCGGTGGCTGACGGTGCGGGAGAGGCCGCCCACCTGGGCGTCCTGGTCCAGGACGACGGCGGGCAGGCGGTGGACGCTCAGGGCGTGGGCGGCGGCCAGGCCGGCGGGCCCGGCGCCGATGACCAGATGGGAGGGGTCGGCGGTCACGTCTAGACGTTCTCGGTCATTCTTTCTGAGGTTGGGGCGGGGGGGCCGTCAGGCCCCCAGGACGATGCCGGCGTAGCCCACGAAGCTGTCGCCGGGCATGACGTCGTAGCTGGTGTAGTAGTCCACCAGGTGGGCCTTGTCGGCTCCCAGGGCCTTGGCGGCGGCGATGGCGGCGGCGGCGCCGCCGGAGCTGCAGGCGCTCTGGTCGCGGACCCCGGCCTGGAGGACGCCGTCGGCGTCGAGGGCCAGGGCGCGCTCGACGAACTGCTTATCGTTGACCTCCTTGACCCATTTGACGGCGGCGGCGCCGTAGCCTTTGGGGGCCCAGCCGTAGTTGGGGCCGTAGTGGGTGAGGTCGGTGGAGCCGATGGCCAGGAGGGACTGGTTCAGGTCCCGGGCGATGCGGGCCACGGCCTGGCCCAGGGCCACGGCCTGGCGGGAGTGGGGGGCGCGCACCGCCAGGAGGCGGGCCTCCGGGAAGAAGTGCTTGACCAGGGGCAACTGGATTTCGATGGTGTTGTCCCCGGGGGGTTCGGGGCGGCAGGGGACGGCGGCCTGGAGGGGCTGGAAGAACTCGGTGGCCATGTCGATGACCCCCAGGGGGGTCTCCCAGCCGTCGTCGTCCACCAGGAGAGGGGGGCTGCCGGCGCCCAGGTGGCCGCCGAAGACGGCCACGACCCGGGGTTGGAGGGTCCGGGAGGCCAGATAGAGGACCCGGGCGGCCAGGCGACCGGAGAAGAACCAGCCGGCATGGGGGACGATGCCCCCCATGACCCGCATACCGGCGGGCAGCGGGGGAGTCCCCCGGACGAAGTCGGCGATTTCCTCCCGGCATCCTTCCGGAGAGGCCGGGTACCAGCCTACGGGCAACATGCGACGGCGCACGGCCATGGTTTCACCCCCTGGCAACGGTGGCGTGGGTTAGGGTCGTATATCGCGTCTCGACGGCAGCCGTGGCCGCCGGCGCGGCGAACTTTCCGGGGCGTCTGTCGGCCGGGGCCGGCGGGGCGAGGCTCCCGGGCACGGCGTCAATCCCCCCGCAGGTGTTTGATGAGGAACTCCTCGATCTGCTGGTTGATCTCCAGGAAGATGGGGGTGTATTCCTCCTCCTTGGGGAAGGCCTTGCGGAACTTGACGGCGTAGGTCTCCCCGTGGAAGGTGATGCGGTATTCGGGGAGAGCGCCGCCGCCGGGCACCAAGGCGACCTCGATCTCTTCGGTGTTGTCGCCGACGTTGATGAACAGGGTCTGCTTGTTGCCCCGGAAGGGTCCGAGGCCCTCCAGGCGGGCGGGGACTTCCTCGCCGCGGTGGGTGAGGCTGAGGCCCCGGGGCATGGTGGGGGCGATGCGCAGGGGCGGGGGGGCCGGGGCCTGGGGGTCCACGGGGAGGGTCTTGGGGGCGCTGGGGGCCGGGGGGGCCTGGGTGCGGCGTTCGAAGAAGCGTTGGGCCTCCTCGGGGAACAGGGTATAGGTGAGGATGTCCTCCTCCTGGGTGATGCCGGGGGCCTGGCGCAGGCGTCCCTCCCAGGTCTGTTCGCGCTCCTCGCCCCGGGCCTTGAGGGCCACCTGGCGGAGCTCGTCGCTGGCCAGGGAGTCGAAGGGGCCGTAGCGGCCCTTGAGGAGATTGGCGAGGCCCGCGGTGATGTCGAGGTAACGGCCGCCGGCCAGGACGTTGGCCACGGTCTGTTGGCCGACGATCTCCAGGATGCGGCCCTTGAGGGGGAGGAAGCCCAGGTCGGCCCAGACCTTGTGGGCCTCCTTGAAGGCGGCCTGCTGGCGGTCGCGGGCGTCCCGGCGGACGAGTTCCTCCCGGATGAACTCCTTGAGGAGGGGGGGGAGGTAGTTGGCGGTGACGACGGCCTCGGTCTGGGGAAAGTCCGGGGGCCGGTATTTGTAGGCCTCCTGGAGGAGCTTGAGGTGTTCGGCGACTTCGCTGAGGGCGTCGACGTCGAGGTGGGGGTCGTAGAGGGTGCCGCCCAGGGAGAAGAGGAGGGACTCCACGGCGGGGGGGCCGTAGGGCCAGGTGAGGGGGCTGAGGGTGGTGTCGACCCGTTCGACGCCGGCGCGGATGCCCACGAGGTAGGCGGCCAGGGCGTTGCCGTGGTTGTCGTGGAGGTGCAGGCGCAGGGGGTGGTGGTAGTTGCGCCGGTAATTACGGAGGAGGGAGGCGATCTGGGGGGTGGTCATGACCCCCAGGGAATCGTTGATGCAGATGGCGTCGGCCCCCTGGTCCAGGAGGGCGCCGGCCTGCTGGACGTAGTCGTCGATCTTGACGGCGGGGTTGATGGAGAAGAGGATGGTGGCCTCCACCTCCTTGCGGAGCTCCTTGCCCAGGGCGACGGCCATTTTCATGTTGTCGAGATCATTGAGCTGGTCGTAGATGCGGAAGATATCGATGCCGAGGTTGGCGGCCCGGGCCATGAATTTGCGGACCACCTCCTTGTGGTAGGGGCGGGAGCCCACCAGCATCTGGCCGCGGACGATCATCTGCAAGGGGGTGTGTTTCACGGCGCGGCGGAGTTTTCTGAGGCGCTCCCAGGGATCCTCCTGGAGCTGGGTGAGGGCGGCGTAGAAGGTGCCGCCGCCCCAGCAGTCCAGGGAATAGAAGCCGACGCGGTCCAGGAGTTTGCCCAGGCGGTTGAGCTCCTCGAGGCGGATGTGTTTGAGCACGAAATCCTCCACGCCGTCGCGGAGGGAGGCGTCGGTGATCTGCACCGGCATACTCATGGCGTCAGTCCTGTTCGGAGTAGAAGTAATTCATTTCAAAGAAGAGGGCGGCGGCGGCCACGTAGTAGAGGTCGAAGGGTTCCCGTTCCTCCTCGTAGCTCAGTTCCTGGATTTTCTTCTCCATGTATTCGGTGGTGAAGCGTCCCCGGAGGAACTCGTCGTCCCGGAGGAGGCGGCGGTAGAGGGGGATGGTGGTCTTGATGCCCCGGATGAGGTATTCGTCCATGGCTCGCTGCATGCGGCTGACGGCCTCGTTCCAGGTGTTGCCCCAGGCGCAGAGTTTGGCCAGGAGGGGATCGAAGTAAGGGGGCACCTCGTAGCCGCCGAAGACGCAGCCGTCGAGGCGGATGCCGATGCCCCCGGGGGAGACGTATTTGGTGATGCGGCCCGGGGAGGGGAAGAAGTTGTTGCGGGGGTCCTCGGCGTTGATGCGGCATTCGATGGCATATCCCCGGAACTCGACGTCCTCCTGGGACATGCCCAGGGGCTCGCCGGCGGCCAGGCGGATCTGCTCCTTGGCGATGTCGATGCCGGTGATCATTTCGGTAATGGGATGCTCCACCTGGATGCGGGTATTGACCTCCAGGAAGTAGTAGTTGAGGTCGCGGTCCACCAGGAATTCCACGGTGCCGACGGTATGGTAGCCGATCTCGAGGGCGGCCCGTTTGGCGACTTCGCCCATGGCGGCGCGCTTTTCCGGGGTGAGGACCAGGGAGGGGGCGATTTCGATGAGCTTCTGGTGGCGGCGCTGGATGGAGCAGTCGCGTTCCCCGAGGTGGACGACCTGGCCGTATTTGTCGGCGATGAGCTGGATTTCGATATGTTTGGGCTGGACGATGAACTTTTCCAGGTAGACGGCGTCGTCGGCGAAGGCCTTTTTGGCTTCGGCCCGGGCCGCCGGCAGGCCCCGGGAGAGCTCCTCGCCGTTGGCCACCAGGCGCATGCCCCGGCCGCCGCCGCCGGCCTTGGCCTTGATGAGCAGGGGGTAGCCCAGCTTGTCGGCCCAGGCGGCGGCCTCCTCTTCGGAGGCGATGACGGGGGAGCCGGGGACGATGGGGACGCCGGCCTTGGTCATGATCTCCCGGGACCGGGTCTTGCTGCCCATGGCCCGGATGGCCTCGGAGCGGGGGCCGATGAAGGTGAGGCCGGCCTGTTCGCAGGCGTGGGCGAAGCGCCAGTTTTCGGAGATGAAGCCGTAGCCGGGGTGGATGGCGTCGGCCCCGGCCCATTGGGCCACCTTGATGATCTGGTCGTAGTCCAGGTAGCCGGCCAGGGGTCCGGGGGTCACGAGGATGGCCTGGTCGGCCTTGAGGACGTGGACGGCGTTGGCGTCCTGTTCGGTGTAGATGGTCACCGCGGGGATGCCCAACTCCTTGCAGGAGCGGATGATCCGGATGGCGATTTCGCCCCGGTTCGCCACCAGAACTTTCTTGAACATCGAGACCTCTAAACGGAAAAGGTATTCAAAATATTTAATTTTTAACAAATGTATTATAAAGGGCGGCCCCTTGTCAAGGTTTTGGCGGGGGCGGCGGGGAGGCCGCCGGACCGCCGAGTTGACCGCGGCGGGTTCCCGGATTATATTTAGACAACTTGTCGGGGGGAGGCGCCGCGGCACCCCCGATATGCACAGCAGAACTCAAAAGGAGGAGATCCCCTTGTCTTTTCTCATTGCCATGGCCGGGAAGGGCGGGACCGGCAAGACCACGGTGGCGGGCATGATGGTGCGCTACCTGCTGGAGCACGACAAGAAGCCCATTCTGGCCGTTGACGCCGACGCCAACAGCAACTTCAACGAGGTTTTGGGCCTGAAGGTGGAGAAAACCATCGGGGAGGCCCGGGAGGAGATGAAGAAGGGCGGCGACATGGTCCACATGACCAAGGACCAGCTCATCGAGCTGCGCATCAACCAGTGCGTGGTGGAGGCCGAGGGCTTCGACCTGATCAGCATGGGGCAGCCGGAGGGGGCGGGGTGCTACTGCGCCGCCAACACCCTGGTGAGCCACTACATGGACGTGCTGAGCAAGAACTACCCCTACATCGTGATGGACAACGAAGCGGGGATGGAGCATTTGAGCCGCACCACCACCAAGAACGTGGACCTGCTGCTGATCGTGTCGGACCCGTCGTGGCGGGGCATCCAGGCCGCGGGGCGGGTGCTGACCCTGGTGGACCAACTGAAGCTGGTGGTGGGCCGCAGCGCCCTGATCATCAACCGGGTGGCGGACGGCATCCCGGACCGGGCGCAGGCCGAAGTGGAGAACCAGGGCCTGCCGCTGGCCGGGGCCATCCCCGAGGACCCGGTGCTGGCGCAGTTCGACGCCGAGGGCCAACCCACCATCACCCTGCCGGCGGACTCGGCGGCGCTGACGGCCGCCTACCGGATCTTCGACCAGCTGCTGGGGGCGGGGAGCGGGGGGAGAAGATAGGCGAAAGGGCAAAGGCGAAGGGCGAAAGGGGGCGGGGGCCAAGGGGCGGAAGAGAGAACCGGGGGCGGGGGCCAAGGGCTTGACAGCCCTTACCCCTGCCCCCGGACCCCCACCCCCCAGCCCGTAATGGGGAGGACGGGG
>CAYRYV010000076.1:0-13802 GCA_964428565.1 uncultured Desulfobacterales bacterium | reverse complement strand
TGACCCCCGGCCGGGTCGGCCCCTACCCGGTACACCCCCGGTACAGGGCGGTACCGGTTCCGGCCGGTACCGGGTCCCGGCGTGACGCCGCCGGCTCGTTGACATGAGGATTGTGCGATGAATAAGGAAGGAATTCAGGATGATACCAGAAAGGTGACTGCAGCCGCCCCGGGTGTACCGGCTAGCCGGCGTTTTTTCCCCGGTACCCGGTACACCGTACGCGCCGGTGTGCCCCCGGCCCCCCGGCCATCTTCTCCCCCGGCCATCTTCTCCCCCGCCCCCGGCTCTTTCTCTGCCGCGGCCCCGCCGCGCTCCCCGGTCGCCGGGGTCGCGGGGGCGGTCCCTTTAGGTGTCGGAATTTTGACTCCCGGGAAGCGCCGGGGCCGCCGGTCCCTCCCCCTCCCGGGCCAGCCAGTGCTGTTCCCAGGCAGACAGACCCCCCGGCGCGAACCGCACCCCCAGTTCCTCCTCCAGGCCGGCCCGCAAGGCCGCCTTGACCGCCGCCAGGGCCGTCTCCCCGGGGAGCATCTCCGCCAGGCAGGTGATGGCCGGCTCGCGGCCGGGGCTCGCCCACCCCAGGCGCGCCCACAGGTCCGTCTGCGGCTGCAGCAGCAGGGACCCGTGCTGCAAAAAGGACCTGCCCTGCCACAGCTGGGCGCTGCCCAGATACTTGCGCCCCCGCCAGATCAGGTCGCCGGCGCCGGCCCGGGCGAAACAGCGGAAGTCGTCCGCCCCCGCCTTGCCGCCCCCGGTTTCCGGGGCGATCCCCAGCTTGGCCAGCCCCCGGGCCAACCCCGCCCGGAGACGGCGGTACACCCCCGTCACCGACGCCGGGAAGCCCTCCCGCTGCCCCGCGATCAGGCTGTAGGTCAGATCGCCGCCATGCAGCGCCGCCCGCCCCCCGGTGGGCCGCCTCACCACCGCTACTGGCGGGTGGCCGTCTCCCGCCGCGCTCCCCTCCCGGGGCCAGCGTTGTCCCGCCCCCAACGACAGGGTCGGCCGGTCCCATTGGTAGAAACGCAGGGTGGGCGGCCCCCCCGCCTGGGCGTGGGCGGCCAGCAACGCCCGGTCCACCGCCATGTTCCACTCCGGCGGGCCGGCGCCGTCATCGAGCAGCCGCCAGGCGGCGCACTCGGGGGGATATGGGGGGGCGTTCATGTTACGGCAGGATCATGGTGGCGCAGGTGGTGGCGCCCTCGCGGCTCAAGGTGATCTCCCCCCGGTAGGGGGACAGCAGCCGCCGGGCCATATACAGCCCCAGACCGGCCCGGGGCGTCTCCGGGGTGCTCTTGGTGGTGACAAAGGGTTGGAATAGCTGCGGTTTGACGGCCTTGGGGATGCCCGGGCCGTTGTCCGTGATGCGGATGACTCGCCGCCCCTCGTCGAGGGCGGTCGTCACCGTCAGGTGCGGCTCCGGGGTTTCCTGCATGGCCTCCAGGGCGTTCTCCACCAGGTTGCGGAAGCTCTGGCTGAAATCGATATAAAATCCCGAAATGGGCCGCAGCGCCACGCTCAGGTCGATCTCTTTGGTCACCCGGTGCTTGAAGAAGCGGTCGGCCTGGTAGAGCCCCAGTTCACACTGCAGCAGGTCGTTCAGGTCAATGCTCTGGCTGTTCTGTTGATCCTCATGCAGGCCCTGGTCCAGCAGCCGCCTGACCATGTCATTGAGGTTCCTGACCTCCTCCCGCAGCTGTTCGACCTTCTGTTGCCGGTACCCGGCATAAAACTCCCACGCCTCCTGCAACTCCGGAGGCAGCCGGGACGCCAGTTTGTCTCTTTCTTCCTGGAATTTCCGCTCCATTAACTCAGCCTGGAACGACAGCACCTGCAGGGGGGTGTTGAAATTATGCACAATGCCGGTGATCCGCCGGCCGACGGCGGAATATCGGTAATAGCGGCAGAGCTCATCCAGCAATCGGTGGTCCGGACTGCCGGAGTCTGTTGGCGGCTTGCTTGGTTTCACCGCATCGCCTTGTCATGGTGTCAGGATGGAGAGAATGGGAATCTGATTGGCTTTACTTTATCCTAAATCGCGGGTTTTTTCAAACATACTGCTCAGGTAAACTAATCGCGGCCATGTGGAACCGGGAAAAGGCGCTTTGGGGAGGGGGGCCTTGGCTCCCCCCGCCCCGCCCCTTACGCAAAGGTTTCCTGGCGGCGCAACTGGCGCTGATGTTTGAAGATGAAACTGACGAGATGTTCCCGGTAGATCTCCGGCAGGTTAACAAACTCCAGACCGCCCTGGCAGCTGTTGTGCAGGTCCACCCACCCCACCCGGGCCAGAATGGGCCCCAACGGCTGGGGCAAATTCGGTAATTGCAGCGCCAGCTCCATGCCCTGGCCCACCGCCAGGGGTTGCTTCGCCCTCAGCAGGACGCCGCCGGCGCTGATATTCAGAATATCCCCCCGTATCGCCGCCGTCTGCGGGCTGTCGCCGGATTGGTGGTAAAACACCCAGGGTAGGGCCAACACCGCTTCGGGGTAATGACGCCGTAATTGCACCGCCTGGGGCCAGGCCTCCCGGGGAATGGGCCGATACCAGACCGGCAGCAGGCAGCCGACCCGGAAACTCTTTCTGACCTCCTGCGGGAGCGGCAGGGCCATCTCCGGCTCCGGGGTATAGGTGTCCAACATGGCGGTTCTCCTCTGCAGACGGTTATAACGGAGTGGGGATCTTCAGGGCGTCGAGTTGCGGCGCCCGTTGGCGTAACGGCAAGCGCCCGGCGGGCTTGACCTGATCCATCACCACCAGATTGTTCCGGCCCCGGGCCTTGGCCTGATACAGGGCCTTGTCGGCCTGGAAGACCAGATCCTCCTCATCGCTGACCAGGGCCGGATGATTGTTGGCGATGCCGATGCTCACACTGATCTTCAGCTTGGCGCCGTTGGCGAAGCGCTCCTGGGCGAACCGGCGCAGCAGCCGCCGGGCCAGCACCTTCGCCTTTTTGGGGGGGGTGTGCGGCAGAATCAGGGCGAACTCGTCTCCCCCGAACCGGGCCAACAGATCGGTCTGGCGAACCTCCTCGCGCAACAGGTCGGCGACCTTCCTCAGGACCGCGTCGCCCACCTGGTGGCCGTAGGTGTCGTTGATGTCCTTGAACAGATCCACATCGATGAGCATCAACGACAATTGATAGTTATAGCGGCGGCTGGTCAGCAGTTCCCGCCGCAGATGGGTCTCGAACATCCGACGGTTGAACACCTGGGTCAGGTCGTCATACTCCGCCAGATTGCGCAACTGATGGTGCTCCACCGCGTTTTTCATGGCCAGCGCCATGTACGGCGCCAGCGAGCGGATCAACTTGATCTTCGACATCGGCAGGTCCAACGGGGCGTCATGGCCCAATACCACGGAACCCACCGCCTCCACCCCGATCTCCAAGGCGAAGTGCCGCTGATGGCGAAAGAGCTGCCGACGGGGAGTCGCCGCCCTCGTATCAATCCGGTGGAACGTCGGCTGGCTGTCCCGCGGCCCCGCCGCCTCCCTGCCGGGCGGGGGGCACTGGCGCAGATACTCCTCCTGTTCGTGCTGGTCCAGCCCCGGGGACACGAACACCAGCCTCTCCTCCGGATGCTGGAACCAGTCCAGCCCGAAAAAGCTGAAGTCCACCACCTTGCCCAACTCCCGGGAGATGGTGGCGGCCAATCTGACCGGGTCCAGGGTCGTGGTCATGGCGTAGCTGAAGGATTTGATAAAATTCAATTCGGACTTCTGTTTTTGCTGGCGGGCCTGTTTCTCCGCCAGCATTTCGGCCTGCCGCTGGAGCTGCCCGTAGGCCTCCTGTAATTCCTCCGACAACTGCAGAATGCCCAGCAGCATCTGATGGTTCTGCCGCCCGTAGCTCAGGGCCTGCACCAGCTTTTCCTCCATGACCGGCTTGGTCAGGTAGGTGAAGGCGCCCAGCCGGATCAATTCCAGGAGCCGTTCGGAGTGCTGCTCGCTCCCCATCAGAATGACAAACCCATGCGGATTGCTCTTCTGCCACTGCCTCAGGAAGAGCTCGGAACTCATCCCCGGCAACCCGTCGCCGCAAATGGCCGCCTCAAAGCCCTCGTCCAATATCTGCAAACCTTCGGCGGGCTCGGTGTGCACCGTGACTTCGAATCCCCGGAGCCCCAGCCAGGCTCGAATGAGCAGGCACTGCGTTGCGTCCGTGTCCACCACCAATATGCGCCCTGAATTTCCACCATCCATAGCCATATGCTCAGCCTCAAGATTTTTTCAGGGACAATTTGCAATTTCTGTTCCAGCCTCCCGGGGGCTTAGCTCCCCCGCCCCGGCCCCCCAGACAGAGACCCCCAGGGGGTTTTCGGCCGCCAGCCGCCCCCGGCGCCGCGCCCCCCGGTCAGCCCGGGGCCCGCACCCGGCAATTTTTATCCATTCCCGCTCTTCCTGCGGGAGACTTTTGCCCGGTCAAAATATTGACGGCCCCCTGCAGGTATGACACCTGCTGGGGGCGTGGATCGGTGAGGAAAATGCAACGAATGATTAACTATTTTGACTGGTTCCCGAAAGTTGCGTTCTGCCCGCCCCTGCTCCCCTGGCGGTTGTCCAAACCGGGGGGCGCGGGGTAGGCCGGGGGGCCATAAAAAATTGCCCCCTGCCGCCCCCGTGGGCTTTGCGCCTTGCGCCCGGCGCCTTTCTTGTCTTGTTCCGGCCCCTCCCGGCATGCCGAAATCTACCGCAATGCGCCGGCATTTTGCCGGGATTGCCCCGGGATGAGGCGTGATCTGGCGGGATTTTGCGGCTGTCTGCGGTGAGCGCCCCGTCACGACTCCGGTTTCAACCAGCACCTCACCCGGCAGCCCTTCTGGGGCTCGCTTTCCACGGTGATCTCTCCCTGGTGGGCCTGGATGATCTTCTGGGAAATGGCCAGACCCAAACCGCTGCCTTTCGGTTTGGTGGAAAAAAAGGGCTGAAAAATCTGCTGCAGCGTCTCCGGTCCCATACCCTCGCCGGTATCGGCGATTTCCACGAAGACCCGCCCGTCCTGGCGGCCGCTGGCAATGGTCAAGGTCCCGGCGCCCGGCATCGCCTCGACACCGTTCTTGACCAGGTTCACGATGACCAGGTGCAGCAGGCCGGCATCAAACGCCACCAACGGCAGATCGGCATCCAGATGCAGCACCAACTCGACGCCCCTTTCCTCCAATACCGGCTCCAGCTTCAGGCAGACATCCTGGATGAGCCTGTTGAGATCGCCCGGGCTCTTTTGAGGTTCGGAAAATTTGGCGTAACTGCCCACTTCGCCGAGAAAATCTTCCAGCCGCCGGATCTCCTCGACGATGATCTGCAGCTTTTCCTTATTCTTACTGGGCTCTCCGGAGCTATCCTTCAACACCTGGCGGGCAAAACCGCCGATGAGCATGAGGGGATTCTTGATTTCATGGCTGATATGGGCCGCCATCCTCCCCAACGCCGAGAGGCGTTCGTTCTGCAGCAGTTCCTCTTCCAGCCGTTTTCGCTCCCGCAGGTCGCGGAAATGCCCCACCACCCCCATATCCTGGCCGTCTTCGCAGAAAATCCGGGCCGACAGCCAGATGGGTATCAGGGTGCCGTCTTTGTGGCGCACCACCGTCTCATAATTCTCAATAATCCCCTGCCCCCCGAATCCCTGGGTGCAGATCTTGCGTTTTATTTCTTTCGCCATGCCCGGGGGATAGATCTCTCTGACGTTGAGTTTGCCGATGACTTCCTCCGGCTTATAACCCAGAATCCGCGCCGCGGTCTGGTTACAGGCGATGATCTTTCCCGACCGGTCGTTGGCAATGATGCCGTCCATACAGGTTTGCAGCAACTGGAGACGAAACTCCTCCCCCGAACGCTTGATCGCCAAAAAGAGAGGCGCGATCTTTGCCATGCCGATCACCAGCAGGATGGAAATAACCAGCCCCACCAATTCCGCGCTCTGATCCAACGGCGTGGGCGACTCTCCCAGCAGCGTCTGATACAGAGAAATGCTGCGCCGCAGGGCCATGAGTAAGATGGCCGCGGAGATCAGCAGCCAGGCCAGCATATTCTGGGTAATGCGCACCAGCCGGAAAGCCAGCCAGGCCGCCGCAAACTGCAGCAAGATCGAGGCGGTCAGCATCACTATCAGGAACATGCCTCTTCCTCGTCGGTTCCTGCATCCCCGGTCTCAGGTCAATAACCTTGCGATTGTTTGTTTGAACTTAATATAAGACGTGGGAGACCCGGAACAAGCGTCCTGCGCCCGGAAATTCCACAGGATTTCCGCCCACGGTTCAATCCGCTTGGTGGGTCTGGTTTGACGTCGTCTGCCGGCCTTCGTCGGGGGCGGCCGGCGTCGGCCGCTTCCACCGGCGCAGTCGCTCCCCCAACGCCGGGTACTCGAACACGTAGGCATTGATGAGGAAAATCAGGGTGAGGAGGATAAGCCAGCCCGAACTCTCGCTGTCCAGGGCCCGCAGGATGAGCTTGGCGGCGATAAACGATAAGAACAGCCTCAGAAAAAAGCCGAAGGGAACTTTCATGGCACAATGACGACCCCGCGGCCCGCCCGCTATCAGGAGGGCCCGCAGGGCCTTATAATCTATACGAACGTTGGGTGCGTATCTATCCCGCCAGGGGGTTGACCAGGGTAACCGGCACGGACGCTCCTTTGATCACCTTCAGGGCCACGCTGCCAAAGGCCGGGTCCTTCCGGTCCACATTCTCGGCGCCCTTGCCGTGGGTGGTCATCACGATCATATCCGCCTTCTCCGCCGTCACCATCTTCAAGATCTCGGCGGCCGCATCTCCGGTGACTAAGCGGACCTGTAGCTGGGGACAGGCCTTCAGGTCCTTGTCGCAGACGCCTTCCATCTTCTTCTTGGCCTGCTCCAGCTCCCATTTCTGGAAATTCTTCAGATGCTCCTCCCCCGGAAACCCGTAGGACATATCATGGGCCATGAGGTCCGTCCCCACGTAGAGCATAATCACCCGCGCTTGATATCTGGTAGCCAGCGACATCACCTGCGGGGCGGCCTTGAGGGAATTCTTCGATAAATCAGTGGGCCACAGGATGGTGCGGATGTCCATTCGGCAAACCTCCTTCTGCACAAATCGCTATTAAGGGCTCGCGCCGCTAAAATTCCTTAAAAAATAGCACATTCCCTGCAATATGGAAATGTTTTTGTACAGCCGCTGATCTTTTCCCCCCGCATGAATATTGTTAGGCGATTTATGCCTTTCATGTTAGCATGTTGCCTTCAGCGGCGATGGCCTCCGGGGCCTGCAGGTGAAATTTTTAACAACCGCCAGTCAAAAGACTTGACTTCTGAATGTATCCAAGGTAGCTTTTTACGTGAATCTTTTCGGACTACTTATAAGGAGGGCGTTTGTCTCATGGGCTGGAACGTAGATATCGATGTCGATAAGTGCACTGGCGACGAAGAATGTGTCAATGTCTGTCCTTCAGGCGTGCTGGAAATGCAAGATGGGAAAGCGGTCGTCGTAAATATCGATGAATGCTTGGGGTGCGAATCCTGTGTGGAAGTCTGCCCGTCCGGCGCCATCGAAGTCACCGAAACCTAATTCTCTTCGACTTCCGGCGTAAGACGCTGACTCCGGCAGGAATCAGCGTCTTTTTTTTTTTGTGGCCTTACCCTAACCTCATCTCCGTTTTAATCAACGTCCCAATTCCCCTCACAGGGCATCTGCTGCTTCCGGCTATCCAACTCCTCCGAGGTGGCCGGCCGCACCTCCAAAACCTGAACCCAGTAGTGTAAGTCCCGATCAACCAGGGGATGATTCATGTCCAACACCACTACATCCTCCCGCACCTCCACGATCCGGTAGGGAAAAGGCAGGGGAACCACCGAGTGCGCCACCGTCACCACCCCGCCGGGACGCAGGTCCGCATCCGCCGGGAAACGACTGCGGTTATATTCCTGAACTTGTTTGGGGTCGTGCCGACCGAAGGCCTCCGCCGCGGGTATGACGAACTCCTGCTCCTGCCCTTCCCGCATTCCCAACAGGCGGATTTCAAGCCCGGGAAGCAACTCCCGGTAGCCCACTACAAAGTCCATATAGGCCGGGCCGGCGGCACTCCCCTTGACCACCTCCCCCGAATCCAGGTGCATCCGGTAGGCCAGCCGCACGTAACAATCACGGTGAATAATCATATCTTACTCCTTGAGATCGCCTGAATTTTCCATTTCAAAATTTCCCGTATAGTAATATCATATTATGGCAGACTTACAATGCGTGATGCCCGTCCGAAGAGAGGAAAGGATGGATTTTCCCTGAAGATGGGGGAAGTTATCGCCGCTTTGGCATGGCCGGGGGTCGTGATTGTCGCCCTCTTGGTGTTCAGTTTCGGCGGCAGCCTGGGGAGCGTCGAAGCCAATTCCTTGGTTGCCTTTGGGGGCGCCCCCGTAGCTTGGCCGAACGCCGCCACCCGGGCCTGTTGCGCCGCACTGCAGATGCTTGCTGAGGTCAAGGAGTTAAATCAGACCACGGCGGCGGAACATCTCCCGCCCTTGCGGCTGAGCCTCGGCATTCTCTCCGGCCCTGCGGTGGTCGGCCGGATGGGACCCAGACAGCGCTTCAATTATTCGGTGTCGGGAATGCCTGTTGATCAGACCTGGAGGATAACTGGATTGTCACATCATTACAAAGCCGATGCGATCATAGCCGCACCGACCTACGAAGAGATTCGGGATGCTTTCGAGGTTCGGCATCTCGGCGATATCAACCTTGAAGGCCAAGGAGACCCCGTGTCCCTCTATGAGCTGCTCTCTCCACGCGGAGAGGTTTGCTCTCAATGTCTCGACCGACCCCGATGATCCGCAAAGCCCGCATCGCCGACGTCAAGGATATCCGCCGCCTCCTGCGGAACTACGCCAGTCAGGGGGTATTGCTGTTGCGCACCATGGGCGAGCTCTACAGCCACATCCGGGACTACTACGTCTACCAGGAAGCCCCCGGCGGCCCCATCCTGGGCGTGGCGGCCTTGCACGTCTGCTGGGAGGGCCTGGGTGAACTGCGCTCCGTGGCCGTTCAGGAGCAGTATAAAGGCCGGGGCATCGGCACCCGGCTGGTGGAGGCCTGCCTCTCGGAAGCTGTCACCCTGGGCCTGGAAAAAGTCTTCGTCCTTACTTACCAGACGGAATTTTTTGGCCGCTTCGGCTTCCAGGTGGTGGATAAAAATGTTCTCCCTCACATCGTGTGGGCCGACTGCGTCAAGTGCCCCAAATTTCCGGAATGCGACGAAATCGCCATGGTTCTTGATTTTTCCCCGCCTGTCTCCGCCCAGCATTGACAGGCGGACCCTTCGGAGTTAAAATTTAAACAAAAACGTAAGCTTTCATCCCATGGTGGCCCCCGGGAAGGTGGCAGGGGAAAGATCCGATGGCGTTTCCCGGCCTCCGGAATCGGGTTTTTTTATGATAGCCGGCCCTTGGCGGCACCGTCCTTTGTCGCAACGGGAAACATAATACTTGTAACTCTTTCAGGAAGACCATGTTCAAATATATCCTCAAAAAGATTGTCGGCACCAAAAACGAACGCGAGCTCAGACGCCTGGCCCCCTTGGTGGACCGGGTGAACGCTTTGGAACCCGAACTGCGTCGCCTCTCCGACGCCGACCTCACGGCCAGGACGCCTCATTTTCGGGAACGCCTGGACCGGGGTGAACCCCTGGACGACCTGCTCCCCGAGGCCTTTGCGGTGGCCCGGGAGGCCGCGGTGCGGGTCCTGGGCCTGCGTCCCTTCGATGTCCAGGTGATCGGCGGCATCGCCCTGCACGAAGGCAAGATCGCCGAAATGAAGACCGGGGAAGGCAAGACCCTGGTGGCGGTGCTGCCCGTGTACCTCAACGCCCTCACCGGCCTCGGCGTCCATGTGGTCACCGTCAACGACTACCTGGCCCGCCGGGACTCCGAATGGATGGGCGGCATCTATCGCTTCCTGGGGTTAGAGGTGGGAGTCATCCTCCACGGCCTTGATGACCAAGAACGGCGCCGGGCCTACGCCGCCGACGTCACCTACGGCACCAACAACGAATTCGGCTTCGACTACCTTCGGGACAACATGAAGTTCGCCCTGGAGGACTACGTCCAGCGGGGCTTCAACTACGCCATCGTCGACGAAGTGGACTCCATCCTCATCGACGAGGCCAGGACGCCCCTGATCATCTCCGGTCCCGCCGAGGAATCCACCCAGCTCTACTACCACCTCAACCGGATCGTTCCCCAACTGGGGCGCGACAAGGACTACACCGTGGACGAAAAGTCCCGCACCGTGGTCATGACCGAAGAGGGCGTGCTCCGGGCCGAGAAGATCATCGGGGTGGACAACCTCTACGACCCCTCCCATATCGAGATCCTCCACCACCTGCAGCAGGGCCTCAAGGCCCACGCCCTGTTCAAGCGGGACGTGGACTACATTGTCAAGGACGGCCAGGTCATCATCGTCGATGAGTTCACCGGTCGCCTGATGCCCGGCCGCCGCTACTCCGACGGCCTCCATCAGGCCCTGGAGGCCAAGGAAGGGGTGCGGATCGAAAACGAAAACCAGACCCTGGCCTCGGTCACCTTTCAGAACTACTTCCGCATGTACGCCAAACTCGCCGGCATGACCGGCACCGCCGACACCGAGGCCGAGGAGTTCAAGAAGATCTACAACCTCGACGTCATGGTCATCCCCACCCACCGCAAGATGATCCGCCTCGACAACCCCGACGTCATCTACCAGACCGAGGAAGAGAAATACCAGGCCGTCCTGGAGGAGATCAAGGACTGCCACCAGCGGGGCCAGCCGGTGTTGGTGGGGACCACGTCCATCGAGAAATCCGAACGCCTCAGCCGCCTGCTGAAGCGGGAGGGGATCAAGCACGAAGTCCTCAACGCCAAGCATCACGAAAAGGAAGCCCAGATCGTGGCCCAGGCCGGGCAGTTGGGGCATGTCACCATCGCCACCAACATGGCGGGCCGGGGCACCGACATCGTTTTGGGGGAAGGCGTGGTGGCCACCGGCGGTCTGCACATCCTGGGCACCGAGCGCCACGAATCCCGGCGCATCGATAACCAGCTGCGGGGCCGGTCCGGGCGCCAGGGCGATCCCGGCTCCTCCCGCTTCTTCCTCTCCCTGGAGGATGACCTGCTGCGCATCTTCGGCTCCGACCGCATCAAGGGTCTCATGGGCCGCCTGGGGATGGAGGAGGGGCAGCCCATCGAACACAACATGGTCTCCCGGGCCATCGAACGGGCCCAGAAGCGGGTGGAGGGCCATAACTTCGACATCCGCAAGCACCTGCTGGAATACGACAACGTCATGAACAAGCAGCGGGAGGCCATCTACGGCCAGCGGCGGCAGATTCTCGCCGGCGAGGACCTGGAGGCGGAACTGGCGGAGATGGCCGGCGAGCTGGCCGACGAGCTGCTGGCCGAATACACCGACGACAAGACCCTGCCCGAGGATTGGAACCTGGACGGCCTGAGGGAAGGCTTTCTGCACCAGTTCGGGCTGCGCGTCCGTCTCAACGGCCAACCGGAAGAGCTGGACCGGGAAGAGCTCAGCCAGACCATGCACCAACAGCTGACCGACGCCCTGGAGGCCAAAAAGCAGGAGATCGGCCCGGAGGTCTTTCCCGGCCTGTTGCAGATGGTCATGTTGCAACTCGTGGACAGCCACTGGAAGGACCACCTGCTGGCCATGGACCATCTGCGGGACGGCATCGGCCTGCGGGGCTACGCCCAGCAGGACCCCCTGCGGGCCTATCAGAAGGAAGGCTTCGAGATGTTTATGGAGATGGTCCACCGCATCCAGGTGGAGACGGTGCGCACCCTCTTCCACCTGCGCCTGCGCCAGCCCCAGGACTACGCCGCCCGGGAACGGGAGCGGGAGCGGCAGGCGGCCCTGTCCTACAGCCACGGCGACGGCGGGGAGCGCCGGCCGGTGACCAAAGAGGCCAAGAAAGTGGGGCGCAACGCCCCCTGCCCCTGCGGCTCCGGCAAGAAATACAAGAAGTGCTGCGGGGCGTAAGCGGCCGCAACCACATACCTTAATAGAAAAAGGCGGGGCTGCCACCCCGCCTTGAGTTTTTCAAGGACACGGCGCTTTCCTGCCTGGGTCACTCAATTGACCAGCAGGTGGGGGGGGAGCTTGTTGAACTGGGTGCGGTAGCGCAGTTGGCTGGCGGCGGCCAGGATGGAAAAGATGTTGTGGTCGTCGCTGACCGGGGCGCGGTGGCTGAGGACCTCCCGGGAAACGGGGCGCACGGCCTGGAGGGTCTGATAATCCTTGGTGGGCAGGTCGCCCCCCCGGGCGGCGAGCTGGTAGGCGGTCTCGGGGGAGAGGGGGGCGCTGGAGGCCAACATGCAGGCGCTGCTCACCAGACCGGCGGAGGAGGGGGAGCGGAACTCCAGCACAAAGGGGAAGGCGGCGGCGACGGTGGCCAGGATGGTTTCGTTGACGGCTTCATCGGCGGGATCGAAGTAGGTGTTGATGATGACCATGCCGCCGGGGCGCAGACAGGCGGCCACTTCCCGGAAGAACTCGATGGTGAGGAGATAGTCGGGGGTGCAATCGCCGTGAAAGAGATCGGTGACCACGACGTCGTAGGCGGCCCGGTGCCGGCGGACAAAGGTGCGGGCGTCTTCAATATGGACGGCCACCCGGGAGGGATCGAATTTAAAGAAGTCCACCGCGGCCTGGAGGGAGTTGGGGTTGATTTCCACGGCGGTGACTTTTTGCCCCCGGTCCTGGAGGCGCTGGGGGATGAAGCCGGAGGCCATGCCCAGGACCAGGGAGTCGCGGGCCGCGGGGGCGTAGGCCTCAATGAGGCGCAGCATGAAACCGGTATGGTCCAGGACCTTGCCGTCGGCGGTGACCATGTTCTGGATGATGCCGTCCTGGAGGTAGACCAGGGCCGGAGGCCGCGCCCGGTCCTCGGGGTTGACGGCCACGACCTTGATATTGCCGAAGACGGAGGTGTATTCCGCCAGCACTGCAAAGCTCCTTCCCAGCTCGCTGCGGGCGGCCAGCATCCGGAAGTAGGCCTTCTGGCCGACCAGCAGGACGCCGCCCAGGACGACGACCACAAGGCCGCCGGCCAGCAGCCGCCGGCGACGGGCCGGAGCCGGGGCCGGCGGCAGCCACAGCAGACAGACCACCACCAGGCTGAGACCCAGGCTGAGCCACAACAAGGCCCGATAGTTGGTAAACCGGGGGATGATGAGAAAGGCGGTGAGGACCACGCCCGCCACCGAGCCTACGGTGCTGATGAAGAAGACCCGGCCGGCTCCGCCGTCGCCGCCGGGGTGGGCGTCCCGGGCCAGGGCGATGAGCAGCGGGTTCATGGCGGAGAGCACCACCAGAGGCAGGGCCAGAAGCAGGGTGCCCCCCAGAAAGCTGGCCACAATGAGGTTTAAGGTGGAGAACACCGGAAAGATGGCGGGATACAGGGCGGCGGCCACCACGATGGCCAGGGCGGCCACCAGCGGGGCGGCCAGGAAAAGGAACTGGAGGGTCTCGGGGTCCCGGCGTTGGGTCAAACGGCCCCCCCATTGATAGCCCAGGGCCAGAAAGATGAGGGTGATGGAGAGGATGCCCGCCCAGATGTAAAGGCTTACCCCGAAATAGGGCGTCATGATGCGGGAGGCCAGGACCTCCAGGGAGAGGGTGACGGCGCCGGTAAGGAAGATAAGGGCCTCATAGGCCGCCAGGCGGGGGCGGACCGGGAGGGCGGCGGCCGCGGGCGGGGCTTGGGCAGCCGGGGGCCGGGGGGCCTGAGCAGGTTTCTTTTTCTTCACGGTGCTCCTCGCGGAGATTGGATTTTCCTGATTGTAGCAGAGGG
>CAYRYV010000075.1:0-13865 GCA_964428565.1 uncultured Desulfobacterales bacterium | reverse complement strand
GTCGCCGGCCCTCACCCCTCATCCCTCTACGGGCTGGGGGGTGGGGGTCCGGGGGAGGGGGTAAGGGTCGTCAGACCCTTGGCCCCCTCCCCCGGCCATCTTCTCCCTGGGCCCTCTCCCCCGTCTTCCCTGTCCCGGTCGGTTGTCAGTCGGTATGCGAGCGACACCCCGATCAGGGTCAGCAGCGGCAGGGTGATGAACAGCCCCGCCAGTCCCATGAGGGTCTCTCCCAGGGCGAAGGTGACCGCCAGGTTGAAGGCCAGGATGCCCACGTAGAGCCCCGGCCCCAGCAGGGCCCGGTTGCCGAACTCCCGCCGGCCCCAGCCCCACCAGGGACGGCGGCCCCAGCGGCTCACGGCCTGCAGGGTGCGCATCATCACCGCGCCCACCAGCAGCCAGCCGGCGAAGTTCTCCACCATGATGCCGAAGTAGGCGGCCGGCTCCGGGTACCCGTAGATCTGCCCCAGGAACCACCGGTACCCCTGCAGGGCCACCGGATCGATGATGATGTCCAGGGTCACGAACAGCGCCGCCGCCAGCGCCAGGGTCAGCCAGGACCCCCGCAGGGCGGGGCTTTCGTCCAGGAACAGGCCCCGGCCCCGGCGGCGCACCGGCCCCAGGGCCAGCAGGGCCAGGCTGTAGCTGGCGTAGGACAGGAACACGTAGGACAGCGAGTCCATGAACGGTACCCCGGCCACCCACAGCTCCCGGCCCCGGGTGGCGGGGATGTAGATATACTGGCCGTAGGGAAAGCCCGTGTGGATGGAGAGGAACTCCGAACTCCAGGCGATGAGATAGCCCAGCCCCAGGTAGGTCAGGGTGCGGCCCAGCCCCAGGTGCCAGGTGGCCAGCAGTAGGTAGACCCCCAGGAAGATGAAGACGTAGGGCCGCAGGGCCACGGTGCCCCCCAGCAGGGCGAGGAACTCGCCCATCAGGGCCTCCCCCCGGGCCGGGACCGCCGCCTCACCCGATCAACTCCAGCAGCTCCCGGGTCTTTTCCCGCAGGAGGTCGGGGTCCTGCCGGGTCTCCACGTTCAGGCGCAGCACCGGCTCGGTGTTGGAGGCCCGCAGGTTGAAGCGCCAGCGGGCGAACTCCAGGCTGATCCCGTCGGTGCGGTCGAGGCTGATGGCCTCGGGCCCGTAGCGGTCCGCCGCCCGGGCCAGCACCGCCGCCGGGTCGGCCACCTGCCGGTTGAGCTCGCCGCTCACCGGAAAGAGCCGCATCCGCTCCGCCACCAGGGCCGACAGGGGTTGGCCCGTCCGGCACATGTATTCGGCCACCAGCAGCCAGGGAATCATGCCGGAATCGCAGTAGGCGAAGTCCCGGAAATAGTGGTGGGCCGACATCTCCCCCCCGTAGAGGGCGTTTTCGGCCCGCATGCGCTCCTTGATGAAGGCGTGCCCGGTCTTGCACATCACCGGCTCGCCCCCGGCCGCCCGCACCATGTCGATGGTGTTCCAGGTCAGCCGCGGGTCGTGGATGATCTTTTCCCCGGGGCACCGCGCCAGCAGGGCCTGGGCCAGGAACCCCACCAGGTAATAGCCCTCGATGAAGGTCCCCCGCTCGTCCACGAAGAAGCAGCGGTCGAAGTCGCCGTCCCAGGCCAGCCCCAGGTCGGCCCGGTGCTCCCGCACCGCGGCGATGGTCGCCCGGCGGTTCTCGGGCACCAGGGGGTTGGGGACGCCGTGGGGAAAGGTGCCGTCGGGCCGGTGGCGGATCTTCACGAAGCGGAAGGGCAGGGACGACTCCAGATAGTCGATGACGGGGCCGGCCCCGCCGTTGCCGGCGTTCACCACGATGGTGAGGGGGGTGAGGGCGTCGTGGTCCACGTAGGACAGCAGGTGGGCGGTGTAGGCCGCCAGGGAGTCCACCGTCACCCGGATGCCCGGGGTGGCGGCCGGAGCCGGGAAGTCTCCCCGGGCCGCCCGGGCCCCCAGATCGTGCAGGCCGGTGTCCCCGCTGATGGGCTTGGACTCCTCCCGCACCAGCTTCATGCCGTTGTAGTCCGGGGGGTTGTGGCTGGCGGTGATCATGACGCCGCCGTCGGCCCGCAGATAGGAGGTGTAGAAATAGACCTGTTCGGTGCCGCACAACCCCAGGTCCAGCACCTGGACGCCGCTGGCCAGGAGCCCGGCGCTCAGGGCGTCCGCCAGGGAGGCGCTGGACAGGCGGATGTCCCGGCCCACCACCACCCGCTGGGGCGCCAGGAAGGCGGCGTAGGCCCGCCCCAGGCGGTAGGCCAGGTCCGTATCGAGCTCCTCGGGCACCCGGCCCCGGATGTCGTAGGCCTTGAAACAGGATGGGCAGAAACTGCCGGTTTCCCTGGCCACTGGCTGCAATCCCCCTTGCTCCGACGTGTTGCCGCCCCCCGCCGGAGGCGGCCTTGCCTAACCGACCCGGTGGTAGCTGTCCTCCAGGCGCACGATGTCGTCCTCCCCCAGGTAGTCGCCGTTTTGCACCTCGATGATGACGGTGGGGGCGTCCCCGGGGTTTTCCAGCCGGTGGGGCGTCCCCATGGGGATAAAGGTGCTTTCGTTGGCGTGCAGGGCGGTGACCGCCTCGCCGCAGGTCACCCGGGCCGTGCCCGAAATGACCACCCAGTGTTCGCTGCGCCGGTGGTGGTACTGCAGGCTCAGCTTCGCCCCGGGAAAGACCTCGATGCGCTTGATCTTGTAACCGGGGCCTTCCTCCAGCACCGTGAAGGTCCCCCACGGCCGGCACACGGTCCGGGGGGAGTTCACCACCTCCGCCTCTTTCAGGGCGTCGGTGAAGTATTTGATGTCCTGGACGCGGTCCCGGGCGGCCACCAGCACAGCGTCGGCGGTCTCCACCACCACCAGGTCCGTCAACCCCAGCCCCGCCACCAGGCGATGGCTGCCGAGAAACAGGCTGCCGGTGCAATCCCGGGTGAGCACCTCGCCTTGCTGATAATTGCCCTGGGGGTCTTTGGGGGCGACGCTGAAGACCGCCTCCCAACTCCCCAGGTCCGTCCAGCCGATCCCGGCCGGCAGGGGCGCCAGGGCGCAGCGGTCGTGATGTTCCAGGATGCCGTAATCCACCGACAGGTTGTCGAGCCGGCCGTAGGCCTCGGCCCGGGGACGCCCGTGGGCATCGAACTCCAGAGCGCGCAGGCCCTCCCCCAAACGGGGTTGCCAGCGGTCCACCGCCTGCAGAAAGCTGGCGGCCGACCACAAAAAGATGCCGCTGTTCCAGAAGTATCCCCCCTGGGACAGATAGTCGGCGGCCGTCGCGGCCGAGGGTTTCTCCACAAAGCGCTCCACCCCGTAGACTCCGGCAGGCCCGCCGCCCGCCTCCAGGAGCGGGCCCTGTTTGATGTAGCCGTAGCCGGTGGCCGGATGGTCGGGAGTGATGCCGAAGGTCACCAGATAGCCCTCGCGGGCGGCGGCCAACCCCGATTGCACCGCGCCCCACAACAGTTCCGGGCGCATTATCAGATGATCGGCGGGCATCACCAGCAACAGGGCCCCGGGGTCGCGCCCTGTCACCTCCAGGGCGGCCCAGGCGATGGCGGGCGCAGTGTTGCGGCCCTGCGGCTCCACCAGAATCGTCAGGCGCGGGCCGGCCTCGGGCGCGCACCTGTCTACCTGCCGCCGCACCTCCAGGTCCTGTTCGTATTGGGTCACCACCACCACCCGCTCCGGCGGCAGGTGGGCCAGCACCCGCCGGGCCGTCTCCTGCACCAGGCTGCGACCGGGGCTGCACCCGGGCAGGTGCAGGAGCTGTTTGGGATGGATGCGGCGGGACAGCGGCCACAACCGCGTTCCCGACCCCCCCGCCAGGATGACGGCATACAGGTTGGACGGCGCCTGGAAGCTCACGGGAATTTCCTTCTGGGACGGGGACCGCGCCCGGCGGACCGGTGGCCCCCCGAAATATCGTATTATTGTGGACTTGTCGGGCGCATTTGTCAAACCGAAACCCCGGGCCCGGGGATTTTGCTCACCGGCCGGGCCCCCCGGAAGACGCGCCGTTCGCCTTGACGCCTTCGGGAAAACTTGTCAAAATGATCAAGAGGTTATTTTTTTCTTTAAGAAAACCTGGATTTTTGCCGAACTTTGTTAAAAGCTGCGGGGCAGGAGCGTCACCGGACGCCGGGGGCCTGCCGCCGCCGCCCGCAGAAGGAGAGCATCGCCGTGAAAGTCATTCTGGCCCGCACCGCCGGGTTCTGCATGGGGGTTAAGCGGGCCATGGAACTCGTGCTGTCGGCCATCAACGAAAAGCCCGACAAAATCTACACCTACGGACCCCTCATCCACAATCCCCAGGTCCTGGAATTGTTGGCGGAGCGGGGCATCGCCGTCATTCAGAAAGGCCGGGAGGTCCCCCCGGGGGTGGTGGTGATCCGGGCGCATGGCATTCCCCCCCAGGAACGGCGTCACCTGGAGGAGGCCGGCTGCCAGATCATCGACGCCACCTGCCCCCGGGTCGCCCGGGTGCAGGCCATCATCCGGCGCTGGTCCCGGGAGGGCTACCATACCGTCATCGTGGGCGACCAGGATCACCCCGAGGTCCTGGGGCTGAAGGGCCATACCCAGGACCGGGGCCACGTGGTCAGCAGCGCCGCCGATGTGGCGGCCCTGCCGGAGATGGCCCAGCTCATCGTCGTGGCCCAGACCACCCAGAGCGAGGCGGTCTTCAACCAGCGGGTGGCGGAAATCCTCGACCGCTTTCCCCAGGCCCAGATATACAGCACCATTTGCGACGCCACCGCCGACCGGCAGGCGGAAATCCAGGAACTGGCCCAGGATGTGGAGGCCATCGTGGTGGTGGGCGGCCGCACCAGCGGCAACACCCAACGCCTGGTGGAGATCTCCCGGGCCACCGGCGTCCCCACCTATCACGTGGAAACCGAAGGGGAGCTCAATCTGCAGGAGATGAGTCGCTATCGCACCGTCGGCGTCACCGCCGGGGCCTCCACCCCCAACTGGCTCATCAGCAACGTGGTGAGCACCCTGAAGCACGACTGGGCCTTCCGCCAGGGCTCCTTCGGCCAACTGTTCCACCGCGCCTGGCGGTTTTTGCTCAAGTCCAATCTCTATGTGGCCCTGGGAGCCGGATCCCTCAGCTACACCTCGTCTTTGCTGCAGGACGTGGAGCCGCTCTTCAAATACTTTTTCGTGGCCTTTTTCTATATTTACGCCATGCACATCCTGCACCATTTCACCGACAAGGCCAGCAAACTCAACGATCCCATCCAGACCATGTTTTACGGCAGCCATCGCCGCTTTCTGCTCGCCAGCGGCGCGGCTTCGGCCCTGCTGGCCCTGATCATCGGCCTGCTCCTGGGACCCTTGTCCTTCTGGTTCATCCTGGCCATGAGCCTGCTGGGCCTGATCTACAACGTCAACATCTTCTCCGGGCATCTGCCCCTGTTCGGCCAGATGGCCCGGCTCAAGGAAATCCCCGGCTCCAAAACGATCTTCACGTCGGTAGCCTGGGGGGTGCTGGCGGCGCTGATTCCGATCCTGTCCGCCGACCGGGAGCTGTCGTCGGCGACCTTCCTGGCCTTCTTTTTTGTCGCCGGACTGGTCTTTATCCGCTCCGGGCTCTTCGAGATTCAGGCCCTGGAAGGCGACCGGGTGGTGGGCAAGGAGACCCTGGCCATCGCCCTGGGCAAGAAAAAAACCCTGAATCTCTTGTATATCCTGGCCCTCGTCCTGTTTGTGACCATGGCCGGGGCCACCCTGGCGGGGCTGCTGCCGACCCTGGGGTTTTTCCTGCTCATCTGCGTGGTGTATGCCCTGGTTTACCTCACCATCTACCGTCTGGGGTACATGGGCGGCGGCTTTCTGTGGGAATCCCTGGTGGAGGGCAATATGGTGCTGGCGGGGCTGATCTCCTTCCTGTGGGACCCCTATCATCCGCCTTTTTAACAACGCCGGATTCGGCTCCGACGCGACGCAGGGAGGTATAATTGTTTCAGAAATTAACTGCGGACTCTTTGAAAAAGTATAATTTTTTTGTTGACAAAAGTTGGCCCTTGGCATACATTACGCCATAGAATTGTAAAATCTCTTACTATCCTGTGAGTTAGGGCAGAAAGGGGGTCGGTGGTCACACAATCAGGATAAACGATTCATACGAGGTGCAAGGAAACCTGAAAGGGGAAAAGGGTTAACTATGAACCAAACATTATGGGGGGATTTATGAAAAAGAGATTTCTACTCACTACGGCCGTAATCGCGCTCGTTCTGGCGCCGGTGGCGGCCTTCGCCGCGGCGGAGTTCACTCTGGGCGGCTATCTCAAGTTGCAGGGCGGTTATCAGTCCAGCAACACCCAAACGCTCAACTTCTCCAACTTCGTCGGCCGCAACAACGGCTTCAGCTTCTTCGTGGCCCCCGGCACCGCCGGCACCGCCAACACCAACGGTCTGGCTGGCTGGAACCGGAACCGCAACCATGGCCAGTATGCCATGTCCGCCAACGGCTCCCGCTTCAACCTGACCATCAAGGGCCCGGAAATCTGGGGCGCCAAGATCACCGGTCTGTTCGAAGTGGACTTTGATAAAGCCATTGCCGGCGCCGCCTCCGAGAACGAAGGCGCCCTGCGGCTCCGCCATGCCATGTTCCGCTTGAACTGGCCCGAGACCGAATTGATGCTCGGTCAATACTGGTCGCTGCTGTCCGAATGGTCGCCCGACGTCATCGACGGCGGCGCCTTTTGCCAGTCCGGCGCCTTCAGCTTGCGGGAACCGCAAATCCGCATCACCCAGAAGTTCCTGGGCGACTGGCGGGTGGCCCTGGCCATCACCCATCCGGAAAACGGCCGTTGGGGGCTGAACGTCGACGCCAATGACCCCATCGAAGGTCAGGCCTCCGAAATGCCCAAAGTGGTCGCCAAGGTCGCCTATGAGAAGGACCTCTGGGGCAAGGCCGCTTACTTCGGCAGCGCCCGGGGCTTGGTGGCGGAAATCGGCGGGTCCTATATGCGCACCCGTCACACCACCCGCGCCTTCGGTGCTACCGGCACCTGGGGTCAGTACAACTACAATACCACCCCGGCCAACAGCCAGCAGCGGAACATGCAGAATCTGGACAACTGGGCCGTGCAGTTCAACCTGTTCGTCCCCGTCATCCCCACCTACACCCAGAACCTGGCCAACACCATGTCCCTGTTGTTCAACGCCTGGGTCGGCCAAGGGATGAGCACCTACCGGAACGACCTGCCCAACCAGGATCGTTTCCTGACCCTGGTGGGCCGGAACGCCGTGGGCACTTATCTGTATGATATGGAGATGGTGAAACGTTGGGGCGGCTTCGTCCAGGCGCAGTACTACTTCACCAATCAGTGGTATGCCAACGTGGTCTATGGCCGCAACAACGCCTTTGACGTCAAGCGGCACACCAACGCCTCCATTGCGGCCACCGCCGCCAACCCGGAAGGCTACATGACCGCTCTGTTGGGCGACACCGTGAAGTCCAACCAGATGATCAACGCCAACCTGTGGTATCAGCCCATCAAGGCCCTGAAGTTCGGTCTGCAGTACACCTATCAGCGGACCCAGTACTTCCAGAAAACCACCATTCAGACCGCGGCCAACGGCGGCATCACCGCCAATGTCCCGGTCGTGGGCAACCCCAGCGGCAAGATGACCGATACGGGTGATGCCCATACCTTCATGTTCGGCGGCTTCTTCTTCTTCTAAAAACGAAGAGCTGTTGACATCCCCAAGCCCACAGGGTAATATCCCTGTGGGCTTTTTTATTATTATGTTCAGAACATATTCATCGGGAGTATAAGGATGGAAATCAGTTGGAGGCGGCTGCTGAGCTGGAGTGTACTGGCCGTCCTGGTCATGTCGCTGGCGGTGGGCGGCTGCGGCACCATGAAGAAATGGGTGGGCGGGGGCTCGGAGGACGAACCGGAGGAGGAAGTAGACCTGAGGCCACCCGAGTTGGCGGAGGAGACGGTGCTGGTGGACGGCAAGACCTACATCCGCAGCAAGAACCCCTACTATCTCACCTACCCCAACCAACCGGAATATATCTACGCCGAGAAGGGGACGGAATTCGTCGGCCTGCAGGATTATCTGTTCCAGCGCCTGGCCAAGGCCATGGGCAAGGACAAGAAGGGCGCGGTTCCCAAGGAGAAGATCCAGGAAATGGTCCGGGCCGAAGTCGAACGCATCCTGCGGGAGCAGGGCATGGGCGGTGCGGTCTATGCCTCCCGCAGCCCCTCCACCAGCCCCTATCCCGGCCGGGCGGTGGCCGTCATCCCGGCGCTGTCCGAGACTCCCCGTCAGTATGAGGGGCTCAATCTGGCCCTGGCCAACAGCCTGCGGGCCGATCTGAAGCGGGCCAAGGACATCGTCGTCATCGATGAAGGCCCCACCAAGGAAGCCCTGGCCAAGGCCGTCTCCGGCGGCAAGTTGGCGACGCGCCGCAACCTGGAGGCCTTGGGCGACGCCCTGGGGGTGCAGGGGGTCATCATCACCCAGATCATCCCTCCCGGCCGGGATCCCTCGGCGTATATGGCGACGGAGCTCTACGACACCTTTTTGGGGACCCAGATCAAATCATTGGTGGAGCCGGTCACCAGCGCCGACCTGAACGTCGATACCGCCAATAAGGTGGGGCGCAAGGAAGCCATGCAGATGGCCAACGAAATCCGGAGCTTGGATTGGTTCGGTCGCATCGAGTTCATCAAAGACAACAAGATATTCCTCAATCTGGGCAACAACACCGGGCTCAAGGTGGGCAGTCTGCTGAAGGTGGTCTCCCCGGGCAAGGAGATCATCAATCCCAACACCCAAGCCAGCTTGGGATACACCGCCGATATCCCCCAGGGTGAGATCAAGGTGACGGACATCATCGGCACCAACGCTGCCGCGGCCACCGTGATTAGCGGGGGGCCCTTCAAGCCCAACGAGAAGGTCAAGGCCGGCATTTAAAAACGCCCGCCAGAGTGGCGGCTCGCAGTGAGCTGCCGACGTCCGCGAAAAAGCAGGAGGCTTCAGCCTCCTGCTTTTTTTTTCGGAAAATTCCCAACCTGTCTCCCCCAAAGAGCCGCTGCGCGTCGCCCTCAGCTCGAAATCAAATGACCTCCTGGCCCCCCATGTAGGGCCGCAGTTTAGCGGGGATGATCACGCTGCCGTCGGCCCGCTGGTAGTTTTCCAGGATGGCCACCAGGGTGCGCCCCACGGCCAGGCCGGAGCCGTTGAGGGTATGCACCAGCTCGGTGCCTTTGACGCCGCTGCGGCGGAAGCGGATCTGGGCCCGGCGGGCCTGGAAGGCCTCAAAATTGCTGCACGACGAGATCTCCCGGTAGACTCCCTGGCTGGGGAGCCACACTTCGATGTCATAGGTCTTGGCGGCGGAGAAACCCATGTCTCCGGTGCACAGGGTCACCACCTGATAGGGCAGCTCCAGCTCCTGCAATACCCGTTCGGCGTCTCTTAAGAGTTTCTCCAGTTCGTCGTAGGAAGTCTCCGGGGTGGTGAACTTCACCAGCTCCACCTTGTCGAACTGGTGCTGCCGGATAAGACCGCGCACGTCCTTGCCGTAGGACCCCGCCTCGGAGCGGAAACAGGGGGTGTAGGCGGTGTAATACAGCGGCAGGTCGGCCTCCTCCAGGATCTCTTCCCGGTGGATGTTGGTGACCGGCACCTCGGCGGTGGGCACCAGGAAGTAATCCCAGCCCTCCAGCTTGAACAGGTCCTCCTGGAACTTGGGCAACTGGCCGGTGCCCAGCAGGCTGGCGCTGTTGGTCATGAAAGGAGGGAGGACCTCCCGATAGCCGTGGTGCTGGGTGTGCAAATCCAGCATAAAATTGATCAGGCCCCGCTCCAGCCGGGAGCCCGCCCCCAGTAGCAAGGCGAAGCGGGACCCGGTGATCTTGGCGGCCCGTTCAAAATCCAGGATGCCCCGCAGTTCCCCGATCTCCCAATGGGGGCGGGGCTGAAAATCAAACTGGGGGGGCTCGCCCCATTTCTTGACTACGGGATTGTCTTCGCTGGAGGTGCCCCGGGGCACGGAGGCATGGGGCAGGTTGGGTATGGTCAGCAGGAGTTCCCGCACGCGCCCGTCCTTTTCGGAGAGATCTTCTTCAAAGTCCTTGATGCGCTGATTGATCTGTCGCACCCGGGTCATGAGACCGGTGGCGTCCTGCTTGGCCTTCTTCAGCCGGCCAATCTCCTCCGAAAGGTTGTTGCGTTCATACCGCAGGGCCTCCACCTCCGCCAACAGCTGCCTCCGGGTCCCGTCCAGGGCCTCGAAATCTGTCAACCCGGCTTCCATCCCGCGATTTTTCAGGGCCTCCCTCACTTCGTCCAGGTGATCCCGGATAAACTTGATATCCAGCATGACTGCCTCTTCCTCTCCTGTCTGGCTCCCTAGGGTTTGTGCTGCTTTTTCAGAAACCGGCTGTTTTCCTCCAGGAGGCGGACTAAACCGCTGGCGTCCTGGTTGGTGACCAGCTGGCGCACATCGGCCACGGCGGCCTCGAAGACCTCCAGGATGGGGGGATTCGCCGGATTGCGCAGCTGGATGCAGGCGTAGAGGGGATAGCTTTGATTCACTAGGTTCTGCACCTGATCAAAGACGACGCGGAAGGTGGGCGTGGCAAAGGTCTGCAGCCGGGCGAGATCCGCTCCCAGACGCCGGAAGGTGGTTCCCAGGGCGATGAGGGAGAAGTGGGTCAATCCCTGGACCAAGGACATCAAAAAATCGTGCTCCTCCGGGGTGGTGATCTGGATGGCGGCTCCGGCCTTCAGCAACAGATCGTGAAGCCAGGAAAACCAGCGTTGGCCCCGTCCCGGACAGAGGACCATAATCAAACCGTCCATGGACTTCTCACCGGGTCCGAACAAGGGGTGGGTCCCCACCACTTCGCCGCCAAAGGCCTCCAGCATGGCCGCTACCGGCTTCTGTTTCAGGGAGGTCAGGTCCATGAGCAGCGCGTCGGGGCGGATATGCGGCCCCAGCTCCTGGATGACGGTTTCAGTGAGGTGCAGGGGTACGGAGATGACCACGACATCCGCCGTGGCCGCCACTTCCCGGGGGGAAGGGGTCGTCCCGGGTTCGGCGATGAGCACCTGTAAACCCTGGGACTCGAAAAAACGTTTAAACCACTGGCCCATTTGGCCTTTACCACCGATAATGCCCACTGTCAATGTCATGAGATAGCCTTTTGTCGCAAAAGATGATCGGCCAGGGTCAGCCGGACCATGGCGGCGATCACGGGGACGATGCGGGGCAGGGCGCTGATATCGTGCCGTCCGCCGATCTTGATGGTGCGGGGTTGTCCGTGGATGTCCATGGTTTGTTGGGCCTGGCCCAGGGAAGGTATGGGTTTCACCGCAGCCCGCAGCACGATCTCATCCCCGTTGGAGATTCCGGCCAGAATGCCGCCGGCCTGGTTGCGGGCAAACCCCTGGGGCGTCAGGGGGTCATTGTTCTGGGACCCCAACAACCGGGCGGCGGCAAAACCGGCCCCGATCTCCACGCCCTTGACCGCCCCCACCGACATCACGGCCTGGGCCAGGGCGGCATCCAGTTTCTCGAAAACGGGCTCCCCCAAGCCCGGGGGGCAGCCTTGCACCCTGACCTCCACCACTCCCCCCAGGGTGTCGCCCTGCTGCCGCACCATCTGAATCCGCTGGGCCATCTGGTCCACCACGGCGGAGTCCGGACAGAAAAAGGAGTTGTCACCAATATGTTCGAAATTCAGGGTCTGGGCCCGCACCCCTCCCAGTTCCAGGGTATACGCCAGCACGGTGATCCGCTGTAGATCGAGGATCTTTTGGGCCACCGCCCCGGCCGCCACCCGGGCTGCGGTTTCCCGGGCCGAGGCCCGGCCGCCGCCCCGATGATCCCGAATGCCGTATTTGGCCTGGTAGGTGAAGTCCCCGTGGCCGGGGCGGTAAATCTCTTTCAGGGAGTCGTAAGCCTCGCTTTTGACGTCCTTATTACGGATAATCAGGCTGATGGGGGTGCCGGTGGTGTGCCCCTGGAAAACCCCGGATAAAATCTCCACCCGATCCGGTTCCTTCCGGGGAGACGTAAAGGTCGAGGCGCCCGGCCGTCGGCGGGCCAGTTCCGCGTCGATGTCGGCCTCGGTCAGAGGCAGGCGCGGTGGACAACCGTCGATGACCGCCCCTGTGGCCGGGCCGTGGGATTCCCCCCAGGTGGTTACCCGGAAGATGCGTCCGCAGGTGTTACCGCTCACGCCCGTAGTCCTCCTGTCGGAAGGCAGTGATGATCTGGCGGGCCAGGTCCTCGGGGGACACGCCGTCCGTGGTCAGCACCAGGTCGGCGGCCCGGCGATAAAGGGGGAGCCGCGCTTGCAGGACCTGTTCTACTTCCTGGACGGCGTCGGAGCCGGAAAGTGGTGGCCGGTTCAGCACCTCCGCCTCGTTTGCTTGCAGGCGTTCCTGAATCACGGACGCCGGGGCCGTGAGCCAGACGACAAAGCCGTTGGCTTTCAGACGGCGGACATTTTCCGGATCCAGGACCACCCCGCCCCCCGTGGCCAGAATCAGGCCGTGTTGGGCCGCGTAGCGCGCCACCAACCGGCTCTCCCGCCGTCGAAATTCATCCCAGCCCTGCCGAGCCACGATCTCGGCAATGGCTTGCCCGGCTTCGGCTTCCAGGACCTGGTCCAGGTCCACTACCGGGCGCTCCAGTAACCGAGACAATACCCGTCCCACACTGGTCTTCCCGGTGGCCCGGTAACCGATGAGAACCACATTGCGGCTGTTCATGAATCTCCGAGATGAATAACCTGGCCTTCGAAGGCTGCCGCCACTTCCAAGGCGCCGTGCCGTCGGGCTACCAGTTCCCGGGCGCGTGTCTCGATTTCGGCTATCTGATCATCAGTCCGGGAGGGATCGTGATGAAAGAGGAGCAATCGGGGTACCTGGGCCTCCAACGCCAGTTCCACGGCGTCCGCGAAGGTGGAGTGCCCCCAGCCCCGATGGTTTTCGATTTCTTCAGGGGTGTATTGGGCATCGTGAATCAAGAGGTCGACACCGCGCACAAAGCAGGAAAAATCCTGCTGTTGCCGCCCCCAGGGGGCCAGGGGGCTCAGTTCGTTGTCGGTCAAAAATGCGAAGGCATGGTTGCCTTCGCGAAACCGAAACCCCATGCCCCCCTGCGGATGATAGAGCTCTATGCCTTCGATGGTGGCGCTGCCGATCACCAAGGGATGCCGGGGCAACTGATCCAGAAAATTTATCTGGGCTTTCAATTCGTTAAAGGCCACCGGGAAAAAACCGTTCCCCTTATGGTTGTCAAAAATCATGGCCAGACCGTAAAAAGCCTTGGGGCAACCATCCACCGCGATCTTGGTGCTTTCCTGATAAACCGGTTTAAAAAACGGCATGCCCAGAACATGATCCCAGTGGTTATGGGACAAAAGCAAGGTAATGTCCACCGGTTTGCCTGACTTTATCAGGTGATCACCCAAGGCCCGGATGCCGGTGCCGGCGTCGATCACCAGGCGGTGACCAGAGTTGAGGATCACTTCCACGCAGGCGGTATTGCCGCCGTACTTGATGGTGGCCGGCCCGGGGGAGGCGATGGAGCCTCGCGTTCCCCAGAAGCGAATATCCATACTTGGAGTCCCCTAAGGTGCTGGTCTGGCCCGGGATTATGAGGGTTACCGCCCTGCGGGAGGTTTCCCGTCCGCCTTCAGGTTCCGGAGCCCATTTTCATACCTTATCGGCCAGCGTCAGCCTTATCTTGATGGGCCGCCAACAGGCCGAAACAGCCGGACAGCATCATGTCTCCCCCGGGAGCGGCGAAGATCGCCGGGAAACCCCGGGCCAGCCGTCGCTGGGGGCCGGTGATGACCAAGGGTGAAAAGAGCCGCCCGGGGGGATAATCCCCGGACAGGGCGCACCCG
>CAYRYV010000074.1:0-14004 GCA_964428565.1 uncultured Desulfobacterales bacterium | reverse complement strand
GCAAAACCGCGTCTGGCTGGCCGCGCTGGAGCCGGGGAATCTCCCCTTTGAACCTGGCGACCACCTCCTCATTTCTCTTGGCCGTCAGGGCCTGGCCGGCCTCGCTGTGGCAATCGGCGCACCGGACGGGGAGCGGACCCTGCACGTTTTGGCGCCCCAAATCAAGATGACAGAGGACACACTGCTGGTGGGCGGCCTGTTGTAGGCTCAAAACACGGTCTTGCGGCTTGTCCAGGTGGCAAGCGCGGCAGGATTCCTCTTTCCCCGGGGCGTAATAAATCTTTTTCGCCTGCTGGTCATAATCGTGGTGGCAAGTGCCGCAATTGGTCTTGCCACCGGCCGGGGCGGGAATGCTCTTGGCATCCACGTGCCGGAAGTGCGACACCTTGTTCAGGCCCGCATCCAAACGGGTCGCCGCGGCGGGCTCGGCATTATGGCAGGCGCGGCAAAAGCCGTCCAGCGGACCGGTCTTCTGCTTGGCCGCGGCCATATCGGTGTGGCAGCCGATGCAGCCAGCATGGTAAATGTCCTTGATCTGATCCGGCTTTGTGGCCTTGGTGCGTTGATAGGCCAACGACAGCTTGCCGTCCTCCACCACGTGGCAGGTTTCGCAATTTTTCTGGTCCTTGAGGAGGGCATCGGTATGCCTGTCGTGAAAAAACGTGACCGGCGGCAGTTCCAGCGCTCCGTAGGCAGCCAGGGTGTCGATCTTGATCAGGTCGGCACGCCCCGTCTCCGGCGGTTTCGCCGGCTCCGTGGCCCCTCGCGCCTCGACGCCGACGAGGAAGACGGCGACGCACACTACCCCGATCCCAGCCAATTGCAACAGTGATTTACCTTTCTTCATAAAATCCAATCCTTAGCTAATGGCCGATTAGACCCGACAAGAGCCGATGAGAGCCGAAGAGCAGTTCAATTTTAAGCTTTGTGAAAAGTAACACATCACGTACAATTCGTCAACAGGAAGGGAAAAAAACATAAGAGTGTATAAAAATAAATCAGAATACGGAGCGGACCACGCCGTTTACTAAGTAAATATCTATACTTAAATATGCTGCACAATTATCCGGAATCGTTGCGGCCAAGCCTGCCGGACGACAATGCCCGGGTCCGGCTAGAAGTAGGTCACGATGACGCCACCACACCGCCTCCACCCTGGCTCAGAAAGGAACCTCCCTCACCGACATCCAGAAAATCCTGGGCCACGAACGAGCCACCACCACGGATCATTATCTCCAATCGTTAGGTGAGTCGGTCCGACAGGCCATGGGGCTTCTGGAAGGCGTCTCAGAACAAAGCACGACTGAAAGCACAACTGAAGAAAATAAGGCGGCCAAGCCCTAAGCTTAACCGCCTTATATCTTATCAATTCTGGCGCGCCCAGAGAGATTCGAACTCCCGACACACGGATTCGTAGATTTTTCAAGGCCCAGCCCCCATCAGTATTTCAACCGCTTAGCTTCCCATATCGTGCCATTTCTTCCCATATTCCTAACCCCCGCCGCAACCTATACGCAACCAGAAATCTTCTCGCAACTGCTTGAAATGTCGTCATCTAAGCGGTTAACTGCTTCCCGGTTAGCGCCTGGCACCAGGTGCCCGTAAATATCGACGGTGATCTGTATAGAGTGATGCCCCAACTGCTCTTTGACGTAGGCCAGGCTCTCCCCCTGTTGTATCAACAGGCTGGCAAAGGTGTGACGCAGGTCATGTATGCGCATCCGGCGTAGCCCGGTTTTCGTCAGGGCCGGCCAGAATACCCTCGTCCGTAAATTTGCATGGTCCAGGATGCCACACGCCTCATTTACAAAGATCAGGTCCGGGACTTCCTTCCACCCCTTGGCCAGTGCCTCCCTTTTCCGATCTGTTCTGAGAGCCTTAAGGGTCTCGGCAAGTTGACGGCTCATATCGACCCGCCTGGCCTTACCATTCTTCGGGGTTGAGATGATACCCTTCACATAGCTGCGCCGGACTTCGATGAACCCGCTCCGGAAATCAATATCTCCCCACTCCAAGGCCAGGAGCTCTCCCAGACGCATACCGGTCCGCAAGGCACAGAGGAAGAACGGGTAGTATCTTGGGTAATGTCCCTTGACCGTCGCCAGAAAGTCCCTGGCTTCCTCTTTCCGCAGGGGGTTGACGTCCTGGCGCTTGTCCTTCTTTATCATCCGGCCCAGACGTGCTACCGGGTTCACCGTGAGCACTTCGTCCTCAATAGCGTGTGAAAATACCGCCGAAATGACGTTCTTGATCTTGATCACCGTCTGCGGTGCCAGATTGCCTTTGAGTTTCTCGTAGAGCAGCTCTTTGATTTCCGCACGGCCTACCTGGTCCAGAGACTTGTCCAACAGGCTACCCAGGTGATTTCTGATGACTGAGCGATAGTCGCAGAGCGTCGAATGCTTCAGATGGGTCTCACCATACCCCGAAAGCCACTTCTCGGCGTAGTCACCGAATGTCGGGATCTTCTTGGTATTGATCTTGAGATCACCCGCCTTAAGTCGTTCTCTGATCTTGCTGGCGAGAGCCTCCGCCGCAGCCTTGTCGCCTACCTGCTTGGCCTTGCGATTCCCGTTGTGGTTGATGAACACCCACCATGGCTGCCCTTTGCCTTTGACCTTTTGTCTGACGACGACTCCCATGCAATCTCCTGTTCTCCACCAGGTTTTGTGGTCTTGGGTTTCTCCTGATTTTCGGGGGAAATGTCGGGGCTCCTTTCTTTTGGGGTTAGAACAGCGTCAGGATGATCATGCTTGTAGGTCGGAAGGGGAACAGCCACCAACCCGCCGCCGTTGTAAATACTCCTCGATCTCTGGACGCCGAAACCGGACAGAACGCCCCACGGTGTAGTAAGGCAGTTCACCCTTGGCCATGAGGCGGCGCACGGTGACCTCGGTAATGCCAAGCCAGTCGGCCAGTTCCCGCACTGACAGCCATTCCTTGTGTGAATCAGACATGAACTGCCTCCCGAACCACGCTTCGAAAAGTCCTGAAAGCATGTGGCAAGCCTGTATTGAGTAAAAGGTACCGCTGGTTTCCTGTCAAGCTTTACCCCCCAAAGCTATCATTAGCCATCAATTTATATCATCTGCCATCTTTCGTCAATCACTTTTTCACAATTGGCCTTAAGCTTGGTCAACTCATACTCTCCCTCTCCCCTCCCTCCGTGGTCGCTCCTCTCTACCCTGTCGGATGTGACGACCATGGCGCCGGATAACCGTCCAAATCTCCGCCCCGAAAGAGGTGCGTAGAAAAGGAAAAACCCGGAGACTGGGACTCTTACCCCCCCTATCATTATGCAGCGCACGGAAATTTTTCTGATTTTTTGGGATTTTTCTATCTGGCAGGAATTGTTCGGTAATTTTTAAGGAGTGTGTAGTCCCCGGGAGGCTTCTGGCTATTCCGAGCCATTCCAGTCCTTGCACAGGACCTCGGCCTGCTCCAAGACAGTCTGGGTGGCCTTCTCTTGCTTGTCGGGGGGATAGCCGTATTTACGCAGGATGCGTTTCACCATGACCTGTATCTTGGCCCGCACGTTCTCTTTCACGGTCCAGTCGATTGTGGCGTTGCGGCGCACAGCCTCCACCAGTTCCCGGGCAATGGTCTTGAGGGTCTCATCGCCCAGGACCTTGACGGCGCTGTCGTTGGTCTCCAGGGCGTCGTAAAACGCCAGCTCCTCCTCGGTGAGCTTCAGGTCTTCGCCCCGCCGTTGCGCCTCCCGCATATCCCGGGCCAGGTTGATCAACTCCTCGATGACCTGGGCGGTGGTGATGGCCCGGTTGTGATACAAGCGCACAGTGTGCTCCAATACAAAACCTCTCTTGTCCCGAAAAGTCGATGCCCCTTCCTTTGCCACTGGTTATTGCTCACTGGCCATATTAAGAGAAAGAATTAGTCCGTGCATTGCTGGTCGTCCGGTCAATGCGGGAAATGGCCTGCCTGGGTCTCAAGAGAAGGACTCAAAACCTTGTCGGATGATCTGGGCCATCAAGGCCCGGCGGCAGCTCAGAAACTCGTCATAGGGGAGTTGCTCCCAACCCTCGGGCAGGGCATGAAAGCGGCACATTTCCTCCCATTCGGCCTCAGTAAACCGCTCCCGCATAAGCGGCACATAGTCAGTAGGCGAGGCAGCACTGATTTTGAGGTTATCCGGCCACTCCAACAGGGCAAAGTTGGCCGCTTGGTTGATGAGCTTGAGGTCGGTGACGCCTTGAGACTCCAACCAGGCCCGGGGAAACAGGTGGTGCCGTTCCAGAGGCTTTTTCTGGGTCTGGAGGGCCGGGTCCAGAAGGTCAGGGATGCGCTTCTTTGAGAACAGGACCGGGGCCTTGAGGAGATTTTGGGCCGCATAGTAGGCGAAGAGATGAGGGCTACGGGCCGCTTAGGTCTCCAGGCCGTTGGGGAGGGTGATGGTCCTGTGGTCCTTGGTCAGGGTGTCCTAAATGATCTTAATGGCGGATTCAATTATACCTGTGCGACTCAACTCCCTCATGCGGTTAATTCTATTATTTCATTTCTTTTGTCTGATTAACTATTAATATTAATCTACAATACCATTGAATGAAATACGAGTTGCTCTGGTATTGACGTATCAACAAACCATATCTGATCAACGCCATAAGGGAGTCCAATTAGATATGCTTTTCGAATAGCGTCTAACATTATCACCTCATTCATTAGTGCAAGGTCATCGCTTTCAACTAATAGAATTGTAATATATTTGTTTTCCTTGTATTTACACAGTTTGCTGGCCTTAATATCAAATTGCTTTCTTATTCTCTCGGGGAGTGATTTATCGTCAGGAGCAAATCGTGCGAAAAAGATGCCTGCCATTCTGTCACTCGCCTTGCTTACATGAAGCGTAAAGGGCACTCCCTGGATATTGTCTATCGTATAACGACCATCGGAGAGAAGAGGAGCATCATGGAGTATCCACTTTTTTAAGGCTTCCCGAATAGTAGCCCAATCTTGGCCACGTTTTATCGCATCATAAGAGAAGGCAATACGTAATCTAAAAGGAGGCTTAGGTAGCTCCGCTTCAAGACCGGCGGCTGCTTTCATGAACCAATCCGATTTTTGTCTCTGGTTCGGGATAGTATCTACACTGGTATGTTCGATGGCCAAATGGTCTGCGATGGCGTCGATATCCTTTGAATTGCGATTCTCATCCTCTGGATAACGGATAATTTTAAGTCCGGGATGTCCGTTATCTCTGAGATATGCAACAAACTTTTCGACAACCTCACGGTCGGTCATAGTCACTCACATCAAAACGGCCGTCCCGGGGCCGGAAGGCGATTTCCAGGCGGCGCTGCTGGTAATTTTCGTCGATGACGGGCTTGCCTCGGAAGACGGAATAGAGTGAGGTGAGGCGCTGGTGGCCGTCCACAACGAGGAGTGAGTGCACCGTGTGGGCCTTGTTACGTCTACTCGTTTGAAGACGGTGCGGTGCGCAGTTCACTCATGATGAGCCTCCAAGAATTTATCTGCGTCCCATGCCCCCCACCGTGAGAAAATTATTAGGCAAGGGTTGCTCAAAAAACATCACGGCATTGAGAGACCAGTCAAAAATGGTGGAGACCTAATCTTTGAACCTTTCTAACAAATTATAAGCTATCCGTCGGGAAATTTCCTATCCCTGTTCCTCATCGTCTCTTGCCACGTGTGTGAATCCTTAAAAACTAAACCCGGAGACTGGGACTCCTACCCCCCCCTATCAATATATTGCCCCAGGAAATTTTTTGATTATTTGACTTACACTATCTCATTGATCTAACTACAATAATATATTCTGCCTGCCGGTCGCCTCAGAAGGCGCCTATCACTTCTTCACAAGGATAATCCTTGCCGGGAAGGCCGAGAGGTGCTATGATGCACATATATCTCAACAAGTTATTGTTCTTGGATGCCTTAAGCCGCCGCTTGCTCACGTCTGCGGCAGGGTGACCCGCCATGGCCTTCAGCGAAGCCGATACCCGAGCAAAGCTCATCGATCCGGCGCTCCATTCCCGGGGCTGGACGGAAGACCTTATTCGCCGGGAGGAGACCGCCGGGGCCATCACCATCATCAACGGTAAGCCCCGGAAGCAGGCCAAGGGCCGCATCGACTATGTCCTGCGGGTGCGCCTCAACCCCGAAACGCAGCCGTTGGCCATGGCCCTCATCGAAGCCAAGGCCGAACACCTGCCCCCCGGCCACGGCCTGGAGCAGGCCAAGCTCTACTGTCAGCGCCTCAACGTCCAGTTCGTCTACGCCAGCAACGGTCACCTGTTCGTGGAGTATGACCGCCACACCGGCCTGACCTCGAAGCCCCGGCCCTTGAGTGAGTTCCCCTCGCCCGCTGAATTGCAGAGCCGCTATGAGCAGGCCATGGGCTTCCTGTTATCCGACCCGGCGGCGGCTCCGTTATTGACCCGGTACACCGCCGGAGAGGCCACCCGGCGCTATTACCAGGACGCCGCCATCCGGGCCGTGTTGGAGAAGATCGCCCGCTGCGATCGCACCGGGGAGCCCAAGCGTGCCCTCCTGTCCCTGGCCACCGGGGCGGGAAAGACCTTCATCGCCGTCCACCTGTTAAAGAAGATCGCTGACGCCGGGCAGTTGAAGCGGGCGATCTTTGTCTGCGACCGGGATGAGTTGCGCAGCCAGGGTCTGGGGGCCTTACAGAACGTCTTCGGGGCCGACGCTGCCGAAGTCTACCGTAAACCCGACGGCTCCAACAATGCCAAGAACGCCCGTATCCATGTCGCCACCTACCAGACCCTGGATATAGACACCGAGGAAGGCACCGCCAACCTCCTCACCGCCTTTTACCCGGAGAACTACTTCAGCCATATTGTCATTGACGAGTGCCACCGCTCCGCCTGGGGGAAGTGGTCCCAGGTCCTGAGCCGCAACCCCGAGGCCGTGCAGGTGGGCCTCACCGCCACCCCCCGGCAGCTCAAGATCACCGAGAAGACCAAAGAAGCCCTGGCCGACGCCCAGCTCACCGCCGACAACCTGAGGCACTTCGGCGAGCCGGTCTATGAATACGACATGAGCCAGGGCATCGAGGACGGCTACCTGGCGGCCTGCGAAATCCTGGTGGGCCGGGTCAACCTGGATGATACCGGCATCAGCCTGGAGGATATCCTGGCCCGCCACCCCCGGGACGCCAATACCGGCAAACCCCTCAGCCGGGAGGAGCTGGAGGAGCTCTACGACAAATTCCAGTTCGAGGACCGCATTTTGCTGCCGGACCGGGTGCTGGCCATGTGCCAGGACCTTTTCCGGTATCTCCTGGAGACCGGGGGGCCGGAGCAAAAGACCATCATCTTCTGCGTCCGGGACCGCCATGCCGACGACGTGGCTGCCGTAATGAACAACCTTTACGCCCAGTGGTGCGCCGCCCAGCAGCAGCCCCGCTTGGAGCCCTACGCCTTCAAATGCACGGCCGCTTCCGGGGGGAGCCAGTACCTCGCCGACCTGCGGGGTGCCTCCCGCTCCCACTTCATCGCCACCACAGTGGAACTGCTCACCACCGGGGTCGATGTGCCCGCCGTGCGCAACATCGTCTTTTTCAAGTATGTGCGCTCGCCCATCGCCTTTTACCAGATGGTGGGGCGGGGCACCCGGATCGACCCGGCCACCGGCAAGTTGATGTTTCGCATTTACGACTACACCGACGCCACCCGGTTGTTCGGGGAGGAGTTTACCTCCACTATCCGCAAGCCCCGGGAAGGGCCGGGACCGATCGAACCCCCGCAACCACCGCCTACTGTCCTGGTGGAGGGCTTTGAGGTAGTAGTCTCTGAAGCCGGGCGCTACATCCTGACCATGGTGGACGGCAAGGCCATGCCGGTGACCGTGGAGGAATACAAGGAGCTGCTGGCCGCCAAGCTGGTGGCGGAGGCCCCTACCCTGGAAGAGTTCCGCCGCCATTGGATCACCCCGGCGCAGCGCCAGGAGCTGCTGGGGCGCCTCCCGGAGGCCGGGCGTTCGGCCCTGTTGGTGCGGGAATTGGAGGACATGACCGACTTCGATCTGTATGACGTGCTGGCGGAGCTGGCCTACGGCCTCAACCCCCGCACCCGGGTGGACCGGGCCGGGGCCTTCCTGTATAAACATGCCCAATGGCTGGCGGGCCTCCCCCCGGCCACCACGGCCACCCTGAAGGCCCTGGCGGCGCAGTTCGCCCGCACCGGCACCGACAGCCTGGAGAATCCCCACATCTTCGAGACCCCGGAGGTGGTGCGGGCCGGGGGGTTAAAGGCCCTGGGGGTCCTGGGGAAGCCCGCCGAGGTGCTGCGGCAGACCAAGGAAAGGGTGTTTGCGGCGTGAAATACCGGATTTATATCGACGAGGTGGGGAATCCGGACCTGGAGAGTTCCGACAACCCCAACCACCGCTTTCTGAGCCTGACCGGCATCATCATGGAGTTAGGGCATGCGGGGGAGGTCGTGCATCCCCAAATGGAGGCTCTGAAGGCCCGGTATTTTCGCCACCACCCTGACGACCCCATTGTCTTTCACCGCAAAGAGATGTTGAACGCCAAGCCGCCCTTTGAGGCTTTGCGTGACCCCTCCCTGCGTGAGCGGTTTGACCAGGATTTGTTACAGTGTATGGAGTCCTGGGATTACACCGTGGTCTCGGTCTGCATCGACAAAAAGAGCCACAAGGACACGTACACCGTCTGGCGCTATGAGCCGTATCATTATTGCCTGGCGATGCTGCTGGAGAGATTCATGTTCTTTCTCAGGCAGCGGGGGTGCCAAGGGGATGCCCTGGCCGAATCCCGGGGCGGCAAAGAAGACCGGAAGCTGAAAGATTCCTTTACCCGTCTGTGGGAGAACGGGACGGATTTTATTAAGCCCGATCAATTTCAGCAGGTGCTGACCAGCAAGCAGTTGAAGGTCAAGAGCAAGGCGAATAACGTCGCCGGGCTGCAGTTGGCCGACCTCATCGCCCACCCCAGCCGGAATGAAATACTCCATGAGCAAGGGTTGCTGGGAGGAGACCCCGCCGCCTTTGCCCAGCAGGTCATCGGCATCTTACAGGGGAAGTACTATCAGCGTTCCGGCAGGATCGCCGGTTTTGGCAAGAAGTTCATCGGGTAGGCAAAAAAAAGGCCCTTGCGGGCCTCGATGGCTGGCGCCATCCACCTCCGGGATACCGGATTAAATTTAACATAGTACGGTTTTGCGCAAATGTCAACTATTTTCGTGATTCGTGAAAAAAAGGGCTCGGCCATCAACCGGATCGACACTCCCGCCAGGTTCTACGGCGTCCAGGCCGCCCTGGCCCGGGCCGCCGCCGCCGTGGGGGTGCCCCGCATCCGGCTCGATGATAACTGGGGCGACCGGCAATGAAGCAGCAGGCGTTGGACTTCAAGGCGAAGGAGGAAAAGCGGGGCCTCCCGGCAGGCTGGCGCTGGGTGCGGTTGGGGGAGGTATGCACTATACACCCTGGTCAGCATATTCTTGAATCAGATTATAATGAAAATAGTATAGGGATAGGTTACTTAACCGGACCCGCTGATTTTGGTGATCAATTCCCGCACATTTCGAAATGGACCAAAAAACCAAAGGCATGGTCTAAGCCCGGCGATGTATTGATAACCGTAAAGGGAGCTGGAGTTGGTAAAACAAACTTTGCTCCTGAAACAGAAGTAGCAATTGGCCGACAGATAATGGCGATTCGCCCTATTGAAGGAACGTTAGAGCGATGTTTTCTTTTGAATTTTATTAGAACTTACTTTTCAAGACTTCAAGCAAAAGCTATGGGATCAACCGTCCCAGGGTTGACACGAGACAATATAGAATCTTTATTGATACCCCTCCCCCCCCTCGCCGAGCAGCGGCGCCTCGCCGCCATCTTGCAGGAGCAGCTGGCCGCCGTGGAGCGGGCCAGGGCCGCCGCCCAGGCGCAGCTGGAGGTCGCCAAGGCCCTGCCCGCCGCCTACCTGCGGGAGGTGTTTAACAGCCCGGAGGCGAAGGGGTGGCCTCGTCGACCGTTGGGGGAAGTTTGTGAGATCACAGCTCGACAGGTTGATCCAAAGATTCCAGAGTTCGGCTCGCTCCCCCATGTGAATGGCGAAAATATTGAGGGCGGTATGTGTCGTCTAACCTATCTAAAAACCGCCTCCGAAAACGGTATGACAAGTGGGAAGTATCTTTTCGAGCCGGGAGATGTTCTTTATTCAAAGCTACGACCTTATTTACGAAAAGCAGTAGTAGCAGAATTTCGAGGTGTGTGCAGCGCCGATATGTATCCCATCCGGGTGAACCGTATTTTTCTTGATCCTCATTATCTGGGTTGGATGCTACTGTCTGATAAATTTACCAAATATGCCGATGAAGAGTCCCGCAGGGCAAGAATGCCCAAGCTGAATCGTGAGCAGATTTTTTCCTGGGCGGCACCGATACCACCCTTGTCGGAACAACTATCTTTGGTCGCATCGATAGCCGAAAAAATAACTGGCACAGGTAAGTTACTAAATGCCATAGAAAAAGAACTACTTGAAATCAACGCCCTCCCCGCCGCCCTGCTGCGCCGGGCCTTCAATGGAGAACTCTGACCATGGCCGAACCGGAAGCGACCATCTGGGGCATTCATGGCGGCCGGCATGGCGAGGCCGACCACCTCTTCCTCAAAAAAAACTGCATCGCCATCGGCTGGACCAAGATGAAGGACCTGAGCGCCCTCCCGCCTGACCGGGACGTCATCAAAGGCAGGATAGCCGAAATCTACCCGGACACCAAACCCCGGGCCTTGCCGATCGAAGCGGGGATGCTCCTGCGCTTCGTCCACGAGATGCAGCCGGGGGACCTGGTGGTGTATCCCTCCAAGCGGGACCGGCAGATTCACCTGGGGGTCATCGACGGCGGTTACCACTATGACCCCGAGAAAGACCATGCCTATCCCCATCAGCGGCCCGTAAAGTGGAAGCGGGCCGTGCCCCGTACCAAGTTCACCCAGGGGGCTTTATATGAGATCGGCTCGGCCCTGACCCTGTTCCAGGTCAAGAATTACGCCGAGGAGTTCCGGGCGGCGCTCACGGGCAAGGAAAAGGACCTGGTGCTGCCCCCGGCCAAGGATGACACCGTGGCGCCGGTGGCGGCCAGCATCGAGGAGAACACCCGGGATTTCATCCTCAAGCAACTGGCGCAGGAGTTGAAAGGCCATGCCTTGGCGGACTTTGTCGCCCATCTGCTGGAGACCATGGGCTACCGCACCCGGGTGTCGGCCGAGGGGCCGGACAAGGGGGTGGATATCCTCGCCCACAAGGACGAGTTGGGTTTCGAGCCGCCCATCGTCAAGGTGCAGGTGAAGAGTACCGAGGGCAGCGTGGGGGACCCCATCGTCTCGGCCCTGTACGGGAAGGTGTCGGGCGGCGAGTTCGGCCTGCTGGTCACCCTGGGCACCTTTACCATCCAGGCCAAAAACTTCGCCCACGCCAAGAGCAACCTGCGCCTCGTGGACGGGGTGGAGCTGGTGGACCTGGTGCTGGCGCATTACGAGCAGTTCGACTCCCGCTACAAGGGGCTGCTGCCCTTGAAGCGGGTCTATGTGCCGGAGCCGCTGGAGGAAGGCGGAGGATAAATATTAACTCTATGCTTAAGTAATGAGGAAAAATTATGAAGCCAGATATTAGTGAATTTTCTTATGGCTACGCATTAACTGAGAATTTAATTCAGTATCTAAGATCATTATCTATGCCGTTAACAGCAGCACCTATTTTCCCTTCTCTATTCAAGGAAGGTCAACCTGGCGGTGGATATGATGTTCGCTTTGACCTTCCTGGAATTCCTCTTTTTCTCCAATTCAAACTATCTGATTATATTTGGAAAAATGACAGCAGGATCAGGGAATTACAGGGAAATTTATTATCCCTACCGTTCTTTCGGATGCATTTAAGGCCGTTACGCTACTCACAACAACATCCTATGTTGCTTTCACTTGAATCTCAAGGGAATCTTGTTTATTATGCCGCCCCATTTTTTTATACTCCTCGAGAGTTGAATCAAGCTTATTTATCCAGGCAAATGTTGCAAGAATCAATACTTATCAGGCCTTCCTCTATTGGACCCTTACCAGACAATGATGATCACCGGATATCTTTCAACAATATCAGCTTTGGTTACTTTTTATCAAATCCTGAAAAATTACAGTTCGTCTTATTAGATAATTTTATTCACGACATATTTGACAACTTAGAAGAACAAAGAGGCTTGCCATTCATAAATAATATTTATAATATTAATCAGCAATTGATTGATATTATTAAAAATAAGCGATTGATATCTGATGAGCAACTGCATTACTATGAATCATTAGAACCGCTTAAAACAATAGCCTCTATTACACGATACTGTTTTGATTGTGATCTGCTGATAATTAGGGAGAGAACATAATAATGGCGTACTCCCGGAAGAAAAATGGCAGTAAAAACAACAAACAACTCACCACCCAGCAGTCGGTGAACTCCCTGGTGTGGTCGATTTGCGACATCATGCGCCGTTCCAACTGCGCCGGGGCCATGCAGTACGTGCCGGAGCTCACCTGGATTCTCTTCCTGCGCATCCTGGATGAACGGGAAGCCCGGGAAGCGGAGATGGCCGAGGCGGTGGGGGCGGCGTTCACCCCCTCCCTGGAGGCCCCCTATCGCTGGCAGGATTGGGCCGCCCCCCAGGGTGCCAAGCGGAGGGAGCTGGAAACCGGGGCCTTGGGCGCCTTTTTCGGCTTCGTGCACACCGGTCTCTTCCCCTACCTGAAGGGCCTGGGGGAGCGTCCCAACGCCACCCCCCGGCAGAAGGTCATCAGCCAGATCATGGCCGGGGTGGAGCGGGTGCGCATCGACACCGAACGCAACATGCTGGACGTGCTGGACAAGGTCCACGAGATCACCGACGAGGAGATCGACCCCACCCATATCTTCCCCCTGTCCCAGGTCTATGAGGGCCTGCTCCTGAAAATGGGGGAGAAGGGCAACGACGGCGGCCAGTTCTTCACCCCCCGGGTGATCATCCGGGCCATGGTGAAGATCATCGACCCCCACATCGGCGAGACGGTCTATGACCCCGGCTGCGGCACCGGAGGCTTCCTGGCGCAGTCCTACGAGCACATGGCCGGGCCGGAGCACCGCCACATCACCTCCCCGGAGCAGTGGGAGACCCTGAAACACCGCACCTTTTTCGGGCGGGAGAAAGACAACATCATCTATCCCATCGCCCTGGCCAATCTGGTGCTGCACGACATCGACGAACCCCACATCTGGCACGGCAACACCCTCACCGGCCAGGAAATCTACGGCGGTCTGTTCGCCAAGGCCCCACCCCTCTATGACGTCATCCTGATGAATCCGCCCTTTGGGGGCAAGGAAGGCAAGGAGGCCCAGACCCGCTTTGCCTACAAGACCGGCGCCACCCAGGTGCTCTTCCTGCAGCACGTCATCAGCAGCTTGAAGCCCGGGGGCCGCTGCGGCATCGTCCTGGATGAGGGGGTGCTGTTCCGCACCAACGAAAACGCCTTTGTGCAGACCAAGAAGAAGCTCCTGGACGACTGCGCCCTGTGGTGCATCATCAGCCTGCCGCCCGGGGTGTTCACCGCCGCCGGGGCCGGAGTAAAGACCAACCTGCTGTTCTTCACCAAGGGCAAGCACACCGAGAAGGTCTGGTATTACGACCTCTCCGACATCAAGGTGGGCAAACGCACCCCCTTCACCCTGGACCGCTTCGACGACTTCTTCCGGCTGCTGCCGGAGCGGGCCGACAGCGAACGCAGCTGGACGGTAAGCCGCAAGGAGATTGTGGCGAAGAACTTCGACCTGAAGGCGGTGAACCCCCACGCCAAGACCGAGGAGGACACCCGCACCCCGGAAGAGCTCCTGGACCTCATCGAGGTCAAGGGCCGGGAGGTGGCAGCGGCGTTGGCGATTTTGAGAAATAAAAATTAGGGTGCAATCACTCAGTTTCAATTCTGTCCGGCTAGGCCAGAGCAAGTGATAATTGTTTAGAATTCATGGTG
>CAYRYV010000073.1:0-14334 GCA_964428565.1 uncultured Desulfobacterales bacterium | reverse complement strand
CTTTGAGCATTTTTATGGGTATGAATGCCATATTATTTGATAAATGTCAAGTTAAATACGGATAGGAACGATATCTAAATACCCGGCGCGCAAGGCCACGATGGCGATGATAAGCTCGGCGGCGTTGCCGAAGGTGGCGTTTAAGAGGCCCCCGATGCCTTCCCCTGCCCGGTCGGCGATCTGCTCCGTGGCTTTTCCCATCCACCCAGCAGAGGGATGATCCCCAGGCAGGCGGAAAAGAAAATCAAAGTATGGGCCTGGGGCTGAACATACTCCAAGTAAAGAGAAAGCGGGATAAAAAAGAGCAGCACGTTCAAGGAAAAAAAGGTCTCAGGATCTTACCCCCGACGGCGTTCATCCCGTGCTCCTTTTCAGACAGTCTGGCATCGATATTCTATCATGCTTGCCGAGGCCTTCCCTCCTCACCCGAAATGATCTCCTGTTACCAGCCCTCTTCTTGGGCCAGCTTCAGGATGCTTTGGCTATAAGCTTTTTTCAGCTCCGCCAGATACTCTCCGTCCACCCTGCCCTTCCAGGTCTTGACCTCCGTGAACCTTTTGGGAATTTTCACCTGGGAAGGGTCGTAGCCCGTGGCCAGGCGGGTCTGCCAGCGGAGTCGTTGAATGCGCTGAGCCACCTCAGGTAATTGCCCGGCCAGGGTTTCGTACCCCAGGGATTTTAAGCAATCAGCCAGAAGTTCTTCTTTATAGACTTCCCGGGCAAAGAGGCAGGACACCATGGAAGTCAAGAGGACCCGACCCTCCTCGTCTTTGACCAAAAAATCCAGGGCCTGGTTTACATCCCGGTCTTCGTGCTTCTGGTCATAGGAGTAGCCGCCGCTGTCCAGGTGGGAGTGGCGGAAGCCCAGGGCCTGGGACACGAAAAACACCTCCCCGGTGGCGTACCCACCCATTTCCTGGCCGAGAACGCAGGCATAATCCTGACCCCCGTAGTGGGCCGCAGCCTTCGCCGCGCCCTGGGCCAGGAGCCGGAAAAAGTCGTTGGCCCCTCTCCCCAGGTGATGCAAGGCCGCCTCAAAATTCTTGGCGGCGCCGAAGCTTAACGGCACGATGGTCTCTTTTTCGGAGATGACCCCTTTTTCGGTGGCCTCCGCGGCCCAGGCCAGGGCTACGCCGGCGCTCATGACGTCCAGCCCCATCCTTTCTGTGGCATCGATAAGGTCCAACACCTGAAAGCAGTCGGTCACTCCCAGCATGGCCCCCACCGCAAAGATGGGCTCGTGGTCGTAGGACACCTGGCGGAAATAATAGCGGTGGTCAGCATGGAACCTTTCCCGGACAAACCCCAAGTGGATGCAGCCCACCGGGCACCCGGAGCAGGCCATGTTGCGCAACAAGGTATCTTCTGCAAACCTTTCGCCGGTAATACCGGCTATGTCCTCAGCGCTGGTTTCCTTGAGGTTGCGAATGGGCAGGGCCTGGAGGTCGTTTAGGACCGCCATGTTCACCGGAGTGCCCAGGTTGTGGTACTTCTGCATCATCTTTGTCTGGGTCAGTTGCTGGTGCACTTCGGCAAAAAGCTTGCCATAGCCCCTGTCCTCCGGCAGAGGAAAATTGCCGTCCCCCTGGATGACGATGGCCTTGAGGTTTTTGGCCCCCATGGCGCCGCCGCCGCCCAGGCGCCCGAAATGACGATAGGTGTCCACGTTGATGCAGGCCATGGCGGAGCCCTGCTCTCCGGCCGGGCCGATACGCAGGATGCTGCGGTGACCGGAGCCGCGTTGCTTGCGGCGCAGGTATTTTCCCACCGCCTGTACTTCCATCCCCCAGAGGTAGTGAGCATCCCTGATTTCCAGGTGGCGGGAGCCCACGGACAGGAAGCTGGGGCGGGCGGCCTTGCCGATGACCATCAGGGCGTCCAGGTCGGCAAAGCGCAGGGCCACGGCGGAGCGCCCACCGGCATGGCTTTCGGCATACTGGTCGTGATAGGGGCTCTTGAAGCCCAGAACCGTCTTACTCATGAGGGGGAAGTAGCCGGTGAGGGGCCCGATGGCAAAAATGAGGGGCTGTTCCGGGTCATCCCAAGGCGCCGCAGGCTGGCCGAATTTTTGGTAAATCAGGGCAGCCAGGCCGCTTCCTCCCGCCACCTGGTCCCGTCCCTCCAGGGTAACTATTTGACCCTTGCCGGTGGCCAGATCCACTTTGAGAACTCGAAAATAATCTCTTATCATGATGCCACCCCCGTTTCCGCTGCCGCCTCCGGTATAGTCCCGGTACTAACGGGGCTGGCCTCACTCTCCTTCATCTCCAGACAGTCGTGGGGGCAGAAAGGCACGCACTTGCCGCAGTGCAAGCAGACAAAGGGTTCACCCTCGGAATCGAGATAGACGGCATCCACAGGGCAGGCGGCGTCGCAGGCACCGCAGCGGATGCACATTTTTTTTCGGACGATGACGCCGCCGCCTTTACGCTGGGAATAGGCCCCGGTGGGGCAGGCCAAAGCACAGGGGGCCGGCAGACAGGCCAGACAGGTCCTGGCCTCAAAGCCAGTGGACAAGCCCCCGGAGGAGTGAATGCGAATGCCGGCCGTATCCCAAGACAGGCGCTGGTGCACTTCCCGGGCGCAGGCCAGGGAACAGGAATGGCAGCCGATGCAACGTTCCATGCGGGGTGTAGTGAGAATTTTCATGGGTTGCTCCTTCAAACTAATTGCCGGGGCTGCCCGGTTATGGCCAGGACGCTATGCCAAAGCCATCCCTCGGGGTCCAGTTTCTTCCGTTGTGAAACCGCCAGGGAGATGGGCACGTGGGTGCCTCGATGGTTCCAATTGCCCACCACCATGTCAGTTTTGCCGACTTAGTCGGAGTGGCGCAGAGGGGCACGAGGGCCAGGGCCAGAAATACCCTGGCATAGGGGCTGCCGTAATGGCTCACGGCCTCTGCGGGCGTCCCGGTCGGTGGCGCCGCCGTGGACGCCCGGGCCAATGAATCCCCCCAGCTAGTACTCCAGTCGGAAGTTGGCGACAACCATATACAGAGTATCCCCAACAAGAAGAAGAGCAGCAAGGACCGGGTCATGCCAGTCCGCATAAAGGTGTGACCGTCCAGATATGCTCGGCCAAAAAACCGCAGGGTTGTCCCTCAAACCCTACCGCCGGCCGCCGCGGCCGCCGCCACCGGAGGGCCGACTGAAACCGCCGCTGGGTCGGGTGGCGGCGCTGGCCCGCTGGAAGTTGTGGGTGCGCATTTCGCCCCGCTGCCGGGCGCCGAAGTCACGGTTCAGCTGACCGGCATCGAAGCTGGGCCGGGTGGCCGCAGCCGCCGGGCGTTCAGGCCGGGCGGCGGGGCGAGTGGCCGCCGCCGGACGGGTGGCCGGCGCGGCCGCGGGCTGCCATTGGCTGCCCTGGCGCTGCTGCCAGTTGCCCTTATTATCCCGTTTGACGACATTGCCGTCCTTGTCGGCAAAGACATTGTTGGGACCGGCAGGCCTGGGTTTGGCCTTGGCCGGTTGTTGCTTGGCCTTGGGCCGTTCCGCCTGGGCCGGGCGTTCGGGGCGGGCCGCGGGCTGCTGTGTGGGTTTGCCGGGCCGCCGCTCCGCCAGGTTGTTGCTATTGCCGGGCCGGTTGTAGATGTTCTTCCCCACCAGACCCGCGGCCGCGCCCCCGGCCAGACCGCCGGCCAGGCCGGCAAAGGGTTCCACCCGAGGCCGTTCGCCTACACCTGGACGCCCCCCGATACCGGGGCGCTCCCCCGCCCCCGGGCGGTCCAGCCAGGGCCGCTCGGGCCGCTGGTCGGGAGGCCGGATGCCCACCACGTCATTATGGATGTTGTTGATATTGTTATAGTGGTAGCCCCCCGCGCCCCAATAGCCGCCTCCGCCCCAATACCCCGGGCCATAATAGCCGCCGCCATACCTGTCCCACCAGTTGTCCGCCACCGCCGCAGTCAGGGCCATGGTGCCCAGCGTCACTGCTGCGGTCCCCATCCAGGACATGGGGTCGTAGTACGAGGGGGTGGAGGCATAGGAACCGGCATAGGGGTCATAGGCGGCGCCGTAGCCATAGGTGTCCTGATACGGGATGTAGGCCGTGTCGCTGGCATAAGCCGGGTAGTCGTAGCCGGTGCCGTAGACCGGCGTGCCGCCCTGGGTGTAGGTGCCGGTGTAGCCCGGGGTATAGCCCACATAGGCCACATCATCGGTGGAATCATAGACGTCCGCGTATTTCACGTTGTAGTGGGGGTTGCTGGGCGGGATCTTGCCCTTGTCCTTGGGGGGCTCGACCGACACCTTCCAGGGGCCGTTGGGAGAGTCCGCCTCGTACCACACCCCCTGGTCGCAGGCGTAATACTTGGCGCCTTCCTTGAAAACCGCCTGTCCGGTGTTCTTGGCATACTCCAGATCGGTTCCCGCCACCTTCTCGAATTGCGGCTGGCCATCATACTTGACCTGGGTGGTGGCCTTCTTCCGATCGATGGTGGCGGTCTGGGGGACGGCCGCCTCCGCCACCGCCTCCTTGGCCTCCTGGGTGCCGGCCACATTGGCCAGGACAAAGCCCTTGGGCGACTTTGCCGGGATCTTGGCAAAGTCCGCCGGCAGCTTGTCCGGCGCCACATAGGCCCAGGGGCCCTCCTGCAATGACTTGCCGGCGAACCAGCGGCCCGAGATGAGCACATAATACATCTGGCTGGCGGTGTCCATGAAGACGTTGCTGTCGGTGTTGCTGAGATAGAGCAGCCCGGTGCCGGAGATGGGGGTCCAGTCCGGCTCGCCTTCCGAGACGATGAGCTCCGTCGGCTCCGTGCTGACCATGACCTTGGGCATCAGGTCCAGGGAGGCCTTCACCTTTTTCCCCTGGGGGGCCTTCCCCTCCTTCTGGGTGCGCTCCTCCAGGGCCTTCATCTCCTCCGGGAGGCTTTTGGCGTCTTTCCAAGGCCCCTGCACCTCCGCGGCGGTGAGCCAGGCGTCGCCGCCCTTGAGGAAATAGGCCTTGGACCCCGGATCATAGAGCATGATAAAGGGCGTGTTCACCACCCGCATGAGCTTGGTCTTCTCCAGGGGCCGCAGCTTCGGGGCGCCCTCCAGCGGCACCAGCACCGTCGGTTGGTTCGCAAAGATGATCTTGGGCGGCTCGGTCTTCAGGCCCTGATCTTCCGCCTGCTGTTTCTTCAGGTCTTCCAGCATGGGCAGCACCCGGTCCAGGGAGATGTCGGTGCTCAAGTCCTGCACCTCGGAGTTGAGGAACTCCTTGAACTTCTCCAACTTTTCGGGTTCCACCCCGGGCGCCTTGATGTCGGTGATCTGGGGTGCATCAATGGTGACCATGCGGGTGTCCCGGTCGGTGGCCACCCGGGCCGAGAGCCACACTACCCCGAAGATGGGCTCCTTCAAATCCTTGCGTTTGGCCGAGATGGCGGCCCGGGCCGTCAATTTGTCGGCCTCAAAGCTTTCCAGCTGCGGCTGGTACATGGTGGCCGTGCCGTTGGGGTGCTCAAAGGTCTTGGGCCACATATCTTCAGCGGCTCGCGCCGGCCGGCCAAAAAGCAGAGCCGCAGCCAGAACCGTGAAGATGGCCAGTGCCATAAACATTCTCGTTGAGTGTCTGCTGTGCATGACCAAACCTTCCTTATCCGTTAATGAATACCTTTATCATAATCGAGACCATTAATCCATCATACCGAGGCGCCGGTCGAGGCTCACCGCCACCTTGATTTCAGGCTCTCCAGCTTCGTATTGGTCGTGGGCGACACCACCATCGTCCATCCCAAGTTCGAACCTGGTACGATACCATCCGGGCTCCTTGGACCTGTCAGAGGTATTATTACCTGCCTGCTCGTCCCGCATGATCCATACAGTTATTAGATATCCCGAGAAGGACATGATATACAAAAGCCTAGCTCAAACCGCCAATAACGACGCCGGCATTGGGACTGCAACCATGCCCAGCACCAAGCTTCCATGAAATATCAAGGCCAGACGGAAAGGTCCTCCTGATATACCTCCCGTGTGCGAAAGCCAGAGCCGGCGGGTCGGTTTGGCTTCCCGAATCGCAACTCATAGGTCACCAAGGGGCGGCGGCGTTGTCGTCCGGGCAAGCCTCGTGATATCATTGTGGTTATAAGCCACCTAGTGATGGACTCAGTGGCTTCCAGCACCTTGCCGCGATACAAGTGAGAGGGCAGTATGACTGAACTGGATTATTCTTTGGCGGTAGAACAGCCGCCCGAGACCTCGGGGGAAAGGCCTGGCCCAGAGTCGAAGAACTGCAACTCTCCGACTTGCTGGACATTGACCAGTTGCAGTCCTTACTGGCCAATTTTTCCCATGCGGTGAGGATAACCTCGCCATCATTGACCTCAAGGACAACGTGTTGGCTGCAGCGCGTTGGCAGCGAGCCTCACATGCTTTCGGCAGGTGTATACCAATCTCAGGGAACCTACCATGAAAATTAGCCCATCCGTTCGCCTCCTGTGGCCCTGGGCGGGCGCTATCCTGCTCTCTGTGGCGGTGACATGCGGCATACAGGAGGGAACGCGCCTGTACCTTGAACATGATTACAAAGAGGTCCTGGCAACCGAAATAACTCGACGCGGCCTTGAAATCATGGCACAGACGATGGACGGCAATGTCATGGGAGCGGTGTCGGCGTTGGGGCTGGTCGATCAGCCAATCAAAAGAGTCGCACGCGGAGAGATCCCCCTGAATACTCCGGTGGTCATGGAGAGCTTGCAGGCCATCGGCCAGTCCTATGGGGCCAACGGGGCTTATCTAGTGAACCCGGAGGGGATCATCAAATCCTCTTGGGACACCGTGGGAGTACCCCTCACCGGAGTGGACGTCAAATTCCGCCCTTATTTCCAGATTGCCATGCAGGGCAAGCAGAATATCTATGCGGCCATCGGCACGACAACTGGTATGCGATCCCTGTACTTTGCCGCCCCCCTGTATGGCGAAGTATCGGCTAATGCGCCAATTATCGGGGCGGTGGTCGCCCGGCTGGGTCTGGAACGGGTTGACTCCGTTTTAAGAGCCTGGCCCGGCCCGGCACTCCTGCTATCTCCCCAGGATCTTGTGTTTGCCAGCAACCGCAAGGAATGGATCGAGTCTCTGGCTGGGCCATGCACCCCCGAATGCCTCCAGGCGATCCGGGCGCTCAAACAGTTCGGTAAGATTTTCGACCGCGGCCCCCCCGGGACGTTGCCCTTCGACCTGACGAAAGACATCGTCAGCATTGAAAATCACCGCTATGCCGTTGCCCGGACGCCGTTGCAATGGAACGATCCGAATGGCCCTTGGACCTTGGTACTGCTAGATGACCTCGATAAGTTGATGCCGGCCTCCCGGCGGACCATCATTGGCCTGACTACTGGGCTCTTGATGCTGACTCTGAGCACTGTATTTCTTACCTGGCGGCGGCGCTTGCGGCATGCCAACCAGGAGCGGCAGCAGGCCCAGGCAGCCCTGGCCAAGAGTGAAGAACTCTATCGGTCCGTGTTCGAGAATGTGCCGCTGGGCATTATGTATTATGATCAGCACGGTATTGTCACCGATCTTAACGAAAATTTTGCCCAAATCATCGGCGCCCCCCGAGAGAATATTGTCGGATTCAATCTGCCGCAGCAGCTTCGGGATGAAAACCTTCGCCAGGCGATCCTCGCGTCCCTCGACGGCCAAACCGGCTACTTCGAGGGAGATTATCTCTCCGTCAGCGGCGGCAAGCTGACCCCTTTGCGGGCTTTTTGCCAGCCGATTGTCACTCCCGGAGGGAAAGTTCTGGGAGGGGTGTCCATTTTTGAGGATTTTACCGAAAAGAAGCAAGCCGAAGAGGCCCTGCGGGACAGCAAGGAGCGTCTCAATTTAACCCTGGCCGCCACCGGCATCGGCATCTGGGAGAGGGATCTTCACCATCATACCCTCACCTGGGATAAGGCCACCCAATCTATCCTCGGGTTGTCCTCGGAGCAATTGTTCGACCCACGGGAGATTTTTCTGGAGCGCGTCCACCCGGATGATCTGGAGCGGTTACGGGAGGAAACGCGGCAGGCCATTGCCGGCATTCGAGACTATAGCACGGAATATCGCGTTATCTGGCCCGATGCCAGCCAACACGTAGTGGCGACCCGGGCCGTGGTGCTGCGCGATGAACAGGGTGTCGCTACCCGGATGATCGGCGCCTGCTGGGATATCACTGACACCAAGCAGCGAGAACAACTGGCGCTCCTGGGCTCAGAAGTGGGCGATGCCTTGACCAGCCTGAAACCGATACAGGAGAGGCTGCACCTGTGCGCCGAGGCATTGGTGCATCAGCTTGATGCGGCCCTGGCCCGTATCTGGACCGTCAATGAATCGGAAGCTATGCTGGAAATGCAGGCCAGCGCCGGCATACACACCCAAACCGATGGCACCCGCAGCCGGGTTCCCGTGGGCCAGTACAAAATCGGCCGCATCGCCCAGGAAGCCCGGGTGCGCTTTTCCAACCAGGTGGACAAGGAACCCGATATAGATGACCAGGAATGGGTGCGGCAACACGGCTTGGTCAGCTTTGTCGGGCATCCCCTGATTGTCGAAGGTCGGGTGGTGGGAGTCATGGCCTTTTTCTCCCGCACCAAGCTCAACCCGGATGCGGTGCACGCCCTCGCCGGAGTCGCCAAGACCATCGCCGTCGCCCTTGATCGGGACCGGGCCGAGCGGGAGTTAAAAGAGGCCCGGACTGCGGCCGAGGCCGCCACTCAGGCCAAAAGTGATTTCCTGGCTAATATGAGCCATGAGATCCGCACCCCCATGAACGCCGTCATCGGTATGAGTCATCTGGCCCTGAAGACCGACTTGACCCCGAAACAAAAAGAATACCTCAGCAAAATCCAGGCCTCCGCCAATAACCTGCTGGGCATCATCAACGACATTCTGGATTTCTCCAAGATCGAAGCGGGCAAGCTGGCCATGGAGGCAGTGGATTTCAACCTGGAGGAGGTGCTGGATAACCTGGCAACTTTGGTTACGGTGAAGGCCCGGGAAAAGGAAAATCTCGAAGTCCTGTTTGCTTTGTCGCCCGAGGTGCCGCGTTTCTTGGTGGGCGACCCCCTGCGGTTAGGGCAGGTGCTCACCAATCTGACCAACAATGCCGTCAAGTTTACCGAGTCGGGGGAGATCGTGGTCTCCACGGAGGTGGCCTCCCACGACCAGGACCGGATTACCCTGAAATTTTCGGTCAGCGACACCGGCATCGGGCTGACTCCGGAGCAGATCGGCAAACTGTTTCAGGCCTTTTCCCAGGCCGACACCTCCACCACCAGGAAATACGGGGGGACCGGCCTGGGGCTGACCATCAGCAAACGGCTGGTTGATCTGATGGGCGGGGAAATTTGGGTGGAAAGCCAGCCCGGAAAGGGCAGCAGCTTTTTCTTTACCGCCGCATTCGGCCTGGGAAGAGGGAAGGCGAGAAGACATTTGGCCCCAGCCCAGGCCCTGCACGGTTTGAAAACCTTGGTGGTGGACGACAACGCCACGTCCCGGGAGATTTTGCAGGAGATGCTGGAATCGTTCGGCCTGGAGGTCACTCAGGCGGCCTCCGGCCCCGAAGGGTTGACCGAGTTGGAAAAAGCTTCCTCCGCCCAGCCCTACGAATTGGTCATCATGGACTGGAAAATGCCGGGGATGGACGGCCTCGAGGCCTCCCGCCTGATCAAGGGCCATTCCCGTTTAACCAAGATCCCCGCCATCATCATGGTGACCAACTACGGCCGGGAAGAGATCATGCATCAGGCGGAAAAGGCGGGGTTGGACGGCTTTCTCATCAAACCGGTGAGTCCTTCCGTGCTTTTCGACGTCATCATGCAGACCTTCGGCGAGAAGTTAACCGGTGGGCCCTCTGTCGCCGAAAGTGTCGCCGATGCCGAAGCCATGGGCTGGATATCCCTGGAAGGGGCAAGAATTTTACTGGTGGAGGATAACGAGATCAACCAACAGGTGGCCAGCGAAATCCTGGCCTCCGTGGGGGTGACGGTCACCGTGGCCGGCAACGGCCAGGAGGCTTTGCAAGCCCTGGACGCCAACGATTTTGACGCCGTGCTCATGGACGTCCAGATGCCGGTCATGGACGGCTATGAGGCCACCCGGCGCCTCCGCCAGGACCCCCGTTTCCAGTCGCTGCCCATCATTGCCATGACCGCGCACGCCATGGCCGGGGACCGGGAAAAATCCCTGGCCGCAGGTATGAATGACCATGTCACCAAGCCTATAGACCCGGAAGCGCTGTTCCGCACCCTGGGACACTTTGTGGGACGACCGGCCGCCGCGGCCACCCTGGCCCCGCCGGAGCCGGCCGCAGGGAAACCCGGGGCCGCGGCGGCACCGGAGACGATGCCTTCCCTATCCGGCATCGACACCGCAGCAGGGCTCAAACGCCTCATGGGCAATCAAAAGACCTATCTCGCTATCCTGCGGAAGTTCGGCCGGGACTTCCACACCGCGGCCGCATTGGTAAAAGAGTTGGTGAATGCAGACAAAGAGGCCGAGGCGCTGATCCTGGCTCATAGCGTCAAGGGGGCCGCGGGCAATGTGGGGGCCGAGGCCCTGCAAGCCGCGGCTGCGACCCTGGAAAAGTGGTTCAAGGATGGCGGCCGGGGACTGCCTGAGTCCGAATACCGGGATTTTTGCCGGGAACTTGAGCGAGTGCTGGACTCCCTGGCGGTTTTGAGGGAAGAAACACCTCCGGACGCAGCTCCGGCAGAGCAACCGGTCGCCCTGCCGGCTGAAGTGGCTCAATCGGTGGCCCGGCGCCTCCAGGAAGCGGTGGACGCCGGAGACGTGAGCGAGATAAGCGCCATTGCGGAGGAATTACGATCCCGCAGCGACGACGGCGCCCGCTTGGGGAAAGAACTACTACAATGGGCGGAAGAATTTGACTTCGACAAGATCGCCGCACTGGCCCGGAGACTGGTGGGCTGAGGCGACAAGGAGAGTAATCCGTGGCTGATGAATCAACCGCAACCACCGTGCAGCAACCGGAACAAATCCTCCTGGTGGATGACAATGTGACCAACCTCCAGGTGTTGCATCAGACCCTGGACGGTCGGGGCTATAAGCTCCTGGTGGCCAAAAACGGCCCCGCCGCCCTGACCATTGCGCAGAAGGCCAGACCGTCATTGATCCTGTTGGATATCATGATGCCGGAGATGGACGGCTACGAGGTGTGCCGGCGCCTGCAGGCCGACCCGGACACCCGGGAAATACCAGTTATTTTCTTATCCGCCCTCACCGACACCAAAGACAAGGTCAAGGGCCTGGAAGTGGGCGCAGTGGACTTCGTGTCCAAGCCTTTTCAGCCGGAGGAGGTCATCGCCCGGGTCAATACCCACCTGACCATCAACCGCCTGAAGATGAGTCTGGCGGAGAAAAACCAGCAGCTGCAGGACGCCAACGAGGTCTTGGAAGAACGGGTCAGGAAGCGCACTGCGGAATTGGCGCAGCTCAATGCCGTTTACGAGCGCTTTGTGCCGCGGGAATTCATCAACCTACTGGGGAAGAAAAGCATCCTGGAGATCAGCCTGGGCGACCAGATCAGCCAAAAAATGACGGTGATGTTTGCCGATGTGCGCGGCTGGACCACCCTCTCGGAAGCCATGTCGCCCCAGGACAACTTCAACTTCATCAACGCCTATCTCAGAAGGGTGAGCCCGGTCATCCGGGAGAATCGCGGCTTTATCGATCAATACTATGGCGACGGGGTGATGGCCCTGTTTCCCGGCCGGGCCGATGACGCCATCCTGGCTGCCATAGCCATGCACAAAGCCGTCGAAGCCTACAACCGCGAACGGGAGAACGAGGGATTTTCCCCCATCAGCATCGGTGTCGGGTTACATATCGGAGACCTGATGTTAGGGATTATCGGCAGCGAAGACCGTCTCCAGGGGGCAGTGGTGGCCGATGCAGTAAACACCGCCTCACGCATCGAAGGGTTGACCAAGCGATACGGCTCCTCCACCACGATCAGTGAAGAGGTCATGGCGCATCTGGAAAAACCGGAAAGATACCATCACCGTTTCGTGGACAAGGTGTTGGTAAAGGGCAAGGATGCCCCTGTCACGGTATTTGAGATTTTTGACGGCGACCCCGAAACCGTAGTCAAATTAAAAGAAGAAACCAAAGGGAGCTTCGAGGAGGGTCTCGGACTCTATTATGAGCGCAAGTTTGCCGAGGCAAGTGTATGCTTCAATCAGGTATTGCAAAAAAATCCTGAGGATAAGGCAGCCCTCATCTATCTAAAACGCTGCGCCAGCTATATGGTCCAAGGAGTGCCGGCAGACTGGACCGGTGTAGAGGAATCTGTATCCGCATATAGCTGATACATTACCAGGACCTTTCGTTATCAATGCCCTGGCAAAAATTACCTGATTGATTACCTTATCCTTTCAGGGCCTTTATGGGGAGGATGGTTACAGTTCTTCCCAGAGGAGGAAGCGGAACAGCTTTGGTAAAGGGAGTAGCTTCTTCGGGCTGAAAAGGGCAGGCAAGATCCAGTTAGGGAGAATTGTCGCTTCACTGCTTTCGATTGAGGGTCAACGACGTAAGGGTCTGGCAGGGCACTAAAAATTCCGGTGGCTTTTTCAAGGAATCTATCCGCTTGTCATCTTCGCCGGAACATTAAGATCAAGTCACTCAGGAGGAAGCCTATGAACAGAACCGTGGAAACTCCTTTGTTCGACACCATCCTCGAGATCGTTGTCCTTTTTCTGCTCATCGTTTGGTGCATAGTGATTATCCTCCCCTCCATCCAACCAGTGATCGGGGGTGCCATCATTGCCATTGCCCTATACCCCTTCTTTGCCAGGGTAAAACAATGGCTGGGGAATAGGAATATGCTGGCAGGGGTCCTGTTGACCCTGTTGCTCCTGGTCATCCTTCTGCTGCCAACTGCCTGGCTGATCAATGCGCTGGTTGAGGGAATAGGAACCCTGGTAACCCAGTTCCGAAACCAGACTCTTAGGATTCCTCCACCCGACCCGTTTGTTGCAGGATGGCCCCTGGTTGGCAAACCTATAGCGGAAATATGGTTGCTGGCCTCCCAGAACCTGGAATCGACCATCATCATCGACAAGGAACCCCTGTCGAAAGTGGGCCTGACAATTATTGAAGGGTTGGGCGGTTTCGGGACGAGTCTCATCCTTTTCCTACTCTCGTTGATCATCGCCGGCGCCTTTCTTATCAAAGCCGATGCCTTGGCCGATTTTGTGCCGAAACTGATCCGTCGCCTGGCCGGTGAAAAAAGCGATGAAATCATACATATCGCTGAGGTATCGGTTAGAAATGTCGCTAAGGGCATCCTGGGGGTCGCATTCTTTCAGTTTATTGCCGCCGGTACGGTGTTCATGTTGGCTAAGGTCCCCTTTGCGGGACTTTGGGCTCTTGCCGTCCTGGTTCTTGCCATCCTGCAACTGCCCACGATCATCGTCATTCTACCCGTCATCATTTACCCTTTCTCTGTAAAAGCGCTTCTGTCGGCCATTCTGTGGACGATCGCCCTGGTGGCCATCGGGGCCTCGGATAATGTCCTGAAACCGCTGCTGATGGGAAAAGGCTCCCCCGTTCCCATGCTGGTCATCTTCATCGGCGCCATAGGTGGATTTGTCTTCTCCAACTTCACAGGGCTGTTCACGGGGGCTATAGTCCTTTCAGTATGTTACAATCTGATCGTGCACTGGATTGGCGAAGGTCAAAACTTACAGAAACCCCTATGAATTCGGCTACATTACGCTGCACCCTTACCCTGAAAAATTATCGAGATGGACCCCGTATCGAAACGGGGTCCACCTTCAAAGTTCCCGACGGATAGACTCTCTTCGCCCTCCACGGCTTTCAGCCTGATTAAGGGGGAGGGATCAAATTTACACGACCAGACTTTTACCTGCCTGCCCGACCTGCCCTCTTGCCGGGTATCACGACTTTCTTGCCGACCGGTCTGTTTGGCATCTCGGGCTTTCTGCCGCCCTTCGCTGCGGTCCCCTGACTCCCGGCCCTCTTGCCGGGCTTCCTTGGCTTCTGACTGAAATTCGACAGTAAGAAAAATATAGTAATGCAATAACAAAAGGTTACGTAGTACAAAAAAGACTTTGGCACTACAAGGTTTACAGGTTGATGCGGTTAGACCATCATGACAGAGGTCCCAGACAGGTAACCGGGGAAGGTGGGCGAACGCCAGCAACTGAGACTCATTTTCGACAGCAAATTGCTCATTTTGCCACTTTTTGAGACTTAACTGATTGAAAATACTTGCTCCCAATTTTTTAAATTTCCAAGGTGTAGTGTCAAAATAATTTAACTTAGCTTCGAATAAATCTTGACAATAACCCATATTTAATGGGATATTATTGTCATGTTT
>CAYRYV010000072.1:0-14849 GCA_964428565.1 uncultured Desulfobacterales bacterium | reverse complement strand
GGTGGTTTCCGAACGCTTGCCGGAGGTGCTCAATCATGTGTGAAGCTTCTGCCTATCTGTTGAAAAATGGCCGGGAGGAATTGGTGCTGGAGAGTGTCGACATTATCGAACCCGAGGGGGACGGCCTGCGCTTGGTCAATATCTTCGGTGAACAGAAAGTCGTGCCGGCCGCCATTCTGAAACTGAATCTGGTAAACCACAAGGTGATTTTGGTGGACCGGCAGCTGGCGGGCATACCGCGACCGGCAAGCAGCCGTCTGCCTGCGGATACGGCATCCCCACCCCCGGCGGCATGTTGCGGAACGTCCGGGGAGGTGGGGATCGATTAACCCCTGAGGGGGCCGGAGAGCCGCTGACCACTGGATCGGCGCGCCGGTCAGCGGTCTCTCACGGGAGAAGGCCAGGATGGCCATGAAGCTCAGAAAGAGGAGGAGGTCGCGGCCCTGTGGAGGGGCCGTCATCATGGCGGGAGGGAAAAACTCAGGGCAGGGGGTACCTTGGCGAGGAGACCCTGCCCTGAGAGGGGCATCGGCCAGAACCGGCAACAGGTGGTTCCGTATGTACCAACACCCCTTTTTATTCTATGACAGGGAAGGGGTGATCACAATACCAAAGGGGGAGAGAAAAGTGAAAGTTGCCAGGGGATTGTTGTTATGCGTGCTGTTCGGTCTCCTCAATCCGGTGGTTACTCAGGCGGCAGAAAAGGCCGCCGAACAGGCCCAGGAGCAGGCCATCCCGGAAATGGTGGTGGAGAGCGAACGCCTGGTGGAGAAGCAGAGCAAGGTGACCGTCAAGTCCGAGGGCCTGCCCTCGGAGGTCAACATCATCACCAAGGAAGACCTGAAGCGGACGCCCATCACCGACTACCTGGACATCTTCCGCAAGGTGCCGGGCGTCTACGTGGCCAAGTATACCGGCGGTGACTACGGCGACAAGATCGGCATGCGGGGGTTCAACAGCGGCCATGGCGTCCAGGTGGCCTTCTTCGTCGACAACATGCCCATGAACATGATGACCTACTACCACGGCATGTCCGACATCGCCTGGGTGGCCCCGGAGATGATCGAGCGCATCGAAATCATCAAGGGGCCGTTTTCGGCCCTCTACGGCGATTTCGCCCTGGGCGGGGTGATCAACATCATCACCAAAAAATCGGACCCGTCCCCCAGCGTAGGGATATATGGCGGCAGCTACAACGCCGGGCGGGCCGTGGGCGTCCTCAGCGACGCCGACTGGAAGCTGGGGCCCATGCAGGCCACCCCCTTCCTGGTCTGGGAAGGCTACACCAAGGACGGCTACCGCAACAATCAGGAGTACCGGCGGGGCCAGTTCTTCAATAAACTGACGATCCCCTTATTCGGCGGGGAGCTGTCCGGGCGGGTGCATTACGTCGCCCGCACCTGGGGGGACCCGGGGTACGTGAGCATTCCCCGGATCAAACAGGGCTTGCTGCGCCGCACCTCGGCGGTCAACGACAACGACCGGGGCATGAGTGAAATGATCGACACGGTGATCAACTACACCCCCTCGGGCGGCGACGGCCAGGGCTTCTACGGCACCTTCTATCACGCCTATCACCAGCACGACACCGGCCGGACCTTTCCCCCCAGCCCCCAGGGCCGCCGGGACACCTATGAGACTCTGTTCGGCTATAAGCTGATGTACAACTTTCAGCCGGTGGAGCAGTTTTCCCTGATCGCCGGCACCGATCTGCGCCACGACGAGTCCTCCATGAAGGGCTGGGATACCTGGAACACCTACTACAACAAACGGCGCCGGACCAGGAGCTATGATTTCACCTATTTCAGCACGGGGTTTTATGCCCAGACGCAGATCAAGCCGGTGGATTTCTTCAAGCTGGTGGGCGGCCTGCGCTACGATATGTATGAAATCCTGATCAAAAACCATTTGTTTCCCCTCAATTCGGGCTACACCCGGCCCAACCTGTGGAGCCCCAAGATCGGCTTCGTCATCACGCCTTACAAGGACATCAACATCTTCGCCAACAAGGGGCGGGGCTTCCGGTCCCCGGGGGTGTTGGAATTGTCCCCGGCCTCGGCCACTCAGAGGAAGAACTTTGATGCGGGACTGTCCAAACTGGAAACCTGGGACGTGGGTTTCAACGCCCTGTTGTTCGAACGTTTCTATCTCGGCTTTGACTACTTCGACACCCGCTATGCCCGGGAACTGTACCTGAATCCCGCCACCGCGGTCTATGAAAACCTGGGGACCTCCAAGCGGACCGGCATCGAAATCGAGGCCAAAATCTTCCTCACCAGGGAACTCACCATTTACGGCAGTTGGACGGATGTCCGGGCCCGCCTGAAGAACCCGACCACCCCCGGGCAGCATTACATCACCGGCGTGCCGGAGGACCAGGCCACGGTGGGCTTCGAGTACCAGAAGCCCTGGGACAACGGGAACCAGCAGTTCGGCCTGGATTTTTATTACCTGCGCATCGGCCGCCAACCCGTTAACAACTACGCCACGATCATCGGCTCCCAGTTCGACCGCTTCATGTCCAAGGTGAGCTACCGGTACAAGAACTGGACCGGTTCCATAGATGCCGCCCTGACGCCCCGGCGTTACGCCTCCGACATCTACACCACCAGCGCCGGCGAGGTCTGCTATACCCCCTGGCCCAAGTGGGAGGTAATCGCCGGGCTGAGATATGACTTCCGATAACCGATTGTTCTCTTTATTGACAATGGCTTGAAGACCTGCTCTCTGCAAAGAGCAAACAACACCAAGGGAGGAGTACGATGAAAAAAGGCATTGTGTTCGCGGCGGTCCTGACCTTACTGTGTGCTAACGCCCTGTATGCCCACGACGTCTGGGTGGACAAGGGGGCCGCGGGGGTGGTGGTGAAGTGGGGCCACGGGGATAAACTCGATCCCTACAAACCCGCCAACGTGACCGAAGCCAGGGCCTATGCGGTCTCCGGCAAAGAGATCCCGGTGACGGTAAAACCCCAGGACACCCGGGCCGTTCTGAACGTGGCCCAGGACCCGGCCCTGGTGGCCGTGGTCTTTACCCCCGGGGTCTACGTCAAGACGCCGGAAGGCTATAAGAACGTCTCCAAGCGTGAGGCCAAGGACGTCATCGAGTCGTTCCGTTCCATAACCTGGAACAAGAACCTCTGGGCCTGGAGCGACGGCTTCGGCAAACCCCTGGGCGCCAAGATGGAAATCGTGCCGGCCAAGAACCCCCTGTCCCTCAAGGTGGGCGACACCCTGGTATTTCAGGCGGTTTACGACGGCAAGCCCTTGGCCGGAGCCCCGGTGTCCGCGGAAGGGGTGGAAAAGGACGCCCTGAAGACCGACCCCAACGGGCGGGCCCAGGTGGTGATCAAAAAGACCGGCCTGAACGTGGTGAAGGTCAACCGCAAGACCGCCACGCCCAATGACCCCGATGCCGACACCCTGTCGGAGACGGCCAGTATCGTCTTTGCGGTGAAGTAAGGCCGGCGTGTCCCCTTCGCTGCCCTGCACGGCAGAACGCCGGGCAGGGGTCTTGGACTCTCTGTCCCCTCTCCCCAACCCCTGAAGGGGGGTTGGGGGGAGGGAGTTTGCGGGGCGGGCGGGGGGCCGCCGGCCCCCCGCCCCGCCCCTCACCCTGAACTTTTACCTGCTCCGCGTAATAACTCCTGCCACCCGGCAGAACAGAGTGAGGAAGACTGTAATGAAATGTGCCGGAATCGTCATGTTGTTACTGATCGGTGTTTTTTTCCTGCCGGGGCTGCTCCCTGGCCAGGAACAGCAAAAAGCCGCGCTCGGCGCGGCTGCAGATCCCATCAAGGAAGAAATCTCGAAGCGCTGGGACCGCTCCTCCGAAAAATACGACAGCCATCACGGCCATGGCGTCCAAAGCGACGAAGAAGCCGCGGCCTGGCGGGAGCTGTTCGGCCGGCTGCTCCCCGGCAAGGGCTTGCGGATCCTGGATGCCGGCTGCGGTACCGGAGAGATGAGCTTTATATTGGCCGACCTCGGACACGAGGTCTACGGTCTCGACATTTCGGAAAAAATGGTGGCCAAGGCGGAAGAGAAGGCCCAGACCAGGGCCGGGAGCACTGGCGGCAGCCGGATACAGTTCGTCTTGGGGGACGCCGAAAAACCGCCCTTTGCAGACAACTTCTTCGACGTGGTGATGTGCCGCCACGTGGTCTGGACGCTCCCCTCCCCCCAGACCGCCATCGACAGTTGGGCGAGAATCCTCAAGGACAACGGCAAGATCATCGTGATCGACGCCCTCTGGGACGACGGCAGCCTGGAAACCCGCCTGCGGAGAAGGATCGGCTCCTGGCTGCGCTACCTGAGCGACCAGGAACGTTCTTCCGGCAGCCATTATTCACCGGCCCTGGAGGCGGCGTTGCCGCACGCCAGGGGCGTCCCCCTGGATAAGGCCAAAGCCTATCTGGCCCAGGCCGGGCTCCAGGACATCCAGGACGTGCAGTTGGAACGTCTGGGCGAAATCCAAAGGAAATACATGCCGCTGTGGAATCGGGTCAGCTACAAAAATGACTACTACGCCGTCTCCGGCTACAAACGCTCCCTGAATTGACTGGGCCGGCAGTTGTCTCCATGACCGCCAATGCAGAAATGTGATGAGGGGTAACGATGTATCAATACTTTATGAAAGGCGGGCCGCTCATGTGGCCCATTCTCCTGTGCTCCGTGGTGGGGCTGGCCATCGCCCTGAACAAAGCCTGGCAGTACTTCCGGGTGCGCCGGGATATCGGCCGGCCGCTGGAAATCATGCAGCGCCAGGGCAGCCGGTTTCTGGCGCCGCTCTTCCAGGCGGTGCAGGAAGGCTTGAACGACCGCCAGCTCTCCCTGGTGGGCTCCCGGGAGCTGAAAGGCCTGGAAACCGGCCTGGGGTCCCTGTCCCTGATTGCGGTGATTGCTCCCCTCCTCGGCCTGACCGGCACGGTCACCGGCATGATCAAGGCCTTTCAGGTCATCGCCACCATGGGCACCAACGTTGACCCCGCCTTATTGGCGGCCGGCATCTGGGAGGCCCTGATCACCACCGCGGCGGGGCTTTTTGTCGGCATCCCCGCCCATATCTTCTGCCACTATCTGGATCGTAGCCTTGACGAAGTGGCGCTGCGGATGAAGGAGGTCACCCTGGAGCTGCAGGAGAGGCAGCCATGATCGAGTTTGCACGGCGCCAGAAAAACCACACGCACATCAACATCACCCCCCTGGTGGACGTGGTCTTCTTGTTGCTGCTGTTTTTCATGCTGACCGCGCATTTTGTGGTCGCCCCCGCCATCAAAATCGCCCTGCCGGAATCCAAAACCTCGGAAAAGGAGGTGCAGGAGGAGGTGCTCATCACCGTTGCCAAGGATGGCAGCCTGTTCATCGATAAAGACCGGGTGATGCTCACCGGCCTGCAATACTCCCTGCAAGAGAGGCTCCGGAATCTGAAGAAGCCGGCGGTCCGCATCAAGGCCGACCGGGAGGTCATGCTGGGACTGATTGTCAATGTGGTGGATGAGATCCGCCTGTCCGGAGCCGGCGCCTTCAGCATCGAAACCGAAAAGCCGGCAGGGGGGACTGCTCCATGATGTGCGCCACCGCCGCCTGGAGACTGCTCGGGCTCGCCCTGGGGCTGACCCTCCTGGCGCCGTCGCTGGTTTGGGGACACGGCGCCTTCGGCGCCCTGGAGGGACGGGGGGGCCTGATTATCGCATCGTCCTATGATGATGGGACAGGGATGAGCTTCGCCCGGGTGACCATTCAGTCTCCCGCCGGCAAGACCTTCCAGACCGGCTTCACCGATAAAACCGGACGCTTCGCCTTTGTCCCCGATCAGACCGGGGAATGGACGTTTGTGACCGAGGACGGCATGGGCCACCGGGTGGAAGTCAAAATACCCGTCACCCCTGAAATCCTGCGGGGCGGGCAGCTCCCGGAAGGCCAGCAAAAAACTCCGGTTTCCAAAATTGATAAGGCCCTTGTGGGGATATCCCTGATATTCGGCTGCCTGGGCATATTCTTTTTCTGGAAAGGGCGGCGCCGGTGACCGGGCCGCCCGGCCGGCAGGGCCCGGGGGGATGAGCTGGCTCAGATTGTCTCCGACGCGCCGTGACCGCCGGCTGGTGACTCCCGGCGGACGGGCGGCCGTCGGTGCCCGCCCGGGAAACCGGACGGGACTCAGCCGACCGGATGCATGACGGCCTGCAGCACTTCGCTGAGGTTCTGGAGGCGATACGGTTTCGGCATGACCCCGGCAAACCCGTACTCCCGGAAATGGGCCATCACCTGGCTGTCGGCATAGCCGCTGGACACAATGGCCCGCACCTCGGGATCGTAGGCCCGCAACCTCTTGATGGTTTCCTCGCCGCCCATGCCCCCGGGGATGGTCAGGTCCAGAATCACCGCGCTGAAACCATTGCCCGCGGCCTTGGCCTGTTGATACAGCTCCAGCGCCGCCTCGCCGTCCAGGGCGCACTCCACCTCATACCCCAGCTTCTCCAGCATTAATCGGGAGGTTTTCAGGATCATGACCTCATCGTCCATCAACAGGATCTTGCCCCGCCCCTCCTGATAAACCGCGGGAATGACGGGCGCCGGCGCCGGTTCCCGGTTCGCCGCCGGCAGACAGATCCGGCAGGTGGTGCCCTGCCCCGGCTCGGACTTCAGGGTGAGATAACCCTGGTGGTTCCGCACCACGGAATAGGCCATGGCCAACCCCATGCCCCTGCCCACCTGTTTGGTGGAAAAATACGGCTCGAAGACCTTTTCCAGGTGCTCCGGGGCGATTCCCACCCCCTGGTCGACGATATCGATGCACACATACCTGCCCCGCTGCGGGATCTCCGGCGACGGCTCCTCCACCGTCAGATTGAAGACCTCCACCGTAATCACTCCCCCTGCCGGCATCGCCTGTTCGGCGTTCTTGATCACTTCGTCGATCACCTGGCCGATTTGCGCCTCATCCACCTCCACCGGCCATAAGTCCGCCGGCAGGGACAACTCGCACCGCACCTGGGAACTCTTCAGGTCCACCCGGGTGGCGTCGGCCAACAGATCCTTCAGGCTGACAATCCTTTTGACCGGCTCCCCCCCCTCGGCAAACGTCAACAGCTTCTTGGCCAGACCGCTGGCCCGCAACCCGGCCTGCTCCGCTTCGTGCAGCCGCTCCAGGACATGGTGCGCTGAATTGACCTGAAGCATGGCCATGGAGATGCTCCCCAGGATCGCGGTCAACAGATTGTTGAAGTCGTGGGCGATGCCCCCCGCCAGGTTCCCCAGTGATTCCAACTGCACCTTCTTTAAAAGCTCCTGCTCCAGCCGGTGCTGTTCGGTGATGTCATGAAATACCCACACCGTCCCGATCTTTTTCCGCTCCGCCGTCTGGAGCGGCGCCGCGGTAACGGTCACCCGGCGCTTCTGGCCCCCCTGCCCCACGATGAACTGGTGCTCTGCAAAGCACAGCGTCCCTCCGGACTCCAGGCAGCCCGCCAGCTCGACCAGGGCGGACTCCGGCTCCAGGTTCACCAACTCGCCGAGCGGGCGTCCCCGCATCTCCTCCGGGGACCAGCCGGTCAAATCGCTGGCCGCTTGATTGGCCATGGTTATGGTGCCCCCGGTATCCGTTACCATGACGCCGTCCGCCAGGGAACTTAAGGTCACTTCCAGGCGTTCCTTTTCCTGGGCCAGCGCTTCCTCCGCCAGCCGCCCCTCGGAAACGTCCTGAATGAGCAGAATGACCCCCTCCGTCTGCCAGGAGTCATTGTCGATCAGCGGGTACACGGAAACCCGCTCCCAACCGATGGGCTCCTCCAGCCCGCCGTTCAGGGCGACTTCCACGGTGGCGCCGTCCCCCTGCTCCAGGGCCTTCCGGCACAGATGACAGGTTATGGAGCCCTCCCCGAAGACCTCCCGGCACTCCTTGCCCGCCAGCGGATACCGATGACTGTACCAGCCTTCCAGGACGGGATTGGTCCGGATAATCTTCAACTCCCGGTCCAGAATGCCCATGGCGTCGGGGATGCTCGCCAACAGCCGCGTCAGGAACCTCTCCTGCTCGTCCCGCAGCTCCTGCAGCCGGATATTCTCCCGCCGCAACCCCCAGCCCACCAGGATGAAAAAGAGCGCCGCAATATACACCAGGGCCTGTTGGACAATGCCGAGCCGCTGCAGGCACGTGGCCAGGGATATCCCCGAATCGGGGTCGTACGCATGGAGCGCCGCCAGGCCGATGATCAGCTCGAAGAGCACCACCGCCCCGGCAAAAAGAATTATCAGGTCTCCCAGAGAGAATTTTTTTGATCTGTTTTTAAAAATCATGGTTACCGGGAAGTTCCCGCGTCCGGCTGCCGTACTGCATTTCCACCGCTGTCAGTATCGGTTTTCTTCATCCATCTCCACCCGGTTTCCGCCTCCGGACGTTCTGCCGCCGCGTTCTCCTTCCCATAACCTATATCGGCAAAAACTGCGCGGAGAATCAATCATCGTCGAAAAAAATTCCCTCCCGGCCGCCGGGCCGCGCCCGGGCCTCTCCCGCCCCCCGGCGTCGTCTTGTTTTTATGGGGTGTTGGCAGGCTTGGACAGGCTATTATCCTGGGAAGTCGTTCCGGAGGGCGGCAATCATGCCGGATTAGGTATTCTCGAAAGTTTCTGCCGTCTGGTCGCCGCTCCCCGGGCGGGGCACGGGTCGACCGGCGGGACGCCTCAGCACCTGCTTGGCGGCATGGCGATACCCGCGGCCGCCGGCCGGTCAGGCGGCACCGCAGTCGGCGGCGCAACCGCCGATCTTGCTCAAGGCGTGGGCCAACGCCGGAATCACCGGGCTCAGGTTCTCCCGCACCGCCTTGGGGCTCCCCGGCAGGTTGATGATCAGACTCCGGCGGCGGACCCCCGCCACCGCCCGGGACAGCATGGCGTGGGGCGTAACGCTCAGGCCGGCCTGGCGCATGGCCTCGGCGATCCCCGGCACCGGGCGCTCCACCACCGCCAGCGTGGCCTCGGGAGTGACGTCCCGGGGGCTCAGACCCGTACCCCCCGTCGTCAGGATCAGGTGCAGGCCCTGCACGTCGCACCAGTCCACCAGACGGGCGACGATCTCCTCCCGCTCGTCCGGCGTCACCGCGTAGGCCTCCACCCGGAACTCCGGCGGCAGCAGCTTCCTGATCTCCGCCGCGCTCAGGTCCTCCCGCTCCCCCCGGGAGCCCTTGTCACTGACGGTCAGGATCCCCACCCGGAACATGCCTCACCTCGATGGTCTCCCCGGGACGCACGGCGCCCCCCTTCAGCACCCTCACGAACACCCCCTCCCGGGGCATCACGCAGTCCCCCACCGTCTGCCGGATGGCGCAGCCGTGATGGCAGCTCTTGCCGATCTGGGTGACCTCCACCTCCGCCTCCGGCCCCAACGCCAGCCGCGCCCCCACCGGCAGGCCCGGCACGTCCAGCCCCAGGGTGGTGATGTTCTCCGCAAAGTCCCCGGGGTTGAGGATCAGCCCCGCGGTCTTCATCTTGTCGATGCTCTCCTGGGCCAGCAGACTTACCTGGCGCTCGCTGCCGGCGTGGGCGTCGCCCTCCACCCCGAAGTCGGGCAGCAGGCGGATGACGGGCACGTTCTCCTTCTGCACGCCCTTCTCCCGGCTCACCGACACCGCCACCACCCGGCCCTTGGTTCCCTCTTTCAATGTCTTCACCTTTTTCAGCCGCCGGTCCCCGCGGCTGCGCGCCGCTCATCCTTACTCCCCTGCTCCCGGGAGCTGCCCCGGCCCACCGCTCTCGGCTATTCCTTCTCCTTGGCCGCCTTGGCCGCCGCGATGATCTTCTCCGCCAGGTTGGGCGGCACCTCTTCGTAATGCGAAAACTCCATCTCGAAACCGCCCCGCCCCCCGGTCTTGGAGGTCAGGTCCGGCGCGTAGAACTGCACTTCCGACAACGGCACGTTGGCGCTGATGATCTGCAGGTTGCCCTGGGCGTCCACCCCCAGCACCCGGCCCCGCCGGCTGTTGAGGTCCCCGATGATGTCACCCATGTAGTCCTCCGACACCGTCACCTGCATCTTCATAATGGGCTCCAGCAGCACCGGCTGCGACGCCATGAAACCCTTCTTGAAACCCATGGAGCCCGCAATCTTGAAGGCCATTTCCGACGAGTCCACTTCGTGGAAGGAGCCGTCATACAGGCTGATCTTGATGTCCACCACCGGGTAGCCCGCCAGTTCGCCCTCCAGCATGGCCTCCACGATCCCCTTTTCCACCGCCGGAATATACTGCTTGGGAATCACCCCGCCCACGATCTTGTCCACAAACTCGAAGCCGCCGCCCCGGGGGAGAGGTTCGATCTCGATCCACGTGTCGCCGTACTGGCCCCGGCCCCCCGACTGCCGCTTGTACTTGCCCTGCACCTTGGTGGAGCCCTTGATGGTCTCCCGGTAGGGCACCTTGGGGGTCTTCAGGTTCACCTCCACCCCGAACTTGCGCTTCATCTTCTCCACCGTGGCTTCGATGTGCACCTGCCCCATCCCCGATAACAAAATCTCCTTGGTCTCCGCGTTCCGGGTCAGGCTCAGCGACGGGTCCTCCTCGATGAGCCGGTTGATGGAGGAATACACCTTGTCTTCGTCGCCCCGGGACTTGGGTTCCACCGCAAAGGTGATCACCGTCTTGGGCGGCTGCGGCCCCGACAGGATCAGGGGCTGGGCCTCGTCGCTCAGGGTGTCGCCGGTGACCGTCTCCTTGAGCTTGGCCACCGCCGCGATGGTGCCCGGCCCGGCGCTCTCCACCGGCTTCAAACCCTTGCCTTCCGGCTGGAAGAGCTGCCCGAAACGCTCCGCCACCTCCTTGGTGGCGTTCCATACCGTGGAGTCCGACTTCACCGTGCCGGCATAGATGCGGAACAGCGACAGCCGCCCGGCATAGGGATCGGCCACCGTCTTGTACACCAGGGCCGCCAGGGGGCCGTCCGCATCGGGCTCCCGCCCGACCTCCGCCCCGCTCTTGGGGTCTCTCCCGGTGACCGCGCCCGCGTCCGTGGGCGACGGCAAAAAGGCGTTCACCGCCTCCAGCAACTGCCGGCTGCCGAAATTCTTCCCCGACGCCCCCAGAAAGACCGGGACGATCTTCCCCGTCAGCGTCCCCGTCCGCAGACCCTGGTAAATCTCCTCCGTCGACAGCGTCCCCTCCTCCAGAAATTTCTCGATGAGCACGTCGTCGCTCTCCGCCGCGAAGTTCAACAACTCCCCCCGCAACTCCTCGGCCTCGTCCGCCAACTCCCCGGGAATCTCCCCCTCGGTGAACTTGCCGGAGCCGTCCCCCGCAAAGGTGTAGGCCTTCATGGTCACCAGGTCCACCACCCCCTTGAAGTCCGCCTCCTGGCCGATGGCCAGCTGCATGGCCACCGGCGCCCCCCGCAGCACGTCCTTGACCTCCTGCAGCACCCGGCCGGCGTCCGCCCGCTCCCGGTCCAGCTTGTTGATGAACACCAGCCGGGGCAACCCCCGCTGGTCGGCATATTTCCAGACCTTCTCCGTACCCACCTTGACGCCGTCCACCGCGTCGATCACCACCACCGCAGCGTCCGCCACCAACAGCGCCGCCCGGGTGTCCGCCAGGAAATTGTCGTCCCCCGGCGTGTCGATGAAACAAACGTCGTGCTTCTTCCAGGCATAATGGTGACAGGCCGAGGAAATCGAAATGTTGCGCTTGATCTCCTCCGGCTCGTAATCCAACACCGAACTGCCGTCGTCCACCCGGCCCAACCGGGTGGTGGCCCCGGCCGCAAACAACACGCCCTCCGCCAACGAGGTCTTGCCCGCCCCGCTATGCCCCACAAAAGCGATATTACGGAGATGATCCAGTTTACCAGCCATACGCGTCTCCCTTCCGAAAATCTCACACCCCCCGGCGGGACTCCCGCCTCCACCGGAATATTTCTCTCTATCAGAATTTTGTGAAAATTTCAACTAACTTCGACGCGTATTTCTCCCCCTGCCCGCCCCCGGTCCTCACCCGACATTTTTTCTTGCCCGCCCCTCCTCCCCCCCGCCGATATTCTGATATACTGGCGCGCAACATCTCACCGTCGAGGTCGCCCCATGAACCTTATCTGGCTGCTGCTGGTTTGCGCCAGCATCCTGTTTGCGGTGGTGCACGGCAAAATCGACGCCTTCACCCAGGCCCTGTTCGAAGCCGGCAAGGCCGCCGTGGAGGTCTGCATCTACCTGGTGGGCATCGTCTCCCTCTGGCTGGGGATCACCAAGATCATGGAGGACTCCGGCCTCATGTACCGCCTCGCCCGCTTCTTCCAGCCCCTCATGGCCAGACTCTTCCGCGGGCTGCCCCCCGGCCACCCCGCCACCACCTCCATCACCCTCAACCTCCTGGCCAACTTCCTGGGCATCGGCAACGCCGCCACCCCCCTGGGCATCCGGGCCATGGAAGACCTCCAGCAGCTCAACCCCAAGACCGACACCGTCACCTTCGAAATGATGCTCTTCATCGTCATCAACACCTCCAGCATCCAGTTCATCCCCTTCACCGTCATGGGACTGCTGGCCAGCTACGGCTCCGCCCGCCCCAACCAGATCTTCCTCCCCACCTTCATCGCCACCGTGCTCTCCTCCGCCGCCGCCGTGGGCATCCTCTTCCTCTTCCGCCGTCTCAGCCGCCGGAGGCGCTGACATGCATACCCTCAGCCTCGCCTTCCAATACGTCATCCCCCTGTTCATCGGCTTCGTCCTCCTCTACGGCTTCGCCAAAAAAGTGCCGGTCTACGAGTCCTTCGTCTCCGGCGCCAAGGAGGGCGTCGGCATCATCATCGGCATCTTCCCTTACGTCCTGGCCATCTTCCTCATGGTCAAAATCTTCCAGGCCTCCGGGGCCCACGACTTCCTCCACCGGCTCTTCGCCCTCGTCGCCCACCCCCTGGGCCTGCCCCCGGAAATCTTCTCCGTCGCCCTGGTCAAACCCCTGTCCAACGCCGCCACCCTGGGCCTCTTCACCGAAGTCCTCAAGACCCACGGCCCCGACTCCCTGGCCGGCGTCATGTCCGCCGTCATCATGGGCAGCGCCGAAACCACCTTTTACGTCCTGGCCGTCTACCTGGGGGCCGTCAGTATCAAAAACTCCCGCTACCTGGTCCCCGTCTGCCTCCTCGCCGACGCCCTGGGCGTCGCCATCGCCATCATCATCGTCAAACTGATGTTCTAAAAGCACCTTCCGGAGGGGGGGGAGCCCACCCCCCCTGCCCTCCCCCGCACCCCCTCCCCACCCGGTAAATATCAAGGCCGGAGCCGCCCCCGCGGCCCCGGCCATCCCTCAATAATTCCCTTCCCTGAATCCCCCCTTTTTTAAAGGGGGGTCAGGGGGGATTTTTGCTCCTCGTGCCCAGGTTGTACCTGGGCACGCCGTATCTCTGCCCGGCTCCTTACTTGAACCGCAACGTCAGCCCCGCAATCCCCATCGCCACCAGCACCCACCCCAGCACCCGGTGCACGTTCCAATAGATGAAGAGCCACCACGGCCCCTTCTCCGCCTGCGGCCGGTACTCCCGGGCATAGCCCAGGTCCACCCAGGTGGGCAGCAGCCGGTCCGCACTGATCACCAGCCTGAGGGCCGCCTCCTCGTAAAACCTCTTCTCCTGCAGCCGCCCCCACCTCCCCGCCGCCCCGGCCTCGCTTCCGGGATTCGCCGCCGCCGCCTCGACCGGCGTCGCCCTGTTCCCCCCTCCCGCCGGGGGCAATATCTGCGGGTCGAACAAAACGGCCCCCACGATCACCAGCACCAACCCCACCCCAAATATCCGCCCCGCCTTGCGCCCGTACCCCGTCAGCCCGTCCCCGAAAACCCGCAGGGGCCATCTGATGTACCAGGGCCGCCGTTTCAGCTCCCGCCTCTTCCCCGTGATAAACACCTTGTCGGCCCGGGCCCGTTGCCCGCACCGCTGCCAGTAGGCCTCCAGCTGGGCGTAGTTCTGGGTGTTGAACCGGCTCTGCTCCAGCCAGTTCAGCAGCCTCTTCCAGTCCTGCGGTTCTTTCCGGGGTTCTCGTGTAACCGTTGCCTGCAGCCATCTCCACCACCGTTGCCGCCACCCCGGCCTCTCCTCCTCCTGTTCCCCGGTGGTGATCCCCAGGTAGGTCAGGCCGTCCAGCCTGATCTTATGGCGGCCCGCCTGCCGCGCCCCGTCCCCCGCGGTCTGCCGCCGCTGTTTCTCTGCTGCCGGCCACTCTATCTTCAGCAGCTTCACCTGCTGGAAGCTGGCGTCCCGGAAATCCGCCTCCTCTATAATCGTGGCCTCCTCCAGCCGCGCCGGCCCCTCCACCCGCAGGTTGTCGCACTTCAGCCGGTGTATGACTGTTTTCTTCTCCCCCTCCGGTCTGCCGATCTTCAGCTCCCGCCCGATCCGGGCCCGCTCCAGGTTCAGCTCCCTCAGCTCCGGCGCGCTCAGGTGCAGGTCCAGCAGGTGCGCCCCCGCCAGCGCCACCCGGCCCTCAAACACGGTGTTGCGGAAATAGACCCGCTGCCCCACCTTCATGAAACTGGCGTCCACCTCCGCCGTCATCCCGTGGAGCAGTTCCCCCGCGTGCCGAAAATGCCATTTCGCCTCATCCGCCTGCAAATTGATCTTTATCTCCAGGTAGCGCCAATCCACCGGCCCGGCAAACTCCGCCCCCCCGAAAAAAGCGTCGCTCCCCACCTTCATGCCGTTGAAATTGGCCGTCTCCGCCGGGCTCGTGAATCTGGCCCCCTGGGCCGCCAGCTGCCCCCCGATCTCCGCCGTCACCAAATTCACCGCCCCGGCAAACTCCGCCCCTTCGAAAAAAGCGTCGCCCCCCACCTTCATGCCGTTGAAATTCGCCTCCTCCGGGCTCGTAAACCTGGC
>CAYRYV010000071.1:0-15091 GCA_964428565.1 uncultured Desulfobacterales bacterium | reverse complement strand
GATGATGATAAGTATATAGAATATCTGAATTATCGTGATTCCATCTTAGCAGCACTAAGGGAATTTGATAGTCATTATGCTGATCTAGTTGATTCCTATGAGAAAAAATTTAAAAAAGATAAATTTCCGCTAAAGTGGATGCAAAAAGATCATAAGATAGCGAAAGCACTAGAGAAAACCAGATTTTGTGACATCATGAATCATTTGTTAAGGATTTGTACCAAACAAGAGACTAAGGAATTGGCAGAGTGTGTTGTCGATTCCAAGGTGAAGAAAAACGGGATTGAATATCCCAAGGCATTGTTTGCTATTAGCGGGGAAAGAGACTGCCAAAACTTGGATATGGCAGAGAAAACTTATAGAAAGTACATGAAGAGATTTCAGGAGTTAGAAATAATCAAGTATGAAGGGAGAATCGGCAGTCAGGGAAGGAAAATCTATTCCCTTGGGTACTGGCATACGATAGAAACCGATGAGGGAACAATCACCAGAAAAATCTTATGGCTTACTCAGAAAACCCATGCCGACAGACTGCGGAATTTTACCTACAGATAGCGTTTGTCGTTTCGCTCGGGAGAAACGACAAACGTCTAATGTGAGAATCCACAACGGTAGAATCAGGGTTTCCGGGTCGTCGTTTCGCTCGGGGGAATTCGGATATTACCATATTTTACAAGGATATATTGCTAGGTGGAAACCAGACGTACAATATAAAAGCATTAATCATGCTTCCTTATTGTTGAAATTCATATGAATTTAATTCCTCATTCTTCGGAATCGAAATTCATGGTGAATCATGAATTTCGCCAATAAGTAAGTTAGACTTTTTTTGCAAAAAGTCTGTATAAGTGATTTCTAGTCTAGCTAGTTCAATAAGGAATACACATTGAAAAACAATATGGCCATGCAATTCAGTAAGAATAGACAATTTCTTCCTGGCTCGGCTGCGTAGCAGCCTCACCAGTCAGAAGAGAATAGGAAAAAACAATTCACATTGGCGAAGCACTAGGCCTAGCCTCATTGCCAGTTTAAAAAGGGTTGCGTTTTGGGGGCCTGTTTAAGAAACCCCCGCCGCCCTTATACAAAATATTGTTTAAGAGATTAGAAAGGAGTATTGACATGAATTTCGCTGCCCTAGTGCGTGTATCAACTGAAAGCCAGGAACGGCAGGGCGAAAGCCTGACCACCCAGAGGAACCAAATCATAGAGTCTGTCACCCGCCTAAAATCAAATCCCGATGATATCACTTGGTATGGTGGTCAGGAACATGCCACCAGTGATTATGAAAGGCGTGAGCTAGACCGCCTGATACAGGACGCAGAATTAAACAGATTTGAAGCAGTGATGGTAACTGATGTTTCACGGTGGTCTAGGGATAATGGAAAATCAAAGCAGTATTTGAGCATCCTAAGAAAACACAATATCCGTTTCTTTGTCCAAACTTTTGAGTATTCCCTATATTCGCCTGAGAATCTTTTGTTCCTTGGTATGTCTGTTGAAATTGGGGAGTTCCATGCGAATATGCAATCACTGAAAAGCATACAAAACCGTTATGAGAGGGCAAAGGCTAATAACGTCCCTACTTGCGGTAAGTTACCCTTTGCCAGAACGTTTGACAAAAAAAGCAAAACTTGGGGAATTGACCCGGAAAAGCACAAGATAGTTAAAGAAATAGCTGACTTGTACCTAACTCATGATGTTTCGTGGGTTGATATTGGCAGAAAGTTCAAGATGAATCCCAGTAATGTTGCCAAAATTATGAAATTCCGTTGCGGTGATACCTGGGAACAGGAATTTATCTTGAGAAAAGCTAACTTTCATGAATTGGTGATCACAAAAGTACCCAGGCTTTTACCTGAAGAAACGATTCATGAAATCATCAAGAAATCTTCTGACAGAAAAACATGGGACAAAGGCTCAAGAAAACACGATTATCTTTTGGCCAAAATGATATTTGATGCAGAAACCAAACTTGCCTTAACAGGTACCACAAATGACCGCGGTGTCCGTTATTACAAGCCTTTTCAGGATTTTAGAGATAAAAAGAAACTTAGGTACCAAATCAATGCGGATGCCCTAGAACAGGCCGTAATCTCAAGCTTGTTTCACGCATTATGCAGTAATGCAGGCCTAGAGCAGGCCGTCTTTAATGGTAATTTGAGAAAAACCATAAAGGACATAAACAAACAAATCGAATTACTGTACGATAAAAAGGCCACTATTGCCAAGAAACTGCGCAATTACAAAAATGCCATTGCGCTATCAGATGATGTCGGCACACTTTTTAAATTAATAAAAACTGATGTCGAATCCCTTGAGCTAGACCTAAAAGCGGTTAACGATGAGATAACTGTACACAAGCAGCGGCTGATGACCATCCCGGACCCGGATAACTTGGAAAAACGTCGGTTATTCATTGTAAAATCGCTCAGAGATAAACTTAAAGCAGGCCTTAAATCAGAAATTCAATCCTCTTTTCTTGAATCAGGTCAGGCATTTTACAGACTATCGTTTGCTGAGAAACGGAAGATTCTTAAAGTCATATTCGGCGGTAGAGATGAACTAGGCAACCGATACGGGATATATGTTACGATCATTTCCAGGAAACCCAGGATTTACAAATTTGAAGCAATCGGCCGGTTAGGAAATTTGGAAGGATGCCTTCAGAGGGGTCAAGAAACTGTTACCGATTCTCAATTGCGGCCTAACCCACAAATCACAAAGGAACTATCCCAAATTATCCTAGCTGAACATCCTGGATTATCACAGGAAATTGAAAAGGATAAACCCCAAGCTACTTGGTATTGACCAGCACCAGTCCCTCGGTGACGCCGCTTTCCTGCAGACACTGCTGCACTTGCGGCGTGATGTTGATCAGGGCCCGGCGGGTGGGCACGTGAAACCACAGTTCCCGGCGAAAGCTCTTCATGGAGTATGTCCTTTCCGGTAGGCGGTCGTCGCCGTCAGTCCGGCAACACCGGGGGCGGGGCTGTCACTCCCCCTGCCGCCGGGGAGAGATATCCCGGGAAATGGCCAGGATGGCGCGGGGGACGCCGTCAGCCCGCCGCACCGGCATGAAGGTGGTCTCCCACCACAGGGGGCGGCCGAGCTGGTCCGCCCCCCGGTATTCCACCCCGGCCTCAATACCGCCGGCGGCCTGCCGCAGGGCCTGGGCCACGGGTCCGGGCGGCGAGCTGACCGTGGAGAGGAAGGACGTCCCGGCCAGCACCCCGGGGCCGTTGCACCTCTGCATCAGGCAGCCGGCGGTATTGAGGTCCAGGAAGCGGCCCTCCAGGTCCAGCAGGCTGACGCCGTCCCGGGAGCGCTCCATGAGCAGGCGCAGATAGTTGTGGAGGGCCGGGTCGCCGCCGCCATTGAACTTCTCCAAACCCGAGCCCAGGAAAAACCCGGTTTCCTCCAAAAACTCCACGACATTGAGATCGAATTTGCCGGCGCTCTCGTCGGCCACGTGGATGACGCCGGCGATTTTCCCGGCGGCCACCAAGGGCACCACCGCAATGGACTTGAAGCCGCACCGCAGGCAAGCGCCGCGGTAACGCCGCCGTTGGGCCGGAGTCAGGGAATCGACAAAGGCCAGGGAATTGTCGATGAAAAAGGAGCCCCCCCGGGTCATCAGCCCCAGGTCCTGGGCCTCGGGCCGCCCGGTGACCACCCGGATGCAGACGCATTGATCCGCGTGGATGGACAGCCAGTTCTCCGACTCCCAGAATTCCCGGCTGAACCCCAGATAGGATTCATAGGGGATTTCGCCCTTCTGGTTCAACACCCTGACGCCCACGTAGCGGCAGCCCGTCCACAGGTGAATGAGCTGCGTGGCCCCCCCCAGGTAGTCCTGGCGGGAGGTGGAGGTGGCGAAAAAACGCATGAGGGCGTTGGCCGCCTGGGTGCGCTCCCCCTCATTCCGGGGAAAGGAGCCGGTTTCCTCCAGCATCCTGATTTTTTGGCGCAGTTCGACAATCTCGGTCAGCAGTTCTTCCTTGGTCTTGTCCCGGTCAGTGGGGACCAGCTCAATGTCCGGCTCAGATGAAGTCATGGGATCGCTCTTCTGAATTGCCCGCAAGTTTTCGTCATCCGGCAGTATGCCGCAGAACCGGCGAAGTTCACGGCATTCCCTCCCGCGCCCCTCAAGGGCCCCAGGCGTCGGTGGCGCTCTCCCCCGGCGGCGTCATCCCGAAGCGCTTCCGGATGGCCCGGCGCCAGTGGCCCAGGCCCGTCAGGTCCAGGGTCGCCGTCACGATCTCTTCACCTCCGCCGGCCTCCCGGCGCAGCCAGCCGTCCAGGCGGTCCCACGTCCGGACGGTGGCGGCCAGGTCCTGCTCGTTCCGGAACACCGGCGGGGCGATGACAAAGGAGCCGCCCCCCTGCATGGGGTAGCGGCGTCCGGCGATTTCCGCAGTGAAGCCGGCGGTGTTGACGCCCGCCACCGGCACATAGTGATCGAAGGCCCGGGCCCGGGCCCCGGTCTGCCAGTGCCCCCGCAGGATGGGGAAGATACACGGGTTGATGATGAGATCGACGTCCTGCGCCGCCAACTGCCGGGCCGCCTCGGGCTGCCCCCAGAAGTCGATGCACACCGGCAGGCCCAGCCGCCCGATATCGGTGTCGAAGGCGGTCCAGCCGCTCCCCGGCGTGATCCCGAACCCCCGGACCTCCAGCCGGCCCACCACCTGTTTGCGCTGCCGCCCCACCAGCCGCCCCCGGCGATCAAAGAGGGTGGCGGTATTATACCGCCGGCCGCCGTCGGTCTCCACCAACCCGCCGACGATATAGACCCCCAACCGGCGGGCCGCCCCGGCCAGTTCTTCGTCGCCGGCAAAGGGGAAGTATTCCGGAAAACAGATCACATCCCCCGGCAGCTGCGCCCGGCAGCGGTCCAGCAGGATCAGCGCCCGGCGCAGATTGTCCGGGTCGTCGAAACGCGCCGCCGGCCGCGGTTGCACCAGCAGTATCTTCACCATTACCCTGCCTTTGTAGAGCGCCCCGGTCCCGATTATGAGCGTAAAGGCATTGTGGCACACGCCGGGGGCGTTGTCAAACCGCCGGCGGGCTTCCGGCGCCCGCCGTCTTCAGGATCTGCCGCAGGAGGCCCCGGGCCCCGGGGGAGACCGAGGTGAAGTCCAGCACCGCCTGCAGCCGGTCCTGCCCCAGAAAGGCCAGCCGGGTGACCTTGGCATAGATGGCGGCGGCGGCTTCTTCGCCGCCGGGGGTCTCCAGGTGCAGGCGGACGTCCTCCCATAGTTCCAGGCTGCCGCCCACCTCCGCCAGGGCCCCCGTCTCACTGAGCTGCACCAGGCTGGCTGCCTCCACGGTGCCGCAGACGATCTTCTCACGGAGCCGCAAAAGGCGCACCGGCAGAGGACGGGGCAGAGGCGTCAGGGTGTCCGGGCGGTCCGGCAGGCGAATATTGTAGGGCTCGCCCACCGCCACCACCTCATACAGGAGCGCCGGTTCGGGAACGCCCTTCATATCCACGGTGAAGGAGCGCCGCACCGTAATGCGATCCTGCACCAGGTCGTGGGTGGCGGCGCTGACCAGCACCTGGCCCCCCAGGGCGCAGGACTCCATGCGGCCGGCAAAGTTCACCGGAGAGCCGATGACGCTGTACTTCGTCCGCCTTTCCGAACCGATGTTGCCCACCACCACCGGGCCCGTGTTCACCGCGATGCCCATCTCCAAATGGGGGAAGCCGTCCGCCGCATTGGCCCGGTTGATCTCTTCCATGGCCGCCTGCATGGCCAGGGCGCAGGCGACGGCCCGCGCCGCATGGTCGGGGAACGCCTCCGGCGCCCCGAAAAAGGCCAGGATGCCGTCTCCCAGGATCTCGTCGATGACTGCCCGGTGGTCCAGCAGGATCTCGATCATCTTGCCCAGGTAACGGTTGAGCATCACCACGACCTGTTCCGGGTGCATGGCCGCAGTGAGCGCGGTGAAGCCCCGCAGGTCGCTCATGATCAGCGACACCTCCCGGAGCTCGCCCCCCAGGGCCAGGGCTTCGTCCGATTCCAGGAGGCGTTTGACGACCTCCAGGGTGACGTAGCGGCCGAAGGTGTCCCGGATGAAGTCGCGCTTCTCGATATACTCGATTAACTTTTGCCCCAGCTCATTGAACGCCTGGGCCAACTGGGCCACCTCACGCGGCCCGCTTTGTGGCACGGCCACCGCAAAGTCGCCTTTACCGATCTCCTGGACGCCGGCCTGCAAGCGGCTGAGGGGACGGGACAGGCGGGAGGCGAACCACACCGCGAAGATGCCGCCGGCCAGACAAAAGACGCCGCCGGCCGCCAGCCCCCAGAGACGGGACGCCGATTTGATCCGCCGGACGTCCGCCGTCATGGCCTGGTCCGCCCGGGCGATATTGCCTTCCCAGGCCACCTCGATCTCCCGCTGGACCGGCGTGAAGAATTCATCGATATTGACCGCCGCCACGACGATAAAGGGGGTTTCCGGCACCTGCACCAGGGCCATGAATTTCTCCCGCGGGCGTTGTTGTTGGTCGATGAAGGTGTAATACCCGGTTACCCGCTCCTCCCTGAAGGCGCGGGAGACCAGCCGCCACATCTCGGGAAATTCGTGTTGCCAGAGGGAGAAATTCTTCCCCTCCACCTCCGGGTTGGGGTGCCAGACCGAGACCCCGGTGCGGTCGATCACATCGACATAACCGGCCACCCCGTCTTTGGCGCGAATCACCTGGGTGGCCACCGCCCGCAGCCTCTGGTTGCGCCGCAGCTGGGTATAGTCGTAGGATTGCTGGCCGCCCAGGGCCGCTCCCAGGTCCCGGGCGACGTCGGTGGCCTTGTCGGCGACGATCTCTCCGCCGTAATGGCGCAGATATTTTTCCAAGAGGGCCAGGTTCGACTGGCTGAACTCCTCCCCCACCTTTACGAAGGCTGCCATGATGGTGGCCCCCAGGCGGTCCATCAGGCGGGCGGCGGTCAGGGCCATGCCGCCCACCAGCAGCAACACCAGGACTACATAGGAAATGATCAGAAAAGAACGCAGACGCATGACAGAACCTTCCTGGCCGACGGCCGCTTCCCCGGCCGCCGCCCGCCGGTCTCTGGGGGGGACGGCCCGGGATGAACTCCTCCCGCCCTTACCCCCGTTTCTTGCTGCGGGCCTGCCACCACGCCCAGACACCCCCCGCCAGCACCAGACACACCCCGGCCAAGGCCAGCGCCACATGCAGGTGCCGGGCCAGTTTTTCCCCTTCCCGGCCCCCATAGTATCCTGCCAGGACAAAGGTCGCGGACCAGCAGAGCCCCCCGCCGTAAGCGAACAAGGCGAACACCCGGAACCGGAGCTTCGCCATCCCCGCCGCCAGGGGCGTCAGATGGCGCAGGCCCGGAAAAAAGTAGGCCAGGCTCAGGCTCCAGCGCCCGACGCGGGTAAACCAGCGGTCCACCCGGGCCAGCCGTTCGGGCGTCAGCCGGACGAAGTGGCCGTAGCGCGCCAGCAAACGGGCGCCCAAGGTGCGGCCCACCAGGTAATTGACCGTGCCCCCGGTGATGGTGCCGGCCCCCGCCGCCGCCAGGCTGGGGATCAGACCCAGATCCCCCCGGGAGACCAGGTAGCCGGTGAAGAACAGCAGGGTCTCGTCGGGCACGGGCACGCCGAAAATCCCCACCATCAGCCAGGCATAGATGCCGGCGTACCCGTAGTGGCTGATGATGGTGTGCAGGGTGTCCATGGCGGCGGGGTTGTTTCTGCCTCGTCCGGGCCTCCGGGCCCTTAACCGTGCAGCCAGTCGCCGAGGCGGCGCAGCCGGCTCATCTCCTCAGCGCTCAAGGGCCCCAGTTCCAGGGCCCTGAGGGCCTGCCGCATCTGGGCGATATCTCCGGGGCCGGTCATACAGACGTCCACGGCCGGGTGGCTCAGCGCGAAGCGGTAGCAGTCCGCGGCCGTCGGCGGGGCCTCTCCCGGCGGCATCTTGCCGGGCTTCAGGAGCTGACCCCAGCGCGTGGCGGTGTACGTCACGATGCCCGGACGCACCGCCGGCGGCAGGGCCGCCAGCGGGCCGAAGGCCTCGGTTTCCGCTCCCCGGTGGGCGGCGTTGTAGCGGATGTGGAAGATGTCGCCGATCCCTTCCCGGGCCAGCTCCGGGAAGAGGGCCCGGCGGTGTCCGGAGATGCCCAGGAACCGGCATAATCCCCGGCGCTGCAGGTCCAGGGCCCGCTCCCGCAACCGGTCCGGGGGCTTGCTCCCGAACCAGCCCAACAGCAGGACGTCGCCGTAGTCCAGCCCCAACCGCCTGAGGGCCCAGCAGTACGACGCCTCCAACAGGGCCGGAAGCCGGGAATAACTTTGGATGACCACCACCAGGTCCCCTCGCCGGCCCCGCCCGCACACGTTTCTGATGGCCTGCGCCATGCCGCCCCGGCGCAGCGATCCCCAGTAGAAATAATTGCAGCCCCGCTCAAAGGCCTCCTCGAAGGCCGCCGCCGGGGCGCCGTAGCTGGAGGCCACCCCCAGACGCCCCACGCTCAGGCCGGTGCGTCCCAAAAGTCTCGGTGCGGTGAAGTCCATGGTCCCTCCCGGATAATGATCCTCGCGCCCTCTGCCGCCCGCGGCTCGTGCTGGTATTTTACCATAAGAAACCGCCTTTTCCACACTCCGGACCGGGAGTCCGGCGGGCCCTGAGCGCCGCCCCGCCGCACTTTTTTCCTTGCCATCGGTGCCCGGTCATCATATGTTTTATAAATTACGAAAATTGATGGAGCGCGCCTTCCCGGGCGGAAAGGAGGTGGCTGCGGTCAACGCGGGCGCGTGACAGACCTTTCCCGGGAGACTGCCACTCCCACCCCAATGTATCACTAAGGAGAAAAAGATGAATCATAAAATATGGCTCGCTGTCTTGGTGGCCTTCGCCGCCGTCACCTGCATCGCCCCCGGCGCCATCGCCGCCGGCAAGCTGCTTTGCGTCAGCAACTCCGCCTATAAGGGAGAACAGACGGTGGGCGCCTGCCTGGCCAAGGGTGATGAATTCGCCATCGTCGATCAGTACGGCATCGTGCATATTCTCAGCAAACGGGAAGTGGAGCTGACCAAGGCCTTCAACCCCAAGCTCTTCGAACAGAAGGCCTATAGCCTGCAGTACCAGGAACTGGCCCCGGAGATGAAGATCTTCGGGTATACGGTCCGTCCCGCCCAGCCGAAAAAATAACCCGCCGCGGGGCGAGGCGCCGACGCGCCGGCCGGGGGGCATCGCCTTACGCCGATGCTCCCCGGCCGGAACCCTGCCCGGCTTTTCCCTCCCGGATATGATTTTCCTCCTGGCCAGGACATGGTATAATACGGGGAAATTTCCCGAATGAGGAGAATGCCTTGAGCCTTGGCCGGTATGGCGCAGTGACGGCTTGGATCCGCCGGTTGTCCTTCTGTGTGGCCCTGTCTGCCATCATCGGCGGCTGCCAGTGGCAGGACCCGGAACTGAGTCCGTCCCAGGCGGCCTTCAAAAAGGACATCACCGCCAGTCTGGAGAGAATCATCACGGGTATTCGGGAGCCGCTGGCCCGCCATGATGCCGCGGTCACCCTGGAAAAGCTCATCCTCACCATCCCCGAGAACTCCCGTCTGTGCTGCAATTGCCCTTTCATGGCCGCGGTCCTGGACAGGAACGGCATCGGCATCGCCTCCTTTCCCGACGGTCCCAGCCGGGGAAAGGATTTTTCCGACTACGGCTCCATCAGAACGGTGCTTCAACAGGGCCGTATCGTCCAGAGAAGGCTTTACTTTCAGGACGGCCAGACGATATTCGTGATCTGCGCGCCGGTCTCGCACACCGGCAAGATTATCGGCGCCCTGGTGCTGGCCTTCACCCAGGAGGACGCCCGGAAATGTTGGGACCTGTCTCCCCAGGAATTTGAAGCGGTTGATTTGAACCGGTAAGGTCGGTGCGGCTTTCCCGGTTGACACGCACGAGTACCCATGATCGCCCATGCTCTTCCCCTCTCCGGTTGACAACGGCCGCCCTCCGGCCTACAGCCTCACCCTCCGGGGCGCCCCCGGGGATGCCGTGCGCCTGGGCATTTCCGGACGCCTGACCCTCAGCGATCTCGCCGCCTTTGAAACCGATTGCCGCGCCCGCCTCGCCGCCTTTACCCCCACCGGCCTCTCCCTGGACCTCGAAGGGCTGGAGGCGGTGGACAGCGCCGGCGCCCTGGCCCTGGTGAACCTGGAGGACTGGGCCCGGCGGCAGGCCATCGACTGCCGCTGGGTGAATGTCTCTCCCCGGGTGGAGGGCATCCTGGGCCTCATCGATCGGGAGGCTCTCGGGCGCCCGCCCCTGATCCTGGGGGAGGCGGCCGGCGGCTGGGTGGAACGGCTGGGGGAGCGGGCCCTGCTTTTTGGCCGGGATTTGGCCCAGGTGGTCACCTTCCTGGGAGAGCTTCTCCTGGCCCTGCCGTCGGCCCTCCTCCATCCCCGCCGCACCCGCTGGCAGGATGTCCTGGTGTATATGAAAAAGGCGGGCGTGGAAGGCCTGCCCATCGTCAGCCTCATCAGCTTCCTCCTGGGTCTTATCCTGGCCTTCATGTCCTCCTTGCAGCTCCGCCAGTTCGGGGCCAATATCTATGTGGCGTCGCTCCTGGCCATTGCCATGGTCAAGGAACTGGGCCCCATCATGACCGCCATCCTGGTGGCCGGCCGCTCCGGGTCGGCCTTCGCCGCCGAGATCGGCACCATGAAGGTCAATGAGGAGGTCGACGCCCTGATTACCATGGGATTCAATCCCATCCATTTCCTGGCGGTGCCCAAGGTCCTGGCCACCGTCATCGTGGTGCCGCTGCTCACCCTCTACGCCGACCTGTGGGCCATCATCGGCGGGATGATCGTGGGGGTGCTGGGGCTGGATCTGACAGTTTACTCTTATCTGCAGGAAACCCGGCGGAGTCTGACCCTCTTCGACCTGATCACCAGCCTGGTGAAGGCCGGCGTCTTTGCGGTGCTGATCTCCGCCATCGGCTGTCAGCGGGGCTTCCAGGTGCGCGGCGGCGCCGCCGCCGTGGGCACCGCCACCACCTCCGCAGTGGTGGCGGCCATTTTTCTGATCATCGTGGCGGATTCGGCCTTTGCCCTGGTGTTCCATTACCTGAACCTCTAACCCGGCCGCTGCCCGATTCCACGGAGGGAGGACAAATTTCTATGGCGATTCTCCGGTCAAAGCTTTTCTGGATCGTCGGGGCGGCCGCCGTCGCCGTCTTTGTGGTCGTCTACGGCGGCTTCCGGCTGATTCCCGCCAAGTACCTCGAACGGGGGGACATGTACGTCACCTATTTCGATGAATCGGTGCAGGGCCTGCAGGAGGACTCCCGGGTGCACTACCGCGGGGCCGACGTCGGGCGGGTCATGGCCATCAAGGTGGCGCCGGATCAGAAGCTCATCGAGGTCAGGTTCAAGCTCAAACTCAAAAAAGACGTCACCCAGGATCTCGTGGCCCAACTCAAGGTCAACCCCATCAGCGGCCAGGTCTATCTGGAACTGGACCGCCGTCAGCCCGAGGAAAAAATCCGCTCCTTCGCCATGGATTTCAAGCCCCCCTATCCGGTCATTCCCTCCCGCTTTGCCGATGTGCAGAAGGCCATGAGCGGAGTCAACGTCCTGGTGGAAAAACTGGAGGAGGCCGATACCAAAGGGATTTTCGACCAGGTCAGATCCACCGTCAAACAGGTGGAGATCTTCTTCCGGGGGCCTCGCATGGAGTCCATCCTGGAAAAGGTGGAAGGCACCGTGGGCAACCTGCAAAGCATCACCGGGCGGGTGGACAAGGTTCTGGCCCTGGGCAAGGTGGAGGATATTCTCAAAGAGGCCGAAGCCACCCTGAAGGGAGCCCAGAACGTCATGGGGGGCGCCCAACAGTTGCTGGCCCGGGTCGATAATGAAATCAAGGATCTTAACATCAAGGAGGTGGTCGGCCGGGCCCGCTCCCTGGCCCTGGAAGTCAAGGCCACCAACGACAATTTAAGGAGCGCCACGGAAAATCTGGACGCCCTGGTGAATCGTATCTATCAGCGGCCCCCGGACGCCCTGTTCGGTAAGCCCGCCCCCGGACGTTTCAATGAATAACGCTGAAGGTGACGCCATGCCATCGTATACGCGCCGTTGCTCCACCCGTGTGGTGATCGGGGTGGTGGCCGCCGGTCTCCTGGGACTGACGGCCCTCCTCTTTGCCGGTTGCGGCAAGCCCCCGGTGATGATCAACAAGTATATCCTGGAATACCCCTCCCCGGAGTTTCCCCGCCGCCCCCAGGTGCAGGAGGCGGTGAAGGTGGATCTCTTTTCCGTAGCCCAGGCCATCAACACCACCGACATGATCTACCGGCCCCGGCCCTTTCAGAATGAAGCCTACCGTTACCACCGGTGGCGGGTCAATCCGGGGCATCTGGTCACCGATTTCCTGCTCCGGGACCTGCGCAGCTCCGGCTTGTTCCAGGCCATCTTCAACTATGACAGCGCCGCCAAAAGCCGGTTCGTCGTCGAGGGGGGGGTGGAGGAGTTCCTCGAGGTGGACGAAGGCGAATCCTGGCAGGGCGTCCTGGCCGTCAATGTCACCCTCCTGGACACCACCCAGGAGGAGATCACCCGGAGAATCGTCTTCCAGAAGAATTACCGGGTGATTGAACCTTTTGTCGACAAGACCCCCCGGGGGCTGGCCGACGCCTTGAGCCGCGCCATGCAGCGGCTGTCGGCCGAGGTCATTGCCGACCTCTACAGTCAGGCCCGCAAACGCCTGGCAACCCCGGGCGGAGCCTGACCCCGGCGGCATGAACGACCGCGAGCCCGTCATCGTGGTGGCCGGACTGACCGCCCGCTTCGGCGAGAACACCATTTTCCGGGAGGTCAGCTTCCAGGTCCGCCGGGGTGAGATCTTCGTCATCCTGGGCGGCAGCGGCTGCGGCAAGTCCACCCTGCTCAAACACCTCATCGGGTTGTACCAGCCGGCCGCCGGCCGGGTGCTGATCAACGGGCTCGACATCGCCCGGGCGGGGGACCGGGAACTGCAGCGAATCCGGCGGAATCTGGGCGTCCTGTTCCAGTCGGGCGCCCTCTTCGGGTCCATGACCCTGGCCGAAAACGTGGCCCTCCCGCTGGCCACCTACACCGACCTGCCCGACGACGCCATCGACCGTCTGGTCAAACTCAAGCTGAGTCTGGTCAATCTCTCCGGCTACGAAAACCATCTGCCCGAAGAGCTCTCCGGCGGCATGAAAAAACGGGCGGGCCTGGCCCGGGCCATGGCCCTGGACCCCGCGGTCCTGTTTTTCGACGAACCTTCCGCCGGTCTCGACCCCGTCTCCTCAGTGGAACTGGATTTGCTCATCAAGGATATCAACGCCGGCATGGGGACCACCATGGTCATCGTCACCCATGAACTGGAATCCATCTTTACCATCGCCCACCGGGTCATCATGCTGGACAAGGAAGCCCGGGGCATCATCGCCATGGGCGACCCCCGGGATTTACGGGATAACTCTGCCGACCCCCGGGTGGTGAACTTCTTCAACCGGCGGCCGCAGTCCCCCCGTCCGGACGAGAACTGAATATGGCCAGAAAATCAAAGTATTTCCTCGTCGGGCTGTTTGTCATTGTGGGCGTTTCCCTGGGGGTGGCGGCCATTATCTGGATCGGCGTCACCGGCCTGTTGCAGCAGGGAGAACTCTACGTCACCTACCTGGACGAGTCGGTCCAGGGCCTGCAAAAGGACTCCGCCGTCAAATACCGGGGGGTGGACGTGGGACGCGTGGAAAGTATCCGGGTGGCCCCGGACAACCGCCTGATCGCCGTGGTGATGAAGATCAACATGCGGGAAAACCTGGCCCAGGAGGCGGTGGCGCAGCTCAAGGCGGCCGGCATCACCGGCGTCATGTTCATCGACCTGGACCGGCGCCGCTCCGACGAACCGGATATGTCGCCCCGCGTGCATTTTCCTTCCGAATACCCCATCATCCCTTCCCGGCCCTCGGAGCTCGGCCAGATCCTCTCGGGTTTGCAATTGATCATCGACAAGCTCAAACAGATCGATACCGAAGGCATCGCCAACAGCATCAAATCCGTGGCCCAGACCGCCGAAGGGCTGCTCAAGGGCAGGGATATCAAGAGCATCCTGAACAAGCTGGAGGTTGCCGCCGCCAATCTGCAAGCGCTCACGGGCAAAGGCGACCGGATCCTCACCGGGGTCAACCTGCAGCCCCTGTTGCAGGAGGCCCAGGCGACCCTCAAGGAAACCCATGACCTGGCGGCCACCCTCAAGGCGGGGGTGGAGTCCCTGAGGCTCGCTGAATTGGGCAGCAAGGGCCGCAGCACCGCGGGCGACATCGAGGCGGCCAGCGCCAACCTGAAGCGGTCCGCCGACACCCTGGAGAAACTGCTGGAGCGCCTCTACGAACGCCCCCCGGACCTGTTCTTCGGCAAGCCGCCCCCCAAGCGGTTCAATGAATGATCACGGCAGCAGCAACCTTGACGTTGGGAGGAAGTTATGCGCGCACAACTCAAACGGCTTATCCTGGTGAGCCTTCTCGTCGCCGGCGTCGCGGCCTTCACCGCCGCCGAGGCTCGCGCCCGCCAGCCCCTGCCCCACAGCGGCACCCTGTATCTGCGTTTCATCTCGGTGGCGGTGGGGTTGGGCTTCACCAAGGGGGACGGCTGGCTCTATTTCCGCGGCCAGCAATACCCCGTGAAGGTGGAAGGTCTCAACCTGGTGGGCGTGGGCTACGCCGAGGTCACCGCCCGGGGGGAGGTCTATAATTTGCGGGAGCCCGCCGACATCATCGGCACCTACTGGGAGGCCGGGGGCGATGCGGCCCTGATCAAGGGCGTGCGGGGCTCCCTGGCCAAGAACGAGCGGGGCGTGGTCATCGACATGTCCGCCACCCAGAAGGGCGTCAGCCTCAGCATGGGCGGCGGCGGCTTTAAGATTTCCATGAAGTACCGGTAGCCCGCCGCCCCTCCGGGAAATGGCGGCGCGGCCGCCGGACGCCACGCCGACTGCAACTTCTACCGCGGCGCGTCAGCGCGGGGGAAGAGAGAGAGCGGGGGAGGGGGCCAAGGGCTTTACAGCCCTTGCCCCCTCCCCCGG
>CAYRYV010000070.1:0-15700 GCA_964428565.1 uncultured Desulfobacterales bacterium | reverse complement strand
TCCCAACGTTCACGTGGGGCTTCTTGCGCTCAAACTTCTTCTTGGCCATGGTGTCTCCTCCTGCTCACCGTCACCGAGATCAAATTCTAATTGCTTCCTTTAGATTTTACTCGCCCAATGATTTCCTCGGCGAGATTGTGCGGCAATGGTTCATAATGGTCAAACTGCATGGTGAACACCGCCCGGCCCTGGGTGCGGCTGCGCAGGTCCGTGGCATATCCGAACATGGTCGCCAACGGGACTTTCCCCTGGATGACCTGGACCCCCGCCCGGGGTTCCAGACCCTTGATGCGCCCCCGCCGGGCGTTGAGATCGCCGATGACCTCTCCCACATACTCCTCCGGGGCCACCACTTCCAAACTCATGATCGGTTCCAATAAGACCGGCTTGGCTTTCTTGGCCCCCTCCTTGAAGCCCAGGGACCCGGCGATGTGGAAGGCTCTCTCCGAGGAGTCGACTTCGTGGTATGACCCGTCTATCAGCCTCACCTGCACATCCACCATGGGGAAACCGGCGAGCACACCACCTTCCAGGGCTTCCTGGACCCCTTTGGCCACCGCCGGAATATATTCCTTGGGAATTACCCCGCCTACAATCTTATCTTCAAATACGAACCCTTTTCCCGGTTCCAGGGGCTCCAATTCCAACCACACATGCCCATACTGGCCCCGACCGCCGGACTGGCGCACGAACCGCCCTTCTGCCCTTACTTTCTGGGTAATGGTTTCCCGGTAGGAAACCTGGGGTTGACCCACCCGGGCATCCACCTTGAATTCCCGCAGCAACCGGTCGACAATGATCTCCAGGTGAAGCTCGCCCATCCCGGCAATGATGGTCTGGCCGGTCTGCTGGTCGGTGTGCACCCGGAAGGAGGGGTCCTCCGCCATAATCTTGGCCAGGGCCTGGCCCAGCTTATCCTGATCCGCCTTTGACTGGGGCTCGATGGCGATGTCGATGACCGGCACCGGCACTTCCAGGGACTCCAGGATGATGGGAGCCCTCTCATCGCACAGGGTATCGCCTGTGGAGGTATGCCGCAAGCCGACGGCGGCCACGATATCCCCGGCGCCGGCGGCCTTGATCTCCTCCCGCTTATTGGCGTGCATCTTCAAGAGGCGGCCGATTTTTTCTTTCTGTCCTTTGGAAGCGTTGTAAAGCGATGTCCCGGCCGGCAAGACGCCACTGTAAACCCGGATAAAGGTCAGATGCCCCACATAGGGATCGGAGAGCAGCTTGAAGGCCAGGGCCGTCAGGGGGGCCGCGTCATCCGCCGGTCTCTCCTCGACCCCACCAGCGGGGTTCATACCGTGCACCGGCGGAATTTCACTGGGCGCCGGCAGGTAATCCACCACGGCATCCAACAGCGGCTGAACCCCTTTATTCTTGAAGGCCGAACCGCAAAACACCGGCACCAGTTTCAGTTCGATGGTGCCCCGCCGCAGTACCGGCTTGAGCCGCGCCGCGCTCACCGGTTCATCTTCCAGGTAGGCCGCCATCACTTCGTCGTCCAACTCCGCCGCCGCCGCCACCAGGCGATTGCGGTGCTCCTCGGCCGGGGCGCGCATCTCCGGAGGAATCTCCACCACCCGGAAGGTGGTTCCCAGCGAAGGGTCGTCAAAAAGGATGGCATTCATCTCTACCAAGTCGATTATTCCTTGAAATTGATCTTCCTGGCCCCAAGGGAGCTGCATCAGCACGGGGTTTGCCTTTAGACGGTTGCCGATCATGTCCACGGTGCGGAAGAGATCCGCCCCCACCCGGTCCATTTTGTTCACGAAGGCCAAACGGGGCACGCCGTAACGGTCGGCCTGCCGCCAGACAGTCTCGGATTGGGGCTCCACCCCGGCGACGGCATCAAAAACCGCAACGGCCCCATCCAGGACTCGCAAAGAACGCTCCACTTCTATGGTAAAATCGACGTGGCCGGGAGTGTCGATGATGTTGATCCGATGGTCCCGCCAGTAACAGGTCGTGGCCGCCGAAGTGATCGTAATGCCGCGTTCCTGCTCCTGTTCCATCCAGTCCATGACGGCCTGGCCGTCGTGCACTTCGCCGATTTTGTAGGTTACCCCCGTATAATAGAGGATGCGCTCGGTCGTCGTCGTTTTGCCAGCGTCTATATGCGCCATAATGCCGATATTGCGCATCCGCAATACCGGTATAGTCTGTGTCAAAGTCTATCCCTACTGTGAGTGGCCCCCGGCCGCCCCCGTCTACCAGCGGTAATGGGCGAAGGCCTTGTTCGCTTCCGCCATCTTGTGGGTGTCTTCCCGCTTCTTCACCGCCGAGCCGCGATTATTATAGGCGTCGAGGAACTCCCCCGCCAGTTTGAATTCCATGCTTTTTTCCGAACGTGACTCAGCGTAGTTGATCAACCAGCGGATCGCCAGTGACGTCCGGCGGTCAGCAGGCACTTCCACGGGGACCTGATAGGTTGCCCCCCCCACCCTCCGGGACTTCACTTCGATGAGCGGCCGGACATTGTCCATCGCCTTGTGGAAAACCTTCAGAGGATCTTCCGATTGCCGCTTGCCAATGATATCCAAACAATTGTAGAGAATGGAGGCGGCGACGGATTTCTTTCCCCGCCGCATGAGACCGTTGATGAACCGGGCCACCAAGGCGTCTTTATATTTCGGGTCGGGCAGAATGGCCCGTTTGACTACCCCTCTCTTTCTCGGCATGCCTGCGTACTCCCCTTGCCCTTCGGAATCCTGGTTATTTCGGCCTCTTGGCGCCGTACTTGGAGCGACCCTGGCGACGGTCCTGCACACCCACCGAATCCAGGGTGCCGCGCACCACATGGTAGCGCACTCCGGGTAAGTCCTTCACCCGGCCGCCACGAATCAGCACTACCGAGTGTTCTTGCAGATTGTGACCCACTCCGGGAATATACGTGGTCACTTCGATCCCATTGGTCAGGCGCACCCGGGCCACCTTGCGCAAGGCCGAATTGGGTTTCTTGGGCGTGGTGGTGTAGACCCGCACGCACACCCCCCGCTTTTGCGGGCAGGCCTTCAACGCGGGGGTGGAGGTCTTTTTCTTGATTTTTTCGCGTCCTTTGCGGACCAACTGGTTAATTGTCGGCATACCCTAACTCCCTACGGAACTCGGCAAACGTCAACTGCTGAAATTTAAATTTCTACCAATCTCAGGTGTCATTGTCAAGCAATTTCTATCGGCGGCTCAGTTTCCTGACTCTCTTCGGCAAGGCTCAACTTGATATTGCGGTAGCGGGCCAAGCCGGTCCCCGCCGGAATCGGCCGTCCCATGATGACGTTTTCCTTGAGACCCCGCAGGTAATCGACCCGGCCGCTCACCGCCGCATCGGCCAGCACCTTGGTGGTTTCCTGGAAAGAGGCGGCGGAAATCCAGGACTCGGTGGACAGCGAGGCCTTGGTGATACCCAGCAACAGCGGTTCGGCCGTCGCTGCCCGTTTCCCCTGGTCAATCATGGCCTCGTTCTTCTCTTCGAACACGAACTTCTCCACCTGTTCGCCCACCAGGAAATGGGTGTCCCCGGGATCGGTCACCCGCACCCGCCGCAACATCTGGCGAACGATGACCTCGATATGTTTGTCGTTGATCTTCACGCCCTGGAGGCGGTAGACTTCCTGGACTTCGTTCACCAGGTAACGGGCCAGCTCTTTCAGGCCGCTGACCGCCAGGATGTCGTGGGGATTGGCGGAGCCGTCCATCAGGGGTTCGCCCGCCCGGATATATTCCCCTTCCTGCACGGCGATATGCTTGCCTTTGGGAATGGAGTATTCGATGGGATCGCCCACTTCCGGGGTGACGATGACCTTGCGCTTGCCACCCTTGGCCTGCCGTCCATGACTGACCTTGCCGTTGATCTGGCTGATGATGGCGTGCTCTTTGGGCTTGCGCACCTCAAACAGCTCCGCCACCCGGGGCAGACCGCCGACGATATCCTTGGTTTTGGTGGTCTCCCGGGGGATTTTGGCGATGGCGTCGCCCGGATTGACCTGATCTCCCTCCGCCACCATCATGATGGCCCCCACCGGCAAATGGTAGCGGGCCACTGCCTGGGAATCCGGCAGCCGGGCCGTCTTGCCCCCTTCATCCTTGATGGAGATGCGCGGCCGTTTTTCCGGGTTCTGACATTCGATGATAACCTTGGAGGATTTTCCGGTCACCGGGTCCACCCTTTCCTGCATGGTGACGTCCCGGGTATCCTCGGCGTCCTTCATTTCGATGATATCACCGAATTTCACCACGCCATGGACTTCCGTCAGAATCGGATTGGTATAGGGATCCCATTCCGCCAAGACCTGGTCGGGAAGCACTTCCTGGCCCTCTTCCACCTTGAGGCGGGTGCCGTAGGTGATGGGGTATCTTTCTTTGCCCTTGCCGCTGACGATGACCAATTCACCCTGCCGGGAGAGGGCCACCAGGTGGCCGGAGACGTCTCGCACCGTCCGGATATTTTCGAACACCACTTTGCCGCGATTCCGGGCCACGTGATAGCTCTGCTCCACCCGCCGGGAGGCGGTGCCGCCGATATGGAAGGTCCGCATGGTCAACTGAGTGCCGGGCTCGCCGATGGACTGGGCCGCGATGATGCCGATGGCCTCCCCGATGTTCACCGGGGTGCCGTGGGCCAGGTCCCTGCCGTAGCACTTGGCGCAGACTCCGTACTTACTTTGGCAGGTGAGCACCGACCGGATGCGGATACGTTCCAACCCCGCTTCTTCGATGCGGGCCGCCACATCCTCGTCAATCTCTTCGTTAGCCGCCACCAGCACCTCATCCGTGTGAGGGTCGATAATGTCCTCCAAGGCGTTGCGACCCAGCACCCGTTCGCCCACCCGCTGGATGATTTCGCCGCCTTCAATCAACGGGGTCACTTCGATGCCGTCGATGGTGCCGCAATCCTCTTCGGCGATAACGCAATCCTGGGCCACGTCCACCAAGCGGCGGGTGAGATAGCCGGAGTTGGCTGTTTTCAAAGCGGTGTCGGCCAGACCTTTCCGGGCGCCGTGCGTGGAGATGAAGTACTGGAGCACCGTAAGACCTTCCCGGAAGTTCGAGGTGATGGGTGTCGGGATAATTTCGCCGGAAGGCTTGGCCATCAAACCGCGCATTCCGGCCAACTGCCGCATCTGTTTGTCGCTGCCCCGGGCCCCGGAGTCGGCCATCATGTAAATCGGGTTAAAGCTGGCAGTCTCTTCTTCCAGCTCCATTGTTTCCTCCAAGGGCTTGCTTGCGCCCGCAGGATCCAGGCGGACGATCTGTTTTTCACCCCGCAAGGTCTCCCGGGCCATCTCCTCCATCATCTCCGACGCCACTTCATCCGTGGCCCGGGCCCAGATGTCCACCACCTTGTTATACTTTTCGCCCTCGGTAATAATACCTTCCTGGTACTGCTCTTCCACCAAGGCCACTTCATCCTGGCTGCGCGCCAGGATTTCCGCCTTGCGGCTCGGAATCACCATGTCGGTAATGGAAATGGAGATACCGGCCTGGGTGGCGTATTTATAGCCCCAGTCCTTTAGACGGTCGGCTAACAATACCGTGCTCTTGATGCCGCACTTGCGGTAAGCCTCGGCGATGAGCTTACGAATCTCTTTCTTGGTCAGGGTCAGGTTGATCTTGCTGAAGGGAATGCCCTCCGGCAGAATTTCTCCCAACAGCACCCGGCCCACCGTCGTCTGCACCACCTCACCGTCTATCCGAACCATGATGCGGGCGTGCAAGTCCACTGTCCCCTGATCATAGGCGATCCGCACCTCCTCCGGAGAAGCGAAAGGTACGGGCTTATAGCCGTTGATGGGGATGCGCTCTCCTTTGGCAAAGGGCCGCTCCCGGGTGAGGTAGTAGAGCCCCAGCACAATATCCTGGGAAGGCACGATGATGGGTTCGCCGTTGGCCGGGGATAGGATGTTGTTGGTGGACATCATCAAGGCCCGGGCCTCGATTTGGGCCTCCAGGGAGAGGGGGACGTGTACCGCCATCTGGTCGCCGTCGAAGTCGGCGTTGAAGGCCGTACATACCAGGGGGTGAAGCTGGATGGCCTTACCTTCCACCAAAATGGGTTCAAAGGCCTGAATGCCCAGGCGGTGCAAAGTGGGCGCCCGGTTCAGCAGGATGGGGTATTCCCGCACCACTTCATCCAGGGTGTCCCACACCTCCGGGGTTTCCTTTTCCACCAGTTTCTTGGCGGCCTTGATGGAGGTCACAAATCCCTTAATGACCAACTTGTTGTATATAAAGGGCTTGAAGAGCTCCAGGGCCATTTTTTTGGGCAGTCCACATTGATGCAGCCGTAAATCCGGACCTATCACGATCACCGAGCGGCCGGAATAATCCACGCGCTTGCCCAGCAGGTTCTGGCGGAAGCGTCCCTGTTTGCCCTTCAGCATGTCGGAGAGGCTCTTCAGGGGCCGCTTGTTGGGACCGGTGACGGTCTTGCCCCGGCGGCCGTTATCGAAGAGCACGTCCACCGCTTCCTGGAGCATGCGTTTTTCATTGCGGATAATGATCTCCGGGGCATCCAGCTCCAACAGTCGTTTCAGGCGGTTGTTCCGGTTGATTACCCTCCGGTAGAGATCGTTCAGGTCGCTGGTGGCGAACCGACCGCCGTCCAGAGGCACTAGGGGTCTGAGATCGGGAGGTAGCACCGGGATGACTTCCAACACCACCCACTCCGGTCGCAATCCGGATTCCTTGAAGGCGTCGATCACCTTCAGGCGCTTACCCAGTTTCTTGCGTTTGGCCTCGGAGCTGGTCTTCTGCATCTCCTCCCGCAGCCCCTCGGAAAGCGCCGGCAAATCCAAGCAGGACAGCATCTTTTGGATGGCTTCCGCCCCCATGCCGGCGTCGAATTCCTCGCCGTACTCCTCCAGCAGCTGCCGGTATCTCTCCTCGGTCAAGAGCTCCCCGCGGCGCAAGGGGGTGTCCTTGGGATCGATGACCACGTAGGATTCAAAGTAGAGGATCTTCTCCAATTCCTTCAGGGTCAGGTCCAGGAGGTTGCCGATCTTGCTGGGCAGGCTTTTCAAAAACCAAATGTGCACTACCGGTGAGGCCAGGTCGATATGCCCCATGCGTTCCCGTCGCACCTTGGAGGGGATGACTTCCACCCCGCACTTTTCGCAGGTCACGCCCCGGTGCTTCATGCGTTTGTATTTTCCGCAGTTGCATTCGTAGTCTTTGGTGGGGCCGAAAATCTTGGCGCAGAACAGGCCGTCCCTTTCCGGTTTAAACGTCCGGTAGTTGATAGTCTCCGGCTTCTTCACTTCACCGTGGGACCAGTCCTTGATCATTTCCGGCGATGCCAACGAGATTCTCACCGCGTTGAAATGGAGAGGATCCTTGGGCCGGCCGAAAAAACTGTTTAAATCTTCCAGGGTGATTTCTGGTGACTTATCCATTGCTGTCGCTTACCCCTTACTCTTTGTCTTCCAAGAGTTCAATGTTCAACGCCAGGCTCTGGAGTTCCCGCACCAGGACGTTGAAGGATTCAGGTAAACCGGCCTCCAGGTCGAACTGGCCCTTGACGATCTTCTCGTACATGCGGGTTCGTCCGGCAACGTCGTCAGATTTCACCGTAAGAAATTCCTGGAGTGAATAGGCGGCGCCGTACGCCTCCATGGCCCACACTTCCATTTCTCCCAGGCGTTGGCCACCGAATTGCGCCTTGCCACCCAAAGGCTGCTGTGTCACTAAAGAATATGGCCCGATGGACCGGGCATGAATTTTATCGTCGACCAGATGGTGAAGTTTCATCATGTACATGGCACCCACGGTCACCTCCCGGTCGAAGCGTTCTCCCGAGCGGCCGTCGTACAGCACCGTCTTGCCGATCTCCTCCAAGCCCGCTTCTTTAAGGCAGGCGCGGATTTCTTCTTCCGTGGCGCCGTCAAAGACCGGGGAGGCGATGTAAATGCCGGTATGAGCAAACCTTTGCCAGAAACGTCGCAAGTCCTCGTAGCTGGCGTCCGTCAGCCACGCGTCCAACTCGGGGTCCTGGAAAACGTTGCTGATGCGCTTCTTGATTTCGTCTATACCGTAGTAAGTGTCGATCAGCCGCCCGATCTGTTGGCCCAAAGCCCGGGAAGCCCACCCCAGATGGGTTTCCAGCACCTGACCGACGTTCATGCGGGAAGGCACCCCCAACGGGTTCAAGACGATGTCCACGGGAGTACCGTCGGCGAAATAGGGCATGTCTTCTTCCGGCATGATCCGGGAAACCACTCCCTTGTTCCCGTGGCGGCCGGCCATCTTGTCGCCTACGGCCAGCTTGCGTTTCATGGCCACGAAGACCTTGACCATTTTGATCACGCCCGGCGGCAGCTCGTCCACCTTCCGCAGGCGATTGATTTTTTCTTCAAAGCGCTCATTGGCCTCCTGGACCTGGACCTGATAATTGTCCAGCAACTGGTCGATATTCCCCTCCAGTTCGGCATCCTGGAAGGAAATGTGACGCCAATGTTCCAGTGGCAGTCTGCTCACCAGTTCCGCGCTGACTTCGCCGCCGTGCTGAGTCACCAAGACGTTCAGATCTTCATAATCTTCCGGGAAAAACTCAATCTTGCGTCCCGTCACCAGTTCCGCCAGGCGTTTGGTGACCATTTGCGCCAGGATCGCCAGCTCGTCGCCTTGATCCTTCTGCAACTTGGCGATGGCTTCGTCTTCAATGGCTCGGGTGCGTTCGTCCTTTTCCACCCCCTTGCGGGAAAAGACCCGGGCGTCGATCACGATGCCTTCGATACCCGGAGGCACCCGCAGGGAAGTATCCCGGACATCGCCCGCCTTTTCGCCGAAGATCGCCCGGAGGAGCTTCTCTTCCGGAGACAGTTGGGTTTCGCCCTTGGGAGTCACTTTCCCCACCAGGATGTCGCCCGGCCGGATTTCCGCTCCGATGCGGATAATGCCACATTCGTCCAGATCCGCCAGGGCCTCCTCGCCCACGTTGGGAATATCCCGGGTAATTTCCTCTTTGCCCAGTTTGGTGTCCCGGGCCATGACTTCGAATTCTTCGATGTGGATGGAGGTGAAAACGTCTTCTTTGGCGATGCGTTCGCTGACTAAAATGGAATCTTCGAAGTTGCAGCCGCCCCAGGGCATGAAGGCCACCATCACGTTTTTGCCCAAGGCCAGTTCTCCGGCGGAGGTGGACGGACCGTCCGCGATGATCTGGCCCCGGACCACCTTGTCGCCCCGCCGCACGATGGGCCGCTGGTTGAAGCAGGTATTCTGGTTGGTGCGTTGGAATTTGGTCAGTTTGTAGATATCCACAAACGAACCCGTTTCCGAGGAGCCGTTGTCATCGGCCCGCACCACGATCCGGGTGCCGTCCACGTCCAGCACTTCGCCGCTACGCCTGGCGACGATGGTTACCCCCGAATCCCGGGCCACCACGCCCTCCATGCCGGTTCCGATAATGGGAGCCCGGCAGGTCAACAGAGGCACGGCCTGGCGCTGCATGTTCGAGCCCATCAGCGCCCGGTTGGCGTCGTCGTTTTCCAGGAAGGGAATCAGGGAAGCAGCCACGCTCACCAGCTGGCTGGGCGAGACGTCCATGTAATCCACTTCCTCCGGTCGGACCATGACGAATTCGCCCCCTTTACGGGCGGAAACCGTCTCCCTCACGAACCGGTTGTCCCGATCCAACGGCGCGTTGGCCTGGGCGATAACGTGATCGCCTTCATCCAGGGCCGACAAAAACCGGATCTGCCGGGAGACCCGCACCTCCCATTTGCCGTCGACCTGCTGCTTCTCCACCACCCGGTACGGGGTCTCGATGAAACCGAACTCGTTCACCCGGGCATAGGTGGACAACGACACGATCAACCCGATATTGGGACCTTCCGGGGTCTCAATGGGGCAGATGCGGCCGTAATGGGTGGCGTGGACATCCCGGACCTCGAAGCCCGCCCGTTCCCGGGTCAGGCCACCGGGTCCCAAGGCGGAGAGCCTCCGCTTATGGGTTACCTCGGAGAGCGGGTTGGTCTGGTCCATAAACTGTGACAACTGGCTGGTGCCGAAAAACTCTTTGACCACCGCCGTCACGGGCTTGGCGTTGATCAGGTCGTGGGGCATCAGGGTATCGATTTCCTGCAAGCTCATGCGTTCCTTGATGGCCCGCTCCATCCGCACCAGACCAATGCGATACTGGTTTTCCAACAGCTCGCCCACCGCCCGTACCCGGCGGTTGCCCAGGTGGTCGATGTCGTCGACTACGCCCTCCTGTTCCTTCTGAATAATCAGTTCCTTGACAGCATAGAGGATGTCTTCCCGGGTCAGGGTGGTCTGACTGATGGGGACGTCCCGGCCGAGCTTAAGATTGAGCTTCAGTCGCCCCACGGGGGACAGATCGTAATATTCCGGGCGGAAAAACAAATTGTCAAAGAAATTGACCGCCACCTCCAGGGTGGGGGGATTGCCCGGCCTCAATTTCCGGTAAATTTCCTTGATCGCCTCGGAACTGTCCACCGTTTTATCCACCGCCATGGTGTTGCGGAGGCAGGGACTGACATTGACGCCATCGATGTAAAGCAGATCTACTTCCCGGACGCCGCGCTGCTGCAACTGCTTCAGGACGTCTTCCGTCAGTTCCTCATTGCAGGCCACCAGCAAGTCACCCGTCTCCGGATCCAAAACATCGTGCGCGACGACCCGACCGATGACATCGGCGATGTTGGCCACGAGCCGATCGACCCCGGCCTCTTGCATCTTTTTGATATGGGCCGGGGTGATCTTTTTCAGTTTCTTCACCAACACCTCCCCAGTTTCAGGGTGGTGGATATCGCCGGAGGCCTTGCGGTGGACGAGAAATTCAGGGATGAACTTTCTGTTGACCTGTTCACCCTCGAGGTAGATCTTTTCCGTCTTGTAGAAGAAGTTTAAGAGTTCCTCATTGCTGTATCCCAGGGCCTTGAGGAGCAAAGTCACCGGGAATTTCCGGCGTCGGTCGATGCGGGCATACAAAATATCTTTCGGATCGAATTCAAAGTCGATCCAGGAACCCCGCATGGGGATGAGCCGTGCCGAATACAACAGTTTTCCGCTGGAGTGGGTTTTACCCCGGTCATGGTCGATGAACAATCCCGGTGAGCGGTGCAACTGGCTAACAATCACCCGTTCCGTTCCGTTGATGATGAAAGTGCCGTTGGCCGTCATCAACGGGATGGTGCCGAAATAGATTTCCTGTTCCTTGATGTCCCGAATAGACTGAATTTTCGTGTCTGAGTCGATATCATAAACCCCCAGACGCACCTTCAGTTTCATCGGAGCTTCAAAGGTCATCCCCCGCTGCAGGCATTCTTCCTCATCGTACTTCGGGGGCGCGAAACTGTAGCTCACGAATTCCAAAAACGCCGTACCGCTGAAATCCTGGATGGGGAAAACACTCTTAAAAACGCCTTGCAGACCAATATCCCCCCGCTGCTCCGGAGGAACGTCCTTTTGCAGGAACCGGTCGTAGGATTCCTTCTGCATCTCGATCAGGTTCGAGATGTCGATGATCCTTTCGATTTTTCCGAAGTTCTTGCGAATAAATTTATTGGGGGAGAAAACTTCTGCCATTTTTTCTCCTTGGCCTAAAAAGGGCGCTTAAGATGTGCGCAGACGGGGTGGTGTCCCCGCCGGTATAAATAAGGTGTTGCTCTCATGGTTATTTGATTTCGCAGGTAGCTCCCTGTTCCTCCAGTTTTTTCTTGATTTCTTCGGCTTCGGCCTTGGAGATGGCCTCTTTCAGAGTTGTGGGGACGTTTTCCACGGCGTCCTTGGCCTCTTTCAGCCCCAGGCCGGTGATCGCCCGCACCTCTTTAATGACGGGGATCTTGTTGGCTCCCACTACAGTCAGAACTACATCGAACTCGGTTTTCTCTTCCGCCGCCGGAGCAGCCTCGGCCGCCACCGCCGGGCCTGCCGCCATCGCCACCGGGGCTGCGGCGCTGACGCCGAACTTTTCCTCCAGATCCTTGATCATCTGGGAAAGCTCCAGCACCGTCATATTGGAAATGAAGTCAATTACCTCTTCTCTGGTGATAGCCATGGATAGGGTTCCTCCTTCCCGAACATCTTTAAGTGAAATTCGCTGGAAGCTGCCGGCGCCGACCCCCCGAAAGGTGTCTTCTGTTCCTGCTCCCGTTGCGTTTGCTTTTAACCGGCGTCGATACCCGCCGTGAGACGTCATCAGTGCCTATACAGTATTGCCGGGTTTCTGAAACGTCGTTGCCTTCCATATTCTCTGATGTTTTTGCCACCGGGGCATCATGCCGTCTTACTCGCCGCCCTTTTTCTCTTCAATGGCCTTCAGGGCGTACAGGAATTGGCGAATAATGCTGGCCAGTAAATTGACGATCCCCCCGGGCACTGCCTGCATGACCGCCAGCAATTGGGCCAGGAGGATTTCCCGGGGAGGCAGTTTGGAGAGTTCCACCACCTCGGCCCCGGTCATCACCGAACTGCCCAGAGCCCCCCCCTTCAGAATGAGGTTGTCCGGCTTCTCCTTGGCAAATTTGGCCAAGACCTTGGCTACTTCTACCGGATTCTGATAAACGAAGGTGACGGCCGTCGGCCCCACGAAGCGTTCCGCCAAAGGGGCCAGGTTCGTGTCCGCCGATGCCAGATTAAGGAGGGTGTTTTTCACCACCTCCATCTCGCCGCCGGCATCTTTAATCTCCCGCCGCAACTGGGTCATCTCCGCTACTTTAAGGGCCTTGTAATCGGCGAGAATATTCAACTGGGCCTTCTGCAGCTTATCGTGCAGGTCTTTCACGACCTCGGTTTTCTTACTTTTTTCCACCCCGGACTCCTCATGAGCCTGCCACCGATTTAGGTGGAGGCGATTCTCAGCAGATTCTTGACATCCAGCGGATCGATGCGCACGCCCGGCCCCATGGTGGTGGACAGGGCGATCCCCTGCACATAGGTGCCTTTGCTGCTGGTGGGTTTCAGTCGGATGAGGGTGTCGAAGAAGCTGGCCAGATTCTGCAACAGCTTTTCCGCCCCGAAGGACACCTTGCCCATGGGCGCATGCACCACCCCGGCCTTGTCCACCCGGAACTCGATCTTGCCGGCCTTGAGCTCCTGGACCGCCTTGGCCACATCAAAGGTCACCGAACCCGCCTTCACGTTGGGCATCAGGCCCCGGGGGCCGAGGATCTTGCCGATCTTACCCACCTGCCCCATCAGATCCGGGGTAGCTACAGCTTTGTCAAACTCCATCCAGCCGCCCTTGATCTTTTCGATCAAATCTTCGGCGCCCACATGATCGGCGCCGGCGTCCCGGGCTTCTTTTTCCTTCTCGCCCTTGGCGAAAACCAATACCCGCACCTTTTTCCCCACGCCGTGGGGGAGAACCACCGCGCCCCGGACCATCTGGTCCGCGTGCCGCGGGTTGACCCCCAGACGCACCGCCACATCCAGGGACTCATCAAATCGGGCGTAAGCGGTCTCCAGGGTCAAAGCCATCCCTTCGGGAAAGGCATATTTCTGGGAACGGTCCACCTTTTCCCGGGCGGCTTCGAATTTTTTTCCATTTTTGGCCATCTCAACATCTCCCACAGCGTCTTTATGTGGTCTAAACGATTTCTATGCCCATGCTCCGGGCGGTCCCGGCAATGGTCTTTTTCGCCGCCTCGATGTCATAGGCGTTGATGTCCGGCATCTTCAGCTTGGCGATATCCTCCACCTGCTGCCACGTGACCTCGCCCACCTTCTCCCGACCCGTTTCTTTGGAACCCTTGGCGACCTGCGCGGCTTTTTTCAACAACACCGACACCGGCGGGGTCTTGGTGACAAACGTAAAAGAGCGGTCTGCATATACAGTGATCAATACCGGCACGATCATGCCTTCCTGACCCTGGGTGCGGGTATTGTAGCTCTTGCAGAACTCCATAATATTGACGCCGTGCTGACCTAAAGCCGGGCCGATGGGCGGCGAGGGATTCGCCTGGCCTGCCGGAATCTGCAACTTAATCTGCGCAATAACCTTTTTCGCCATACTCCTTGAACTCCTTCAACCAATCTTTTCCCTGCCGGGGGAACGCCGCCGGATCTATCCGGGCAGCCGCCGTTGTCCGCCATTGCGTGCCGCCCCCCGCCGCGGCAACTCTGCACGATCAGAACCGCCGGTCCCTCTCAGACTTTCTCCACCTGAATGAACTCCAACTCCACCGGTGTCGGACGTCCGAACACGCTGATCATCACCCGCACCCGGCCTTTCTCCGCTTTGACTTCGTCCACCTCGCCGTTGAAATTCGTAAAGGGGCCCTCCACCACCCGCACCTTGTCGCCCGCCTCGAACTTGACCTTGGGCTTGGGCTTCAGGGCGCCCTCCTTCATCTGGGAGATGATCCGCTCGGCTTCGGTATCGGGAATCGCCACCGGATCGGTGCGGCTGCCCAGAAACCCGGTGACCTTGGGAGTGTCGTTCACCAGATGCCAGGTGTCATTGTTGAGCTCCATGCGCACCAAGATATAGCCGGGGTAAAACTTGCGGGAAGTAATGCGGCGTTGGCCCTTTACCATCTCTTCCACCTGCTCGGTGGGCACCAGAACCTCGGTGATCTGATCCTGCAGGTTATGGCGGACCACCCGCTCCTCCAGGGCCAATTTAACTTTCCGTTCAAATCCGGAGTACGTATGGACCACATACCACTTCTGTGCCACCGACGGCCTTCCTTCTCCCTGATTTCCCACTATTTGATTATCTGATTGATAATTTTTGACAACGCCAGGTCAACGATTCCTAAAAACCCCGAGATCACGAAGACCAGAAAGATGACCACCGCGGTGGCCCCCATGGTTTCTTTGCGTCCCGGCCAGGTCACCTTTTTCAGCTCGATGACCGCTTCCCCCAGGAATTCCTTCACCCGCTGCCAGTATTCCTTGACCGGCGGCAAACGCCATTTCTTTTTCCGGGGACTCAACTTCACCACCTGGCCTTTGGCGGTCTTTCTTACGCTCCCGGAGGAATCGCTGGTCTTCGCTTCCTTAGTCTTGATTTTGGTCTTTTTCATAGTGATCTTCTTGCCTTCCCGGATAATACGGATAGGCACGCAGCCCGCTCTAACTCTGCGAGACCGGCGTACCGCAAAGGCACTTATCCCTGCCATCCTTCATGCCCGAAATGCTGTGGGAAGGATCACTTGACTTGCGTGGTTTTTTGGCTGTGTTTCGTTACATCCTCGTTAGACGCCTGGGCCAGCTTTTTGGCTGGGGTGATAGTTGCGAAGCCATCAGGAAAGGTTTGTACTCTCTGGGGATACTCCCCTCTCGGACCCCGGGCCCAGGACCAGGAAACCGGCTGACCGTAAAAAAAATGGCAGGCCAGGAGGGATTCGAACCCCCATCACCCGGATTTGGAGTCCGGTGCTCTAGCCGTTGGAGCTACTGGCCTGAATGACCAATACTATTTGGTTTCGCGGTGTGAAGTATGTGTCCGGCAAAATGCGCAGTACTTCTTGAACTCCAAACGATCCGGAGTCCGCCGCTTGTTTTTGGTCGTGGTATAGTTCCGGCGTTTACACTCTGTGCAAGCCAATATTATAATATCGCGCATATTTTTCTATCTTGTCAACTCTCGAGGTTGTCTTCTCCAGCCCCGCTCGGCCTGCGAATGCCATCTCGACCGTTGTTCTCCGGGGGTAAACTGTTTCCGGCGACCGCTCCCCGTTACTCGATGACCTGGCTGACGACGCCGGCGCCGACGGTGCGGCCGCCTTCC
>CAYRYV010000069.1:0-15758 GCA_964428565.1 uncultured Desulfobacterales bacterium | reverse complement strand
AAGAGCCTCTGGTGGCGGCACCACCCCGACAACACGTGGTCGGGGACAGCCGGGGGGGGGTACCGGCGAGCGGTACGGGGGAGGGTAGGGGGTGCCGCGCCGCGGCCGGCAGGGCCGGCAGGGGCGGGAGCGGCGGGGGCATACAGGAAAGCGGGGTGGCCAAGCAGAAGCTTGGCAACGAGAACAAAAAGGCGGGATGCGCTCTGCTTGCCCGCCCTACACACGCGCAGTGGCGGCAACGCGGGGGGTGTACCGGGGAGCGGTGCGGGGGCCCGGCCGCGCGGCTAATCAGTAATAGAAGTAATTCATAATACTGGCAAAGCGAATGTTAATATATTTGAACAAATGATTAGATAATTGAACATGATAATAGTCTTACCGGATAACCTTTTTTATAAAATTATATGTAAATTAATTTAGTTATAAAATTATCGAAAAAGGCAAGAAAATTGCACAAGGAAATAAAAACATCTCTCCGGGATGGCGAGGGATTGCATATATGGAGACGTTTCGGAACATTTTTTCACGGAGGAACTTGTCCATGCGTCAGAGAGGGTTTTGGGTTGTCGTGTTGTGCCTGCTGCTGGCGGGGGCGCCGGCGTGGGCCGACGCGGATTGTTGCCCCGGCAATGAGGTTATGAACGGGAATTTTGCAGACGGTCTGAACTATTGGAACAATAACGGCTTCTACCACATTCCCGTTTTGGACTTCGCCGGAGCCATCGGCTCAGCCTCCATGTCCCAGGTGTTTTATGAGCCGGATTTCAATCCGCTGTACAATCAGAAAAAGTGGTACGCCAGTGCGGAAGGGGCCCTGGCGGGGTTCGGAACGTTGACGGTGAGCTTTTACTATTACTATGACAACAACGCCACCACCATCCCCACGTTCGAATGCGACCCCAACACCACCGCCTGGGTGTGGTTTGCGGGGTTCGAGTGGAACGGCCCCTTCGAGTGGTCCACTCAGGAAGCCTCTGGATTATTGGACTTCCAGCCCCTGTGGCTGGCGGTGTGCGTGAAGGCGGAGGGCTGCCTTGAGGCTGCCGGAGTCGACAACATCTGCTTCCGGGGCGAGTGCGTGCCCCTGCCCGGGGCTGTGTGGCTCCTGGGCACCGGCCTGTTGGGGCTGGTGGGTCTGAGGCGGCGGCTCCGCTAAGGGTCGGCGGCTTCCGGAGAAACGGCAGGGTCCAGCGGGCCCTGCCGTTTTTTTTTGGCCGCGGTCGGCATTCCTGCCCAAACGGCCCCGGGGGCAGCCGGGCGACCCGGTCGGCGTCCTCAAAAAATACTCATGGTTTCCTAAAAACTTCTTGACGTTACCGGAGTCAGGAGTTATACAGTATATTTTAATACTAAACAATTTGTTTATTTTTATTAAACCGGGAAACAGCGTGAAAATCGGGGAAAAACTAAAACGGTTGCGTCAGGCGAACTCTTTGACCCAGGAGGAGCTGGCCAACCGGGCCAATCTCACCAAGGGGTTCATTTCGCAGCTGGAGCGGGATCAGACCTCCCCTTCCATCGCCACCCTGCGGGACATCCTGGATATTCTGGGGGAGTCGCTGGCGGAGTTTTTCCGGGAGCTGCCGGTGGAGCGGGTGGTGTATCCGCAGGACGCCCGCATCATCACGGCGAACTCCACCCCCGGTTGTCAGGTGGAGGTTCTGGTGCCCGACGCCCAGGGGCGGATGATGGACCCGGTGCTGGTGACCGTCGCCCCCGGGGAGTCGCTGTCCCGGCAGGCCCCCCATGAAGGCGAGGAGTTCGGCATCGTCCTCAAGGGTACGATCAACCTCAAGTTGGACAATCTGGCCTACAAGGTCAAGCAGCATGAATGTTTCTATTTCCGCTCCGACCGGGAGCACACTCTGAGCAACATCGGCAGACAGGCAGCCCGGATCGTCTGGGTTGTCACCCCCCCCATCTTTGGATAAGGAGGATGTATGTTGTGCCGTGATGTCAAGCGGTAGGGCTGCCCCTTGGGGAGGTAGCCGCACAAAACAGCGGAAGGAGGACCATGCCATTGGAAAAACCCGTAATCGGCTTCGGCCAGCACCTGATGTTGGACGGCTATGATTGCAGCTATGACCGGCTGGTGGATCTGGACGGCATCTATGAGTTTCTCAACCGGTGTCCCGATCTGATTCACATGACCAAGATCATGCCGCCCTACGCCTTCAAGTATTCCGGCAAGGTGCCGGAGGACTGGGGGTTGTCGGGCTTTGTACTGATCGCCGAGAGCCACATCAGCATCCACACGTTTCCGGAGAAGGCTTTTCTGAGCATCGACGTCTTTTCCTGCAAGGACTTCGATTGCCAGACGGCGGTGGATTTCGCCACGGAGTGTTTTGGGATCACCTCGCATGAGATCAAGGTCATGGACCGGGGGTTGGAGTTTCCCCGTTCCATCCCGGCGGTGACCCATTACCTGAGCAGTGAACGCAAACAGATGAGGGCGTAATATGGACGAATCCGACAGTCCCAAGCCGGACATATTCCGGCGATTCTTCCGGCGTTGGCGGCAGCGGCGCAATCTCGAACAACCGGAGGACCTCGAAAAGCAGATTCAAAGCATTCTGGACGAAGGGGCCGAACGCGGTTTCATATCCCGCCAGGAAGGCGACATGATCGAGAGTATCTTTGAATTCAAGGATACTCTGGCCCGGGAGATCATGGTCCCGCGGGTGGATATCACCTGCGTGTCGCAGGACAGACCCATCATGGAGATTATCTCCCTGATTCTGGAGCGGGGCCACTCCCGGCTGCCGGTTTTTGAGGACAACATCGATCATATCCGGGGAATTCTGCTGGCCAAGGACCTCCTGTACTTCTGGGACAGTCCGGAAGAGGGGATTGATCTGACCAAGGTCCTGCGGCCGGCCTATTTCATTCCGGAAGGCAAGAAGATCAGCGACCTGCTGCGGGATTTCGTGGAGAAGAAGATTCAGATCGCCATCGTGATCGACGAATACGGCGGCACCTCCGGCCTGATCACCATCGAGGACATCCTGGAGGAAATCGTCGGCGAGATTTACGATGAGTACGATCTGGAGGAGCCCCGGCTGGTCCCCCAGGACGACGGTTCCGTGATTGTGGACGCCCGTCTGGACATCGAGCATCTGGCGGAGCATTTCGACATGGAGCGCCCCGAAGGGGAGTTCGAGTCCGTGGGCGGATTATTGATCCACCTGTTGGGCAAGGTGCCCCAGGTCAACGACACCGCCACTTTTGAGAACCTGGAGTTCAAGGTCATCGCCGCCGACGAACGCCGGGTGAAGAAGATTCTGGTCACCCCCACCGCGGCGACCGCGGCGACCTCGCAGACGCAGTAAGGTTCCCCCGCTTCACTCCCCTGTCTGGTCTTTCCCACTTCAGGTAGCAGTCAATGGCTTCTAGGGGCTTGGTCTCCGGCTGAGCGCTCCCGGGCGGCGAAGTACGCGCGGTGGGGCGCAGCGAAGAGGCGAGCGGCGACGGGCGACCCCGGAAATGAGGGGTGGGGTCCCAGGCGGGCAAGGCCGGGCGCCAACGTCAGGGCCCGGGGGTGGTGGCTTGCCCGGGTCAGGCGCCGCTCTTGGTGACCAGGACGACCCCCAGGCAGATCAGGATGGTGCCGGCCCAGCGCAGGGGGGTGATGGTCTCGCCCAGGAAGAAGAGGGCCAGGACGGCGGTAACCACGTAGCTCAGGGCCGTCAGGGGCAAAACGAAGCTGAGGTCGGACCAGGAGAGGACGGCCAGCCAGATGAAGAAAAAGACCGCCAGGCAGAGGATGCCCACCAGGATGGTGGGGTGGGTGAAGATCTGGGCGCCGACTTTCAGCAGCAGCCGGGGTTCATAGGAACTGATGGCCCCGATCTGCTTCATACCCCGGGACAACAGCACGTCGCCGATGGACACGGCGATGATGGCGATGGTGAGAGAGAGCAACGTTTTTGCCATGGTTTTCCTTCACAGCTGCCGGAAAGTGATCGGTTCGAGATGGTGGGCAGCCAGCGCCTGTTTGAGGCGCGGGCTCAGCAAGGCCGCCAGTTCGTCGCGATGCCGGTACGACGGCGTCCAGCGCCGCAGTTCGGCGTCGGCGGCCAGCGCCGGGTGAAAATAGATCTCGGTGACCCCGGGGGCCAGGCGGGGCAGCAGCCCCAGGACAAAGTTTTCGTCCATCCGGCCGTCGTTGAGCAGGCCGAAGAGGTGGTCGTTGCATTTGAGCCCCAGGCGGCGGGTTTCGGCCTGCACCCGCCCGGCGAGCCAGGCGAAGATGAAGGCGTGGAAGACCTTGTAGGCCAGGCGGGCGCGGTTGAGGGCCAGGGTGACCCCCAGGGCCTCCCGGGTGAGGCGCACCGCCGGGATGTCGTATTCCCGCAGCAGCCGCACGACCAGCGGCCAGATGCGGGGATGCAAATGGATGTTGAGGTGGCCGTTGACGAACCAGGGTCGCCGGCCGTGGCGGCACATAACGTCGATTTGGGCGGCCAGTTCGGCGTAGAGCTGCCGCTGCACCCGGGGGGGGGCGAAAAAATAATACAGGCCCGCGGCCACCGGATCATTGCGGAAGTTGCCGGCCGTATCCACCAGCGCCGGGATGGCGGCGGGGGGCAGGGCGGCCCGGCCCTGCACCAGGGTGAGGTGCACGCCCAGGCAGAGCTCCGGGTGGCCGGCGGCCAGGGCCAGGGCCTCGGCGGCGGCCGGGCCGGAGGCCATCAGGCTGGCGCAGGTGAGGACGCCGTGGCGATGGGCCTGGACCACGGCCTGGTTGACGGCGGGGCTGAGGCCGAAATCATCGCCGGTGAAGATCACCGCCCGTCGCGGCCCGGCGGGGGGGGTAGCGCGGCCGGAGACGCCGGGCATGGTCAGCGGGCCCCGGACCCGGGCGGGAGGCGGCGTCCTGCCGTTACGGCCAGCACCCGTCACCTATGATTTGCAGGCGGGCTGGGACTGAGCGCCCTGGGAGCGCCGCAGCAGGAAGCCGAAGAACTCCTTGCCTTCCCGCAGCAGGCGTTTGCGTTCGGCGGCGTCGACGATCATGGTTTTGAGGGCCCGGGCCATGTACCGGGGCCGGAAGTAGAACTGCCGGTAAAACCGGGGCACGGCCTGAAAGATCTCTTCGCCCTGGAGGCCGGGGTAGTCGATGACGCATTGCTGATAGCCGGTGTCGGCGTCGACCAGGGCGTCGGGGCGGAAATAGCCTTCCCGGGCGCAGAGCTCGTAGAACTCGGTGCCGGGATAGGGGGTGGCGAGGGAGACCTGAATGGTATCGGGGTCGAGCTCGCAGGCGAAGTTGATGGAGTCGGCGATGGTGGCCGGGGTTTCGCCGGGCAGGCCCACCATGAAGGTCCCGTGAATCTGAATTCCCAGCTCCTTGCACCAGCGGGTGAAGCGCCGGGCCTGATCGAGGGTCGCCCCCTTGCGGATGTTGGCGAGAATCCGGTCGTTGCCCGATTCGTAGCCCACGACCACCAAGCGCAGGCCGCCGGCCTTCATGGCCTTGAGGGTGTCGTAATCGGTGGTCACCCGGGCGGTGGCCGACCACATGCAGTGCAACCGCCCCAGGTGCGCGGAGATTTCCCGGGCCCGTTGGCCGTTGGCGGTGAAGGTGTCGTCGTCGAAGAATATTTCGGCAGCCTGGGGAAACAATTGCAAGGCGTGCTGGACTTCGGCGACCACGTCGGCCACGCTGCGCACGCGGTATTTATGTCCGGAGAAGGTTTGGGGCCAGAGGCAGTAGACGCAGCGGTTGGGGCAGCCGCGGCCGGTGTAGATGGAGATGTAGGGGTGTTTGAGATAGGGGATGTGATAGCGGTGGATGTCGAGGTCCCGGTGATAGATGTCGGTCACCCAGGGGAGGGCGTCGAGATTGTCGATCCAGGGACGGTCGGGGTTGTGGTGCAGGTCGCCGCCGCGGCGAAAGCTCAGGCCGAGGATGTCCTCCCAGGGGCGGCCCTGGGCCAGCTCGAGGATGGTGTAATCGAACTCCCGGCGGGCGACGAAGTCCAGGGCGCGGCCGGCGGCCAGGGCTTCCCCGGGCAGGACGCTGACCTGGGGGCCCACCAGGCCGACGATCTGGGCGGGTTTGGCCTCCTTGAGGGACTCCACGGTTTTGAGATCGAATTTCCAGGAGGCGCTGGAGGTGAACAACACCACCAGGTCGTAGTCCCGGGCGATGTCGATGACCTCGGGGACTCCCAGGTTCAGGGGCGGGGCGTCCAGGACCCGGCTATGGGGGATGAGGCCGGCGGGATAACAGAGCCAGGTGGGGTACCAGAATGAGGTGACCTCCCGGGTGGCCTGGTAACGGGAGCCGGCGCCACCGTCGAAATCCTTATAACAGGGGGGATTCAAGAACAGGGTACGGTACATGCAGCTTCCTTGGGATCATTTAATTGTTGAAATTTTATTCCAAGTTATGATATTTGTCGATGAAAATGCACGGGTGAGCCGTGCGGCAGCCGGCGGGCGGCGGCCGAAAAAACCCCAGGGACCACGGGCAGCGGTCCTGCAGAGTGTATCGGCATGGCGATCGCCTTACTTGATGGTACACAGGAACTTAATACCAGTGCGGACTTCAGGTTGATGACCCCGGGGGGATCGGATTTTTCAAGATTCGATCCTGAACAGCCGATAAGAATGATGAACAGGAAAAATGTATCCGGGGGGGTACCTGGTACGGGAGTAAGCTATGAAGATTGACGGATCGATTTATCTCATCAAAGGAGAAGAGCAAACCGCCACGTCCACCCCCTCGCCGGCCTCCAGGAAATCGCCGGGCACCGCGGCCGAGAAGAGCGACACCATCAGGCTGGTGCAGACAGAGAACCGGCGGGCGATGTTAGCCGATCCGGAATCGTTGGCGGAGGCCAAGGTTTTGGTGGCGCAGTTGGTCGACACCATGAAAAAGAAGGATGAGGACCAACTGGGCAAGGTGCACCGCCTGGACCCGCATTTGTTGTTTCGCCTGGTTTAGCCGATATTGCAGTTTCCCACGCAGGTCCGCACCATTCCTTCCCGGAGCGGTCGAACTCCCCTCTGACGTGACGAATGCCCCCGGTCGCCGCGGGAGTCGGGGGGCCAGCCGCGGCGGGCCCCCCCGACGGGCCGCAGCCCCCTTGCGGCACCCGCAACCTACCGATGCAAGGCCTTCCTGCCGATATCGCGGCGGTAATGCACCCCTTCCCAGGTAATCAGGTCACAGGCCGCATACGCCTTGGCGATGGCTGCGGGGATATCCCGGCCGCGGGCGGTGACCCCCAGGACGCGTCCGCCGGCGGTGACGATGCGGCCGTCCCGGAGGGCGGTGCCGGCGTGGAAAACCACGACGTCGTCCAGGCGGCCGGCTTCCTCCAGCCCGTTGATGATCTTGCCCTTGTCGTAGGAGCCGGGGTAGCCCCCCGAAGCCATGACCACGCACACAGTGGGGTCGGCGTTCCAGGCGGGCGGGGTGATTTTGTCAAGGCGGCCTTCGACGATGGCCAGCAGCACTTCGGCCAGGTCGGAATCGAGGCGCATGAGCAAGGGTTGGGCCTCCGGGTCCCCGAAGCGGGCGTTGAATTCCAGGACCTTGATGTCGTCCCCCTTGATCATCAGGCCGGCGTAAAGCACGCCCTGGTAGGGGCTGCCGAGGTTCGCCAGCCCCCGGATGGCGGGGATCATGACCTGATTCATGATTTTTTCATGCAGGGCGGGGGTGACCACCGGGGCGGGGGAATAGGCTCCCATACCGCCGGTGTTGGGGCCCTGGTCGTGGTCGAAGATGGGTTTGTGGTCCTGGGAGGTGGGCAGCGGAATGACAAAGTCACCGTCGGTAAAGGCCAGAAAGGAGGCCTCCTCGCCGTCCAGGAAGTCCTCCACCACCAGCTTGTCGCCGGCGGCGCCGAAGGCCTTGTCGACCATGATGAGATCGACGGCGGCCAGGGCTTCGTCCAGGGTGCGGCTGACGATGACGCCCTTGCCGGCGGCCAGGCCGTCGGCCTTGACGACGATGGGGGCGCCCTGGGACTTGATGAAGCTGATGGCCTGTTCCCGGTCGGTGAAGGTGCGGGCCCCGGCGGTGGGGATGCGGTTATGGACCATCAGGTCCTTGGCGAAGGATTTGCTGGCCTCGATTTGGGCGGCCCGCTGGGAGGCGCCGCAGACCTTGAGCCCCAGTTGGGCGAACTTGTCGGCCAAGCCCAGGGACAGGGGGGCCTCGGGCCCCACGATGGTGAGGTCGGGTTTTTCCCGTTTGGCAAAGTCCAGGAGCCGGTCGATATCTTCGGCGCCGACGGGAACGCACTCCGCCAGGGCCGCGATGCCGGCATTTCCCGGGGCACAATAGAGTTTCCGGACCAAGGGGCTCTGTTTCAATTTCCAGACCAGGGCGTGCTCCCGGCCTCCTCCGCCGATCACCAGAACCTTCATATCCTCCTCCTTCTCTATTGTTTCCTTGTTTCGGACGGCTCCACCTGGAACTTCATGGCCTCCGGGCGTTGGGTCTGATCGATATAGCTATTCCAGATATCCCGCAGGTCTTCGATGGCGCGTTTGATCTCCACCTCCAGGCCCCGGGCCTTGAGTTGGCCCAAGCAGAAATAGAGTTCGTTTAACAGGCGAATATGAGTAATGCCGATGACTTCCTGAAAATTTTCGTGGTCGAGGCGGGTGAGGTCGATTTTTTCCAGCTCCGACAACTCCCGCAGGATCTCCTGGGCGATGCTGGTGAGCATATCGCGGTAGTAGTTGGGCATGGACAGATCGATCACCCGGCCGCGACTCAGGGCGATATATTTGGGTGGGTTGACGGAGGCCATCAACCCACCTGAGCCTTCTCCAGATAACGGGAGATGGCGCCGTCGTAGGCGTGGGTCAGGGCGAAGACCTTTTTGGCCAGGGCGAAGCGGGTGGCCAGGGTGGTGGCGCCGTTATGGGCGGCCATTTCCTCCAGGATGCGGGGATAATCGGCGGGATCGACCACTACGGTGACATCCCGGAAATTCTTGGCGCTGGAGCGCAGCATGGCGGGGCCGCCGATATCGATGTTCTCGATGGCGTCCTCCAGGGTGCAGCCGGGTTTGGCCACCGCCTGCTCGAACTGATAGAGATTGACCACCACCAGGTCGATGGGGAGCAGGTTATGCTGGCGCATCTGGGCGACATGGTCGGCCAGGTCGCGGCGGCCCAGGATACCCCCGTGGATTTTGGGATGCAGGGTCTTGACGCGGCCGTCCAGCATTTCGGGAAAGCCGGTGAAGTCGGACACTTCCTTCACCGGGACGCCGGCCTCCCGGAGCATCTTGGCGGTGCCGCCGGTGGACAGGATTTCTATGGAGTAGCGGCTGAGGCCGCGGGCAAAATCGGCCAGGCCGGATTTGTCGGTGACGCTCATCAGGGCGCGGGTAATTACACTCATGGGTCCTCCTGGGGGAACGGATTCACCTATTCCTACTACACCCGGGGCAAATATGCAAGACAAGAAATCTCCCCCGGCAGGGGGAGCGGACTTCCCCGGAAAGCTTTCCATTTTACTCTCCGGCGGGGAGTGTGGTAGTATAAGAGAGTATAGTGACGGCGATGGACCTTAGACGCAAAGGTGAGTCAGATGCACTACGTCATCATCGGCAACAGCGCCGCGGGCCTGGCAGGCGCGGAGACGATCCGGCGGCTGGACTCCAGGGGGCGCATAACCATCATCAGCGACGAGCCGCACCGGGCTTACTGCCGGCCGTTGCTGACCTTCCTGCTGGGGGGCGAGGTGGACGAGGACGGCCTCTGGCTGCACGACCCGGATTATTACCGGCGCTGGAACTTTACGCCGAAGCTGGGCCAGCGGGCGGTGGCGGTGAATCCCGGTCAGAAGAAGGTCACGCTGGCCGCCGGGGAGAGTGTGAGCTACGACAAACTGCTGGTGGCCTCGGGGGCCCGCCCCACGCTGTCCGGGATTTCCGGGGAGGACCTGGGGGGGGTGTTCACCGTGCGGTTGTTGGACCGGTTGCAGGAACTGCGGCGGCGGTTGACGGAGAGCAGCCGGGTGGCGGTGATCGGCTCCGGGCTGGTGGGCATCAAGACGGCCCAGGCCCTGGCTCACAAGGGATGCGACGTCACCCTGCTGGCGCGCAAGGGCCAGGTGTTGAGCACCCTGCTGGACCCCACGGCGGCGGACATCCTGCACCGGGCCCTGGAGAAGTGCGGGGTGAAGCTGAAATTCGGGGCCGTGCCCGAGGTCCTGGTGGGCCGCCAGGGCAACGTGTGCGGGGTGGGTCTGCAGGGCGGGGAGGAACTCCCGGCGGAGGTCGCGGTGGTGGGCATCGGGGTGGTTCCCAACACGGCCTTTCTGGCGGAGGCGGGTCTGGATGACGCCCGGGGGTTGAGGGTGGACGAGAACATGCAGACCGGTGTGGAGGACATCTTTGCGGCCGGGGATTGCGTGCGGCCCCCGGACTGCCTGACCAAAGCGCCCACCTATTTCGCCATCTGGCCGGCGGCGGTGGAGCAGGGGCGGCTGGCCGGGGTCAACATGGCGGGCCATACGCGCCCCTATGGCGGGGTGTTGGCCCAGAACAGCTTTTACGTGGGCGGGGTGCGGGTCGTGGCCGGGGGGGAGACCCTGCCCCGGGACCCGGACTGCGAGGTCGTCTGCCAGCACGATGCCCGCAGCGGGCGCTACCGCCGGCTGGTGATCAAAGACGATCGTCTGCGGGGGGTGATTCTGGCGGGGGCGGTGGCCGACGCCGGGGTGTACATGCAGTTGATCTACAACCAGACGCCGCTTTCCCGACTGGGGACCGACATCCGGCGGCCCGACTTCCAGGTGGGAAGGCTATGGGGATAACGGCTGCGGGCAGGGCGGAGCAGAGTGCTCCCATACCCGCACCAGGATATTGTCAGGAGCGCGTTATGAAGACGGTGATCGTCACGCCGGAGCGTTGCGTGGGGTGCAAGCAGTGCATGGTGGCCTGCGCGGTGGAACATTCCCGGAGCAAAAACCTGTTCGGCGCCTTGGGGGAGACGGTGCGGCCCCGGCCCCGCCTGAGCGTGCTGCCGGGACAGCTGCACCTGGCCTTTGTCAACAAGTGCCGCCATTGCGACCCGGCACCCTGCATGCTGGTGTGCATGCCCGGGGCCATCACCCGGGACGAGGCCCGGGGGACGGTGGATATCAACCCCCACCGGTGCATCAGTTGCGCCATGTGCGCCATGGCCTGCCCCTTCGGGGTGCTGCGCTACGCGGCCACCGTCCAGGCGCCGGAGAAGGGGGCGGTGGCGTTGAAATGCGACCAATGCCCGGACCGGGAAAAGGCCGGGAAAGCGCCCGCCTGCGTGGAGGCCTGCAAGGTGGGGGCGCTGACCTACGGGGAATGGGGCGACGTCAGCCAGCAGAAAGGGCTGCGGGTGGCGCGGTCGGTGTTCACCACCCTGAAGGGCACGGAGGGGATGGCCGGACTGCCTCCCCAGGTGCGCCTGTGGCGGCAATTGCCGTAATCCCGGGCTGAGGTCCCGGCGAATTGAGGGAGGGGGCCAGGAGGCAATAACCTCTGCCCCCCGACGCAAACTCCCTCCCCCAATCCCTGAAGGCGAGAGCCGCAGCAGGCGGAACGGGGCTAACCGGCTGTCGGGGGCAAGGCTCCGGGGAGGCGGAGGACGACGTAGGCCACCAGCAGCGGCAGGGGGACCACCAGATAATTGGCCCCCTCCCAGGCCGCCAGATCGAAATGGCGCCACGTCCACAGGTCCCCCAGGGAGACGGCGGCCAGGGGGATCATGAGAGCCAGCCAGAGGCAGAAGAGCCACGCAGGGTAGGTGTCGGCCGCCCGCCAGCGGATCCAGACCACCAGACCCAGGCCGCTGGCGGCGGTGAGCACCTTCAGGACGGGGGGCAACAGCTGGTGACCTTTGCCCCAGAGGTGCAGGGGCGTGTAGTTGGCCGGGTCCCAGAAGTAAAAAACCGCGTGCAGCCCCAAGGCCACGGCCAGGGAGGCAAAGGTCAACCCCCAAGCGAGACGGGGTTGCCGGGGGGCCAGCAGGAGGCCCACCAAGGGGATGAGGTAGCCGAAAATCACCCGGAAGGTGGCCGCCGCCCCCAACAACAGGGCGCAGAGGACAAAGGGGGCAGGGCGCGGCGCGAGGCGGAAATAGATCAAGGTCAGACAGAGAAAAATCAGTCCCCCCATTACGAACATATCACTACCCACCACCATCGTTTCCCACCAGACCGGCGAGCTCAGGCACAAAAGCACGAAGAGATTGGCCGGCCGCCAGTGGCCGGTAAGCCGGGCCACCACCAGGGCCAGAACGGTCAGGCACAGCGGCGTAATCAGGAAATAGAGGCTGCCGGAGAGGAAAGGGAGCAGCAGCAGGACCAGACCGGGGCCGGTGCTGATGGGGTTGCCGTGATAGGTGCGTTCGGCGTAGGGGCTGAGGCCGGCGAACAGACGCCGGGCCAGCAGGATAAGGGCATCGTCCTGGTCGCTGCCCAGCATCCGGTATTTGAGGGCGTCGGCCAGGGGATAGAGGAAGTAGTTCGCCGCCAGGACGAAGATGAGGAGTCCGGCCAGCAGCCAGCCCCGATCCAGCGGGCGGGGGGGCGCGCCGGGGGCGGCGACGGACCTGAGGACGACGGCGTAGACCAGGAGGGTGGCGACAAGATAGAGGGGGATGAAGATCTGCAGGGGGGGAGGGACATGCTTGACCAGGGTCCGCAGAGAGGGAAGCTGCAGAGAGAGCCACAGCAGCCAGACCCAGGGAGGGGCCAGCCCGGCGAGCAGACCGCGGCGGGGAAGAGAGGCGTCCCGAACCATGGGACTACCGGGGCCCGGAGGCGGCGGCGGAGGGCAGGACACGGAGGGCGTTGCGTTTCAAGCGATAGAGGGTCTTGAGCGCAACCCAGAGCCACTGCGGCCGGAAGGAAGTGACGCCACCCACGTAGGTGAAGGGCAGCACGGCGATCCGGCAGCCCTGCAGAGTGCAATAGTACTTCATCTCGGTTTGGTAGATGCCGCCGTGGGAGATGAAGGCGTCCAGGTTCATGCCCCGCAACACGGAGGCCCGAAAACCTTCGAAACCGCTGGTGGCGTCGCTGAGGCGCAGACGCAACCACAGGTTGGCGAGCCAGGTGCCACCCCGGCTGATGAGGCGGCGGTGCAGGGGGAAATTGGCGATCCCGCCGCCGGGGAGAAACCTGCTCATGAAGACGACGTCGAAGCCTCCCTGGTCCAGGGCGCGCAGCATTGCGGGAATCCTGTCCGGGGGATGGCTGCCGCCGCTATCCATTTCGATGATATAGTCGCAGCCCGCGGCCAGGGCGACTTTGAACCCGTAGAGATAGCAGCTGGCCACTCCGGTGGACTGCTCATAGAAGACCAGACGCACCCGGGGGTCGGAGGCGGCCAAGTCGGCGACGATGGCCTGGGTGCGATCCCGGGAGAAGCTATCCATGACCACGTAGGTTCTCAGATCGTAAGGGAGCCCGGCGAGGGTCTGGAGCAGACTCTCCAGGAAAGGGCGGATGGTGGCCTCTTCATTGGCCACCGGCATGCAGATGCCGACTTTGTTCATGACGAATCTTTACCAGAGCCGCCGTCCCGGGCGCATCCCGGCCCCGACAGCCATCATGGCATTACCCTCCCGGGGGAGAGATTGATTGCGGGGGAGGTTACGTACCCAGCAGGGAACGGCAGACCCGGGTCCACGTTTGCATACAATAGGCGGTTTGATGAAAGAAGGCCCGGCTGACGTCGTTCCAGAGTTTGCCGGAAAAGCGCTCCACCGCCTCCTGAAGCAGATGGCTCAGGCATTCGTAGGCGTCCGGGTAGGTGTTGCCCTCCAACCGGGCTTCCCGGGTGAGCCAGGGAAGCAGGTCTTCCATCAGGGCCAGACAGGCCATCTCCCGCAGGGCATCGTTCAGATGGTTATGGCTGTGGCGGCGATGTGCGGCCACCGGGGTGCCCACCCGCAGCGCACCGCCCAGGTGGTGCATGCAGGCCTGGGCAAAGTAACCGGAGAGGATGTCGCCGTAGCGGTCGATGGGCAGTCCGCCCAGCAGGGGATAATTCATCCGGATGTAGTAATAGGCGGCCACGGCCGCGGCCCGCAGGGCGGTGTTCTGGGTATTGACGGGGGTCCAGACGCCGCGGTCGAGAACCACGGAGGGGCCGACAAAATCCCGGGACCACAAGGGATTGACCAGCCAGCTGATGCCGTCCACGTCGGGGGCCTGCAGCCACAGGCCGGTATTGAGGTGGACAGCGGCGCGGCCCGGGGTGCGGCGGACGCCGTCGGCGCGGTGCCGGGCGTAGTAGGGAAACCCCCGGGGGTAGACGGGGCCGGGGCGGTCGAATGCCAACAGCTCGCAGATGTTGAACCAGCCCGAGTCGGAGGAAACCACTTCTCCGGCGTAATCCTGGCAGACCGCGGCATGGGCGGCGAAAAAATCCTCCGTGTCGAGGCAATAATTGTCGTCGTCGATGCTGATGACAAAGTCCACCTCCGCGGCCAGGGCCATCAGGAAACCGATGTTGCGGCGGTTGTCGGTATCGTAGGGGATGAAGTCAGGGGAGAGCCCGAGCCGGTGCAGGAAGTCCTCCTGCTCGGTCAAGGTCGGGCAGGTAAGACGCAAGCCCCGGCGTTGGAGTTCCGGGATGCGGGCCAGCAGGCCCGGCGGAGTTTTGCGGTCGGGGATGACAAAGACGTCCACCGATTCCAGGGCGCCGTAGCGGGCGAAATTGTCGTAGTAGGCCTCCAGAATGGGGGTGTCGTAGATAGTGGTGAATACCAGGGCGCCGTGGGGCACGCCAGCCTCCTGAGTCATGGTCAGCAGATCGCGCGGATCACTGAGGTTACGGGGTAATCAAGTAGTCGCCCTTAATAGCTGTCGGCCAGCGTCAAGACCGTGTCGACATAGGGGTCGGAATGGTTATAGGCGTGTACCGCCTTGGACCAGCTTTTCCGGGATGACATGCTGAATCCCGCCCGTTTGAGGTAATTGGCAATGGAGAAGACGGCGTCATCGTAACAGAAGAGATCGACGCGGCCGTCCCGGTTGCCGTCCACCCCGCAGCGCAACAGGCTCGACGGCAGGAACTGGGCATAGCCGAAGGCCCCGGCCCAGGAGCCCTGGATGCTGAAAGGATCGACCCGGTTCTGGCGGCAGTAGGTCAAGAAGGCGCAGAGTTCGGATTTGCCCCAGGCCGCCTTTTTCCGTAAGCGACTCATCAAGCCCCGGTTCAAATCCAGGGAGTTGATGACTTCGGGGGTGTCCATCACGGCCAGGGAGGCGAAGACGTTGAAGACCGAATGCTTCCCCGTCACCTTGCCCAGATCGCTCTCCACCGTGAGGATGGCCACGATGACTTCCGAAGCCACCCCGTACTGCTGTTCGGCCCGCTTCAGGAGGGGACGGTGGCTCTGCAGGAAACTTCGGCCCTTGGCCACCACTTCCGGTCTTAAAAAGTGGGAATAGTCGGCGGGACGTTCCTTGCGCAGGTAGGCGATCTTGGTGACCACCTTGGGCAGGAACTCCACCCGGGAGTCGCTGAAGACCCGTTTGACGTAATCTTTATCAAGTCCGTGACGCACCAGGTCCTGCTGCAGGGCGATGTAGGCCAGGGGTGTATCCGGGTTGCGGCTCCACCCCGCCTGTGGCCAAGACAATAACACTCCCATGATCAGGGCGGCGATGATCCCTGCCATCCGGTCACCTCCTTTCCGTGCTGTCGCCAGAGGCTAACCCTTTTCCCCGGCTTTGTCAAGACGGCAAAAGCCCCCGGGAAGACCGTCCGGGTTGAAGGGAGTGAAGGGTG
>CAYRYV010000068.1:0-15797 GCA_964428565.1 uncultured Desulfobacterales bacterium | reverse complement strand
TTTTGCATTGTCAAAACTTGCTCAGGGGGGTCATTTTTAGGTTAGCAAAATCACCCTGCCTGGGGAGAGACTCATAGACCTCGAAAAAGATCGGCCAGAAGCGCAGCGAGGGTCCATCCATGTCATGCCCCTCCGTTGCCAACAGGTCGCATCCCGAGGAACACCTCTCTTTCGGTGTCGTTGTATGAGCTGTGCTCACAGGGGACCTCGAGCGGCTTGAAGCCGGTGGCCGCGATCAACTCCAGCCACACATTTTTCGGGAACAGCCCCATAAAGTGATGGTCGTGGATGACCTCGACGGCACCTTTCTCATCTCTCAATAGATACGCCATACCGGTCACGTAGGTGCAGTTTCCCCCAAGACCCAGGGGAGCATGGAAAGATAGCGTGCTCGGATGGAAATTGTTTTTCCAATCAGATAGCCCACCAAGGCACTTGTTCCCAGCCATTTTTCATCTCAGCCCGAAAAACTGACCAACGGGGCTCCAGGGTGGACAGTAGACGGTAAAAGTCCTCCGAGTGGTTCAGGTGGACGGTATGACAAAGTTCATGGAGCATGATGTATTGGACCAACTCCGGCCGAAGAAACAGGAGATTGTGGTTGAGGCTGATGTTGCCAGCCCCGGAACAACTCCCCCAGCGGCTCTTTTGGCCTCTGATCCCGGCTTTTTGGAAAGGTAGTTGAGCCCGGGAACTGACCTTCTCCAACCAGGGAACCAAGTACAGCCTGCCCTGGTGTTGCAACCAGCGTTTCAGGAGCTGCTGACACCCATCAAGGTCACCGGTGTCACCAGTGAAGATTAGGGGAGAACCGGCGCGGTGACTCAAAGACAACCTGGTACCAAGTCCTGATTCGTAGGAGACCGGAAACCCCTTATCAATGCTGGGGAAGTAAATCTCGCCCGGTAGCTCACGGGGTTGTTGAAGGAGTTCCCTTTTTCCTTCGATTTTCCGGAAGGCCTTTTCGATCCAGCTCTGTTTCTCCTTGATGATGGGCGGGATATCCCTGGGGTTGAAGCTGGGGGGGATGATGATTTCCAGGCCATGGCGGGCTGATACCTTGATGATCACCCGCTTGGCCTTGGCGCTTTTCCGGATGGTGTATGGGGGAAGGTCTTGTCTGGAGGTTTTTGACATCGATCAGCTGTTCCTCAAACCGTCATCAATCATCCGGGCCCCGGTGTGACGTGACGTCTTCGTCCACCCAGCCTTCCTCTTCCCAGGTCATGCCTCTGCGTTTGGCCACCTGCGGCAGCGCTCAGGTTACTCTCCAGCAGCGCCTTATCCTCCGCCCAGGTAATCACCAGTGTACTAAAAACCCAACCAACGGGGGTCACTTTTCTGTTATCGCGGTGGGGGGGCATTTTGGGGTTTTCATTTTCAGCGTGGAAGTTGTAGATTACCATGAGGAGGAGGTGGACCATGGCGCGCATTCTCATTCACCCCGGGGAACACCTGGCTGATGAGCTCAAGGCCCTCGGCAAGAGCGCCAATGAACTGGCCAAGGAATTGGGAGTGCCGACGAACCGGCTCACCGAAATTATGCGCGGCAAGCGGGGTATTTCGGGGGATACGGCCTTGCGCCTGGGCCGGTGGTTCGGCACGGGGCCGGATATCTGGATGAACTTGCAAAAGAACTACGAGCTGCGGCTGGCGGAGCAAGAATTGGGCGAGGGGCTGGATAAAATCCCCCAATACCAGGGCAAAGCCAAATTGGATAAAGATTTGCGTCCGTAGATGGTCCTCATGGGAAAGGTCACCGAAGCTTGCATACCTGTCGCCATCGACTACTGAAACAAACGCTCACAGCCTCTTTCCCCGGGACCAAGCTTACCGAACAACATCGGCTAGGTGCCAAAGAATATCCTTATCTCCTTGGTATCGCCTGGATTTTCACCATAACTTCGCCGTACCCCAGGCATTCCACTCCCGCATCCGGGCAGCGCACTAGGCGCATGAAATGGAACTGGTTGGGTTCCAGTCCTTCACTGAGGCGTTCGTTGATCAAGGCGATGGGAACGGTCAACTGTGATACCAGATAGACACAGACCTTCTTGGGGCATAGCTTGGTAATGAGATTGCCGTCCACATCCAGAATCAACTTCTGACCTTCACAGTGACCGGAATTGCAGTTCCGGGCCTTGACCACCTCGACCTCGATGGAGTACTGGGAGGCTGCCTCGGCCAGCCGGCTAACCTGCCGCAGGCGGTGCCCGCCTTCCCGAAACTTGTCCATTTCTGCAGCGGTGTATCCAACTCTCTGGGCATAGTGCTTGAGCTGATCAAGGTTCATCATACCTCCTGTCAAGATAGCCGCTGGCGGGATCTGCCATAGAAGGATTCAGTTTCGCCATTGCCGTAAGCATCCTGATGAAACCGCACTTGCGATAAAAACCTTCTCTTCCAGGAACGGCATATAGAATGATGTTGTCTACCGGCAACTGAGCGCATAATCTTTGCAGCATCTCCCTACCAATCCCTTGCCCCTGATATTCGGGCAATAAGACCAGGTCATAGATGGCGGCTTGATATTCCCCGTCGCACAAGGCCCGGCCTATACCGATAAGACGGTCTGAGTCAAAAGCACATATGGCCGCATAGCTGGCCGCAAAGGCGCGACGCAGTTTATCGGGGTGGCGTTGCCGCCGTCCCAGGGGGGCCCGCGTAAAAACTGTTACCGCCTCAGGCCAGTTGATCATGTGCAGATTCGTAGAGTAGGTTATCATGGCACACTCATGTCGCTATCCGGTTACATTGCAGGATAAGCGACGAGGAATCGATCCGGCTGACAATCAGAACCTCACTTGCGGTTCGATACCTGAAGAAACACACGGTCGGCAGGACGATTGCCGTTTTTTCCCCACATGCGCTTATTCACCCACCAGTTGCCAAGGGCGGCCAGGGGCGGGGGCAATTCATAATTCCCCACCTTACCTTTCAGGGCGACATCCAGGTCCGGATAGAAAACCGGCGGTCCCACCACATATTCCGTGTAAAGTCGAACATCGTCTGCGCCGTTCCAGTCGATTCCCCAGGCCACTCCCCGAGGCTGGTAGAAAGCTGCAAAAGTTTTCTGATCCAGCACGGCATCCAAAATGAACCAACGCTGGTTGACATAGGCCCGGACGAGACAGTGATTGAACGGATCGTTCGCCAAACGGTGCCAGGCGCCGATGGCCGGTTCGACAAAGGTGCGTTTTACCGGTACGGAGCCGAACTGCGCCGGTATCTGGTTGCTCCGCAACAGGGCCACGAGCAGCAAGGCTTTGTTCCAACAGACGCCATACCCCCGCCGGAGCGTCTCTGAGGCTTTCCGCCGGTATAAATCAAACCCGAAAGGAAAGCGGTCCCTGACGAAATAAAAAGTTTTCCGGGCGATGGTGAAGGGATCGGCATCGCCGGCCCGCAAGCCGGCGGCTATCGCCTGGAGGCGTTGATGACCATGATCACAATAGACAGTTTCTCGCAGTGCTTCTTCCATATCCACAGACTTTCTTCATTCCAATGGTTCCGGAACTTCTCGGCACTTCCCGAAAGGATTCATGCTGGCTGCACTGAAACGAATGCCAGTCGCTAACCGCCGGCAATGAGGTCGATCATGGTGCGCCGAGGCTGGGCAAACAACCCCTGGACCAAGGCCCGAAATTGCGGCGCCGTTTGATGTTCCTCGTGGGTGCCCCGGACAACGGCAATCCCTGGGAAAGAGTCGGTCAACAGGGAATGGTATTTTTCCACAAAGGGACACATGTACTTCATGCAGGTGCTGAGATGGATGGCCTGCACCTTAAATGCAGTCAGTCCCCGGACGCGGTGAAGAAACTTATCGAAGCCGCACAAGGTCGGACACCCAGGACAACTCATGATACCGACCAAATCCAGGGGCTCGGAGGCGGGATAGGTGGCAAAGAAGCCTTTTCTTTTGCGCAGGTCAGCCAGACAGACCACGGACGAACACCCCAAATCCTGGGTGGCGTTGGCGCATGTCAGGATGCCGATTCTGGACATAGATCCTCCTTAGCGGCAGAGATTTGCTTGGTTTGAAATTGTCGGGAGATACCTTGAGGTTAAAGGCCATTTTTTGGGTGATATGAACCGGGCAGAACTTTGAGCACACCTTTGACCATCTCTCCCACCTGCCGAAGATCGTCGTCGTGAGGACGGCCGCTGATATCCCCCAGACGCCCCATGGTGGAGAATTGCCGCCACTTCCCGTGGTATTCCCCCACCAGATACCATTCAGCCATCACTGGTATTCCCAAATGTTCCAATAGCTGCCCCAGATACTTCCCGGTGGGAATGGCTTCGTTTACCCCGGTGTGGCCACCGCCATACGTGCAGTAGACGACACCGATTTTTTCCGGTCGGAGGGGGGAACCGGGTTTGATTTCTCTTCGGGCTACATATTGCTGGCGCAGTCTGCTGAACAGCGAACGCAGCGGTTTTCCGGGAAGCCATTCATAGACCCCAGAGCCCACAAAAATCAAATCATATTCCAAGAGATCGACGTCGGTGTTCCCTGTGGCCCTGACGGTATCTACCTGATGACCGTAAGCTGTGGCGGTTGTGGTTATCCGGTCAGCCACTTTTTTGGTATTGCCGGTGGAAGAGAAATAGAGATTCAGTACCTTCATGTGCAAGCCTCCTCCGAGAGCATTTCGGCGGAAAACTGTGATGCCGGTATGTCGCTCAAAGATTAAACTTTCCGAAAGAATAAGCCTCCAAGACCTGTTTTGCCTTGCTCTGGGCCCAAGTCTGCAACCCCAATTTTTTTATGAGGCAGAGCTGGAATACCTTGGTATTGTGCCACATTTTGGCCTGGTCATAATAGGGCTGCAGCAAGTCGCAGGGGAAGTCGCCACAGTCACAGCAGAAATCTACGTTCTGGGCCGCGGCACAGGGAAAGACTCGGCACGGCATGGGAAGATGGGCCGGCTTCCCTTGAAGGGCGCGGCAGCCGGGGCAGACGGCCTGCTCCGGGGGCAGACCGAGTTCTTGGGAGACCAGACGGCGCATGTGGGCATCGTCATTGGCCAGAAACAGATAACAGGTGAAACAGGGCAAGCCGCAGGGCGCGGTGAGATGCCGATAATCCATGCTTTCCTCCCCGATGACATCCCCTAGAGGGGAATTTCTCCCAACCACCCTGGGAGATCTGAACAAAATTCTTGTCCGATTTTCAGGGTCTTCGAATTCAATGGTATCGTTGTGGGTGGGCGCTGTATGAGATTTTCAACCGGCGCATAAACTCGGCCGGATCGTTTTCATAAAACATCTTTCTGACCTTCGGCATGACAGTGTCAATGTAGCAATCCTCGCACCAGAGACGTCCGTCGTGAGTCCGCTCCTCCCCTGGGAGAAGGGGGGTTTTACACCGACTACAGACCATTATGGCTCCACCTCGCCGATCTTACTGTCCGCGACTGAATTCACCTTTCCGGTTGCAGACGCTCCCGGCCAGGTTGTCCTGTCGGCCCAGAGTGTACCCGCCTTTATCCCATAAAAAATCCCCCATTTGGGGGATAAAGGCTTTTTTTCCGAGAAGCTGCTGATTCCCCATCAGACTCAAACCAGATGATGCCGGGCGGCCCAGACCGCGGCCTGGGTCCGGTCGCTGACCCCCAACTTATTGAAAATATGGATGACGTGGCTTTTCACTGTGTGCGGGCTGATGGACAGGGCGCGGGAGATTTCTCCATTGGTGGCACCCTGCGACAAGAGTTTGAGGACCTGCAATTCTCTGCTGCTGAGCGGCTCGGGGCAATAGTCGGGAAGAGCCTCGGGTGGGGGTGAAATCGGCCCCGGGGCAGGTTTGCGGCCGCGGGAACCGGATGAGTCGGCGTATCTGGCACCGTGCTGCATGGGTGAGGCGGGCAGGCCGAGGTCCAGTGCTAGCGTGGAGACCAGACGGCCCTGATGGTCCATAACAGGGTAGACCGCCTGCTCCGTCAGCGGGCGCCGTAATGACGGACAGCCGTACGGCGAGGTCTTTTGCTTGCTGACCGCGGCGGCAAAAGCCAGGCAGGTCGGGAACCCGCATTCAGAACAGTCGGTCCGGGGCAATATCCGGTAGATGTCTAAGATGGGAACCGGCCGCCATCTCTTGAAGTTCTGTTCCAAGGCTTCCCGGCGGGTAGAGATATCATTGAGGAAGGCGATGAGCTTTTCCACAAAACCCTGGGCCTCATGCCGATCCTCAAAGGGCGCAGCTGATCCCCGATCGGGGTAAAGGCCGCAGAGGACCCCATCGAGGATGAAGCGGATAAAGGTGGGTCGGTCATAGAGGGCAGCGCCGCGGGCAAGACCGTTTATGAAGGGAAACAGCTCCACGACCGATGTTTCCAGCCGGAAATGAGCCGTCCAGATGGCTTCGGTGGGCGGTTCGAGCCGGAAACAGGGGGTGCAGGGAGTAAGAGAGAAATCGGCATATCCCCTGAGTAACATGCATCCCTACCTTACGCAGAATCATTGTCTGGCTTGAGGAAATGGTCCGCCGGTTCCTGGCGTCGCCGGCCGGTTTGGGCAGAGCATCACCCTATGGCTAATTCCGAGGGTAGCACAGAATCAAGAACTGCTCAAGCACTGAGAAGCGAATATCGAAAATCCTCATGAGGTAGCCCAAATGGGGGATGTAGCCAACGATTCGACGTGCCTATAATTGTCTCGACGAAAACAGACATTCCCTTATTGGAGGAGAATTATGAATCGGAACTGTGCAATCTGTGGCACCCCTCTGACTGAGGCCGAGAGCTACCCCCATGATGGCAAAAGCCTGTGTGAAGACTGTTTCCTGGATGCCCAAACGATTACGCGCACCTGCGACCCCTGGGCCGTCTATACCGCATCCCGGACTGTCGAACAGCAGGAATCTCTAACACCTCTGCAGGCAGAGATCATGCAATGCATCAAGACCAACGGCCCACTGCCGGTGCCGGTTCTCTGCCGGCACTTGGGCATCGGTCACCAGGACCTGGAACGTAATTTCACCCCGCTGCGTCACATGCAACTGGTGCGGGCTTTCCGCCAAGATGGCCAGATGATGGTAACCCTATTCCGGGATTAGGGAACGCCACGCTGGGGGAGAGCCTGCCGAGGGGGTGCTCTCCACCAGCCGACTCCCCCCATTTAAACTTCTCTACCCATACATGGTCGTGGCTGTTTATGCCTTGACTTCCAGCTTGACGCCGAGGACAATTTTCAGCAACAGTGTCAGGGTGAACAGGCCGATACCATACACCCCCAGGGAAATAACGAGTTCCGGCCAGGTCGGCACGTACTCGGTGACGTGATGTAAAGGCGAGGGAATAAAGCCCCCGGCGACCAGACCCATACCCTTGTCGATCCAGGTGCCGGCAAAGACCATGACACTGGCCAGGGTCAGCCTGGTGTCGTTCTTTCGGGTAGCAGGGATCAGCAGGAGAATCACGGCGGCTACCATCAAGACGACGGACGCCCACATCCATGGAACCAATACCCCTTTCCCTTCCAAGCCCAGATATAAATAACGGAAATGCTCCAGATGCTCCGGGATGCGGGAATAGAGGACGACAAAGAGCTCGCAAAGAAAGAAAAAGAGGTTGGCCAGCAGGCCGTAGGTGACAATTTTGGCCAAGGCTTGCACAGCCTCCTGTCCCGGCTTGAAAGGGGTTTGTCTTTCCATGAACAGGCAGATGAGAATCAGCAGGGCCGGCCCCGAGGCAAAGGCCGAAGCCAGAAAGCGGGGAGCCAAAATGGCGGTGAGCCAAAAACCCCGGCCAGGCAGGCCGCAGTATAAAAAGGCCGTCACCGTGTGAATCGCGAAGGCCCAGGGGATGGAAAGATAAATGATGGGCTTGAGCCAGGCCGGAGGAGCAACACCATGTCGTTCGGCCTCCAGGACGTTCCAGCCCACGATGCTGTTGAGCCCCAGATACCCCAAGAGCACCAAAGCGTCCCAAAAGATAATGGAATTGGGCGTCGGGTAAAGAAAGATGTTCAGGGCCCGGGACGGTTTGCCCAGGTCCACGAACAGAAAGAGCAGGCACATGGCCAGGGCGGCAATGGCGACAAACTCGCCCACAATGGTTATCCGGCCAAACACCTTGTAGTTATGAAGATAATACGGGAGCACCAGCATTACGGCAGAGGCGGCAATGCCCACCAGGAAGGTCAGTTGGGCCACATAGAACCCCCAGGAGACGTCTCTCGATAGCCCCGTGATGGTCAATCCGTATTCCAACTGCCAGGAGTAGCAGATCCCTCCGGCCGCGATGCTGGCAGCTAATACACCGAGCCAACTCCAATACCGTCTCCCACCACGCAGAGCAAACTCAAACATGCTTCTCCCCCTTATGGATGTTAAAGTCCAAATTACCACCCTGGTTCCGCAGGGCTACAGTGGAGCTTACTCTTTGGCAATTAAGCGGGAATTAAGCGGGAATTAAGCGAGGCTAACTGTCAGACAGGGGTAGGTTTTTAAGACCAGGGGACTATTCTGCCTTTCTGCTGGTCAGGCGGTGGTAAAGGTCCACGATGGCATCACTGACCGGGCAGCCCAAGTCTACTTCTATCTTTTCGCTGCATCTGGCAAAAGTCCGCACCAGGCGACCCATCTCCCCCAAACGGGCTTGTCCGCGCATCAGGGCGCCATAAATGGGTTCCGCGTAGGGATCGATGATCAGGTATTGTTCGGCGTATTCGCTCACCTTGGTCCAATTTCCCTGCTTCTCGAAAAGGGCGATGATCCTGGCCAGGACCCTGAGGTAGAGGTCATGGAGGCGTTCTCGCGCCGGTTCCAGCCAGTCATCGTACGGATCAGCCGGGAAGAGCGGGCCGCCATAGAGCGCTACAGCCTTTAAGAGGTGAGCCGGGGTGACATCGGCATCAGTGGTGGCGATATTTTCGGCCCGGACTGCTGCTTGCTCAAAATCCTGCCAGTCGATGCCTCCTCCTGGGCCTACCTCCAAACGGTAGGTGTCGTCTTGCCGCAAGATATAAGAGGACGGTTCTCCCCGCTGTAGGTGGGGTTCCAGCAGACGGCGCAGCCAACTCAAGGCGACATGAAAACGCTTGCTGGTGGTTACCGGGTCTTCCTGAGGCCAGAGGGCCTCCAGAAGTTCGTCTTTGGGCACAAACTCCTGCCTACCTTTGACAACGAGATACTTGAATAATTTCTCGCCCTTGCTGCTCCTCCAGCTTGCCGCCGGGATGGCCTCATCCCCGATGGCCACCGAAAATGTCCCAAGACATTGAATTCTCAAGGGTACCAAAGTCTTTGGAGGCACCACCGCCTCCAACCGGGTCACGGTCCGCCGTAGGCGACTATTCGCTCCCCGCTTCAGTCGGCTCAGGGCCTTCCCGGCCTCTTGCCCGGCGGCCGCCAGGATTTTTTCCACCTCCTCCGGCATGATGCCCTGAGCGTAACACTGCGCCAGGATCGGCGCCAACCATCCTCCTGCCTTGCCAAACCAGGCATGATAGGAATTCTCCCGGGAAAGTTCTAAGGCCCGCTGCAGGGTGGCCACCGCCCTTCCCGCATCGCCCTGCTCGGCATATATCCGGGAAGAGAGCAGGTGACGGCGAAAGACGTGAAAGGTGGAAATGCATGACTCCAGGCGTATACCTTCCAGCAGTTTTAAGGCATCCTGGGAAGTGCGGGTGTCAATGAGCAGTTCGGCCCGCTCCAGGTTCAGTGCCATCTGAATTGCCGGCATTGATAAACCGGCCAAGGCATGCAAGCCAGCCTCCAAGGACTCCTGTGCCGCAGTCCATTTTTGTTCCCGCCGCTGGAGCGTACCTAAGAGTTCGTAGACCGAAGCCTGCCCCCAAGCATTGCCATGGCGCCCAAAGATCACCAGGGATGCCTGGGCGTCCCGGAGTGCCTGAACTGCGTCTCTGGCCATCCCGTTCATGGCCCTGGCATAGAGCAGCCAAGCATACTGATGGTCGTAAATGCCCAGTTTTTCCGCCAGGGACAATCCGGTTACGGCATAGCTGTAGCCCTCGGCCGGTTGGCATAGATAATACGACGTAAGGGCGGCCTGAAAATTTGCCAGGGGCAGGAAAGGTTCCATGCCTGCCTGAGTGAAGGTGTCCAGGGAGTCCAAGGTCAGTTCCATGGCCTTGCCGAAATCCCCGGCCAGGTGATGCCGGTTGCTATAGCAGAGGTTCAGCCAGGCGGAGATGAGCTTTTTATTCGTCTCATCGACGCCGAGGAGGGAGGTGTGGACGCAGTCGAAATAGGAATCCGCCTCGGACATTTTTCCCAACAGGGAAGCAAAGAGAATCAGGTAACCAGCCACTTCTGCAGGGAAAAAAGGGTCTGCATGAGGTTTCCCCCACAAGTCCTGCATCTGTCGATAGGCGCTCTGGACATCCCCGGTGAGATAGTAATGGAAGCCCAGGTCCTTCAAACAACTATCCGCGCCCACGGTATCTCCCATAGCCTGAAAATTATCCAGGGCGTTATGCAGACCAGCGATGGCCTGGCGAAGATCACCTGCCAGCGATGCTAACCTGGCCTGCAGATAAATCAGCCGGGCATCCCGTTCGCGCATTGCGGCCGGGATCTGCTGCAAGACCTCCCTCAAGAATCCCAGGGAGCAATCCAGAAAGTCATAAAAGACCATACCCCCGAGGAGACGGCAGAGATCTCTGTAGTGTCTCCCTGCCAGGAAATGGCGCAGCGCTTCGGGAATATTGCCCCGGGCTTCCCAAGCCGTGCCGATGACCTGGTGAAGCTTCGCCACCTCCTCCCGGTTGTAATCCCGCGCCAGCGTTGTTCTGAGAAAATCCTGAAAGAGATGGTGGTATTGAAAATGGCTTCCCGTCTCCCCATAGGGAAAGGTAAAGAGGTGCTGGGTCCAGAGAGTCTCCAGGATTTGCCGGGTTGGTCGTCCGGGAAAGAGCGCCTCACACAGGTCGGGTTCAAGTTGGGAGAGGAGGGACGATTTGAGAAGAAAATCCCTTATGGCCTCAGGTTGGGGAGCAAAGATATTTTCGGCGAAATACTGGTGGATGAAGCTTCGCGACCCGCTCCCCACCTCCCAGCGGTCAAGGTCCTGGGTCGGATTGCTTTTCCGAGCGTGATAGCACAAGATGAGCCCGGCGGCCCACCCTTGGGTTTTTTGCTGTAAACGGGCAATGCCGGATGCGCTGATATCCGCTTCCAGGCATTTTTTATAGAGCTGTTCGGTCTCCTCAGGGCGGAAGGACAGGTCTGGTTCCCCCAATTCGATTATTTCCGCATGGGCGCGCAGACGGGAGATTTTCAAAGGGGGGGCGGTGCGACTGACGAGAATGAGGTGAAGCGTTGGGGGCATCTGGGCTAACAGGAATTCCAGGGTCTGGGCGATGTCGGGACTGTCCTGTACCCTGTAAAAGTCATCCAATACCATGATCAGATCATCGTCGAGGTGCCTTTCGACCTCGGCCAGAAAATTCCGTAGCAATCCCTCACGCTGCTGAGGAGAGGTCAATGATACTTGGCGGGTGTCTTCCCAATCCTTTCCGAACCCCGGATGAATTTTCCTGATACCGGTTGCCAGGTAGTTCAAGAACGTGACGAAGTCCTGATCGGCCTCATCCAGGCTGTACCAAACCGCGTCAGCCCCCAGATTGGCCATCGTCTGAGCCACCAGGGTGGTTTTCCCATACCCTGCCCCGGCGATGACCAACGCCAGCTTCTTGAGTCGTATCTCCTGAAGCGCCCCAACCAGGCGGGGCCGCGGTAACGCCTCGTTTGCCTTGGGAATGAGGAGCTTGGAATGCAATATGCTGGGCCGCAGTTTCATTTACACCCCAACCCCCTCGTAGGTTGCCCCGAAGATAGTGTCCGACAGCCACTTCTTGAAGCTGGGGTTGTCGCTGAACTGCTTGAACAGCTCGGTGTGGTCCTTCAGCATGCCGACGACCACATCCCGCAGCGCCCGGTCGTGCTCCAATCGCGCCGCGGCCTTGTCGGAGTTTTTCATGGCATTTTGGTACGCCTTGTCGGCGGCCACCATGGCGGGAATGTCCTCTGCGATGACCTGCCGAATCCGGTCCTCGTCCTGCCAATCAATGTTGCCGAACTGATCGTTGAAGGCCTTGATGATATTGCTCAGCTTGTCGAGCTCCGGCTCGAGCTTGCCTCCGCCGCCGCTGGTGGGGACCGGTCCGATCTGGGCGTCTTCATCGGGCAGGGCGATCTTCAGGGCCTCCTGCACCTCCACCCGGTAACTGTCCATGTCGATGGTTTCCAGGATGCCTTTAGCCAGGTCATCTTCCTGGGGAGCCGGGAGTTTGGGAATGAGGAAGTTCAGGTAGATTGACAGCTTCTCCCATTCGGCATTGGTGTAGGGCAGGATCGCGGCCAGGAACTGATAGGTCCGCACAAAGGCCTTGGCCTTGCCTTTGAAGTCGATCTGGGCGTCCTCGTCGAGATCACTATTATATACGGCCACACCGGCGTCAAGAATCGGGTCCAGCTTATCGCGGTCTGCCCCGGTCAGGAACAGCTCCACCAATTGCTCCACTTGGGGCCAGGCATAGACCTGATACCCGTCCAGCGTCGCCTTCAGGTCATGCAGCTTGTTCGGGTCAGTCTCCTCGCTGAGGATCGTCGTGCGGTAGTAGTCGGCGAAGGCCAGCGTGATGGTGTCGGTATCGTTCACGAAGTCCAGCACGAAGGTGTCCGTCTTCTGGGGCCGCGCCCGGTTCAGCCGGGAGAGCGTCTGCACCGCCTTGATGCCGGAGAGCACCTTGTCCACATACATGGTGTGCAGCAGGGGCTCGTCATAGCCGGTCTGGAACTTGTCCGCCACGATGAGGAACCGGTAGGGGGCTTGCTGGAACTTCTTTTCAATCTGGACGCTGGGAAAACCGTTCAGCGCGGCCTCGGTCACCTTCCGACCCCCGTCTTCGTGCTCGCCGGAAAAGGCCACAATGGCTTGGTAGGGGCTCTTGCGCTCCTGCAAATAGGCCGAAAAGGCTTGAAAATACTGGATCGCCCGGGCGATGCCGCCGGTGACCACCATGGCCCGGGCCTTGCCGCCGATCTTCCGCCGGGTCATAACCTGCTCATGGAAGTGGTCCACCATGATCTCGGCCTTCTGGCGGATGGCGTGGTCATGGGATTCCACGTAGTGCCGCAGCTTCTTACGGGCCTTTTTGGTGTCGAACTCCGGGTCGTCCGCCACCGTCTTCATCAGCCGGTAATAGCTCTGCACCGGGGTATAGCTGGCCAGCACGTCCAGGATGAACCCCTCCTGGATGGCCTGCTTCATGGTGTAGCTGTGGAAGGGCCGGTGCCTTATTTTGTCCCCCTCGGTGACCGGCTCGCCGAAAATCTCCAGGGTCTTGTTCTTGGGGGTGGCGGTGAAGGCGAAGTAGCTGGCGTTGGGCAGCATCTTCCTCACCTCCATGATGCGGTTGATGAGGTCCTCGGGGTCTTCTTCGGCCTCCGCCCCGCCATGCTCCGACAGGGCGAGGTTCATCTTCGCCGCTATCCGGCCGCCCTGGCTGGAGTGGGCTTCGTCGATGATGAGGGCGAAGTTCCGGCCCCGGTGCTCGTCGCCTATCTCATCCAGGATGAAGGGGAACTTCTGGACAGTGGAGATGATAATTTTCTTGCCGGTCTTGAGGAACCGCCGCAGGTCCCCGGCCCGTTCGGCATGGCCCACCGTGGCCGACACCTGGGCGAACTGCCGGATGGTGTCCTTGATCTGCTTGTCCAGCACCCGCCGGTCGGTGACCACAATGACCGAATCGAACCGCTGCCGGCCGTCCGCCGTGAGGCCGATGAGCTGGTGCGCCAGCCAGGCGATGGAGTTGCTCTTGCCGCTGCCGGCCGAATGCTGGATCAGATACCGCTGGCCCACCCCGCTCCGGCCGGCGTCGGCCAGGAGCTGGTGCACCGCGTCCAGTTGGTGGTAGCGGGGGAAGATCTGCTTCCGGGTCTTCCGCCCCTTGTCGTCCTTCTCTTCCACCACCTGGGCGTAGTTCTCGATGATATCCGTCAGCCCGGCCTTGGTCAGCACCTCTTTCCACAGGTAGTCGGTCTTGAGGCCGCCGGGGTTGGGCGGGTTTCCGGCCCCGTCGTTACAGCCTTTGTTAAACGGCAGAAACCAGGAATCCTTGCCCTTCAGATGGGTGCACATGCGCACTTCCTGGTCATCCACCGCGAAGTGCACCATGCAACGGCCGAACTGAAACAGCAGCTCCTGGGGTTCCCGGTCTCGCCGGTACTGCTGCACCGCATCGTCCACGGTCTGTTTGGTAAGCCGGTTTTTCAGCTCGAAGGTGGCCACCGGCAGGCCGTTGATGAAGACGCCCAGGTCCAGGGCGAGCTGGGTCTCGTCCTTGCTGTAGCGCAGTTGCCGGGTGACGCTGAAGATATTGGACGCATAGCGTTTCTCGGCCTTGACGTTGCCGGGGGTGGGCGTGCCGTAAAACAGGTCCAGGCTCACCGGCCCATGTTTGACGCCATTGCGCAGCACGTCGATGACGCCCCGCCGGGCGATTTCCCCCTGGAGCCGGTGCATAAATTGGGTGCGCTTAGGGCAGTCGTGGTCCAGTTGCAGGGCAGCAGCGTCCCGGGGCTGGGTGGCCTGCACAAAGGCCGTGAGCCGGGCCAGGTCCACCGCATGGTCCCGGTCGTAGTCCTCGTTACGTCCCTCTTGGTACCCGGCCTCATTGACCAGGGAGGCGACGATGAGGGCCTCCAGGCCTTTTTCGCTGGTGTCGGTGGTGGTCATGAGGTCGCCTTTGCCTTTAGTCCCGGCTCACCGCGTCGGTGACATCCCGTTTACCCTAAAGCTGTAATTCCTGCATCATCCGCTCGATCTGCTTCTTTAACGCCAGCAGATCCCCCTGCACGACTTCCCAAACTTTATCCAAATCGACGCCGAAATATTCATGGATCAACACGTCGCGGGTTCCGGCAATGTCTTTCCAAGGTATGTCAGGATAGTTTTCCCGGATTTCAGGGGGGATATGCTTTACCGCTTCCCCGATAATCTCCAACCGGCGCACCACCGCGTCCTGGACCTGGGATTTTCGAAAAAAATCCTCGGCGGTGAGGTCCTGACAATATTCCTCGATCTTGGCGATGCTCTCCAGAATATCCTCGAGATAGACCCCGATGTCTCGTTTCTTCATAAAATGGCCCGTTCTTCCTGAAGGAGAATATCTTTCAACCGCGGTTTGATGGTCTTGTATTCCACCAGATCGACTTTACGGGCCAAGGCATCCTCCAGCTCGTGTTTCAGGCGGACAAACTCAAAGAGACTCATTCTTTTCCCGGTCTCCACCAGAATATCGATATCGCTTGCCCCGGTCATTTCGCCCCGGGCGCAGGAACCGAAGATACCCGCCCGCTTCACCTCGTAACGGTGCAAAATCGGCAGGACGATTTTTTTGATCTCGTCAATCTGGTCCATGGGTCTTTTCTCAATATTTTTGAGATGATTGTAAGGAGAAGCCGAGGCGCTGTCAACCGGCGGAAGAGCAGCCAGGGGGGCAAGAAATCATTACCCCTGGTCCGCTTCCTTGCCCGACGCCCCGGCGTCCGGTTCGAGTTCCCCCTCCTCCTCCGGCAACTCGTCCTCCAGAACCTCGTCCAGGGCCTCCGCCTCGGCTTCCATGGCCTCCGGGGCCAAGTGGCGCACGTCAATTTTGCCCGTCACCACATCGGCAATGAGGCGGGTGCGGAATTCGCGGATGAGGTCGATTTCGCGCTGGGCGCAGCTGGTTGCAGCTTGAAACTTCGTCATCTCAGCTTTGATAAAACTCAACTTTCGCACCAAGTAACGGCAAATCATTACTTACTGTTACTATAAAAA
>CAYRYV010000067.1:0-15915 GCA_964428565.1 uncultured Desulfobacterales bacterium | reverse complement strand
ATAAGGGTGAGGGCCGGCCCCCGGGGCCGCCACGCCGTGGGCACACCGGCAGGCGGGGGCGAGGGCAGGAAGAAGTGGAGCGGCCAGGCCCGGCCTGGCAAACCGGAGACAAAATTGACTTGTCAAAGAGCTGCGGGGAGGGCCGGGGCCGCCTGAGGCGCCCCCGCCAGCCGCATGGCCACCAGTATAAAGGAAACCAGACGTTTTTCCAGAACACATGAGACACATAGGACACATGTCACAAATAAAGTTTCCAGTTTCCAGTTTCCAGTTTCCAGTTGAGGTGGCCCGGCAGGAGCCGGGCGGGCAAGGGCGTTCCCCAGCGGGAGCTGGGGAACGAGGAGAAAGAGCAGGAGCTGGGGAGCGGGGGGAAGGGAGAGGCCGGGGGAGGGGGACAAGGGCTTGGCAGCCCTTGCCCCCGCCCCCGGACCCCCACCCCCCAGCCCGTGGAGGGATGAGGGGCGGGATAAGCGGCCCCCCTCACCCTGATCCTCTCCCCCCGGCAGGCGGGGGGCGGGTGGCGGCGGTTTTCTGCGAAAAATGGGGACGGCCGCTTTTTGGGTTTATGCTCGGGGTGAAAAAGGCCGATGAGATATGACAGCGGCGGCGTTCAGGCTGAGGGCCGCCGGGGACATACCTCCTCTTATCGGATGGAAATATCACGAAAAAGCGGCCGGCCGAGCAGAGTCCGGCCGTCGCCGCCCGCAGTGTGCCGGTTTGACCAGGCGAAATTTTCTTGGGGGTTATAGATGGCAGCAAAGAAAGAGCTGAAGATTCTCCTGGTGGAAGACTCCGCCATCATGCGCAAGATGGAAGTGAAGATTTTGCAGGACCTGGGGTTCGAGCTGATCGTGGAGGCCGGTGACGGCGAGGAGGCCCTGGCCCATCTCCGCCAAGACCGGCAGATCGGCCTGATCATCAGCGACTGGAACATGCCGGGGATGAACGGCCTGGAGCTGCTGACCAAGGTGCGGGGGCAGAAGGTGGGGAAAGCGTTGCCCTTCATCATGGCCACGGGCGAGGGGGACAAAAAGGAGACGGCCAGGGCGGCGGCGGCGGGGGTGACGGCCATGGTGGCCAAGCCCTTCACGCCGGAGGAATTGAACAAGGCCATCGAGGGGGCGCTGGCGGGGGAGGCGGCCCCGGCGGCGGCGGCGGACATTCCCGCCTGGCAGCCGCGGCTGTTCGGGGACCGGCTGGGGCTGCGGATCGCCCATATCCAGATCACGGATCACCTGACCCTGGGGGTGGCCAAGCACCTGTTGGAGACGGGGGCGGCCACGGCCCGGCACTTCCAGTTGGAGACGGTGTGCATGCCGGGCTGGAACCCGGTGCAGGCGGCCCTGGAGAAGGGGGAGATCGACGGGGCCTTCATTCTGGCGCCCATCGCCATGGACCTGTTCGGCTACGGCGTGCCCCTGAAGGTGATCCTGCTGGCCCACAAGAACGGCAGCATCTGCGTGCGCAAAAAAGGGGGATGGCACGGCTCGGTGGCGGACTTCTACCGGGGCAAGACCTTTTATATCCCGCACAAGATGTCGATCCACCACATGTTGGCCCACCAGTTCTTCTCCGAGGCCGGGCTGCGGCCGGGGGTGGCGGGGAAAGAGGGGGCCGACGTCTTCCTCGAGGTGGCGCCGCCGGTGAAGATGCCGGAGTTTCTGGCCAACAACCCGCAGGCGGCGGGGTTCATGGTGGCGGAGCCCATCGGCACCAAGGCCATTGCCGCGGGTCTGGCGGAGCTGCAGTTTCTCTCCGGGCAGGTATGGCCGGACCATCCCTGCTGCGTGTTGGCGGTGCGGGAGGAGATCGCCCGGGACCATGGCGAGGCGGCCCTGGAGTTGACCCGGCTGTTGGTGCAGGCCGGGCAGCTCATCACGGAGAAGCCCAACCAGGCGGCGGAGATCGGGGTGCCTTTTCTGGACCCGCAGAAGACCCTGGGGCTGAAGGTGCCGGTGCTGAAGAACGTGCTCACCGAGGAGCAGGGCATCCGGACGGAGGACCTGTTGCCGGTGGCGGCGGATTTTGAACGCATCCAGCAGTATATCGTGGGGGAGATGGGCTACGGCAGTCTCATCGACGTCAAGAAGTTCGTCGATACCGGCTTTGCGGAGGTGGCCTGCAAGGACGCGGCGTTCGCCCAGAAGAGAAAGGGCGTGGGGGCGGCGGCCGCCGGCCAACCGGCGATGAGCGCCCAGGCCAAGGCCATGCTGGAAAAGGAAGGCAAATACCTGACGTTCTGTCTGGACACGGTGGATTACGGCGTCAACATCATGAAGATCAAGGAGATCATCGGGATGCTGCCCATCACCGCGGTGCCCCAGATGCCGGCGCACGTGCGGGGGGTGATCAATCTGCGGGGCAAGGTGGTTCCGGTGGTGGACCTGCGGCAGAAGTTCGGGCTCCAGAAGCAGGACTACCACGAACGCACCTGCATCATCGTGCTGGAAAGAAACGGCGCCGGGGGGGTGGATCTCACCGGGGTGGTGGTGGACGCGGTGAGCGAGGTGTTGAACATCAAGGCGGACCAGATCGAGGAGCGGCCGTATCTGGGCGGCGGCCAGAATCTGGAGTTCATCTTCGGGATGGCGAAGCTGGGCGGCGGGGTGAAGATTCTGCTGGATATGGATCAGGCCCTGAGCAGCCAGGACATCCGCCTGCCGGCGCAGTTGCCGGTGCAGTGAGGGGGGGGGTAGAAGGGAAAGAAGTGCTTACAGACAGCGGATAATGGTACAATTTACTTATACTTTTCTAAAATCGCCTCTAAAAGAGACGCCTTATCGATAACCTTGATTGAATTCTGAAAGGTAGGAAATTTAAATATACTTATACTATTACAGTTCTGCCCAGTTATTTATATTTATAACATTTTTTACATCATCTTCGAGTGCACGAAAAGCAGACAATTCCCTCAATTTGGGAAAGTCATCTACATAATTGGCCACCAACCGAACGCTATGTCTGACGTCAAATCTTCTTAGCCTGCGCCCATGGTGCTCACTTGCATCTTTAAGAAGCTGATGAAGCACCTTTTTGGGATCGCTAAGTTTTTCAAGCCTTGTTAACTCAGGAAGTAATAATGGGGTTTGACCATTAGGATTTCCTGACGCTTTGCGTATTGCCACCTCGTTAAAGAGGAGCCATGCTTCCATCATACGCACAGGGACCACACAAACTGCTGGATTTCTACTAGTATTTATTCTTGCCAAAGTATTAATTATCTCTGATTTGCGTTGGGTATAAGATTGTCTTTCTGCATCACGATGCACAAATAACAAGTCACATGGATAAAGGTCCAGGCTAAGCCTAATCCTAGAACCAAGATCTCGCGGAGGATTAGGAAGTCGACCAAGATCAGCCCAATCGGCTTGAATTGGATAAAGAACTCGATGCTCCACCAAGAGCCAGGAAAGAATTGGTAGTAGCGCCCGATCAGAGCTCCCATCGCTAACCAGCGTATAACGAAGCTCTCTCATTCCTTAGCTTCCTTATGAAAAATAATACTAAATTGCCGAAGATCTTCACGGTCTGCAACTCTGCGTTTTCTTAGAGGGCTCTTAATAATGTTAGTTGTGATGGTCAATTTATCTTCTGGATATTTATATTCTACGGGATTGAGATAAGAAAGTAGTTTGCCGCGGGAAACGATGGAGGCTTCCGGAACGTTTGCCCGCCAAGTGTCTGCCAAGCAACTAAACTGAACCTTTTTGAATCTCTTGCTTTTATAAACACCTTCTTTCAATTCGGCAACCAGCAAAGCGTCATCATTGACTTGAGAAACAACGGCAGGTGAATGTGTGTTAATAATCACCTGACGAAGAGTATTATCTGTATCAACAGGCATACTTGTATCGACGGAAATATCTTCGAGTAATCTAAGCATAGCAGGAATACGTTCAGGATGAATACCATTTTCTGGTTCTTCTAAACAAAGCAAGCCTCGAGTATCAGGATCTAATTCAAGGACAGAAAGAGCAAGGAATCTAAGAGTTCCATCGGAAAGACTTCGCGCAGGATAAGATGTCCTACTCCTATCGGTAACGTGTAATGTAAGAACTTCTCGTTTTTCGTCACGATCAACTTTAACACTGTAAACATCATCAATTAATTCAGAAAGACGATTAGCTATCTGGCCATATACCTGGGATTCTTTAGCCAACTCATTTTTAATGTTAGACATATTAACTGTTACAATGCCTTTCCCTCTTTGTGCTAGACGATATAAGGTTGCGGCAAGGTGCGATCCATCCATGCCAAGTTTTGTCGGTGCAGTAAAGGAATCTGGTTCCCGTAACGCTGTTGGTTCAAGCTGCAGTAGCCGCCAGGATTGCATTTCCCGCCTAGCAAGTAATGCGGTTGGGCTTTCAGCAGCATTTGTAACAGAAAGAACTGTGCGCGGGAGGCTCCCGGCAGACCTTCTTAGGGTCGGACCACCTTTACCGTCCTGATGCAGTTTAATAACCCGACTTTCGCCTTCGCCCTCAGTGGATATAAAAGGTGGAAATCTGCGTCCTTTTACCACTGACCTGCGCCATGCTGCGGTATGGGGAAAGCGGAGTCTATTTCTAGATGCCCCTTGTGTAATTCTAACCAGTTCCTCTTTTTTAAGTTCAAGTGAGCCTAAAGATCTCAAGCTAAAGTCTTCTTCGCGATATGCTACAGTCACTGAATATTCCAGAAATGTCATGGTAGCTTTCGCTTCCTGGCCTAAATCGTCCCAACCTTCATGAGGAACAAGCATCTCCGCCACGAAGGATATTTCTTTGTTAATATCATCACCTACTCGGTGGAAAAGACTTTTAACATCTGTTGTCCTTCCTCCTTCGGTTCGCACGGATAATGCTGCATCTAACAAAGGGCGATCAGCAAGAGCGCTCAAAAAATGTATGGCGTCAAAAAGATTAGATTTTCCGACTGCATTGGCACCCGCTATGCAGGTAAAAGGCCCAAAATAGACATCAACGTCAACCAGGTTTTTAAAACCGCTTACCTTTAAACGCGTAAGCATTTTACCTCCCTAACCGCTATACTTAATCGGTCAAGAAAAAATCTGGTGAATCCCAAACCTTGTCATAATCTTACTATTGATATTTTTTTAAGATATCTGATTTATTTTCTTAAATCAATGACCAGGGGCGAGGTTTCGTCCTGGCGGGTGATGGAGTTGGGCTCCACCAGCTTGATGCGGGGGCTGACGCCGATGCCCTGGGCCAGTTTGCGGCTGAGGTGGTTGACCAGCTCGCGTTGGGCGGTCATGCGGTCGAAGAAGATGGACTCCCGGACTTCGACCTTGATCTCCAGGTAGTCCTGGTGGCCCTCCCGGCCGACGATGAGCTGGTAGACGGGGGCTTCGCCCTGAATGGCGGCGAGGATCTGGCCGACGCGGACCGGGAAGATATTGACCCCCTTGATGATGACGACTTCGTCGGTGCGGCCCTCGATGCGGCTGAGGCGGGCGAAGGTGCGGCCGCAGGGGCAGGGGTCGGTCTGCAGGCGGCAGCGGTCGCCGGTGCGGAAGCGCACCAGGGGGACGGCCTCCTTGGTGATGGTGGTGATGACCAGTTCGCCGGTGGCCCCGGGGGGGAGGACGGCGGCGGTGCGGGGGTCGATGATCTCCGGGATGAAGTGGTCCTCGTTGAGGTGCATGCCGGTGCGGTGGACGCACTCGCCGGCGACGCCGGGCCCCATGGCTTCGGAGAGGCCGTAGAGGTCGAAGGTGTCCACCAGGAGGCGGGATTCGATCTGTTGGCGGCGGGTCTCGTCCCAGGGTTCGCCGCCCAGGATGGCCAGTTTCAGGTGCGTATCCTTGGGATCGACCCCGGTGGCGCTGAGCATGTCGGCGATGATCAGGGCGTAGGAGGGGGTGCAGACCAGGACGGTGGTGCGGTAGTCCCGCATGATCTGGACCTGTCGGAAGGTGTTGCCGGTGCCGGTGGGGATGACGGAGGCCCCCAGGAGTTCGGCGCCGTAGTGGACGCCGAAGCCGCCGGTCATGAGGCCGTAGTGGAAGGTGATCTGGATGACGTCGTCCTTGGTGACGCCGGCGGCGGTGAGGAGACGGGCCGCCAGTTTGGCCCAGGTGCGGAGGTCGCGGCTGGTGTAGCCCACCACCAGGGGGTTGCCGGCGCTGCCGGAGGAGGAGTGGATGCGCACCACCTCCCGGAGGGGGACGGCGAACATGCCGTAGGGGTAGCTGGCGGCCAGGTCGTGCTTGGTGGTGAAGGGGAGCCGGGCGAGGTCGTCCAGGGACTGGCAGTCCTCGGGGAGGAAGCCCAGGTCGTTGAATCTGGTGCGGTAGAATTTGACGTTGCGGTGGACGCGCTGCAACAGTGACTGGAGGCGCTCCAGCTGGAGCTGGGCGATCTCCGGGCGGGACATCTGTTCGAACTCGCCGTCATAGACTGCCATTTTCGTCCTCCTTGCCCAGGTAGGCCTCGATCACCCGGGCGTCCTGGCGAATGACCTTGGGGATGCCCTGGGCGATGACCCGCCCCTGATCCAAGACCACGATGCGGTCGCAGATATTCATGACCAGGTTCATGTCGTGTTCGATGAGCACCACGGTGATGTCCAAGCCCCGGATGCGGCCGATGAGCTCCATCAATTCCTCGGTTTCCCGGGGGTTCATGCCGGCGGCGGGCTCGTCCAGGAAGAGCAGGCGGGGCTCCAGGGCCAGGGCCCGGGCGATCTCCAGGCGCCGCTGCTCGCCGTAGGCCAGGCTGTCGGCGGCCCAGTCGCCCTTCGCGGCCAAGCCCACCAGTTCCAAGAGCTCCCGGGCCCGGGCTATGCTTTCCCGGCGGCTGCGCCGGGCCGGGGGCAGGGACAGGAAGGTGGCCAGCAGGCCGCCATGCTCCCGGCAGTGCCGCCCCACGAGGACATTCTCCAGCACCGACAGGCCGCTGAAGAGCTGAATATTCTGGAAGGTGCGGGCCAGGCCCAGGCGGGCGATGCGGTGGGGAGGGAGCCCCAGGAGTTCCTGGTCCCGGAAGCGCACGGAGCCGGCGGTGGCGGGCAGGATGCCGCTGATGAGGTTGAAGCAGGTGGTCTTGCCGGCGCCGTTGGGGCCGATGAGGGCGAAAATGATTCCGGCCTCCACCTGGAAGGAGACGTCGGCGAGGGCCTGGAGGCCGCCGAAGGATTTGCTGAGGTGGTCGATGTGGAGAAGCATACCGTCAGTCCGCGATGTCGGGTAGCGGGGAGGGGGGCATCATTCCCAGACTTCCTGGTAGCCTTTCCCCAGATAGGCGCGTTTGACCTCCTGGTGGTCGAGGAGTTCGTCGGCGGTGCCGTCGAGGATGATGCGGCCGGTTTCCATGACATAGCCCCGGTCGGCGACCTTGAGGGCGGCCCGGGCGTTCTGTTCGATGAGCAGGATGGTGGCGCCCCGGGCCTTGAGTGCGGCGATGACGTCGTAGACCAGGCGGATATTGAGGGGGGAGAGGCCCATGGAGGGCTCGTCCAGGAGCAGGAGCCGGGGGCGGCTCATGAGGGCCCGGCAGATGGCCAGGAGCTGCTGTTCGCCGCCGCTCAAGGTTCCGGCCGCCTGTTCGGCCCGCTCCCCGAGGACGGGGAAGCGCTCCTGGAAGGCGGCGATATCGCTTTTCACCTCCCGGTCCCGGCGGGAGAAGGCGCCCATTTCGAGGTTGGCGGCGACGGACAGGGAGTTGAAGACCCGGCGGCCTTCGGGGACGTGGGCCAGGCCCAGGCCCACCAGGTGGTCGGTGGGGGTGCGGCTGATCTCGCGGTCCAGGAAGGTGATGTTGCCCTGGCGGGGGCGCACCAGGCCGGTGATGGTGCGCAGGGTGGTGGACTTGCCGGCGCCGTTGGCGCCGATGAGGGTGACGACCTCGCCCTGACGCACGTGCAGGGAGATGCCCTTGAGGACGTGCAGATGGCCGTAGTAGCTATGGACGCTTTTGAGGGTCAGCATGCGCCGCTCGTTATTTCCCCTTATCGCCCCGGAGAATGAATTTGCGGCTCATCTTGCCGGCGCCGAAGAGCCCCTGGGGCCGCCAGATGAGCATGGCGACGAGCAGGCCGCCGTAGGCCAGGTCCTGGTAGTCGGCCACGGTGCGGAGCATCTCCGGGAGGACGGTGAGCACCAGGGCGCCGATCACCGACCCCAGGAGGCTGCCCATGCCGCCCAGGACCACCATGGTGAGGACCAGGATGGAGGTGTGCAGGCCGAAGCTCTCGGGGTTGATGAAGGTGATGTAATGGGCGTAGAGGGAGCCGGCCAGTCCGGCCAGGGCGGCGGCCAGGGTGAAGATGGTGATCTTGTAGGCCGAAGTGTTGATACCCATGACCTGGGCGGTGAGTTCGTGGTCGCGGATGGCCTTGAGGGCGCGGCCGTGCCGGGAGGTCACCAGGCGGTGGATGAGCACCAGGGTGAAGGTCACGAAGAGGAGCACCATGACCAGATAGACGGATTTGTCGCGGAAATTGAGGCCGAAGAGCCGGGGGGCGGGGATGTGGGTGAGGCCGTCGGGGCCGCCGGTGATCTCCAGATTGAGCAGCACCAGGTCCACGATGACGCCGAAGCCCAGGGTGACGATGGCCAGGTAATCCTCCTTGAGGCGCAGGGTGGGGATGCCCAGACCCACGCCGAAGAGGGCGGCCACCAGCATGGCGGCCACCAGAGCGGCGGGAAAGGGCAGGTGCCAGTGCATGGCGGTGAGGGCCGAGGCGTAGGCCCCCAGGCCGTAAAAGGCGGCGTGTCCCAGGGACACCTGGCCGGTGTAGCCGATGATGAGGTTCAGGCTCACGGCCAGGATGAGGTAGAGGCCGCCCATGACGGCGATATGGCAGAAGTATTCCCACACGCGCTAGTGCCCCTTGCCCCCCAGGAGGCCCCGGGGGCGCACCAACAGCACCAGGATGAGGATGGCGAAGGCCACCCCGTCCTTGTAGCCGGAGGAGAAGTAGGCGGCTCCCAGGTTTTCGGCCACGCCCAGCACCAGGCCGCCGACGATGGCGCCGGGGATATTGCCCACCCCCCCCAGGACGGCGGCGCTGAAGGCCTTGAGGCCGGGCAGGAGGCCCATGCGGGGGTAGGTGGCGTTGTAGTAGATGGCCATCATGATGCCGGCGGCGCCGCTGAGGGCCGAGCCGATGAGAAAGGTCAGGGAGATCATGCGATCGACGTTGATGCCCATGAGGCGGGCGGTATCGGGGTCCAGGGAGGTGGCCACGATGGCCTTGCCGAACTTGGTGTACTTGACGAAGAGGATCAGGGCCGCCATGAAGAAGAGGGCGGCGCCCAGGATGGTCACCTGGAGGGAGGAGATGGGGACGCCCCCGACCTCGAGGGTGGCGAACTCGAACTGCAGGGGGAAGGGCTGGTCGGCGGGCCCGAAGAGGAGCAGGGCCAGGCTTTGCAGGAAAATGGAGGCCCCGATGGCGCTGATGAGGGGCACCAGGGGGTGGGCTCCCCGCAGGGGCCGGAAGGCGACCCGTTCCAGAATGACGCCCAGGACGGCGGCCCCGCCCATCCCCAGGAGGAAGGCCACGAAGAAATTGAGCTGGTAGGCGCCCAGGAGCAGGACGGTGACGAAGGCCCCGGCCATGTAGATTTCGCCCTGAGCGAAGTTGATCAGCCCCAGGATGCCGTAAATCATGGTGTAGCCCAGGGCGATGAGGGCGTAGACGCTGCCGGTGGTGAGGCCGTTGAGGACTTGCTGGAAGAACATTATCGGGGTTTTCAGGGGCTGCTGGCAAATTGTGGGCGCATACGATACTCGAACCGGTGCAAGATTTGACAGGCCATTTTTATCCGAATTTTCGTCGGAATGCAAGGAGGTTCGGCGAGAAGCCCCGCGGATAGCTCCCCGGCGGGGCGATTTTGTGGTATGGTAATCGGGATGGAAATCATCGCCGATCTGCACCTGCACTCGCATTATTCCCGGGCCACGGGGCGCGCCCTGAACCTGGAGCACCTGGATCTGTGGGCGGCGTACAAAGGGGTGGCGGTGGTGGGCACCGGGGATTGCACGCACCCCGGGTGGCTGGCGGAGATGGCCGAGAAGCTGGCGCCGGTGGACCAGGGGGTCTACGGCCTGCGGCCGGAGCTGGCCCTGCCGCGGGAGGTCGGCGGCCCCCGCTGGGACGCCCCGGAGCTGGTGCGCTTCATCGTGACGGGGGAGATCAGCAGCATCTACAAAAAGGGGGAGCGCACCCGCAAGGTGCACACCCTGGTGCTGCTGTCGTCGCTGGAGGCGGCCGGGAGGTTGTCGGCGCGCCTCGGGCGGCTGGGAAACGTGACGTCGGACGGGAGGCCCATCCTGGGGCTGGACGCCCGGCATCTGCTGGAAGTGGTCCTGGAGACGGACCCGGCGGCGCTGGTGATTCCGGCGCACATCTGGACGCCGTGGTTTTCGGTGCTGGGCTCCAAGAGCGGGTTCGACAGCATCGCGGAGTGCTACGACGATCTGGCGGACCAGATCTACGCCGTGGAGACAGGGTTGTCCTCGGACCCGGCGATGAACTGGCGGCTCTCCGCCCTGGACGGCTACACCCTGATCTCCAATTCCGACGCCCATTCCCCCCAGAAGCTGGCCCGGGAGGCCAATATCTTCACGGTGGAGCCCACCTACCCGGCGTTGGCCCAGGCGCTGAAGACCCGGGAGGGGTTCGCCGGCACCCTGGAGTTCTTCCCGGACGAAGGCAAGTATCATCTGGACGGCCACCGCAAGTGCGGGATGCGCCTGGACCCGGCCCAGACGCAGCAATACGGGGGCCGCTGCCCGGCGTGCGGGAGGCCGGTGACCCTGGGGGTGCTGTACCGGGTGGCGGAGCTGGCCGACCGGCCGGCGGGGGCGCGGCCGGCGGGGGCGAAGGATTTCCAAGCGCTGATTCCACTGACGGAAATCCTGGCGGAGGTTCTGCAGGTGGGGGCGGCCAGCAAGAAGGTGTGGAAGGCGTATTTCAGCCTGCTGGAACAGTGCGGCCCGGAACTCGGAATCCTGCGGCAGGCCAGCGAAGAAGAGCTGACCCGGGCCGGGGGCCCGCTGCTGGCCCGGGGGGTGGCCAAGATGCGGCGGGGGGAGGTCCACATCGCCGGGGGGTATGACGGCGAATACGGCACCATCCGCCTGTTCGACGAGGCCGAGCGGCAGGAACTGAGCCGGCAGGCGGCCTTCTGGCAGGGGGCGACGACGCCGGGGCCGGAGGCGCCGGCGCGCGCGGCGCCGCCGAGCCGGGGAGAGGAAGCGCCGGTGGAAGCGGCGGCCGCCGCGCCCTCGCCCCCAACGGGTATTGCCGGGGTGGACGCCCTGCTGGCGGGTCTCAACCCGGCCCAGAGGGAGGCGGCGACCTACGGGGACGGCCCCCTGGTGGTGCAGGCGGGGCCCGGCACGGGCAAGACCCGGGCTTTGGCCCACCGCATCGCCTACCTGGTGCGCAGCGGCCGGGCGCGGCCGGCGGACATCCTGGCGGTGACCTTCACCCGGCAGGCGGCGGCGGAGATGGGCGAGCGGGTGCGGGGGCTGCTGCCGGGAGAGCCGGGCCTGGAGGGTTTGACCATCAAGACCTTCCACGCCCTGGGCGCCCAGATTCTGCAGGAGCAGGGGCAGCATCCCGGGCGGGTGCTCACCGAGGAGGAGCGCCGGGGGCTGCTGCGGGAGGCCGCCCGGGCAGCCGGGCTGCCCGACAAGGAGCTGGAGCAGGCGATAACCGGTTGGAAACAGGCGCGGCTGTACCCGCCGGACCTGGGCCGGGGGGACGGGGAGGGGCCCCGGGTGGCCGCCTACCGGCAGTACGAGGAGCTGCTGCGCCGGGAAGGGGCCTGGGACTTCGACGATCTGGTGGCCCGGGCGGTGCGGCTGCTGGAGGAGAGGCCCGAGGTGCTGGCGAGCTATCGCCGGCGCTACACCCACCTGCTGGTGGACGAATACCAGGACGTCAACGAGGGGCAGTACGTGTTTCTGAAGCTGTTGGCGGCGTCGGCGCGGCCGCGGCTGATGGTCATCGGCGACCCGCACCAGGCCATCTACGGCTTCCGGGGGGCCCGGCCCCGCTATTTCGCCCGATTCCGGGAGGACTGGCCGGAGGCCCGGGTCGTCACCCTGGAGGAGACCTACCGGTTGCCGGGGCCCATTCTGCAGGCGGCCGGAGAGGTGCTGGCGGCGGGGGGGGCGACGCCGCCGCCGTTGATCGGCCACAATCCCGGGGACCTGCCCCTGATGCTGCTGGAGTCGAGTTCGACGGCGGCGGAGGCCCGGCAACTGGCCCGGGCCATCGAGGGGCTGGTGGGGGGCACCTCGCACCTGGCGCTGGAGGACGAGGCCCTGCGCCAGCAGGACCCGGCGGGCCACGCCAGTTTCGGGGATATCGCCATCCTCTATCGCTTTCACGCCCTGGGCCGGGAGTTGGAAAAGCATCTGACGGAGCTGGGCATTCCCTGCCAGCGGGCGCAGGAGGCGGAGGGTCCGGAGATCACCGGGGTCAATTTCCGGGCGGAGAAGGTGACCCTGCTGTCGCTGCACGCCGCCAAGGGGCTGGAGTTCCCCTACGTGTTCATCTGCGGGGTCGAGGCCGGCATCCTGCCGTACGAGCCGGAGGACCCCGGGGAGGCGGATCCGGCGGAGGAGCGGCGGCTGTTTTACGTGGGGCTGACGCGGGCCCGGCGGCAGGTCTTTTTGAGCCGGGTGCGGCAGCGCCACCTGTGGGGAAAGCGCCTGTCCGGGCGTCCCTCCCCGTTTCTGGAGGCCCTTTCCAACCACCTGCTCAGTGCGGGCCCCGCCGGCAGCCGATCCTGCCAATACCGGGCGCGGCAGGCAGGGCTGTTCGACGACGTTTAGATTATGGTGCTGGCGATCCTGGCGATCCTGGCTGTACTGGCGACCTCCACCCCCCTGGGAGCCGCGACGGAGGCGGCGGGCAGCGCGACGTCCCCCCTGGTGCGGTCCTTTCACATCAAGGGCAACCGGTGGGTGAGCACCGCCCTGATCAAGGCGGAACTGCTCAGTCCGCGGCCCTCGCTGCTCCCCTGGAAGCGCCCGCCCGTCCTCGACACCGACGATCTGGAGAACGACGTCAACCGGGTGGTCGCCCTGTATCGCCGCCAGGGCTTCTACCATGCCGAGGTGACCACGGAGATCGAGCACCGGGGGGAGGAGGAGGTGGTGATCAGCCTGCACATCACCGAAGGCCCCGGGGTCAAGGTGGACAGCGTGACCCTGACCCTGGCGGAGCCGGAGAGCGGGGTGCGGCTGCAGCCGTTTTTGCAGGACAGTCCCCTGAAGATCGGGCAACGGTTCACGGAGCCGGCCTATGAGGACCTCAAGAAGAACATCCTGAACCACCTGTTGGACAACGGCTATCCCCAGGCCCGGGTGGACGGGGAGGTCCTGGTGGACGCCAAGAAGAACCGGGCCTCGGTGGTCGTGCAGGCGTGGCCGGGGCCGCTGTGCAGCTTCGGCCCCATCAGCATCCAGGGGGAGCGGCAGACGCCGGAGGCCCTCATCCGGCGGCAGCTGACCTTCGCGCCGGGGGAACTCTTCAGCTATGCCAAGCTTTATCAGAGCCAGGAAAAGCTCTACGACCTGGATCTGTTCCAGACCGTCACCCTCACCCCCCTGGAAGTGGGGGCGGAGGAGCGGGAGATCCCCATCGTCATTGCGGTGGCGGAAAAGAAGAAACGGTCCTTCAAGGTGGGTTTGGGGTACGGGAGCGAAGACGAGTTCCGGGCGCGGGGGGTGCTCCGCTACCGCAACCTGGGGGGCGGGGGCCGGGTGCTGGAGTTGAACACCAAGTATTCCCGGCTGGAAACCCGGCTGGAAGGCTCCTTCCTGAATCCCCTGATCCTGGGCAGCGACAACGATCTGGCGGCCACGGCCGGTTTTATCCGGCGGTATCTGCCCGGTTTCACCGACAAGGCGGTGTACAGCCGGGCGATCCTGGAGCGGCGGCTCTTTTGGGATATGAAGGGGTATGTGGGGCACGGCCTGGAGTTCGCCCGCCCCTTCAACATCGCGCCGGAGACCCTGGTGCTGCTGAACGCCACCGAACCGGGGAAGCTGTATACCGCCTCCATGCTGATCTGGGGCCTGTCCCGCAACACGGTGGACAATCCCATCGACCCGCAAAAGGGGAGCTCGCTGTCCCTGGCCGGGGATTACGCCCCGGAGATTTTCGGCTCCAACCTGCAGTTCGTGCGGACCGTTGTCGAAGCCAAGCATTACCAGGGTTTGGGGCTGAAAAACGTGGTGCTGGCGGGCCGGGTCAAATTCGGGGTGATCGAGCCCACGGAGCGCACCCGGGAGATTCCCATCTATCGCCGGTTTTTCAGCGGCGGCAGCACCAGCGTGCGGGGCTACCGCCTGGATTACCTGGGGCCCCGCAACCTCTCCGGCGACCCCATCGGCGGCAACGCGGTGATGGAGGGCAATCTGGAGCTGCGCTTCCCCCTGTATAAAAATTTCCGGGCGGTGGCCTTCATCGACGGGGGCAACGTCTTTCTGAAGAACGAAGACATCGACCCCGGCCAGCTCAAGTACGGCTCCGGGTTCGGGTTGCGCTATCAGACGCCCATCGGACCGGTGGGGGTGGACGTGGCCTTTCCCCTGAACCCCATCAATCCCGCCAAGGACAAGTATCAGATCTACTTCACCATCGGCCAGGCGTTCTAGCGCCGGCGGCGGCGAGCGCGGCCGTTGCAACCCTTGCCGTTGCCCCACGCCTTTACAAGACGGAGCGAATGATTATGTTAAATCAACCCTCGGGACCGTCGGCCGGAGGGGAGAGGACGCAGATCTCTGGAGGAAGGAGTCTGACGATGAAGAAAATTGCCGGCATTGTGCTGGTGTTGGCTATGGCCCTGGCAGTGGGGGGGGGTGCGGGCCTGGAGCAGGCGTGGGCGGCCAAGGCCCAGACCACGTGCCCGGTCATGGGCGGCAACACTGATAAAAACGTGTATGCGGACTACCAGGGGAAGCGGGTGTATTTCTGCTGCACCGCCTGCATAGCCGAGTTTAACAAGGATCCGGAGAAATACCTGAAGAAGCTGGCGGACGCCGGCGTCACCCCGGAGGCCAGCCCGCAGGCGGCGGAGAAGCCGCCGGCCGCCCAACCTCCGGCCCAGAAATGAGGGACGCGGCCCGCAGAGTTCGGCAACCGGGCTGAAGTCTGCGGGCCTGCCCGGACGACTGCCGCCAACCGCCATAGCCGCGCTGCGCCAGCACCGCCGGTTTTCCGCCGCCGGGGCAATTCCCGGCTTGCCATCCCGCTGGAAATCCTTTAATAAGTATAGTAATTCGCGAAAATAATTGTGGAACGCGACCTGGCGGGGGAGAGGTCTCAGGGCCGCAGGCCCTGAGACCCCGCATCCCCACCCCCAATCCCGGCACCGGGCGGGGCAGGAGGGGTGCGGGCCGCGGCAGCGGCGCGCCCGTGGCCGGTAGCGCCCCCTTTTTCTGACAGAGCACGGATATGACGACAAAGACCTCCGGCTGGCGGCGCGTGTGGGCGTGGCTGATGGTGACCGTGGTGTTGATCATGGCGCTGGCGGGGTGGTTTGTCACCAGCGGCCCTTTCTGGCAGTGGGTGGGCCGGCAACTGGTGGCGGCGGTCAACGAGCGGATCAACGGGGAGATGACCGTGGGGGCCATCTCCGGGAACCTGGTAACCGGCCTGAAATTTGCCGACGTCAGCCTGAGGTATCCGCCCGGGGGGGAGATTCTGCGGGTCGGGGAACTGACGGTGAGCCTGTCGTTGGGGTCGCTGGTGAAGCTGCAGCCGGTCATCGGGGTGTTGCGGTTCCGCGAGCCGCACCTGGTGCTCTCCCAGGACGACCAGGGGCGCTGGAATTGGGCCGGGTTGCGGAAGGAGCGCCCGCCGCCGCCGGTGAGCGCCATCTTGCTGCCGGCCATCCAGGTGCGCCAGGGAACAGTGGAGTTCCACCGGCCGGACCGGGACCTG
>CAYRYV010000066.1:0-17270 GCA_964428565.1 uncultured Desulfobacterales bacterium | reverse complement strand
GGGGGTCAATTTTGGGTTGTCGCGGGGGGTCATTTTTCGGTTGGCATTAGCACCCATACACCATTGATTTGCCGCCAGCCGGTATGTTCGTAGACCTGTCTTTTCCGGGCGTCTCGGCTTTTCAGCTGCATTGCCGCTCGGAGATGGTCTTTCAGAATTGGCCCGGGATTAATTACGGCTCTAACACCCCAAGCTGGCATAACCCATGCCATGCCGGGAAATTGACTTGCCGGAACCTCCACCGGCATCAACGGTTGCCCATCCTGCATTTTCCCCTGGATTTTGAACGAGGTCTTGGGTTCTGTCCCGTCATCTCGAACAATCTCTTCAGTAATCCAGGAATCGAAGTTACAGAGGGGGATGTCAACGGGGCCTTGATTGGTGGGCTTTTGATAGCACAGGGCGCCGTCCCTGACAAAATAGCGAGTATCTTCATCGCCCCCCTCAGGACCATCATTAGTCTCCCACAGCGGCGTTGCCGCTGCCAGGGATATCAAGGATTCGGGGGTGCCTCCCTGGTTGATCCAGTCGCTGACGTCACCCTTTTCCGGCAGGCCGGGCAGCTCCAAAATTTTGATGCTGGCGGCTGTGCCGTAGAGGTTTTTGGCGACATCATCAGCGTGCTTGCGGCCGGGCTTATCATTATCCGGGAGTATCACCACATGCTTGCCCTGGAAATACTCCTTGAAGTATTTCGGCCAGTTCCCGGCACCCCCGGGGTTGCAGGTCGCCGTGAGCCCGAAAGTTCGGAGAGTTTCAACGTCTTTCTCCCCTTCGACGATGATAATGCTCTCGGCTTGAAGGACCTCTGGCAATCGGTAAGGCACTCGTGTTATGCCGGTCAAGTCCCAGACCCAACCTCCTTTGCCGTCAGGCCGACATTGCGAGAACTTTTTGGTCTTCCGACGAACGACCCGGAAAAGAAGGTTTCCCCCTTCGTCGTGATATTCATAGATCACTTCGATCGGAGACATCTTGGTTTTCGATTCCGTTTTTTTGGTGAGCCCGAGACCCTTTTCTCTGAGAACTTCGATGACAGCTCCCTGGCGGCAGCCTGCATGACAATGGAAGAGGATTTTCCCCTCAGCCTCTGTAATGGACAGGCTGGGGTTTCGATCGTCGTGGGCGGGGCAATGTACCAGCCATTTATTACCCTGTTGACGTTGGCATTGACACCGGGGGTTATCACATTTGAGAGCGTCAGCGATAGTCTGGGCACTCACTGTCATGCCACCACCTCCTTGGTTGTGGGGAAATCTTGTTTGCGGAAAATGAACGACTGGGGGAAAGCGATCAGAAAAAATTTGCTCTCGTCGGCGGGATATGAGATATTCATATCAGTCCTTTAAGAAAGATGTTGACGTGGACCGAAACCCTGGCGGCAACCAGGGTTTCGGTTTTTTTATCGTTACTCTTGATCACCTCCTCGTTCTTGGAGCCACGGTAAGACCTTCAAAAGGTAAAATCTTAAATACTTGCCAACCCTTGTGTGGGGAATAACGTCAGGGCCTTTGATCCTGGTGCGAGAATAGATCCAGGATTTTTTCACCCTAAGATACTCCGCCAGTTCGTCGATTGTAAGTGGCTGCTCACTCATCGCCGACCCTCCTTGGTATTGGGTTTTTTGGGGATTAGCGTTAACGGCTTCCTTGCCCAAACAGAACAGGGAAGACGCTTGCTCAGCGAAATTCATATGGTAAATGGATAATATGTTAACTACTTATTTGCAAAAAAAATTACTGGTAGCTTATCAGATTGTCCACCAACTTCTTAATATTTGCTAAATCGATCGCAATATAAATAACAGTATTTCGTGGAAAATCCAAGTAATACTCGTCTTTTGGAATTAAATCTGATGACCATAAAGGTTTGTATTTGAGATTTTGCTGTGAGAAATTTGCAGATTTTGTGATATCTTTTGTTATAAATAGGACATTGTCCATTAATTTAGTAATATCAGAAAATGGAGATTCAAGATATGTCATTCCTTCATAATGCTCTTCATCTGTTCCTCCATATGGATCATCTTTCCAAAGATCAAAATTTATCGTTGGGTTGGGCATCGGATTTGTTCTAAAAAACTTGCACATGATAACCTTTATCATGGAAGACGGGATGTTGATTGATGATAATTCTGCTACTATTCCAATCTGATAAAGGTTTCCCAAATCATACTCTCGAGAAATGCCTCTACTGTCAGAGGTCTCTCCTACCCACCCATACAATTCCATCTGGCCCCACCAGCGCAAGGTTTTGGATGGGATATGGCGGAAAATTCTGTTCACTTCTTTTTGGCTGAACCGTTTTTGCTCCTGCATCATGGCCCCACTGTCTAATATATGACATATTGTCTACTTATTGTCAAGCGATTTCATCTTTATACTGTTTAATCAGTGTCTTATTTGCTTTTAGGGGGGTAGTTCCTTGCGGTCTCTGACCTGACAATCACGAGCCGTTGGGGTTGTGGCGTGGTGATGTTATGGACTGCTGAGCGTAGAGGGCGAAATGGAAAGGGCTCTCCCGGGAGCAGTGGAGTATGCCCCCAAGCCAGCTCCCGGGAGAAGTTTCAACTCCGTCACCCTACGCAGTTACAGGGCAATCGGGGAGAATGGCTGTGACCATTTTGTGACCACAACAGAAAAGAACATTGAGAAAATCGGTCCACCAGGATAGAATGTGAGGCATGATAATCATAGATATTTCATTGTGTTAGTGTTTTGTAGTGTATGCTCTTAAAACTCCTCTGCACACTCACACGGTGGAAGTCACTGGTTCAAATCCAGTACCGCCTACCATGCAAATCAAGGGGTTACGGTTAATGACCGTGGCCCCTGGTTGGTTTTGGGGGAGATTGAGGGACCGGCGGTAGGGGGGGCGGCGGCGTCAGGTGGAAGGGGCGGCGGCAAGGGGCGTTAAGGAAGCGGAGAACGGGTCGGGGCGCAGCAAGCCGCGGAACTGCGGTTGACCGCAGGAGTTCAACCAAAGTTCCAAGGTATCCTGCCAGTCGGGGGCGCTGAGGGGCGAGGGGGCGTGCAGGCTGCGCCGCGAGCCCGGATGCGGGTCGAGGCCGGAGATTTCGCAAAGATAAGCCTCCTGCGGCAGGTCTGCCAGGGTAAAGACCGCCCAACGGGCCCGGTCTAGTTCCCGGCGGCGCAATCCGGGGAACAGACGGGCATTGCGGACGGCTTCCGCCAGTCTTCCCAAGCACAAAAGAATAATCAGGAAATATCCCCATTCCACGGGATCGGGCTCCAGGCCGTTCCAGGAGAAGGTCAATTCCAGGGGTTGGGCGACCCACTCCAGGGCCGCGGCCGGATTGCCCCGGTAGAGATTGCAGAGCGCCAGGAGCAGCTTGGGTTCGGCCATGTAGTCCTTGAATTCCAGGCAGAGACGCAGGCAGGATTCGGCCTCGGCGAATTTTCCCTGTTGCAGGAGGGCGGTGGCCCGCTGGAGCAGGAGACGGTCCTGGCCGGCGCTGATCAGGTGAGGCCCGGAAACGGCCGCACCCCGGTCGGCGAGGGTGAGGTCGCCAAAGAGTCCGGGCTGCACGATTTTCTGATGAGGCCGGAGATTCTTCCGGAGTTCGAACCACTGGCGTATTTGCGCCCTCTGGGCGACGGTGTGGCGGGTGCGCACCAACCGGTAGCCGTTTTCCGTGATTTCCTCCAGGACCTGACGGTTTTTCAATAAAAAATCCAACTTGTCCACCACGTCGTGTTTATCGGCGAAGACGCAGTTCACCATGTCGGCGAAGCCGGCGGCCTCCAGCACCGGCGTTTTTTCCGTGACCAGACAACTGCGGGCTGCCGGAATTTCCAGGTGTTTGTTGACGAGGACCTTATAGACCGCGCCGCAGGTGGGGGCGAAATGGGCCGCGTTGATCAGACGGGCGAAGTCTTCGTCATAGAGGGCATGGGCGGCGCTGGCGTTATGCCAGCCCGGATGGTTGCCCACAAAGGTGGGGAACCGCGTCGCCATGATCTGTTTCAGGGCACGCCGCCAGGCATACTGGGGACCGTCGGAGTTGCCCAGGAAGAGTACGGGGATAATCTTGTCCAGTCCGAAGTCCCGGTAGATGGAGGTATCCACGAAGAAGTTCCAGTAGAACAAGTTATCCCGCACCTCGGGAGTGTATTCCCCGGCGCCGGTGACGTAGGTAAAGAAAGTCTCCACCCCCCAGCGGTCCATATCGCCGAAAAAGATGGTGCGGGAGGCGCAGGCGGGGTCGGAGCGCAGGAAGCCGATCTTGGGGATCTGGGGATGGGCCGCGGTATTGGAAATCCGCAGGGGGGGGTCCTGGTAGCCGTTGTTGCCGCTCTCGAAGAGAGCGAGATCGGGCCGGTAACGCTCGCAGACCGCGCCGTAATCGCAGTTTTCGCTCACGACGACGAGATCGAAATGGGCGGACAGCCCCTGGATGAAGGTCCGATGGAAAAGGCGCTGGACAAATTGGGGGGCCTTTTCCAGAGACCACCGGAAGTAGATCAGGCGGGGCTTAGGGGTAGCGACAGCCGTCATATAGTTCTCGCTTGGCAACAGACAACGCCCGGTCGAGGCGGCGGGGCGACGGGGGGCCCAGAGCCCGGCCCGGCACCCCCCCCGGGGTCAATGGGCCCAGTTCTGGCCGTGGGCAAAGAGGGCGTCCAGGGCCACTTTATAGTCGTAGTCCCAGCGCAGCCCCACCCAGTTGGAGGTGCAGGCGGCGCATAATTCATGGGAAAAATCCTGTTCCAGGTGGCGCTGGCGCAGATTCTCATATTCCGGGCTGCGCCACATATCCTCGATGCTGGTATCGTCTATCGATCTTCCCGGGAAGACGGAGCGGTTGTTCCAGTCGTCAATGCAGAACCGTAAAGCGCCGTGGGAGTTCACCATGATGCGACTCCACAGGAGAACGCAGGGCCACCGCTCCGGCGGCGGCGCCGCCACGGGTCCGCTCACCGTGCCCACCAGGCCGACGACATCCACATATTTGCGAATAATGACCCGGTCGGCGAACTGTTCCCAGAAATTTTTAAAGTCGGCCATTTCCCCCCGGGCCGCGGGCTGATCGATGGCGTTGACCATGAGGTAAAGATGATCGGCTTTCAGGCGATTGCGGGTGGCGATGATGGTAAAGAGGTGCCCCAGGACCCTGGCGAAATCGCCGCCCCGCCGGATTTTCCCATAGGTTTCCTTGCGATAGGCATCCAGGCTGACATCAACGACGAATTTGACCCGGGAGGGTTGCATTACAATGTCCATGAGCTCCTGATCCCAGATGGAGCCGTTGGTGGTGAGGGTGGCGGCGAACAGATCGGACTTGAGGACGTAGCGGAGAAATTCCTTGGCGTGGGGATGAAGCAAGGGCTCGCCGTCGGTGGTGATGCGCAGGATGCCCCCATGCCGGGAGGTTTCATCCACCACCCGGTAGAAATGGTCCTGGTTCATGAGGTGGGGAGCGGCATCAACCCAGCGGGCGGGGTCGCCATGAGGGCAATGGATGCACCGGTAGTTACAGACGGTGGAGATGTCGACGTGCACCATCTCGGGGAAGCGGACGGCCTTGGCGTTACGGAAAGAGTAATTCATACAACCACCTTTTTCCGGCCAGGCAAAGGCCGGGGTTGTGCAGCGGGCGCCGGGAAGTTCACGAGACCAGGAGATGGCGGCGCACCAAGCTGATAATCATATCCTGATCCTCCGCGCGCAAATCCGGATAGACCGGCAGGGACAGGTTGGTCATGGCCAGCCGCCGGGTCACGGGGAAATGGCGGAGTCGCTCCGGAGGCACCGCGATATGGTTCGGGTCCAGGGGCCGCCGCAGATGGATGCCGGCCCGGGCCGCCAGGGCGATCATGTCGTCCACATTCCGGCAATCCCGGATGACATAGCGGGCATAGACGCCTCCCGGGGCGGACAGACAACGGAAGCCTTTGTCGGCAAAAGCGGTCTCATAGCGCCGGGCGAGGCGACGACGCCGGTCGCTGAACTCCTGCCGCCTTTCCCATTGGGTGAGGGCCACCGCCCCCTGCAAATCCGTGGGGGTCAGGGGACAGACGTCGCCGTCGGCCAGCAATCGGCGGGCACGGCGATGATATTCGACGTTACGGAAACCCAAAACCCCCCCCTCCCCGGCAGCCAGCATCTTGGTGCCTTCGAAGGAAAAGACGGTCATGTCCGCAAACATCCCCAGGCCCGCGCCCACCGGACACTGGGCCGCATCTTCGATGAGGGGAATCCCGAAGTGCGCAAAGGCGTTCAAGTCGGCCAGGTTGCCGAACAGGTGGGCGACAAGGGCCGCGCTGAGAGCCGGGGTTTTTCTCCGCTCCAGGTCCCCGGGGTCGAGGGCGCCGTCCCGGGGGGCCACATCACAGAGGAGAGGCTGCAGGCCCGCCATCCGGACCGCCGCCACCACACTGCGGCAGACGTAGGCCGGCACCGCCACCACGGCCCCCGGAGGGAGCCCCAGGGTTTTCAGGGCCAGGTAGAGGGCCAGGGCGCCGGTATGGGTGGCCAGGCAGGCCGCCAGGCCGAGATCGCGGCTGATGGCGGCCTCGAGGCGCGCCACCCAGGGACCGCCCTTGAGGTAGCCGGACCGGAGCACCGCGAGCACCCGCCGGCGCTCTGAAGCACCCAGGCCGGGAAAGCTGTGGACAACCTGTCCCCCCCCGGGGCGATCGGGAAAGAGCGGGCAAGACGGGGGGTGGGGCCCGGCAGCCGGCAGAGCCGGCTCTGCCCAAGCCGTGGTTGTGCGTCTCATGCCGGGTCCTTGCGGATCACCCCCAGGACTGCGCCGGCCCGGCAGGGCGGCGGCAAGACGAGGGTGACCAGGTGAGCGAAATTATACAGCATAAAGGCCATTGTTCTTTTGACCGGGGAGCTGATACTGCGTTTAATAAAGCCATAGAGATTGTGGTAGAGGGTGCTGGGCGAAGTTTTCCGGAGGCGGAAGCTGAGGTATTGGATGCTGACGGAGCGCTGGCGGAAGAGATTAAGCTCCCGGGGGCTCAGGGCCCTTTCATTGACAGTGAACCGATCATAGCGCACCGGCGACCACCTTTCCTGGCAGAGCAGGGCATGGGGATTATAGCGGTTGGGATCAAAGGTGTAGATGTAGCCGCCGGGGCGGCACACCCGGAGCAGTTCCCGGGCCACTACGGCAATTTCGGGGAAGTGGTGAAGCAGATTGAAGGCCAAGACGGCGTCGAAGCTGTTGTCGGCAAACCGCAAGGCTTCGGCATCCTGCTGCTGGTACTCCACGGGCAGCTGTTCCCGCCGGGCCGACTCCCGGGCGAGTTCGACGAGGGTCGCCGAAATATCGACGCCCACCACCCCATAGCCCAGCCGGGCGAGCCGGTTGGAAAAGGCGCCCGTGGCGCAGCCGACATCCAACACCCGGGGGCCCGGGGGGGGCGTGTAACGGTGAAAGGTGTGCGCCAAAAACATGTCGTAGAAGTCATCCGGGAACGGTTCGTAGGCGCCCCGGAGTTGCGCTTCCCGGGAGACCCAACTGTCAATTTCAGCCTGTTTGTCCTGGGTCATGGCGTCACCCGTTCACCACCCGGGGGAATCTGTCGTAGGGCATGACATAATGCCATTGGTACTCCTGTTTCACCACCTCCAGGGGGGTCTGCTCCAGGCGGGTGATATCGCCGGTAATTCTGGTGAGATAATGATGCACGCCTTCCCGGGAACCCCAGGACTTTTTAAAGGCGTAGACCCCGGAATCCCGGGAATTGCTGGACTGCCAGTTAAAGAAGCGGTAGCCGAGTCCGGGAGCGCGGCGCAACACTTCATAAATCAGGAGGGTGTTGGGATGGCGGGCGAAATGGCGGGAGTCGGAACTCATCATGAAGACATCCAGGACCGGCTGCAGACCGATGAACAGGCCGCCGCCGATGACCTCGCCCTGCCAGAGGACATAGGCCATAAACCCCAGACCGGATTTCACCATCCAGGTGCGGGCGCCCTCAAGAAGGCGGCGGGGCAGCGGCGGCGCGCCGATTTCCGCCAGACGCCGGGCATGGATGCCGTACCAGCGGTCAAATCTGGCGTCGCGGTCCTCCAGGGTAACCGTCAAGCCCTGGTCGCGGGCGTCCCGCAGGTTCCGTTTGAGATTCCAGCGCTGCTTGCTGGTCAGCGCCGTCAGGAAATCATCCTGCAGTTCGACAAATTGGAAGAAGTTGGGCCGCTCCAGATCGGGGGCGAAATATTGCCGATACAGCTGCAGGTCGCCGAAGAAGGGGGCGGTGCAGATGGTGGCCAGGCAACAGCCCCGGCGCTGCGCCTCCGCCACGAAGGCCTCCAGGAGGGCCTGATAGACCGCTTCCCGGTGAGGGCCCGTCTTCACCGCCACACCGCCATAGCCCCCGGCCTGGGGCGCGGAGAGCAGCAGGGAGCCGTACCTACCGGGAAAATAAAAACCTGACAGGGCGCCGACAACCTCCCCGGAGCGCCGGCGGGCCAGAAAAGGGACCGGCTGGTCCTGGCCCAGATCCTGGATGACCCGGCCCCATTCCCAGGTTTGCTGGGCCAGGGCCGCCCCGCAGTTCCGGACACATTCCCGGAAGTCTTGAGCCCCGGTCTCCCCGGCTATTTCCACCCGGATGTCCATGTCCGCTCTCCAGAGTGCGGCTTCAGCCGGCCTGACCGGAAGCAAGCAGCGCCCCCGGGCCGCAGGCCTCCGGGGCCGACAGATGCGCGGCGGCCGCCAGCCAGGGCGTGCGGTAGCCGTGATCGGGCAGATCCTCCTGGCTGCGGTAAAATTCGGCGGTGCGGGCGATCCCTTCCTCCAGATCCACCTTGGCCTCGAATCCCAAGAGATCCCTGGCCTTGCGAATCGCCGGGATACGCAGTTCCACATCAACGTAGTCTTTGCGGGAGAAGAAGATGGGCGAGCGGGAATTGAGCACCCGGGTGACGGTGTTGGCCAGACCGTAGATGGTGGTCACCGCCCGCTGATTGCCGATGTTAAAGGATTCGCCCACCGCTTTGGGATGCACCATGGCCAGCAAGACGCCGTCAATCATGTCGTCGACGTAGCACCAGGCGCGGATCTGGGTGCCGTCGCCGTGAATCTCGATGGGCTCGTGCCGCACGGCGCGTTGGATGAAGATCTTCAAGGCGCCTTCGCCCACCTGTCCGGGGCCGTAGACATTAAAGGGTCGCACTACCGTAGCGGGGAGCCACTTTTCATGGAAGTAGGCGATGGCCAGGTGCTCTTCGGCCAGCTTACTGACGGCATAGGTCCAGCGGGCCTCGCCGATTTCCCCCATCACGCAACTGTCGGACTCCGTGGAACAGAAGGCCTGCTGTCCGAAGACTTCACTGGTGGAGAAGCAGACCACCCGATCGCAGTGGCGCAGCCGGGTCGCCGCCTCCAAGACGTTGGCGGAGCCCAGCATATTGACCCGCATGGTGGACACCGGGCTTTTGATGACCGTATCGATGCCGGCGATGGCGGCGCAATGCACCACGATTTCGGCTCCGTCCATGGCCCGCCCCAGGGCGTCGCAGTCCAGGATATCGCCCTGAACCAGAGTGAGGTTGGGGTGATCCTTGTATTCCTTGTTTTGGAGGGAGTTGCGGGCCAGATTGTCGTATACGGTGATCCGGTTGGCTTCGATGAGCCGGCCGATCAACGCCGAGCCGATGAAGCCGGCGCCGCCGGTGATAAAGATGCGCTTGCCTGAAATCATGATATGTCTCCCTGGAATCAGTCGAAATCGGGCGCTAGGCCGCCCGGAAGAACGGGCGGAATGCCTCCATCTCCTTGGTCCAGAGATTTGCAATAACAGTGCCACAAAATAAGACAAGCAATATTTGGTGCTTACGTAGTCAGGGAAGACTCCGCAGACAGTCAGGAAGGAAATATTTGCCTGATGGGGAGCGGAAACGGTGGACCGGGAGACGGGGCGCGGGCGGTAAGGCTACTCCCGATTTTCCTTCAGGGGGTTGACCAGAGTGAGCCGGGGTTTGTCCTGGCGATGGCGCACGATTTCCCCTTTGGTGAGATAAATGACTTCTTCGGCGATATTGGTGGCGTGGTCGGCAATGCGCTCCAGGTCGCTGGAGATGGCCGGGAACAGGAGCAGGCAATCCAGGCGCTCCGGGTATTTGCGGATGCGTTCCTGCACCCGGGAGTGCATCTGCCGGTTGATGATATCCACCTCCTCGTCGCCGTCGCAGACTTCCCGGGCCAGTTCGGGGTTGAACTGCATGAGGGAATCCAGGCTTTTTTTGAGCATGACCAAGACCTTCTCCGACATGCCGGGAAAGTCAAAGGTGACGTCCACGGCGGAGCAGGCGGCCAGTGACAGGGCCCGTTCGGCGATATTCACGGCCAAGTCGCCGATGCGCTCCAGGTCGTTGTTAATATTAAAGACCGCGATGATGAAGCGCAGGTCTTTGGCCACCGGCTGGTGCAGGGCCAGCATCTTGAGGCAATCTTCCTCGATCTCCACTTCCAGTTGATCAACCTCGTCATCGGCGTCGATGACCTGGGTGGCCAGGGCGGTATTCCGCTGGACGAGGGCCTTGATGGCCAGGCGGACATTATCTTCCACGATGGCGCTGAAAGACAGGAGTTTCTTCTTGAGACTGTCAATCTCCCGTTGCAGGGGCCGCGTCATGGGGCAACCTCTCGTATTAACCGAAGCGACCGGTGATATATTCCTCCGTCTGGCGGTGGACGGGGTTGGTGAAGATTTGTTTGGTGGTGCCGAATTCCACGATCCGCCCTTCGAAGAAGAAGGCGGTGAAATCGGAGACCCGGGCCGCCTGCTGCATGTTATGGGTCACAATAACAATTGTATAGGATTCTTTCAAGACATTGATGAGTTCTTCGATCTTATTTGTGGCGATGGGATCGATGGCCGAACAGGGTTCGTCCATGAGCAGGACCTCCGGTTTCACCACAATGGCCCGGGCGATGCACAGCCGCTGTTGCTGGCCCCCGGAGAGGGCGGTGCCGGGTTTGTGCAAAAAGTCTTTGACTTCGTCCCAGATGGCGGCATTGCGTAAGGCATCCTCCACCCGTTCGGCAATCTGACCCTTGTTCAGGCGGTAGTGGAGTTTCAAGCCGAAGGCGATGTTATCAAAGATGCTCATGGGAAAGGGGGTGGGTTTCTGGAAGATCATGCCCACCCGCCGCCGGAGTTCCAACAGGTCGGTGCCGGGGTCCAGGATGTTATTGCCGTCCAGGAGCACCTCACCGGTCACCCGCTGATCCCGATACATCTCAAAGATGCGGTTATAGACCCGGATATGAGTGGATTTGCCGCACCCCGAGGGGCCGATGACGGCGGTCACCCGGTTTTCGGCGACCTCCAAATTATTATCGAAGAGGGCCTGATGTTCCCCGTAGAAGAAATTCAGCCCCCGGGCCGAGATCTTGCTGTCGGTCCGGGGAATCGGGGGAGCGATCAATTCGGCCATCTCCCGGTGTTTGAGGGCGGGCGTGGTGGTTTCCGCCCGCTCGGAGGCGTGCACCGCATTCATCGTTGTTTTTCTCCAAAGGTGAAGCGCGCCATCAGGTTCAGGGCCAGGACGCCGACGGTGATGAGCAGGGAGGCCCCCCAGGCCAACTGTTGCCAGTCTTCGTAGGGACTCATGGCATAGTTAAAGATGGTGACGGTGAGGTTGGGGGTGGGCTGGCTGAGTGAACTGATCATGTACGGGCTATTGAGGGCGGTGAACAGCAAGGGGGCGGTCTCCCCGCTGACCCGGGCCACCCCCAGGAGGACGCCGGTGATGATACCGGATTTGGCCGCCCGGAAGACGATGGCCAGGGTGACCTGCCAGCGGGAGGCCCCCATGGCCAGGGCCGATTCCCGCAAGGGATCCGGGACCAGCCGGAGCATATCCTCGGTGGTGCGGGCCACCACCGGCAGCATGATGATGGCCAGGGCCACGGCCCCGGCCCAGCCGGAAAAGTTGCCCATGGTAACCACCAGGAGGGCATAGACGAAGACCCCCACGATGATGGAGGGCATACCGATCAAGACGTTGGCGGAAAAACGGCAGAGATCGGCCACCCGGGACTGGTGTCCGAACTCACCCAGGCAGACCCCGGCCAACAGACCGATGGGGACGGCCAGGAGGCTGGCCAGGATGGTCATGGCCAGGGTACCCAGGATGGCGTTGGCCAAACCGCCGCCGGGCACCATAGGCGGCGTCGGCAGCTTGGTGAAGAAGTCGAAGTTGATGGCGGCCAGCCCCCGATAGAGCACCGTGTAGGTGATCCACACCAGGATAATAATGCCCATGACGGCGGCGGTGGCGGAGATGCCGCTGACCACGGCGTTCGTAAGGCGGCGCCCGGTATACGGTCGGGGAATCAAATCTTCAGACTCCAGGTGCGATACATGCGGCGCAAGAGCATCTGGGAGATGATCTGGACCACAAAGGTAAACAGGAACAAAACCAGGCCCAGGGCGACCAGGGCGCTGACGTAGGTGGGTTCCGTGGCTTCGGCGAATTCGTTGGCCAAACAGGAAGCGATGCTGTTCCCCGGGGCGAACAAGGAGGCGGAAATGCGATGCGTATTGCCGATGACGAAGGTCACCGCCATGGTTTCCCCCAGGGCCCGTCCCAGACCCAAAAAGACGGCCCCCAGGACGCCGACGATGCCGTAGGGGATGGTCACCTTGTAGGTCACCTCCCAGGTGGTGGCGCCGATGCCGTAGCCCGATTCCTTCATCACCGCCGGCACCAGGGAAAAGACGTCCCGGCATATGGAGGTGATGAAGGGCAGGACCATGAAGGCCAGGATGATCCCCGCGGTGAGCATGCCGATGCCCATGGGGGGGCCTTCAAAGAGGGGCAGAAAACCCAGGGTGCGGCCCAGAAAGGGCTGAACCGTCCTGGCCATGAAGGGGGCGAAGATAAACAGCCCCCACATGCCGTAGATGATGCTGGGGATGGCGGCCAGCAGCTCGATCATGGTGCCCACGATCTTGCTGAGCCAGGGCGGGGCCAACTCCACCAGAAACAGGGCGATGACCACGCTCATGGGCACCGCCAGCAGCATGGCGATCAGGGTGGAGACCACCGTGCCGTAGATGCTGCTGGCGGCCCCGAAGGTCTGGGTGACGGGATTCCAGGTTTCAGTGACGAAGAACCGCAGCCCGAACTTCTGGAGGGCCAGGAAGGAACCCGTCAGCAACTCCCAAACGATGCCGCCCATGACGACCGGGACGGCCAGGGCGCCCAGGACCGTGAGCCATTTAAAGATGGTGTCGGCGTGAGGTTTCGACCACCGCCGGGGGGGGGCGGCCGCAGCGGCCTCAGCCACAGGGGGAATCACCGGCGCAGTTCCTTTCGTCCTGACATGATCCGGGAATCAAGGCAGGGGAGTTAGGGCCACAGAGGTTTGTAGCCGGTGCGCTCCATCAATCTGACATTTTTCGCCCAGGCTTCCTGGATGAGCTGGACGACGCTGTCGGGGATGGGCACATAATGCAGCTCTTCGGCGATTTTATCACCGTGTTGGTAGCACCAGTCGAAAAACTTCAGCATGGCCTTGGCCTTGTCGCCGTCCATCTGGTCTTTGTGCACCAGGATGAAGGTGGCGCCGACGATGGGCCAGGAGTTCTCGCCGGGCTGGTTGGTAAGCACCATGTAGAAACCGGGGGCGTTTTTCCAGTCAGCGGCGGCGGCGGCGGCGGAGAAGCTCTCCATGCCCGGGTCCACGAATTTGCCGGCGGCGTTGGCCAGCCTGGCGTAGGGAATCTTGTTGATGGTGGCGTAGGCGTATTCCACGTAGCCGATGGCGCCGGCCACCTGCTTGACGTTATTGGCGACGCCTTCGTTGCCCTTGGCGCCGATGCCGGTGGGCCAGGAGACGGACTTGTCATTGCCGACCTTCTCCTTCCACTCCTGGGAGATCTTGCTGAGGTAGTTGGTGAAGATCCAGGTGGTGCCGGAGCCGTCGGAGCGGTGCACGACGGTGATGGCCTGGTCCGGGAGCTTCAGGTTGGGGTTGATCTTGGCGATGGCGGGGTCATTCCACTTGGTGATCTTCTTCAGGAAGATGTCGGCCAGGACTTCGGGAGTCAAGGACATTTGCCTCGTCTCAACGCCCTTGATATTGATGATGGGGACGATGCCGCCGATCAACATGGGAAACTGCACCAGGCCGGCCTTATCCAGGTCCTCGGCCTTCAGGGGGTCGTCGGAGCCGCCGAAATCCACGGTCTTGGCCTTAATCTGGGCGATGCCGCCGCCGGAGCCGATGGACTGGTAATTGATTTTGACCTTAGCGAGTTCATGGTACTGGTGGGCCCACTTGGCATAGGCCGGGTAAGGGAAGGAGGCGCCGGCGCCGTTGATGGTGGTTTCGGCCAGGACCGGGGAGGCCAACAGCAGCAGGCCGCACAGGACAATCAGGGCTTTACTCAGGTTTTTCATCGATTCGCTCCTTTTTTAAAAATATTAATTGATTGTTAGCATTGCGTTAGATTTCTGTTTGATTTCATAATATCCAACGGTTATGGGGCCGTTGCCCCGCCCGGGGCCGGACCACCCACGTCTTTAGGATTCTACGTACTATGGATTAAGGGATGTTGAGCGCCGTATTAGAATTGCGTTAGAACCGCAAAGGAGACGTTCTCAGGCGTGGAGGGGCAGGTGCAGGGAAAAGACGCTGCCGTGCTCCACCTGGCTGTCCACCGTCACCCAGCCGCCGTGGGCCTGGGCGATGTGCTTGACAATGGCCAGTCCCAGGCCGGTGCCCCCCATTTTCCGGCTGCGGCTGGGGTCGACGCGATAGAAGCGTTCGAACAGGCGGGGCAGGTGTTGGGGGGGAATGCCGCGGCCCTGGTCCCGGACGTGGATGACGATCATTTCCGGGGCCACGGCGACCTCGATGGTGACGGTGCTGTCGGCGGGGCTGTACTTGATGGCGTTGTCCACCAGGTTGACCACGGCGCTTTCCAGGAGGGGGGCGTTGACGGGGGCCTGGAGGTCGTCGGGGCAGTTCAGGATGAGCTGGATATGTTTGGCGGCGGCCCGGATCTCGCAGACCTGGACGGCGGCCCGGAGAACGGGCCGGAGGCGTTCGAGCTGCAGGGCCACCTGGCCTTCCTCTTCGTCCTGCTCGATACGGGAGAGGGTGAGGAGGTCTTCGATGATCTGGTTGAGGCGATCGGCCTGGCGGGCGATGATCTGCAGGAACCCCAGGGCGTTGTCGGGCTCCTGGAGGGCGCCCCCCAGCAGGGTCTCCACGAAGCCCTTGATGGAGGTGATGGGGGTGCGCAGCTCATGGGAGACGTTGGCCACGAAGTCGCGGCGCACCCGTTCCAGCCGCCGCAGCCGGGTGACGTCGTTGAGCACCAGCAAGACGCCGATGGCCTGCCCCTGGGCGTCCCGCAGGGTGGTGCCGTGCACCTGAATGAACTGGTCGCCGGAGCCGGGGAGGACGATTTCGGACTCCAGAGGGCGGTCGGCGGTGCGGGTTTGGCCCAGGAAGCGCTGGAGGTCCTTGTTACGGATGACCTCGGGCAGGCTGAGGTTCCTGACGGCGTCGGGATTCACCCGCAACAGGCGGGCGCCGGCCTTGTTCAGGGTGATGAGGCGGTCATGGGTGTCCACGGCGATGACCCCCTCCACCATGCTGGAGAGGATGGCCTCCTGTTCCTGGCGTTGCCGGAGGATGGTCCGGAAGCGGTCGTCGAGTTGGGCCGCCATGTGGTTCAGGGCCTCGACCAGGCTGCCCAGTTCATCGGTGCCGGGCACCGCCAGGGTGGCGCTCAGGTCACCGGCGGCCAGGCGTTGGGCACCCCGCTTGATCTCCTCGAGGGGCCGGCTCAAACGGCGAATCAGGATCAGACTGAGGACGGCGGCCACCAGGACGATGACCAGGCCGCCGCCGCTGATCTTCAGATAGATGCTCCAGAGGGCCTGGTCGACGAAGGTCACCGGCACCGCGGCCCGCAGAACCCCCAACAGGCGGTCATCCTGACGGATGGGCAGGGCCACGTAGATCATCTTTTCGCCCAGGGTGTAACTGAGACGCCGGGAGACCCCCAAGCGGCCGGCCAGGGCGTCCTGGACCTCCGGGCGGTCGCCATGGTTGTCCATGGTGGCCACCTCCCGCTCGGAATCGGCCACCACCAGCCCCCGGGGAAGAACGAGGGTGTAACGGGTGGTGGTCCGGGGCCCCAGGTCCTTGAAGAGGCGGTCAACGGCGGGGAGGTCCCCCCGGCGGAGCAGGGGCGCCACCTGGTTTTCCAACAGGCGGACCCGGGCTTCCAGGTCGTGGGTGAACTGCCGAAGATAGAGCTGTTCCCAGGCCCGGGAGACGTACCAGGTGACCAGGACCAGAGACGCCAAGGCAATGAGGAGAAAGGGGGGATAGAGCTGCCAGATCAACCGGCGACGTTGCATCGGCTCATTCCTTGAAGCGGTAGCCCACGCCCCGGACGGTTTCCACGTACTCGCCGCAGACGCCCAACTTCTTGCGCAAACCCACGATCTGCACATCCACCGAGCGATCGGAGACCGGGTAGTCGTCGCCGTGAACGGCGCTGACGATCTGGGAACGGGTGAAGACCCAGCCCGGGCGGCGCGCCAGCATGTGGAGGAGCCGGAACTCGGTCACGGTGAGGTCCACGGGCTGGCCCTGCACCAGGACTTCGTGACGGCCGGGATGGATGACCAGCTCGTGGATGGTGAGGGGGGCGGTGTCGCCGGGGGCCTCGACCACCTGGCGGCGCAGCACGGCCCGCACCCGGGCCAGGAGGACCCGGGGGCTGAAGGGCTTGGTGATGTAATCGGCGGCCCCCAACTCCAGGCCGGTGACGATGTCGGCCTCCTCCCCCTTGGCGCTCACCATGATGATGGGCAGATGCTGGGTCTTGCTGTCCTGCTTCAGGAGACGGCAGACCTCGAGACCGTCGACGCCGGGGAGCATCAGGTCCAGGAGGATGAGGTCGGGACGGGCGGTGCGGGCGGCCTTCAGGGCCTCCTCGCCGGTGTGCACCCCGGTGAGGCGATAGCCCTCCTTCTGGAGATTGTAGCGGACCAACTCCAGAATGTCCTCTTCGTCCTCCACCACCAGAATATGTTCATTGGCCATATTCGGTCTCCACACATTATTTTAACATTGTTATGACACATTGTGGCGCACGTGTGTAAGGGTTTGAATAATCTTGTGTAAGAAAAAGATGAGCGCCGATTTCCCCCCCGCCGGCACTCCCGGGACCGCCGGAGGGGGCGAGCCGGGGGAGGAAGAGCCGGGGGAGGGGGCCAAGGGTCTCACGACCCTTGCCCCCTCCCCCGGACCCCCA
>CAYRYV010000065.1:0-18949 GCA_964428565.1 uncultured Desulfobacterales bacterium | reverse complement strand
GAGCAACTGACTCTTAATCAGTAGGTTCGGGGTTCGATCCCCTGACGGCCCACCAGGAAAATCAAGGGGTTAGTTGATGATGGCTAACCCTTTCTTACTTTAGGGTTCTCTCAGGGTTCACCACAACGCAGAAGAGGGCCTGACTGTGCCCATTCTCAGCCCCCTGTAATCTCACCCTGTACTCACTTTCATGGGTGCCGATGACCTGCCCTCATTATTAAGACCATTTCAAATGTTAGAACTCCGGTTTTAAGTCTTCCAAAATATCAGCAGCCTTGGGTCATGGTATAGTAAAACTGCCGGTGCAGAGGATAGGGCCGCGCTGGAGAACGACCCGAGCGCCGACACCGGCGGCCGAACGGCGGGGCAGGGCATTGTGCTCTGCCCGTTTTTTTTCCTGCCCAGCCGGCGGCCCGGAAGGCGCTAATCTCCTGGGGTCGGAGGGGGCGGTTTAGACGGCCATGGCGGCGGCATCTTTGGCCAGGAACTGGATAAAGGCGGATAGTAGGGAGGTGTCGTAGATGCCGGATTGCTGCCAAAGCTGGCGCATGATCCACAGGGCCTTGAGGGGATCGAAGGGCTCCCGCCAGGGGCGGCGAGCGGTGAGGGCCTCGAAGCTGTCGACGATGCGCAGGATGCGGGCGGCGGGGTCGATGAGTGGCTGGCAGAGGCTATCGGGGTAACCCGAGCCGTTGCAATTTTCGTGATGCTGCAGGATGGGGATGAGGCTGTCACGGCTCAACGGGGAGACCGACAGCAGGTTGTAGCCGGTGAGGGGGTGCTGACGCACCTGGGCCATTTCAGGGGGAGACAGGGCGCCGGGTTTGCGCAGGATAGCCAGGGGTATCCGGGTCATGCCGATATCGTGGAGGAGGGCCCCCAGGGTGAAGTCGCGGATTTTTTTGGGGGGCCACTGGAGGTAGTTGGTGAAGGCCAGACCGATGAGGCAGCAGTTCAGACTGTGGGTGTAAAGTTTGCCGTCGTGTCGGAGCAGGGCCAGAACCCACCCCTGGCAATCCTGATCCCGGCGCAGGCAGTCGAACAGAAAATCGACGAACTCCATGCCCAGTTTGAGGTTGGGGGTGAGATTCTCCGCCTCCTCCTCGAAGAAATGGCGAATCCAGACCAGGGTGACTTCGTAGACCCGGGAGGCCTTTTCGGCCGGACTGAGCTGGTCGTCGGACATGACCAGGGAGAGATTGTGATAAAGGTACTGGAGAACCGTGGCCAGTTGGCAGCCGGGGGCGTAGACCTTGTCGATGCCCTTGGCCCGGAGCTTGTTGATTAGATCGGCGGCCAGGGCCTCCCCCCGGCTGCAGAGGCGCAGGTAACGCGGCTGGCGGTGTCCGGCAATGACGGTCTTCACGTAAAGGTCGAAGGGAATTTCCCAGTCGGGCAGCAGGCTGAAGAGCCTGAGGGGGACATAGTCGTCGCCGGTCAGGAGGTCGGCCCCGGCGGAGGCCACCTTGCACTCTCCGGCCAACACGGCGTTGAGGGCGGCGGCGGGGGAGGCGGTGGGAGCGACCGGACGGGCCTCGGCCTGGGAGCGATGGAGATATTCCCTGACCAGGGCCTGGTCGCGGCGATGATAATAGACGAAGTTAGTGCCGGTGGCTTTGGTTTTCAACAGCGGCCAGGGTTGATAGATCTCCCCTTTGCCGAAGAGCAGGCAGTATTCAGGGCCGAGATTGCCGGGACGGTCGGTGCGCAGAAAGATATCGAAGCTGAGTTCCTTACCCACCACATAGATGAGCTTGGCGATGGGAAGCTGCAGGTAGGCCTGTCCCTGGGGAAGGGAGAGGTTTTCCTCCGGGCTGCAGGATGCGCCGGCGTCCACGGCCTCAGGGTCCTTCCCGGAGGCGGCCGCGGGCGGCACTCCGGCACCGGGCGAGGGGGCCGGCAAGGGCCCCGGTCAACGCTGGAAGCCCGGAGGCCCAGGGATGACAGCGGGCGGTGCGGGCAATGGCCCGAAAGCCGGCATGGGTGGACACGCGAATTCCCCCCTCTACTGAGATGACGTTTACCTTTCTATCGGCGCGCCAGTAATTAACTTAAATATTTTTCGCTTTTTACAAAATACCCCGGGATTGTCCGGGAAAAATCCGGGGACCAGTCAAAATAGAGACTTCAGTAAATTATGCGATGAATTTCTGGAAGTTTGGCTGCAAAATCAGTGATTTTCGCGAATTTTGGGCGTGGCTCTCCCTTGCAGTTCGGGACAACATCCGTTGTCCTCAGCCGCTCAGCACATCAGCTTGAGCAACTGGTCGGCAAACAGGGCAATGACGCCGAACATGCGATGAAGTCCGATCTTCTCTCCTCCCCGCACCATGACGTGGGCGCCGCCGAAGTCTTCTTGCCACCGGCTGTTAAACCGCTCGGCCACGGACCTTTCCCGCTAGCGGGCCACCTCATGGGGGGCCAGGACGCTCGCCGGGACGACGGCCGTCCCCGGCGTTGATCCTTAAGGCCCCAACCCCAGACTGTTGATATGCCGCTCGCATCCTGTGGATAGTGCGAGGCTTAACTCCTAAAGTATCCGCAGCATGTACTCATTTGCTCTCCTGAGCCATCGCTTTCAAAATAACTTCCAGAACCTTAACCTTCATCGCCGCCTCATGGCGGATTCCGGATACATCTTCATCGCGGCCCCCTGGGCGCCCTAGTTTCCGAAATCCGCAAAAGCGGACAACTCATGTGCTATGATTTGCGGTCAGATCATTTACTATCGACATAGGAATTACAAACCCAGGCCCGCTGCCGCAGAGCCCCGGCAAGAAGTATGGCCGGTAAAGGGCGGCTGTCTCGTTGCGGCCGCTGGGGGTTTTTATTGGGGGAACAATTGTGCTGGCGGAGTCCCGTCATCGGATAGTAAACTCAGATGATATCATAATGGTGTTATCCATCCTTGATGGGGGGGTGGAAATTCTTGCCATCCTTTGTTGGGATGTCCCGCATCGAGAAAAATTTTCCGCATGCCTGTCTGTTCCCGGGTCCGTAGCTCTACCTTAAGAATTCGAATATAGTATCCTCAATTAAGGTTGCAATCCAGAGGCCGGGGAACGACAAATTCAGAGTTCAACAGCTTAATATTAAAGAATCAGTGAATGAAACACCGGGATGGGGACGGCATCCTAAGCTTGGTTCTCTCCCCGCCGTTGTCGCCCGGACTGCACGTTTAAGAGTTTTGGAGAGCGCTCTGACTTTTTTTAAGAACTTGGATATTCCGCCTGCCTGGCAGGAGGCCGCGGCGCGCTGGCTGACGCAGGGCGGTCTAACCCTGGTGTTGGGGGCCACCGATAGCGGCAAGAGCACTCTCTGCCGCTACCTTCTGGATCGGGTACTCGGGTCAGGGGAGCAGGCCGCCTGGATCGACGCTGATCTGGGTCAATCCCACTTGGGGCCTCCTACCACTCTAGGGCTGCACTTCTATCCCCCCGGCGACCCAGGTGCCGATCCGTTGCATCCCGACGCCACATATTTTATCGGCACCACCTCGCCAGTTGGTCGCCTGTTGGAGATCATCGTGGGCTTGCGCCGTTTGGTAGGTCACGCCCATCAGCGGGGAGTGAAGCGGCTGTTGGTGAACACCAGCGGCCTAGTCTTCGGGCCGGTGGCGCAGCGGCTTAAGGGTGCCAAGCTGGAGATCTTCAACCCCCACCTGATTTTGGCCCTGGAACAGGCCCGGGAATTGGAAGAGCTGCTGGCGCCCTGGCAGTTCCACTACCGGGGGGCCCTGATGCGTTTGCCGGTCTCCTCCCGGGCGCAAGCGAAGACCTCTGCCCAGCGGCGTCTCTATCGACAAGCCCGCCTGAGCGCCTATTTCCGGGGAGCGTGTCGCCAGGTAAGAGCCCTGGACCAATGGGACTGGTTGGGGGTGGGCTGGGGTCAGGGATTACCCTTGACGCAGGGCCAACGGGAAAAATTCGGCGCCTACCTGATGGTCCGGGTGCTGTACGGGGAAATAGGGGCATCACGGCTTTTCCTGGTGTTGGAGCAATCGCCGCCCGCCGCGGGCAGTGCCGCCTTGAATCAGGAATTGCGAACCCACCGGCTTACTTGGGTCTCCTGGCGGTCTCTGAAGCTGCGGCTGGTGGGTCTGCTGGGTGATGACCTCCTGAACCGATCCCTGGGTCTGCTGCTGCCTTCCCCCTGGCAGAAGGGCCACCTTGCCCTGTGGACTCCCGCGCCACCAGAAATACTCGATCAGATTCGGTTCTGCCGGCTAGGGAGGATGCATCTCACCCTCCAGGGGCATGAAATGGCTCGCTGACCGCCCCCCGGGGGGGGTATTACCCGCTACGAAGCCAAGCCCGGTTGCCGGAGATCCAGATCGACTATCTATCCTCAGGTGGTAAGTTCATAAAAAAGTAACATTATTTTCGAACTCCGGGGCAGCCATGGCTTGGCCCGGGCTCGGAATTATGATGATTTCCCTCCTATGCCAAATGGTTGAATCGGTTCATTCCTACTTGGTTCTCATCCGGAAAGGCATCATTTTAGGTAAGTCGTAGTAGCATCGGCCGGCCATTTGAGGCCGACGCCGGGTTAATCAAGGTCTATGAGAGTAAATTTGGCGATCAACATTACATTTTCGTCTGATATGCCCGCTCTCTGGGCAGACTTCTCCCGTGGTCAGGAAGGGAAAAGGTCGGCAACATGACCGCGTCCGCCGGATTGCCCCGGGCAATGACGCAGTCCAGCACCAGACCGGAAGGCCCGCCATGCAGAAAGACCTTATGACCACACCGGGTGTCCCGGCCTCCCTGGACAATCACATCGGGGTGACATTCAAAGAAGGGGATCACTTTTTCACTGCCGGGGACCTGCTCTCCCCGGATCACCCGGCGCACGGTCTGCTCCAGGACCCGTTTGAGCAGCGATACCGCCTTTGCCAGCTCTCCAGCAGGATATGGGCGGCGATGGTCTCTATCCAGGTTCGCCCCCACAAAGCCCTTTCTGGAGCAAGTAGGTGATGTGCCGAATGCCGTCCAGCAAGCGGGTGGAATCCACCCGTACTGTACGCCCTTGTTCCACCTGTTCGGCGGTCATGCCGCGGCGCCCGGTGTCCGCCCGCCGATATTGCACCAAGTCTCGATAGGCCAAGTCAGGATCTTCTTATTGTCGTCCAGAACCTGGGAAATGGCCTCCAACTCCCGGGCCGCTTTATTTTTTTCGCCATGGGATGAAACAGGCGCCGTTGGGGGTCTCTTTGCCGACGCACAGGTTATTCTCGGAAGTTTATATTTTTTCAACCTGTTAGTCTAAATATGATAGCATTCCCCGAGGAAAAGCGCGAGCGGAAAATTGATATTATTAAATTATTTCAATATAATACCGTTTTCGGATGAGAACGAGCTATTGGCTGTCAGCGGTCAGCAGAGGCGCTGCGGGGGGCAGGGGTGATGCGAGCGGATGGTCGGGGGCCGTGAACCGTGAACTGTGAACTGTGAGGCGGGCCGCCGGGGGGCAGGCCGCGGGGGCGGGGTGTACCGGGGAGCGGTACGGGAGGGGCAGGGAGGAAAGGAAAAAGAAGGGGACGTTTGGTTTTTTCAGGCCGCGGCCATTATATTGGAGGGCAAGGGACGGCGTTCCCGGAGGGCTGGCGAAGAAGGGAGACCGGTATGCACAAGAATAAAGACAGGGAGGGGGCGGGCGTTGGCTTGCCGGGGCCGGAGGCGGGTCCCCGGGACGAGCACCACGAGGAGTTGCTTGCCCGGGTGGGGCCCGGGGAGCGGGAAAACCCGGAGCCCGCCTCCCGCTACAACCTGGTGGTGATCGGCGGCGGGGCCGCGGGGCTGGTGAGCGCGGCCGGGGCCGCGGGGTTGGGCGCCAGGGTGGCCCTGGTGGAGCGCCACCTGCTGGGGGGAGATTGTTTGCATTACGGCTGCGTGCCCTCCAAGGCCCTCATCAGATCGTCCCGGGTGGTGGCCGAGTTGCGGGACGCCGGCCGCTACGGGGTGCGGGCCGCGGGTGCGGATGTGGATTTCGCCGCGGTCATGGAACGCATGCGCCGCCTGCGGGCCCGGATCAGCCGGCATGACGCGGTGCGGCGCTTCGAGGAGCTGGGGGTGGACGTGTTTTTCGGGCCGGCCCGGTTCACCGGGGCCGCGACCGTGGCGGTGGGGGAGCGGACGCTACGGTTTTCCCGGGCGGTGATCGCCACGGGGGGCCGCCCGGCGGCCCCTGCTCTGGAGGGGCTGGCGGAGGCTGGATTTCTCACCAACGAGACGGTGTTCGGTCTCACCCGGCGGCCGGAGCGGTTGCTGGTCATGGGCGGGGGGCCCATCGGCTGCGAGTTGGCCCAGGCCTGTCAGCGCCTGGGGTGCCGGGTGACCCTGATGCAGAAGTACGACCGTCTCCTGAACCGGGAAGACCCGGAGGCGGCCGAGATTGTGCAGCGGCGGTTCGTGGCGGAGGGCGTGGACCTCCGGCTCAACGCGCAGCCCCTGCGGGTGAGCCGCCGGGGGGCGGCGAAGGTGGTACACTACGAGACGGCGGACGGCCCGGCGGAGATCGAGGTGGACGAGATTCTGGTGGCGGTGGGCCGGGCCCCCAACGTGGAGGGCCTCGATCTGGAGGCCGCGGGGGTGCGCTACGCAGGGGGCCGGGGCCGGGGGGTGGTGGTTAACGACCGGCTGCAGACCAGCAACCGCCGGATATACGCGGCGGGGGACGTCTGTCTGCCGTATCAGCTAACCCACCTGGCCGACGCGGCGGCCCGCATCGTGATTCAGAACGCCCTGTTCTGGGGGCGCCGGAAGTTGAGCGCCCTGACCATCCCCTGGTGCACCTACACCGACCCGGAGGTGGCCCAGGTGGGGTTGACGGAGGCCCGGGCCCGGGAGCGGGGGCTGGCGGTGCAGACCTTCGTGAAGCCCTGGGGGGAGGTGGACCGGGCCGTTTTGGACGGGGAGGAAGAGGGTTTCGTGAAGGTGGTGGTGAAGGCGGGGACCGACCGGATCCTGGGGGCCACCGTCGTCGCCCGGCACGCCGGGGAGATGGTGAGCGAAGTGACCACGGCCATGGCCGCGGGCCTGGGGCTGGGGGCGCTGGCGGGGGTCATCCACCCCTATCCCACTCAGGCGGAGGCCATCCGGCAGACCGGCGATATGTACAACCGCACCCGGTTGACGCCCCTGGTGAAGGGCCTGCTGAGGCGCTTTCTGGCCTGGCGGCGCTGACCCCGGGGGCGGACCGGGAGAGTTATGGCTTGAGGGGCGGCCGCGATATGGTATCATATGACTATCCGGGTGGGAGGACGCCTCCCGGGTGATGCCGTCGAAGAGGCGCACAGATTTTATGGACCGCACCATCCTGCACCGCCTGAAGGAGATCGCCGGGTCGGAGAACGTGCTGACCGACCTGGAGGACCGGGTGTGCTATGCCTATGACGCCACCAACCTGGAGTACCTGCCCGACGCCGTGATCTTCCCCGGCGATGCGGGCCAGGTCTCCCGGGTCATGCAGGTGGCGGACGAGCACCGCCTGCCCGTGGTCCCCCGGGGGGCGGGCACCGGCACCACCGGCGGGGCGTTGGCGGTGGAGGGGGGCCTGGTGCTGGCCACCAGCCGCCTGAACCGCATCCTGGAGATCGACGCCGACAATTTTGTGGCGGTGGCGGAGCCCGGGGTGATCACCGGGCGCTTCAAGCGGGAGGTGGAACAGCGGGGGCTGTATTATCCGCCGGACCCCTCCAGCGCCGACTTCTGCACATTGGGGGGCAACGCGGCGGAATGCGCCGGGGGGGCGGCGGCGGTGAAGTACGGGGTGACCCGGGATTACGTGCTGGGCCTGACGGTGGTGCTGCCCACCGGGGAGATCATCGACACCGGGGTGCGGACCGCCAAGGGGGTGGTGGGTTACGACCTGACCCGGCTGATCGTGGGCTCCGAAGGCACCCTGGGGGTCATCACCCGGTTAGTGCTGCGGCTGGTGACCAAGCCGGAGGCGCGGCAGACGCTATTGGCGGGGTTTGCCTCGCTGGAGGTGGCGGCCCGGGCGGTGGGGCGGATTTTGACGGCCCGGCTGGCGCCGGCGGCGTTGGAATTCATGGACCGGAGCACGCTGGGGTGCGTCCGGGAGATGCTGCCCTTTGTCCTGCCGGAGACGGTGGCGGCGGTATTGCTCATCCAGGTGGACGGCCACCCGGCGGACGTGCGGGAGCGGACCGGGAAGGTGGGAGCCTGGTGCCGGGAGGAAGGGGCGGGAGTGGTGCTGACGGCGGCGGACGAGACCGAGGCGGAGCGCCTGTGGCGGGCCCGCAAGGCCATTTCGCCGGCGTCGTTCAAGCTCAGGCCGCACAAGCTCAGCGAGGACGTGGTGGTGCCCATCAGCCGCATTCCGGAGCTGGTGTGCCGGGTGGAGGAGATCGCCCGGGCCAAGGGGCTGCCCATCCTGTGCTTCGGGCATGCGGGGGACGGCAACATTCACGTCAACGTTATGTACGACGTGACCGACGCGGGGGAAAGGGAGGGGGCCGAAGCCGCGGTTGAAGAAATATTTCACATTGTCCGGGAACTGGACGGGACGCTGTCGGGGGAGCACGGCATCGGCATCACCAAGAGTCCCTATCTGCGGCTGGAACTCTCCGAGGCGGCCATCGCCCTGAGTCAGAGGATAAAACAGGCCTTCGACCCGCACAATATCATGAATCCGGGGAAGATTTTCGAGCCCCGCACTTTCGCCCCCCGGCGGCTGCAAGCCCGGACCGGACAATTGTGAGGGGACAGTTAGGTGTGGGGTTTTTCGGCAGAAGAAAACCACCGGGGGTATTTTCCCTGTTGACAATAAGTTCAGCCTATAGTAAAAAAAATCACATTGGTTACGGTGGAAAATCTCTACGCAAAAATAAGGAGGAGGGAACTTCATGGCCACGGTAGAATACAAAGGCAAAACCTTTGAGGTAGACGAAGACGGCTTTTTGGCAAATTTAGACCAATGGTGTAACGAGTGGGTCGACTACGTGAAGGAATCCGAGGGCATTACGCAGCTGAATGACGATCACTGGAAGGTCATCAACATGCTCCAGGATTACTACAAGAAGAACGGCATTGCTCCCATGGTCCGGATTCTCTCCAAGGTCACCGGCTTCAAACTGAAATACATTTACGAGCTGTTCCCCTCAGGGCCGGGTAAAGGCGCCTGTAAGATGGCCGGGTTGGCCAAGCCCACCGGCTGCGTCTAAGCCTCACTCACGGGCCGGGCTCCGTCGGGAGGACACCATGACCGTCGACCTCGCAAAGCAGCGGCCCCCAACAGATTTGAAGCAGATTCCCGATCCGGCAGGGGGTGGATTCTGCTTCAAATTTCCCTTCCGGCAGCCCGGGACCATGTAAGCAACCTGCCCCCACCGGCCCGTAAGGGATTGCTATACCCGCTCTGTTGCCTATATAATTGACGGCATGCGGGCATTCACCCTTGGTATTCGCTTCCCTTTCCCCGCCCGCCTGCCTTCGGGGATGCCAGTGAACCAATCGCCGACAACTTTATCAACTGCATCGGGGTTCTTATGGGCCGGCCAATCCGTAAAGTTTTGTTCATCGAGCCGCGGGCGCCGCAGCCGCACATTTTCAGCCGGGTGGTGATCCCCCGGTTGGGGTCTGTGCTTCTGGGCACTATTCTGGCGCAGCAGGGGCGTGAGGTCAAAGTCGTGGTGGAGGAGATCAACGAGCCCCGGTATGAAAACCTGGATTTCGCGCCGGACCTGGTGTGCATCTCCACCATCACCTCCACCACCCCCCGGGCGCACCAGTTGGCGGATTTCTACCGCCAGCGGGGCATTCCGGTGGCGGTGGGCGGCCCCCATCCGTCCTTTGTGCCGGACCAGAGTCTGGAGCATGCCGATTTCGTGGTGTGTGGCGAGGGCGATGAAGCCCTGCCGGAGCTGGTGGCGGCCCTGGAGCAGGGCGGGGGGTATGAGGGGATCGGCAGCCTGTGTTACTGGGAAGGAGGGGAGAAGCGCTACAATCCCCGGCGGCCGATGCTGGCGGATCTGGACACGGTGCCCATTCCCGACTACGGTCTCATTCACGGTTGGCGGTCGGGGAAACAGCAGGTGCTGTCCATCGCCACCTCCCGGGGCTGCCCCTTCGGGTGCCGTTTCTGTTCGGTCATCCAGATGTTCGGCCGCCAGTTCCGGTTTAACTCGGAAGACCGGGTGATCGAGGAGTTCCGGGTAAACGGCTCCCAGGCCAACCACGTGTTCATCTGCGACGACAATTTCACCGCCAACCGGGAGCGGGTGAAGCATCTCATGGAGCGTATGCTGTCGCTGGGGATCAAGATGGAGTGGAGCGCCCAAGTGCGGGTGGACGCGGCCCGGGACCCCGAACTGCTCAAGCTGATGGCCCGCAGTGGTTGTTTCATGGTCTTCATCGGGCTGGAGTCCATCAACCCCGCCACCCTGAAGGCCTACAAAAAATCCCAGACGGTGGAGGACGTGCAGGAGTCGGTGATCACCTTCCACCAGCACGGCATCCGGGTGCACGGCATGTTCGTGTTCGGCTCCGAAGAAGACACCGTGAAGACCATTCGGGACACGGTGTCCTTTTCCCGCAAGATCGATCTGGATTCGCTGCAGTATCTCATCCTCACCCCCATTCCGGGGACGCCGGTCTATGACGAGCTGGAGGCCCAAGACCGCTTCATCTGCCGGGATTGGGCCAAGTACGACGGGCATCACGCGGTGTATGTGCCCAAGCGCATGACCCCTTACGAGCTTCAGATCGAGACCTTGCAGGCGATGAAGCGGTTCTATACCTGGGGTTCCGCCTTCAAACGGCTGCTCCAGCGGGACTGGTTCTTCGGGTTTTTGAAGATTCACGGCCGGCTGCACCTGAAACGATCCTTCGAAGGCAAGCTGGGATATTTCAACCACCTCAAGGGTCAGCTCTACAGCCTGGCCCGGGTCTGGCGGGAGCGGGGGCTGGGGAAGAAGCGCATCCGCCGGGTGGGCATTCCGGAGGACATCTGGCAGCTGTCGGCCTGGGAAGCGGGCCCCCGGGAGTTTCTGCTGCGGTTCCTGGAACGGCTGGGGGTGGAGATCGTGCGGGAAGGGCTGGAGAAGGAGGCGGAGCCGGAGGCCGTCGCTGACGGCGGCCAGATCCAGCGGCTGTTCGCGGAGATCAACCACCTGCAGGAAAAGACCGACATGATCCTGATTCCCTTCTGGCTGGGCCTGGAAAACGTCCGCCAGAGGGCGCGGGACCTGCATCAGGAGGTAAGCCAGAAGCTGGTTTCGGTGCGCCAGATGCTGACCCTGGACTTCGACCGGAGTTCCTTCTACTATGCCTGCATGCAGCTGGGGCTGGTGTTCAAGGCGAGCCCCCGCTTCATCCGCCGCATCTACCGGCAGACGCAGGGGGAGCTGGAGGCGATGATGTAAGGGAGCGCCGGGGAGATGGACGGAAGCGCCCGGGGAACCGGGCGTTTTTTTTTTACCCGGGGAGGTCAGGTGCGGTTGCCCTCGGCATTATTCCCGTCCAGGATGATGATTTCGGCAATTTTTTCCTGCTTGTCCACCACTACCCGGAGGTCGCGGCTAAAGACCTCACCGGCGTCGCCCATGAGGCGCTGGCCGGGGAAGAAGTAGTAGGTCCGGTCGTCCCGGGCTTCCTTGGAGGCGGGGGTTCCCAGGCGGGCGAGGGCCTTGGAGAGGGGGTCGCCCACATCCAGGAAATCGTCGGGGCACATGGCCCTGTTCAGGCGCTCCTGCTCGGCCCGGGCCTGCCGGATTTCCCTGACCTTGACGGCGGTCTTGATGACGTTGGAGGCGATCTGGCCGGCGGTGAGGCCGATCATCACCGGGGCGCAGCCCCCCAGCAGCCCCAGCGCCATTATCGCCATGAGAATTTGGACTTTCATACGGCCCTCCCACCCGTGCAGGGATTTTACCGGGGGATTTTGCAGATCCGGTGCCAGGGGCAAAGGCGGCGGGTGCAACAGTAAGGCTTCGATTTATCAAGGAATTGATGGCGACGTGGCCGGCGTCGGGGGGGGAGGGGAGGCGGGAGGGGAAAATTCGTCCCGGGAGGGGGCCTGACGGGGGACGCAAAATTGCCGCCCGCGGCGGGGCCGGATTATCAAAATTCTCTCCCGGGGACGCTGTTGGGGGCGGTCTTTGTCAGAATGAGAAGGAGCGGGCCGCCCGGGATTTTTCCATAATTGTCAACATATTGATATTATGCGTTTTTATGGTTGGCTGCCGGTTTGCAATATTTTCGGACAAGATTCAATGAGGAGGAGACGCCATGAACTGGTGCAAGAGAGTGATGGTAGTGTTGGCGTTGGCGCTGCTTTTGGCCGGCTGCTCCGGAATCAGCCCGTATACCTACCAGGGGGCCGGGATCGGCGGCGCCGTGGGCGCCGGGGCCGGGGCCCTGATCGACCACAACAACCGTTGGCGCGGGGCCATGATCGGCGGCCTGATGGGCGGCGCGGTGGGCGGCGCGGCCACGGAACTGGGCCGCCGGGCGGCGGAGGACAACCAGCAGCGCCAGTACGGCAGCTATCCGTACAGCCAGCAATATAACAGCAGCTATGACAACGGCTATTACGGCGGGTACTGAAGTAATTGAGGCCCTGGCGGCGGCGGCCGGGGAAACCGGTTGGCAGCCGCCGCGGGGCAGGATAAACTAACCCTCACAGGCACCGCGGGAGAGCCGGGGCTGGGCGTCGCGCCCTATCCCGGACCCCGCGGGGGAGGGAAAGTTTATTCGCCGGCAATCCCCACCCATGATAGATTCCCTTGATTTTTCCTGCCAGCAGGTCCCCCTGGGGGACGTGGATCTGGACGACCGCACCTTTGTGGTCACCTGTCATCGGGACCCCGGAGAGCTGACGGCGTCCTTGCAGGCGGTGGGCCTGGTGACGCCGCCGCTGGTGCGCGCCCGGCCCGATGGCGCCCGGCAGGTGATCTGCGGCTGGCGGCGTCTGGCCGCGGCGCGGCTGTTGGGCTGGCCGTGGGCGCCGGTGCGGGAGGCGCCGGAGACCACGCCGGACCCGGTCTGTCTGCTGCTGAGCCTGCACGACAACGCCGGGGGCCGGGGCTTCAACCCGGTGGAGCGCGCCGGGATGCTGTCCCGCCTGGCCCGCCATTGGGACCGGGAGACAATCATTCGGGAATTTCTCCCCTGGCTGGGACTGCCGCCGGTGGGCAAACAGGTGGACCTGCACCGGGGGCTGGCCGACCTGGAAGCGGAGTTCCAGGAGTTGGTGGCCCGGGGAAAGCTTTCCCAGGAGACGGCGGCGGCCCTGGGCGAGTGGGAGGCGGCGGACCGGCGGGCCCTGGTGCCGTGCTGGGGGCAGCTGGTTTTGAGCCACAGCAAGCAGCGGGAGTTGGTGGACTACCTGACCACGCTGGCCCGGCGGGAGGGACGCGGTCCCGGGGAGATTCTGGCCCGGGCGGAGGTCAGGGAGATTCTGGAGAACCCCACGCTGAGGCCGCCGGAAAAGACCGCCCGCCTGTGGGAGCTGTTGCGGGTCTGGGTGTCCCCCCGGCTCACGGCGGCCCGCCAGCAATTCGAGGCGCACCTGGAAAGCCTGGGGCTGCGGCGCCACCCCGGGGTGACTCTCACCCCCTCTCCCAATTTCGAGGGGTCCAACTGGCGGCTGACGGTGGAATTCGACTCGGCCCCGGGGTTGGCTCGGACCCTGGCCCGGCTGAGGGAACTCAGCGAACAGGAGGAGTTCGAGCGTTTAATGCGGCTCTGACGGAACGGGGCGATTGACATCGCGGTTATCGTGATTATGTTGTCATTAAGCCTACATAAGCACGGTACAGCCATACCTCCCCAGCCCCGCGACGGAAAGAGCCATGACCCGACAGCCTGCCCCGAGAAGATGGTTTACCGAACCCCGCCTGCAGCTTCTCCTCCTGGTGGCCATCGTGACGGCCTATGTGGGACCGGTCCTCTACCTGACGGCCCTGAGCCAGCCGGAGTCCTGGCTGCAGGCCAGGGCCTGGTTCGACCCTCGCTTTCTCCATTATAATCTGGCGCTGTTTCTGATGGCGGTGCTCATCGTGCCCTTCATCACCTACTTCTACGTGAAGTCGGGGGGCAAGGAGAAGATCCGGCGGCTGGAGCTGGAGCTGGAGGAGGAGCTGGCGGACCGGCCCCGGGAGTTACGGCACTGCAAGGACCTGGTGCACACCCTGGTCAGCGGCCAGATCCGGTTCGGCAACTACCTGGGCAGCATGATCCTGCTCATGCTGATCATTACCCTGGGGGCCTCCATCATTCTGCTGCTCAAGCCCCTGCCGGAGTTTCGGGGGCTGGATGCGGGCCTGGATTACGGCCGGGGGGCCAACGTGCTGCTTTTGGGGCCGTTCGTGGAAAGCTTCGGGACTCCGGAGTTCTACCACCGGCTGGTTATCAGCCTGACCGCCTTTCTTTTCGGATTTTTGGGGGCGTACGTCTATTTCATCGGTTATCTGGTGCGCAGCTTCTTTATTTTCGACCTGACCCCGCAGACCTTCGTGTTCAGCTCCATCCGCATGGTGACGGGGGCGCTGCTGGCGCTGGTGCTCTCCTTCGCCTTCGGCAGCGAGCCTCATTTTATCCCCATCCTGGGATTTTTCATCGGCTTCTTTCCCAGCCGGGGCCTGAAGGTCCTGGAGAAGCTGGGCGGCAGGCTGTTGCAGCTGGGGGGGGCGGATTTTTACAACACCACGGCGATTTCCCAACTGCCGGGGTTGGGTCCGGCCGATGAAGTGCGGCTGGAGCGGGAGGGCTACGACAATCTGGAGGATTTGGGGAGCGCCGACGCCCTGGATCTGGCCATCCGCACCGGCCTGAGCTACCGGCAGCTGCGCCTGTGGATTGATCAGGTGTGGCTGCGGCTCCACCTGGGGGCCGATTTCGACGCCTTTCACCAGGCCACCGGCATCACCGGGCGGCGGGACCTGGCGGCTTTCCTGGCCGCCTGGAAGAGCGAGCAGCGCCCCGGCAGCCCCGCGGAATATCTGGCCCAGGGGCTGGACCCCCGCTTTGCCGTCAAGTTGGAGGTCATCCTGAGCATTTTACCTGACACCCCGGCGACCGGAAGCACAGCCGCCGGTCGACAACCATAGCAGAAAGGATGCGTATGACTACCGACCCGTCGACCCCCAACCGGCTCATTCACGAGACCAGTCCCTATCTGCAGCAGCACGCCCACAACCCGGTGGATTGGTATCCCTGGGGTCCGGAGGCCCTGGAGAAGTCACGCCGAGAGGACAAGCCCATCCTGCTGAGCATCGGCTACTCCACCTGCCACTGGTGCCATGTCATGGCCCATGAATGCTTTGAAGATCCCGAGATCGCCCGGGCGATGAACGAGCGCTTCGTCAACATCAAGGTGGACCGGGAGGAGCGCCCGGACCTGGACGACATCTATATGAACTCGGTGCAGATGATGACCGGGCGGGGCGGCTGGCCGCTGACGGTGTTTCTGACGCCGGAGCTGAAGCCTTATTACGGCGGGACCTATTTTCCGCCGGAGGACCGGGGCGGGCTGCCGGGCTTTCCCCGGTTACTGGAGGCCCTGGCCGACGCCTTTCACACCAAAAAGGAGGCCATCGGCAACGTCGCGGAGCAATTGACCCAGGGGCTGCAGGCATTGGGGGCCAGTCCGGGGCAGTCCGGGGAACCGGGGCTGGAGGTGTTGGAGCAGGCGGCGGCGGGCCTGATGAAGGACTTTGACGCCCAGCACGGCGGCTTCGGGGGGGCCCCCAAGTTTCCGCCCGCCGGGGATCTGGATTTCCTGGGGAGGTTGTATTACCGCACCGGCAAGGAAGAGCTGCTCCACGCCATCACCTTCACGCTGGTGAAAATGGCCCTAGGGGGCATCTACGACCAGATAGGGGGCGGTTTTCACCGCTATGCCACGGACGAGGCCTGGGCCATTCCCCACTTTGAAAAGATGCTCTATGACAACGCCCAACTGGCCCGGCGTTACCTGGAGGGCTCCCAGCTCACCGGGGACCTGTGGTTCGGCCAGGTGGCCCGGGAGACGCTGGAGTACGTGCTGGCGGAGATGACGAGCCCCCAGGGGGCCTTTTATGCGGCCCAGGACGCGGACAGCGAGGGGGTGGAAGGCAAGTTTTTTGTGTGGACGCCGGACCAGGTGGAGCAGGTGGTGGGGCCGGAGGAGGGCCCCCTGGTCTGTCTGGCCCTGGGAGTGAGTCCCATCGGCAATTTCGAGCACGGCACCAGCGTGCTGCATCGGGGGGGGGCCCTGGGGGAGTTGTCGCAACGCTTCGGCCAGCCTCCCGAAAGGATCGTCGACATCCTGCTCAGGGCGAGGGAGCAGCTCCGGGAGGCCCGGGAGCAGAGGATCAAGCCTCACCGGGACGAAAAGCTCATCACCTCCTGGAACGCCCTGATGATTTCGGCGATGGCCTGGGGGGGGCAGGTGCTGGAGGAGGAGGCGTTTGCCACCGCGGCCCGGACTGCGGCCCGGGTTATCCTGGAGGATGCGGAGCGGGCCGGGGGGCTGCAACGCCTCTGGGGGCAGGGGCAGACCCGGGCCAGCGCTTTTCTGGAGGACTACGCCTATTTTATCGCAGCTCTCCTGGACCTGTTTGAAACCGACTTCGATCCGGCCTGGCTGGAGGCGGCCCTACACCTCACCGGGGAGATGGAGAGCCGTTTCCATGACCCGCAGGGCGGGGGTTATTTTTACACCCCCGCGGACCACGAGGAAGTGCTGGTGCGGCCCAAGAACTTCTTCGACCACGCCATTCCTTCGGGGAACGGGGTGGCGGCGCAGAACTGCATCCGCCTGCACCGGTTGACGGAGAAGCCGGTCTACCGGGAGCGGGCGGGGGAGATATTGTCCCTGATGCAGGGAGTGCTGTCCAAGTCACCCCGGGCCCTGACCGCCACCCTGGCGGCCCAGGAATCCTACCTGGCGCCGGAGGTGGCCCTGACGCTGGTGGGCGATCTGAACGACCCGGCCATCCGGGGGATGCTGGCGGTAATTTACCGGCGCTACCTGCCTCACCGGCGGCTGGTGCTGAAGACCCCGGGCAACCGGGAGGCCTTGGCCCGGCTGGTCCCGGCCAGCGCCCATTACGAGGCGGTGGAGGGCAAAGCCACGGCCTTCGTGTGCCACGGCTTCACCTGCCAAGCCCCGGTGCACACCGCCGCAGAACTCCAGGGGATTCTCGACTCCCTGCCCCGGCCGTAGATTCTGCGGAAGGGGCCGGGGGGGCCGCGCCGGCCCAGGCAACCGGGGCGTAAGGGCGGCAGGAGAGGGCATCTCCCAGGAAACAGAGGGCAAGGAGGCAAGAGGTCCGGAGTCGGGGGCCAAAAGCCTTGACAGGGGGAAGGACGCCCCTTATCAGAAAAAAAGAGGCGGAAGTTTTCTCTGAAGGCGTTAACCCGGAAGGAGACGGAGCCATGATCAAGGTGTTGATGGAGAGGTCGATCAAGGGTAAGAACGTGTCAGAGATCGTGCGGCTGCTGCGGCAGTTGCGGGTCAAGGCCATGCTGCAGGCGGGATACATCTCCGGGGAGACCCTGCACGCGGTGGACGACCCCAATCATTACCTGGTGATCAGCACCTGGGAGAAGATGGAGAACTGGGTGGCCTGGTCCACCAACCCGGAGCGGCAGCAGATGCACGCGGAATTGGAGAAGCTGCTGGAGACGCCCACCAAAGTGCGGGTGTATACTTACTAACGCGACCGGGGCGGGGCGAGGCGTCAGCGGTCTCGCCCCGGACCCGGCGACGGCTTGTCCCAACCATCCGCCCCCTGCCATTCCCCTCCCCGCCGCCACGGCACCCCGAGGTTGCCCGGACGATCAGCCGGGGAAGTTCCCCATCCCGCCGGGATAAATCAATTGCTTTACGGGCCAGAATATTATAGTATTTTTATTTATTTTTGAACCTGGAGGAGGGTCGGCGGCCCCATGTGGACCCGGTTGGACGAGTTCATTCGCCACCTGCAGAGCGAGCGGGGGTTGTCGCCCCACACCGTGAGGAACTACAAGAGCGATGTGGCGCAGTTTTTACAATTCCTGGAGTCGCAGGAGCCGCCGCGGACGCTGACGGAGTTCGGCTACCCGGACCTGCGGGCCTACCTGACCGTACGGCACCGGATCAACCAAAAAGCCACGGTGGCCCGCAAGCTGGCCGCCCTGCGCACCTTCTGCACCTTCCTGGTGCGGCAGGGGATCATCGCCCGGAACCTGGCGGCGTTGGCCCCCACCCCCAAACTGGGAATCAGCCTGCCCCGGTTTTTAACGGTGGACGAGGTCTTTCACCTGCTGGAGACGACGGCGGGGGCCGACACCCTGACCCTGCGGGACCGGGCCATCCTGGAGGTATTGTATTCCGGGGGGCTGCGGGTGGCGGAACTGGCGGGGCTGGACCTGGCCGACCTGGACCTGGAGGAGCAGTCGGTGCGGGTGCGGGGCAAAGGCGGCAAGGAGCGGCTGGCGGTGTTGGGGGGACCGGCCCGGCGGGCGCTCATCGCCTACCTGGCGGCCCGCCCGGAACTGCAGGCCCAGCAACCCCCGGAGGAGCGCAGCCCGGCGGTCTTTCTCAACGCCCGGGGGGGACGGCTGACGGTCCGCAGCGTGGGGCGGCTGGTGGAGAAGTGGGCCCTGCAGGCGGGGTTGGGGCAGCCTTTGAGCCCGCATGGCCTGCGGCATACCTTCGCCACCCATCTCTTGGAGGGCAAGGCCGATCTGCGGGCGGTGCAGGAGCTCTTGGGGCACGCGCAGTTGTCCACCACGCAGCGGTACCTGCACGTCAACCTGGATTATCTGATGGAAGTGTACGACAAAGCGCACCCGCGCACCTTGGCCGAAAGGCGAAAGACGAAAGGCGAAAGTTAGGAATTAGAGTTCATAGTTTTTAGCTTTCGAGGTTAATTGGGACTAACAATGTCAGTTTATTTGATATTTATCATTCCTGTCCGGTTAACTGAGTGAAAAAAAGTCCGAAAACTCCGGGAATC
>CAYRYV010000064.1:0-19026 GCA_964428565.1 uncultured Desulfobacterales bacterium | reverse complement strand
CATCACCAATTCTTTCAACCATTTTTCCCCAATTCAGGGGTGCGAAACTTGAGTCTTTAATTAAATATTATAATATTAAAGGTTGTTCCAGAAATAAAAGAAAACTAACGAAAATCTAATATAATTCAAACATAAAACTAACAAATAATTAACCCTAATGTTGCCATTCAATATAAAATATCTTACTTTAATTTACTATAATAATTTTTCTAGAGAATAACAATATTATCTCATCGTAAGGGAAGGAAGGTATAAGATTCTGCTTAATTAACGGTCTAAAGGAGGAGGGCGACATGAATGAACAAGAAAAATCTACTGCTCCGGTGAGCGAATATATCTTCGGGGTGGGCGGCGCCGTGAAGGAAGGGGTGGTGAGGAGCCTCCAGGGATTGAGCGAAATTGAAGGACAGATTGTTGAGGTGGCTCGGAACACCGCTTCTCAGACATTTAAAGCTACCGGGCAGGTGGCCGGGGATGCCCTGGAAGTGAGCAGGACAGTGGTCAAAGGGACCATCTCGGCGGTGGAGGAAGTGGGCTATGGCTTCCTCATGAGCACTAAAAGTGTGGCCAAGGGCATCATCCTGGGGGTGAGCGATGTGGGAGGCGATTTGGTGAACGCCGCCTCCGCCACTGCCAGGGGAGCGGTCAAAGGCGCTGCCGAGATCGGCACCGATGTGGCCCTGGTGGCCCGGCGCACCGTGGATGGCATCATCGAGGCCATCAAAGAAGTCGGGGGCAATGCCGAAACTGCGGCCAGCGCCGCGGTGAGCGGAGCTCTAGATGCCGCCGGTACGGTGGGCGAAGCCGCAGTCCGGAATGTCAAGGTGTTCCTCGTGGGAGTGGCGGAAGGAGTCAAGGAAGTCGTGGGTGCCGCCGTGCCCCAGTCCCTGGGGCGCTCCAGTGAGAAGGCGGAGGAGACCGCCGCCCGGGCAGAGAAGACTGCAACCGGTGAAACCCAGACCAAGGCCGGGAGGGCCAAGGCAATTTCCGATTCTCCCGAGGGTTCCTAAACCTCCGGGTTTTCCGTAAGGCTTATTCACGTCTGCTTCCCAGGGGACGCAGGCAGGAAAGCGACGCAACGGTCATGGTCGAGGCAATACATACCGCCGTGCCGGGACGAGCCCGGTTTAAGGTGAACGGACTCCATCGCAGTGTTGCCATGAAAAGGTTCCTGGAGAAACAGCTCCGGGGCCGGGAAGAGATTTTCAGCTGTTTTGCCAACCCCCTCACCGGTAATCTGTTAATCTGTTTTAATTCCGGCAATACCCATCATACCATTGCCGCCCTGCTCGAGGATATCGTGGAGGATTATTGGGATGGCAACGGTAACGGGACGGCTTCCCCGTCCCCCCCAGTATTGCGGCCCTCTCCGGCTAGGTCGGTTTCCCCGCCGCCCCTCCTCTCCCAACCTCTGGCCGGAGAGCCGCTCTCTCTATCTCCCAGCCCTCTGTGGCACGAGATGACCGCCGATGCCGTACTGGCTTACTACGACACCCCCCGGGAGTTGGGGCTGCGCGTCGCGGAAGCCTGGGAACGCCTCACCCTCTACGGTCCCAACGAGCTGCCGGAAGCCGAACCACGCTCCGCGCTCGATATCTTCCTGGACCAGTTCAAGTCTCTGCCGGTGGCCCTGTTAGGCGCTGCGGCTGGTATTTCCCTCGTAACCGGCGGTTTGCTGGATGCAGTTCTAATAGCAGGGGTGGTGGTAATTAACGGACTGGTGGCTTATAAAACCGAAAGTGAGGCCGACCGCACCATCAAATCACTCCATAAATTGGTGCAGACCACCTCGTTAGTCAGACGGGATGGCAAAACGTGCGAGATTCCGGCCGCAGAGGTGGTTCCCGGAGACATTTTGGTCCTGAAACCGGGTGTGGCCATTGCGGCCGACTGCCGGTTGGTGGAAGCGGAGCGTCTGAGCATTGATGAATCAGCCCTGACCGGCGAGAGCATGCCGGTGAGCAAACTTACCGCTCCCCTTAGCGGCGACCGCCTGGCGCTGGCCGACCGCATCAATATGATCTATAAAGGGACGTTGGTGACAGGCGGCCAAGGACTGGCGGTGGCAGTGGCCACCGGCCATCACAGCGAACTGGGACGGCTTCAGCTGCTCCTGGAGGACTCCGAGACTCCCGAGACCCCATTGGAGCGTCAACTGGGAGAGACCGGAGACAAGCTGGTCTTACTGTGCTGCGGTATCTGCGGGTTGGTCCTGGCCGTGGGTCTATTGCGGGGATACGGCTGGCTATCCATGCTGGGGACGTCGGTCTCTCTGGCGGCCGCCGCAGTTCCCGAAGGACTTCCTGCCGTGGCCACCACCACCCTGGCCTTGGGCGTTCGCGACATGCAGCGGCACCATGTCCTGATCCGGCGCTTGGAGGCGGTGGAAACTCTAGGGGCGGTGCAGACCGTCTGTCTGGACAAGACCGGCACCATTACGGAGAACCGTATGTCGGTGGTCAGACTCTTCGCCGGGATGGAACGCTACGACCTCCAGAACGAGCACAACCAGTCCCCTGGGCATAACGGGTCATTCCTGTCACGGCCGGAAATCCGGCAACTCTTGAAAGTCGGGGTGCTCTGCAATGAGACTGAGATCAACGGCGGCGTTGCCGGCCCCTCCCTGGCCGGCTCGGCCACCGAAACCGCCCTGGTACGGCTGGCCCAGGATGCCGGCAATGATGTCGTACTCTGGCGGCGCCAGCATCCCCTCCTCAATATCCAACACCGTTCCGAAGACCGACTGTACATGAGTACCTGGCACCACTGCCAGCAGGGCGATGGTCTTGTGGCGGTCAAAGGAAGCCCCCTGGAAGTCTTGGCCATGTGTGACCGGCATCTCAAAGATGGTCAGATGTTGTCTTTGAGGGTCAAGGATCGGGTCGCCATTGAAGTGGAAAACGACCAAATGGCGGGAGACGCCCTGCGGGTGCTGGGGCTGGCTTATGCAGAAGGGGTTTTCACACCGGAGGGCGGCAATTTCACCCACAACAGCTCCAATGGCTTGATCTGGCTGGGGATCGTCGGGTTGGCCGACCCAGTCCGGCGTGGGGTCAAGGAGCTGATTCAGGTCTTTCACCGGGCTGGCATTGAAACGGTGATGATTACCGGAGATCAGAGCCAGACCGCCTATGCCATTGGCAAGACCCTGGACCTCAGCCACGGCGACCCCCTGGAAATTCTCGATTCAACGCAGCTTACCAAACTGGACGATGCTGCCCTGATGGCCCTGGCAAAGCGGGTACACATTTTTGCCCGGGTAACTCCGGCCCATAAACTGCAAATTGTCCAGGCCCTGCAGCGCGCCGGCCGGGTGGTGGCCATGACCGGCGACGGCATTAACGACGGCCCCGCCCTCAAGGCTGCCGACGTGGGCATCGCCATGGGACATTCCGGCACCGATATCGCCCGGGAAGTGGCCGATGTGGTCCTGGAAAAGGACAATCTGGAGACCCTGGTGGTGGCTGTGCGGGATGGCCGTACCACCTATAACAATATCAAGAAGGCAGTCCATTTCTTTTTGGCCACCAATCTCAGCGAAATCATGGTCATGGTGGTGCCCCTGGCAGCTGGGCTGGGCTCTCCCCTGAACCCCATGCAGTTATTATGGATCAATCTCATCTCCGATATAGCCCCGGGTCTGACTCTGGCCATGGAAGCCCCGGAGCCTGATATCCTGGACCGTCCCCCCCGGGACCCTCGGGAAACCCTGTTCTCCCGACCGGACTTCTTCCGGATGGCTCGGGAGTCGGCGGTGATCAGCGCCGGGGCGCTCACCGCCTATGGCTATGGGATCCTGCGGTATGGCCTGGGGGCGCAGGCCAATACCCTGGCGTTCAACAGCCTCACTATCGGGCAGTTGCTCCACGCAATCAGTTGCCGGTCAGAAACACACAGCTTTTTCAGAAACCAGAATCTGCCGCCGAACCGCTATTTCACCTTGGCCCTTACCGGCTCTTTGGCCCTGCAGGGGCTGGCCATGCTGGTTCCCGGCATCCGGACCATCCTGGGGTTAACCCCCATCAATCTGATGGACGCTCTGGTGATCGGCGCCACGGCAGTGACACCGCTGTTGGTGAACGAGGCCGCCAAACAACAGAGGACTTCAGTATGAAAAAAGATTTCATGTTCACCTCCATGAGCGTCACCGAAGGGCACCCGGACAAACTCTGCGATCAGATCAGCGACGCCATCGTGGACGCCTTTCTGGAGCAAGACCCCCAGGCCCGGATCCGGGCCGAATGCGCCGTCTCCACCTCCATCCTGTTCATCGCCGCCCGATTTTCCTCCGGCGCCAAGGTCGACATCCCGTATACAGCCCGCAAGGTCATTAGCCAAATCGGCTACACCGAGCAGGATTTCGACGCCAGTTCTTGCAGTATCCTCACCAGCCTCCAGGAGTTCCCCCCCGATGAACTGACCAATTTCCGGGAAATGGAGATGGCCGAACCAGAGATTGATCGCATTCCCGGGCGCCATCAGGTCACGGTGTTCGGCTTTGCCTGCCGGCAGACTCCAATGCTGATGCCGCTACCTGTCTGGCTGGCCCACAAGCTGGCCAAACGGCTCATCAAGGCCAAACGGCGGAATATCATTCCCTATTTGTCTCCGGACGGTGCCACCCAGGTAGGTGTGGAATTCCGAAACCGCCGGCCTTATCGGATCCACAGCCTCACCATCATCGCCACGAAAAGCAAAACTTCCCCGGTTTCCGGCCGCACCCTCGCCGATGATGTGCGCCAAGCCGTCATTGACGAAGTTTTCCAGGGTGAAGAGATCAGACCCGATGCCCAAACCAGAATTTACATCAATCCCGTGGAGCATGTCATGGTGGGTGGGCCGGCAGTGCATTCCGGCTTGACCGGCCGGAAAAACGCCATAGACACATATGGGGAATATTCCCGCCAGAGCGGTTCGGCTTTGAGCGGTAAGGACCCGTTGCGCATTGACCGGGTGGGGGCTTATGCAGCCAGATATGCAGCAAAAAACGTGGTGGCGGCCGGCCTCGCCGAGGAGTGCGAAATTCAGCTCAGTTACACCATCGGCCTGTCGCGTCCGGTGAGCGTCCAAGTGGAAACTTTCGGGACGGGCAACATTTCCGATGAGCAACTGGCCGGGTTACTGGAGAAGCATTTTGAATTCCGGCTGGCTGGAATCCTCCGGGATTTTCGGCTCAGATTTCTGCCCCAAAATAACAGCGGAAAATTTTTCGTAAGGCTGGCTTCCTATGGGCAAGTAGGGCGACAGGAATTGGACAGCCCCTGGGAGGCCATTGACAAGGCGGAGCTTCTCAAGGAAGCAGCCCAGAGCAGGGGGTGAACTAGCCTCAAACCGGGGCTGCCCTATTACAGGTGGTGATATGGAAAAACCGAAGGTTCTCTTTCTTTGTACGGGCAATTCGGCTCGCAGCCAGATGGCCGAAGCGCTGTTGAAAAACCTGGCCGGCGACCGTTTTGCCGTTTACAGCGCCGGTTACGACCCCCAGAGTATCAATCCTTTCACGCGCCGAGTCATGGAAGAGATCGGTATCGACCTCAGCGGCCAGTATTCCAAAGGGGTTGAGGAATTCTTGGGAAAAATGAAGATAGATTATCTGATTACGGTCTGTGATCGGGCTGAAAAGAATTGCCCTACTGCCTTCCCGGGGATCAATCAGCGCCTGTTCTGGCCCTTTGTCGATCCGGCCGCGGTCACTGGTGGTGATGCAGCCAAACTGGCCAAGTTCAGGGAAGTGCGGGATCAGATAGCGGCGCGGCTTAAGCTGTGGCTGATGGAAATGGGCTGACGACCCTATTCTGGGGGGCGTCCGATCTCCCTGGCGGGCTTGCTTCATCTTTACTTCCCCGGGTCATAGACGCAAGGCATAAGGCCAGGAAGAGACTATCGGGAAAGGGCCAGGGGCGTGAGATACCCCCCCACCCACTTTTCCAGACCCTGCAGGGGTGCGGGCAGGGAGCTTAAGGGCAATCACAGGGGTTATGCCCCTCTTCCCTCGAGATAACCTTCTTGCCTGCTCCAGGAAATAAGCCCATCTGGCCCTCCGTCAAAAAATCTCTCTTGTTCCCACATCCCTTCAACCAACCGCTGACCAGCCTGCCGGACACCCCCCTTCGCTTTCTCCTCCCTGTCGCCCCAACCCACTGGCTGTACCGCTGATTGCCGGTGGAGGCTGAGCTGCCGATCCGCAGTTAGCCTTCCCGCCTCATGCGGGCCTTCAGTCCCCGGACATTGGCCTCCAGTTCATTGTCATTGAAGATCGCCGAGCCAGCCACGAAGATATCCACTCCGGCGGCCACCAAGGTATCGATGGTGTTCAGATTGACGCCGCCATCCACTTCGATGAGAACCGGCAACTGCTGGCTGTCAATCATCTGGCGGAGCTGCCGGATTTTCGGAAGAGTGGCGGGGATGAATTTCTGGCCGCCAAAACCTGGGTTGACGGTCATCAGCAAGACCATGTCCACCTCCCCCAGAATGACGTCCAGAGTGTTGAGCGGCGTGGCAGGATTCAGGGTTACCGCGGCCTTGGCGCCCAACTCCTTAATATTTTGGATGAGGCGGTCCAGGTGGATGGCCGCCTCCACATGTACCCCCAGCCAGTCAGCTCCGGCGTTGACGTAATCCTGGAGGTAAAGGTGCGGATTGGAGATCATCAGGTGAACGTCCAGAGGCAGAGTGGTCGCCTTGCGAATCGCCTTCACCACCGGGGGGCCGATAGTCAGATTGGGGACAAAGTGGCCATCCATGACGTCTACGTGAATCAAATCGACTCCGGCCTGTTCGGCGGCCTTCACCTGGTCTGCCAGCCTTCCGAAGTCGGCAGACAGGATCGAAACCGATAGCTTGCTCATGGTTTAAGGTGTCCTTTCCGGGGAACCGACCCGCAATGGACGGCCGGCCTCCCCTGTCACCGGTTGGGCGCAAGTCGTCGGCCATGCCCCCGGTCCAGTCGATTGGGGGCATCAGCAGCCGGCGGTGTTGCTGACATCACCCGGCCAGGGCTTGAATAATGGCTCGGCAAAAGGCGGGCAGGTCCTCGGGTTTCCGGGAGGTGATGAGGTTGCCGTCCACCGTGACCTCCTGATCCACAAAGCTCGCGCCGGCATGCACCAGGTCATCTTTGATGGCGAAGAACGCTGTGACCGTCTTCCCCCAGATGATCTGGGCAGAGGCCAACATCCAGCCGCCGTGACAGATGGCGGCCACCACCTTGCCGGCCACCCCGGCTTGGCGCACCAACTCCACCATGGCAGGGTAGCGCCGCATAATGTCCGGGGCGTAGCCTCCGGGAACTATGACCGCGTCGAACTGGTCGGCGCTAACATCAGGGGCGAAGACATCCACCTCCACCGGGTAGCCGAACTTCCCGGTGTGAGTCTTGGCGGAGCCGGAGCCCACTACCACGACGTTGGCTCCTTCTTCCCGGAACCGCAGCAGGGGGTACCAGACTTCCAACTCCTGATAGAGGTTTTCCGCCAGGATGGCGATCCGCTTGCCGGTCAAACGCATAGGTGCTCCTCCTTTTGGCATGGATGACGTATTTTATGTATATTATTCGGTAAGATTTTTCCACTGCTGACGTCTGCAGACAGCAAAGATAACAGGTTTCCCCTTGGGGCAGCAGCGGTAGCCAGTGACATGCCCCGGAGGAACTGGCTTATAAACCGTTAACCTTCTATTATACGGGGGGGCAGCCCTCCCGGGGACCGCCGGTAGCCGAATTCGCTCGCCAGAATTGTCTTCAGCTTGATATAATTAATAATATAGATAATAATAGAGGTTAAACGCAAAAAATATGAATACGTTTTTTAAGCATCGCGATCCAGCCGAGAAAAAATACATCTTTAACAGCTTTCTGGTTTTCGTGATATTGGTGGAAGCCATCATTCTGGGAGCCACGTGTATCTGGCAGATTGACGAGGGCTGGTTGGGTGGGGAGGTCCGAGTGGTGCCTTTCCCCTGGCGAGAGTATCTGCTGGTCTCGTTTGCCGCTCCCATCGTTATGATGTTTTTGTTCGGCCTGATCATCAAAGGGTTTGACGTCTTTGGTGGACCGGAGCACCGGGAATCCGACGGCAAGGTGGATTTTTGGCGGGTTTGGCGGCGTCGGGGGGCCATGGTTTCCTACACCCTCAGTCTCTTAGGAGTGGTGGCCTTTGCCTATGCCTTATGGCGTGTGGACAAGGTGTTGCCGTTTTTGAAGCGGGTATTTTCCCTCCTGGGGTTGTGGGGCACGTATATCGTCATCGGGGTGTTCGCCCTGGCGCTGCTCTATATCCCCCTGAGCCTGTTGCTGCGTTACCGGTTGCAGAAACGAGCGATGGAATACCAATATCTGTTGGCTCTGGCCGAACGGCATGGCCTGGCAGTAGAAAGCACCGACGGGAAATTGGTTTTTGTGCCCCCTCCTGCCGACTCCCATACCCTCCCCTCCTCCGGCGAAGTGCCGCAACTCCCGGAGGCCCCGGAGCACGATAGCGGGAAACATACCTGAAATCACCAGGCTGCAGAACCATCAACCGTCTGGGGCGTCTCCCCTCTCATTGTTGCGGGGAATTTTGCGGCTACCGCTTATTGCATCCGGGTAGGGACGTCCTTATATTAATTAAACTCACTTATTATTTCCTAATAATTCAACCGACTAGATAACTTTCAAAAGGAGGGGTCTGCCCCCCGGGAGGTGGTCGATGGCTAGAGAACAGGTGGCCAGGGTAACAGAGATCATTGCGGAATCGCCCAAGGGGTTTCAAGAGGCTATTGAAGTGGGGTTTGTCCGGGCATCCAAGACCTTGCGGGGCATTACCGGGCTGCGGATCATGGAACAGCGGGTCAGTGTGAAAGACAATCAAATGCAAACCTTCCGGGTGAGAATGGAGGTCATCTTTATCTTGGACGATTGATTCTCGAGCGTCCATGATTTTTGTTGACGGCTCCCAGGGCGAGGGAGGAGGCCAGGTTCTCCGAACTTCCCTCGCCTTGGCGGCATTGCGGGGCCGGGAGCTGCGGATGGATAACATTCGGGCGCGCCGGTCCCAACCGGGATTGCGGCCGCAACACCTCACGGCGGTGCGGGCGTTGGCCGCCATCACCCGGGCGGAGGTGTCCGGCGATGCCGTGGGATCGACAAGTCTGATCTTCCGACCCCGGGGAATCTCCCCGGGGCACTATACCTCTGACGTGGCGGAACGTCGCGGCAGCGCCGGGTCGGTCTGCTTGATCGCCCAGACGCTGTTGCCCGTTCTCATCCATGCTTCCCAACCCTCCAAATTGGTCTTAAAAGGGGGAACCCATGTCCCCGGGAGTCCCTCTGCCCACTATCTTCGTGAGGTTTTCCTGCCGGCGTTGGCGGCTTTGGGCATCAGGGCCACCCTGGAGCTGCGGGCTTGGGGATGGTATCCCCAGGGCGGTGGAGAAATCCGACTCAGCATCTTTCCGTCTCCCCGCATCCTGCCCATAACCTGGCGGACTCCTCCACTCCGGGAGGCATTCCAGGGCTTATCGGTGGCCGCCAATCTTCCTGATCACGTTATACAGCGTCAGCAACAGCAATTGAGTCGCCGCCTGGAGTGGCCGGCGCGCATCACCGCGGAACGGGGCGGCGGCCGGGGACCAGGGAGCCTGGTCTTTCTCTGGGGGCCGCGGGCCGGCTTCGCATCCCTGGGCGCGAGAGGCAAGCCGGCGGAAACCGTGGCCGATGAAGCTGTTGACGCCTTCATGAAATTTCTGTCCAGTCACGCGGCAATGGACCAATACCTGGCCGACCAGTTGCTGTTATACTTGACATTGGCGGAGGGGCCGTCAATATTTACCACCGAGGCCGTGACCTCCCACCTGGAAACAAATGCCCGGGTGATCGAAAAATTCCAAGGCAAGACCATACAGGTGGAGGGGAACAGGGGTGAACCGGGGGAGGTGACCTGCGCCGGCAAAGAAAAATGAACAACTGGTAAAAAGTGTTCAAAAATAACTGTAACAATTTAACGAAACATGGTAATAAACCTTTACATGATCCAAACAATCCCAGGAGGGAACCAAGCACCTGATTATTGGACTTGAAAATTCGCAGGCATCCAATCCGAGAGTCCGGTTACACGGGAGGTGGAGATGAAGCGGGGGAGCGCATACCTTTACCTGGTGCTGCTGATTCTGACTCAAGTGTGGTTGTGTACACCCGGTTTTGGCGGTGGCTTCGCCATCTTGCAGCAGGGGACGGCGGCCATGGCCCAAGGCAATGCTTTTGTCGCACAGGCCGACGATCCGTCGGCCATTTTTTATAATCCCGCCGGCCTGACTCAATTAAAAAGACCGACAATCTATGTGGGGCAGGTCATTAATTACCCCTCCCGGGAATACTACAACCCGGCCGGAGCCGATGCCAAAACCAAGCATAGGTTTTTCTTAACTCCCACCGTTTATGCGGCTTCTCCTATCACCTCGCGACTTTCCGGCGGAATCGGCTTTTTTATTCCTTTCGGGCTGGGCACCACCTGGCCTTCGGATTGGGTGGGGCGCTATATCACCACCTCCTCGAAGCTGCACACCTATAACCTCAACCCAACATTAGCCTTTAAGCTTTCGGACCAAATACAACTAGGAGCGGGGTTCAACATCCTGTGGTCGTCGGTGGAACTTCAGCGGAAGTTCTTGTTGCCGACCCTGAGGGACGGGGAGCAGAACCTCTCGGGTGACGGCCAGGGGGTGGGCTACAACCTGGGACTCATTTTTGAACCTGTCGAAGGCCTGAGGTTCGGGGCGTCCTACCGGAGCGAAATCCGGGTGACATACCACTCCGAGTTAAAGGCCACCATGTCACCCACGATCAAAGGCAACAGCACCCTGACATTCCCCCCTTCAATGACTTTCGGTGTGGCCTTCGCCATGCTCAAGCCCCTGGTGCTGGAGGTTGACGGCACCTGGACGGGGTGGTCCACCTATGAAGAGCTGCGCCTGGATCTGAACTACCCTACCTTCGTCAACCGATTGCCAACCTATCGCATCATCCAGCAGAAAAACTGGCGCGACATTTGGGCGGTACGGTTCGGGGCCAATTATGAACTGATGCCAGGGTATAAGGTGCGGGCCGGCTATATCTACGACATGACGCCGGTGCCCGAAGATACCTTTGATCCCCAGGTTCCGGATGCCAACCGCCACATCTTCACCCTGGGGGGCGATATGAAGATCAGCAGGTTTACCTTGGGGATTGCTTATAATTATATCGTGGCGGAAAGCCGCACCAAGACCAATACGCTCACTCAGAATGGCGTGGCTCTTCCCAACGCCGCCCAGGCCCGGGGCCGCTACGAATCTTACAATCATGCTCTGGGGTTGAGCCTTTCCTGTCACTTTTAACGAAGGTGGAATCGCCGGGATATTGCCCCATGCCCAGACGGGCGAAAGATCGGAAGGCCTGAGAGTCTTCCTAGTGAAAAGCCAGCTCCTCGTAGGTCAAATCCCGGTATTGTTTCAAGATGGCGCACCGCAAGACCTGTTCGGCGGTCATGCCGCGGCGCCCGGTGTCCGCCCGCCGACATTGCACCAAGTCTCGATAGACCAAGTTCAGGATCTTCTTATTTTCGTCCAGAACCTGGAAAATGGCCTCCAACTCCCGGGCAACTTTAGTTTTTTCGCCATGAGATGAAACAGGCGCCGTTGGGAGTCTCTTTTCCGACGCATAGGTTATTCTCGGAAGTTTATCTTTTTCAGATGGTTACTTGAAAGAGGAGCAGTGCCCGATCGACATAAAGATAGGAAAACCACTAACCTGCCGATCGGGTTACCCGGCTGAGGTTCACCGCAAAAGACGGTATTTTTTTAACAGATCATAAAGGCGGGTTTTAGAGAGCTGGGAAAGTTGGCAGGCTTCTTTGACATTACCGCCGGTATGGGTAATGAGTTGTTGCAAATACTGGAACTCGAATTTTTTCAGATTCTCTAAACGGGCATCCCGGTAGGACTTGAAAGTCGCCTCGGAATCCGGCATCGGCGAGGGTCCCGGTCTGCCCTGGCTATCCGACAGCTTGCGGCGCGCCAAATGGATCCGTATATGCTCCGGCAGGTGGGTAGTGAAGAGGGTCGGTTCCTGGCGGGCGGAAATCACTGCTTCTTCCAAGGTGTGGCCCAACTCCCGGACATTCCCCGGCCATTCGTAATTATTAAGGGCCTCGAGAAATTCGGGGGTAATGCCCTTGGGCTCCAAACCATAACGTTCACAACTCCGCGCCAGGAAATTGCGGGCCAGTTCCCCGAGATCCCCCTTCCGCTCCCGCAGAGGGGGCAGGTGGATAGTGAGCGTGCGGAGTCGAAAGAGCAGGTCCTCCCGGAAATCCCCTGTTCGCATCCTGTGTTCCAAGTCCCGGTTAGTAGCCGCCACCAGACGAAAATTACTGGCAATCTCCTTTTTGCCGCCCAACGGCCGGAAATGACGGTCCTGAAGGACCCTCAGGAAGGCTTTCTGCAGGGGTAGCGGCAGTTCCCCCACTTCGTCCAAAAAAAGCGTGCCGCCATCGGCCCGGAGGATCAAGCCGTCAAAATCCTTATCCGCGCCGGTGAAAGCGCCCTTTTTATATCCAAAAAGTATGCTCTCCACCAGGTTGGCCGGGATGGCGGCGCAATCCACCACCACAAAGTTATGGCTGGCCCGGGAGCTGTTCTGGTGTACGGCCCGGGCAAAAAGCTCCTTACCGGTGCCGGTCTCGCCGGAAATCAGGACATTGGCGTCGCTGAGGGCGGCTTTGCCCAGCAGCTCAAAACAGGCCTGCATGGCGGAACTGCGGCCGATGATGCCGTCGCACCGCAGGATGAGTTGGTGTTCCTGAGCCTTCTGCTTTTCATCGCGGAACTGGAGGGCCCGTTGCAGGGGAAGGATGATGGAGTTCACGGACGGGGGCTTGAGAATATAGTCCCAGGCCCCGTTTTTTATGGCCAGTTCCGCTCCGTCAGGGTCCCCGAAGCCGGTCATGATGATAACCTCAGGGGCCCCCGGCGCCTGACGGAATTCCGGCAAGAAGTTCAGCCCGTTGCCATCGGGCATTTTTATATCCAGGAACACCACGTCGAAGGGAAAGGCGTGGGCCTCATTCAGACCCTCGTACAGGGTCTGGCAGCACTTCAGCGAGTGCCCCAGGGGTTCCAATAATCCTGCAAGGGACTGACAGATGAGCATATCGTCGTCGATAACCAGCAGATAGGCCACATTCCCCTCCACGCGGGCCGCAGGGCGTTCATTAAATATATTGGTCAGTACACTAATAGAGCCCACGGATCGACTGAGTTACCTTTCCTCGCAAGAATACCCGCCCTCACTGCAGATCGTCGGCATTGTTGTGAGCCTGCTTCAGAGCCCGGCGGATGACTCCGGCGATCTGCGCCGGGGACGTGGGCTTTTTCAAGATCTCGGCGATCCCGGCAGTCTCGACCTTTTCCGGGGTCACATGGTCGCTGTAACCGGTGCATAAAATGATGGGCACACCAAGTTTCCGGCGGTGGATCGCCGCCGCCAATTCCAGGCCGGTCAGCTGGGGCATGGTCTGATCGGTGATGACCAGGTCGAAGGCCTCCGGAGAGGCCTCGAACCGAGCCAGGGCTTCCCGGGAGTCCGGCACCGCCACCGCCTTATAGCCCAAATGGGTCAGCAAGCTGCAGAGTGCGGCCAGGACGTCGGGTTCATCATCCACCAACAGGATATGCTCGCGGCCGGTGGGGGCCGGTGTCTCTCGTTGCGACTCCTCTGGGGCGGCTCCCTCCAGACAAGGCAGGTAGACGGCAACGGCCGTGCCCTGGCCCCGTTTGCTGACCACCGTAATGGCTCCCTGGGAGGATTGGATAATGCCATGCACCACCGCCAACCCCAATCCGGTTCCCAGGTTGACCTCCTTGGTGGTAAAATAGGGCTCAAAAATGCGCTCCAAGGTTTCCGGGTCCATTCCCGCACCGGTGTCCTGGACCGTCAGCTGGAGGTAGCTGCCCGGCCTGACAGTCATGGGGAAACCCACGATCTCCTCTTCCACCTGCACCTTTGCCAGGGTAAGCGTCAGGATGCCGCCGTATTCCCCCATGGCCTGAGCGGCGTTGGTGCACAGATTCATCACCACCTGATGCATCTCGGTGGCATCAGCCTCCACCAGACCCAAATGAGGCACGATACGAGATTGTATGGTGATGGTGGCGGGCAAGGAAGCCCACAGGAACTTCAACGTTTCTGCGATTATGGGGTGGAGGTCAATGGCGCCCGGCTTACTTTCCCTTTGCCGGCTGAAGGACAGTATTTGTTTTACCAGTTGCGAAGCCCGCAGGCTGGCTCGGTGAATCCGGTCCAGTTTATCCCGCAAAGGACTGTCCGGCGACATCTCTATGAGGGCCATGTCGCTGTCGACGATAATGGGGAAGAGAATATTATTGAAGTCGTGGGCGATGCCCCCGGCGAGGGTGCCGATGGCCTGAAGCTTTTGGGCCTGCCGCAACTGCTGTTCCATTTGTACGGCTTGGGTGACATCCTGTTCGACTCCCAGAAAGCTAATTATTTTATCAGCTTCGTCCCGGAGGGGCGAAATCTTGACGTCGAGTTCCAAGAGGCGTCCATTTTGACAGTGGACCCGGACGCGCCCGGAGAATGTCTCCCCCCGAAGGATGACCTTCCAAATATTGTCGGCGGACCGCCGGCCTTCGTAGGAGCAGACGGAGCATACGGCCTTCCCCTGGACGTCCTCCCGACGACAGCCCCGGAGGCGTTCGAAGGCGGGATTGACATATTGGATCAGGCCCTGGGGATCGGTGATGATGACACCGTCATTGCTCTGCTCGATGACCGCAGCCAAACGAAGCCGCTCCGCCTCCGCATGCTTCCGCGCGGTGATGTCCATCGCCACCCCCACCAGACCCGCAGTCGAGCCGTTGACCAGAGAAAACGTGGCCTTGCTCACCAGAAAATCCCGACGGGTACCGTCAGGACGCGCAAAGGTGGTCTCATAGGTCTGGCACCCCGGCGATTGGAGAAGAAGGACTTCACGCTCCCGGGACGCGGCAGCGAACTCCGGGAGCCAGATATCTTCAGATTTTTTGCCGATAATTTCCTGACGAGCAAGGCCCGCCAGCGACTCGAAGGCGGTGTTGCAGCCTAGGTAGTGCCCCTGAATATCCTTGTAAAAGATCGGATGGGGGAGCGTGTCAATGAGGGTCTGCAATAAATGGAAATGTTCCTGGAGGGCCTGCTCCGCCCGGTGACGTTCCTCGATTTCCTCCTGTAGTTGGACATTGCGGACAGCCAGTTCCGCCGTACGGTCACGGACCCGGCGTTCCAACTCTTCGGATAATCTGTGCAATTCCGTTTCAGTTCCCTTGCGGTCGCTGATGTCGGTGACAATTCCCGCCACGCGTTGAGGTCGCCCCCCGTCATCCCGGATCACCACTTTACCCCGGACCCAAATCCATTTCCAAGCCCCCGATTTGGTCAACACGCGGAGTTCGGCTTCAAACAGAGGGATTTCAGCCGCCAAATGCCGATTGAGGGCCTCCAAAACCAGGCCGTGGTCTTCGGGATGAATCAATGCCCTCCAAGCAGTTCTGTGAGGAACGATCTCGTCCGGGTAATACCCCAACATCTCCGTCAGCCGCCGACTATATTCGATCCTGCCGGAGTTCACATCAAAGTCCCAGAAGCCGTCATTGCTCCCCTCCAAGACCAGTTGCAGGCGTTCTTCATTCTCTCGCAGGACTTTTTCCTGTTCCACCCGGGAGGTGACATCGTCGTAGATGGCCACGATTTCGCCGGAGGGCAGTTTGTAGACATAATTTTCCCGCCAGCCGGAAATCCGCTCATCCTGGTAACACGCCAACGGGAAGAATTCCGGCTGCCCGGAGCGCCACACCCGCTGCAGCACTGCAACGAGGCCGAACTCCCTGGCTCCGGGAAAGACTTCCAGGACGCTCCTGCCTATCACCTGGGCGGCCGCGATGCCATCGATGCGTTCGGCGGCCTGGTTGACGTCCAGAAAAGTAAAGTCCCGGCCGTCGTCCACCGCCCGATAGACCGCCACCCCGCTGGGCATATTATGGAACAGCGCCCGAACCCGGACTTCGGCAATCCGCAGGTTTTCCGCCGTCCGTCGGTGTTCAGCGATTTCCCGGGAGAGCCGGTCGTTGGAGCGTAGCAGTTCCAGGGTGCGCTCCTCCACCCGCTTCTCTAAAAATTTTTGGGCTTCTTCCAAGGACCGCATGAGTTGGGAAACCTGAGTGACATCGATCAGGGTGCCGACAATGGCCGGTTTGCCGTCGATGGTGGTTCTGATGCCATGCGCTTCCAGATCGACGAGACGGCCATCCTTTTTCTGCCCGCGGAAGGAGTAGTGGGCCTCCGGCAGGTCGCCTTCCAGTCTCTCTTTGATCTTGGCCGCCACCAGCGGGCGGTCCTCAGGGAACACCAAATCCAATACGGATGGCAAAGCCAGGATTTCGTCGGCGGCATATCCGGACATCTGGCAGAATTTGGGATTGACGTAAGCCATTTTGCCGTCCTGGATAATGTATATCCCGGTGATGGCTTGTTCCACCAGGGTGCGGAATTTCGCCTCGGTGTCGATGAGAGCGGATTCAGCCCGGAGATGGGCCCGTTCCTCCTGTTCCACCTGGCTGCTGAGATAGCAAATCAACCCGGCGCCCATGAGCCAGATGAAGAAATAGCTCAGAGTCAAATCCCAGGGATTTTCGGAAATCAGACAGGCGCCCCCAACAATGATGGACCAGGGGAGCAGCAGGGCCCAAAGATCAAGTCGGTAAGAACGAAGCCAGTCTTTTCCTAAGGGGATATAGAATGGGAAAACAACCATGAATTGCTCCACGAGAAGATAATGGCCAGGGGAAAATGCTTGTGAGCATATTCCTAAAAAGGTGGAAAACTTACGATGATTATAATTCTCAAAAAATAAATTAACAATGAATTAATTTAAAAAAATTATCGAGATTAAGAGAACCAATCATGGTCCAAGGTTCCCTCGATAAAGGACATTTTCCATATTTTGTGGAAATTTCCAATAAAAGAGGAATCTATATCTTATTTTTTCCAACTATCCGTAGTAGTTACAACAATAGAGGCTGGCATATACCTTGTAATGCAGGATATCGGTCCCACTATATCACTTTCCTACAAGGAGGTAGTTATGTTTTTCAAGGATCTGAAGCTGGGCACGAAACTGGCCTTGGGGTTCACTCTCATCCTGGTGTTCATGGTTGTCATGGCATATGTGGCTGTAAGCCGCCTGTCGGCGATCAACGACAATCTCCAGGACATCATCGGTAACAAATTCCCCAAGGTAAATCAGGCGTACGTTCTGAAGGACAGTGTCAATGCCATCGCGCGGGCGGTGCGCAATATGAGTCTCACCACCGACAGGGCCATTGAAGAGGAGGAAAAAAATCGCATCGGTCAGGCGCGACAGAAATTCGCCGAGGTGATGGGCAAACTTGAGCAAACCGTGGTCAGCGACCGTGGCAAGGATATCCTGCGGTCCATCAAACAAGCCAATACCGAGGTCCGCCCCCTGGTGGACAAAGCGATGTCCTTAGCCCTGGCCAATAATCAGGTAGAATGCGGCCGGGTGCTCATGAGCGAAGTCAGGCAGCCCCAGGGCAAGCTGTTACAAGAGATTGAAGGCCTGGTGGCATACCAGGTCGATTTGGCCCAAAAGAGTGGCGAGCAGGGGGCCCAGGCGGTGACGGGCGGCCGGCAGTTCCTGATCGTGCTATCCCTCGTGTCTCTCTTCCTGGGGGCGATCATGGCCTTTCTGCTCACCCGCAGCATCACCAAGCCCGTCAACCGGACCATTGCGGCCCTTAATGCCGGCGCTGAGCAGGTAGCGGCGGCCTCCGGTCAGGTGGCGGCGGCATCTCAGCAGTTGGCCGAGGGTTCCTCTGAGCAGGCCGCATCACTGGAGGAAACCTCGTCGTCTTTGGAAGAAATGGCCGCCATGACCAGGCAGAACGCCGACAACGCCAATCAGGCCAACTCCCTGATGTTGGAAACTGGCCGGATAGTGGCCCAGGCCAATACGTCCATGTCCCAATTGACCAACGCCATGCGGGAGATTTCTCAGGCGGGCGACGAGACCGCCAAGATTATCAAGACCATCGACGAGATCGCCTTCCAGACCAACCTGCTGGCCCTTAATGCCGCGGTGGAGGCAGCTCGCGCCGGTGAGGCCGGGGCCGGTTTTGCCGTGGTGGCTGACGAAGTCCGCAATTTGGCCATGCGCGCCGCTGAAGCCGCAAAAAGTACCGCCAATCTCATTGAGGGCACGGTCAACAAAGTGAAGGAAGGCTCCGGGCTGGTACAGATGTCGGCGAAGGAATTTGATCAGGTAGCCCTGAGCACCGACAAGGTCAAAGAACTGGTGGCCGAGATCACCGCCGCCTCCAAGGAACAGGCCCAGGGAGTTGATCAGATCAACCAGGCCATCTCCGAGATGGACAAGGTGGTGCAGCAGACCGCCGCCAATGCCGAGGAGAGCGCCAGCGCTTCAGAGGAGATGAACGCCCAGGCCGAACAGATGAAGGACGTGGTCGCAGAATTAATGGCCATAGTGGGAGGAAACGGCCACAAAGGCGGCCTAAAAGAGGGGCTGAAGGTTGACCGCTTCCTGCCGGTAAGCCGCCGCGCTCACCGACCGGCCTTAACCTACCCCGGCTCCGGGACTGAGGCCGGTCCGGCTCTCCAGCCGGCCCCGACCCTCAAGGACCGTCGGTCCCCGGGAAACGGTTCAACCCGGCTAATTGCCCCCGAGCAGGTCATTCCTCTCGATGATGCCGATTTCAAGAACTTTTAACTGTGCCGGTTAGAAAGGGAAACGCGGGAGAGCCCGGTGAGCGACCGATCTCTCCCGCCCACCGAATCAGTCATACCCTAACGGTGGAAAGAAAGGATGGAAGTTACGAACGCCTTTCGGCACCAAAGATGAGACTGTCAACTACTTAATATGTAGGGTTCATCCGACTAAAGCGTACTTGGTTTGGTGAAGGGCCATGATTTTGAGTTTG
>CAYRYV010000063.1:0-19038 GCA_964428565.1 uncultured Desulfobacterales bacterium | reverse complement strand
TTTTGCATTGTCAAAACTTGCTCAGGGGGGTCATTTTTAGGTTAGCAAAATCACCACGAGAACCGCTCCACGACGGAAATCTATCTCCATACCATCTGTGAGGCTGAGCGTGAGGCTATCTCAATCTATGAGCAAGCCCGGCAGAGTCACACTCAAATTCACACTCAGAAAAAGTCAAGGGCTCTCGTCACGAACAAGAGCCCCATCTAACTGCTTAATATCATTGGTGCCGGAGGCGAGACTCGAACTCGCACAGGCGCAAGGCCCGGGGGATTTTGAGTCCCCTGCGTCTACCAATTCCACCACTCCGGCACGTTCTGGGTGGAGGCGGCGCGGTGGCCGTATCTAGTTTATTTGTAATACAACACGGCGGGAAAGCAAAGCAAAATCTGCCCGTGCGCCGATTTTCGCCGTGATTGCAGGCTTCGCCGTCTATTGTTGAGATTCCTTCGCCGCTCGCGACGGTCTAACGGCGATGCCACACGGGACCGTTCGGAGTGTCGGTGACTTCGATGCCGGCGTCCGAGAGCTCCTGGCGCAGACGGTCGGCTGTATCCCAGTCCTTTTGCCGGCGGGCTTGTTCCCGGGTTGCCAGTTTGGCCTCGATGTCGCGGTCGGAGGTCGCCTGGGGGAAGTTCATGACACTGAAGACCTGGTCCAGTCGCTGGAATTTGGCCAGGACCGCCTGGGCGCCGGCCTGATCCAGACGGCCTTGGTCGATGAGGGTGTTGATGCGTTTTATGAAGGCGAAGATCACCGACAGGGCCTCGGCGATGTTCATGTCGTCGTCAAGGGCGGAGATGACGTCCTGCTTGAGGTTATAGAGGTCCTGATCCAGGTCCGGATAGGGTTCGCCGCCAGTGACCCGTTGGAGCCGGTTCAGAAAGGAGTCCAGCCGCTGGCGGGTGCGCCGGGCGTTATCCAGGGCGGCAAGCGAGAAGTGGAGCGGTTTGCGATAGTGGGTAGCCAGCAGGAAGAACCGAATATTCTGTCCCTGGTGACCGCGGTCCCGAAGATCTCGGACGGTGGGCAGACCGCCGTCAGCTTCCCGGTCGCCGCCTCCCGGGACGGTCTGTTCCAGATGCAGCCAATAGCGGGCCGGCGATTTGCCCGTGGCCGCCTCACAGATGGCAATGACGTTTTCGTGGTGCGGGAAGATGAGATTCATGCTGCCTACGTGGATGTCGTGGGTGTCGCCCAGATGTTTCAGGGCGACGGCGGCGCTGGCTAGGTGCCAGCCGGGCCGCACGTTGCCCCACTCTGTGGCGTAATACAGGCCCTTTTTCAGTTCGCCCAGTTTGGCCCGTTTGAGCAGAGTGAAGTCCCGGGGGTTGTCTTTGGCGTAGTCGTCCAGGTCTACGGTTTTGCCCACCTGGATCTTTTGGAGATTAAGCCGGGAAAGCTTGCCATAGTCTTTGAAGCGCGAGATGTCGTAATAGACGGAGCGCAGCTTTTCGTAGGCATAGCCCTTTTCCAACAGACGCCGGGTGAGTTGGACCATGTCATCGACATGTTCCGTGACCCGGCTGTAGACCGCCGCCCGCTTGAGGCGCAGCTCATCGACATCCTGGAAGAACTCGGTGAGATAATGGCCGGTGAACTCCTCCAGGGGTTGACCAGCGGCGGCGGCGCCCTGAATGGTGGTGTCGTCGATATCGGTGAGGTTGAGGGCCAGCCGCACCTCGAAACCCCGGTAATCCAGGAAACGGGTGAGCAGGTCCACCATGACCAGCCGCCGGGCATCGGCCAGCGAGAGATAGGCGTTCAGGGTGGGACCGTTGGCGTAGATGCTGACCTCTCCGGGGGTTTGGGGCCAGAAGGCCTCTTTGCGCCGGTTGAGGGTGTTGTGGAGTTGCAGGGAAGGCGTTTCCTTTTCCACAAACAGGGGGGTTGACAGGTAACGCTCGCCGCTGTCCGGGGCAATGGCAACAATGACGCCGCGGTCTATGGTCCGGGCCAGGCGCAGGGCCACGGCCACGGCGGCGCCGGAACTCATTCCCAACAGGATGCCCTCGGTGCGGGCCAAGCGGCGGACCATCTCAAAGGCCTCTTCGTCTTCGATATTGACGATGGCGTCGGCCTGAGTTTTATCGAAGATGCCGGGCTTGTAGGATTCGTGCATATTTTTCAAGCCCTGGATTTTATGGCCCATATAGGGTTCCACCCCGACTATCTGGATGGCGGGATCGAGTTCCTTGAGACGTCGGTACATGCCCATAAGCGTGCCGGTGGTGCCCATGGAGATCACCACTGTGGAGACCTGACCGTCCGTCTGGTCCCAGATTTCCTGGGCCGTCCCGTTATAGTGGGCCTGGGGGTTACTGGGATTATTGAATTGGTCGGGGAGATAATACTTGTCGGGATACTCCCGTCCCAGGCGGTAGACCTCCTCGATGGCGCCGTCGGTGCCCAGGCTGGCGGGGGTCAGAAGCAGCTGGGCACCCAGGGCCTTGAGGATGAGTTTGCGTTCCTGGGAGGCCGACTCGGACATGGCCAGCACGCAGGGATAGCCTTTGACGGCGCAGACCATGGCCAGGCCGATACCGGTATTACCGCTGGTGGCTTCGATGACCGTCTTGCCGGGCGTCAACTCGCCCCGGGCTTCGGCGTCCTGGATCATGGCCCAGGCGACGCGGTCTTTGATGGAACCGCCGGGATTGAAGCCCTCCAGTTTGATGAGGACTTCCACCCGGGGGTTAGGGTTCAGGGCCTTGAGGCGGACCAACGGCGTATTGCCGATGAGTTCGAGGACGTTGTCAGCGCAACGCATGAAAGTGTACTCCTGCTCCTAACAACTGAATTATGTCCGAGAGTTCCCGCACCCCGGTGACAGGCATAGCGACGGACTGAGATTGGAAGCGGTTAAAAGGACGCCGACGCTACGAACACGCGCATGGTGGAGGGTCGGCGGCATCCGGGAGAGTTCCCTGCAAGTGTTCATTGATCAGGCTCAACACCGACAAGGCGATCTGTCGTTGCGCCTCCGGGGAGTCATGCAGGATCTGGAGGACGCGGTGCATCAGGGCGATGATAACCACCCCGGCCTCCTGGGGCGTAATATTGTCGTCATTAAAGCGAGCCAAGATATTGTTGACCAGGGGGCGCACCTTTTCTGCCAGGGCGGCCTCCACCATGGGAATCTCGTCAGGGGCCATTGCGAATCCTTTGCGGTTTAGGGGAGGATCGGGGAACTTCTTTTATCAGCCGGTAGTTAGGTCTGTTTAAAGGTATCACAAACCCTGCCTCCTTGCAAATTCATCAAAGAAGTTGGCAGGAATTTCGTAATATATTATGATAACAGGAAAAGGCAGTCGGATATCATTTCTATGGCGCAGGCGTAGCATACGGATGATCCCCGCCAACGGCCGCGTCGCCTCCATCAGCCAGTGCAGATCGCTGGCGGGGACGACCGGAGGGGCAGGTGACCCCAGCAGGGTAGGGGATTGCCGGGGGTGAGGCAGGCCGGTGACGGTCGGAGAGCGCAGGCCGGCGGAAAGGGAAAACGCCCCATGAAAGGTCTCATTTTGAGCGGTGGTAAAGGCACCCGCCTGCGGCCGTTGACTTATACGGCAGCCAAGCAATTGGTGCCCGTGGCCAACAAGCCCATCCTGTTTTACGTTATCGAGAATCTGGCCCATGCTGGAATTACCGACATCGGCGTTATCATCTCTCCGGAGACGGGCGACCTGGTGCGGGAAACAGTGGGGACCGGGGACCTCTGGGGCGTGCAGATTACCTATATGGTGCAGTCCGAGCCGGCGGGGTTGGCGCATGCGGTCAAGGTGGCCCGAGGTTTCCTAGGAGACGACACGTTCGTCATGTACCTGGGAGACAACCTTATCGGGAGCCGGATCAACGGGTTGGTGACCACCTTTCGGAGCCGGGAACTCGACGCCCTGGTGCTCCTCAAAGAAGTGGACAATCCCTCCCAATTCGGGATCGCCGAAGTCGGTGACGACGGCACCCTCAAACGACTGGTGGAAAAGCCGCAGGATCCTCCCTCCAATCTGGCGCTGGTGGGTGTATACATCTTCTCGCCGGAGATTCACCGGGCCATTGATCAGTTGCAGCCCTCCTGGCGGGGAGAATATGAAATTACCGACGCCATCCAGATCTTACTGGAATCAGGACAGAGAGTGGGAAGCGAAGTCCTGGAATCCTGGTGGCTGGATACGGGGAAGAAGGACGACCTCCTCACCGCCAACACCATTGTCCTGGATGAATGGATCGCGAAGCGTATTCAGGGTGAGGTGGATGAGCGCAGTCAGGTGAGCGGTCGGGTAAGCATTGCGCCCACCGCCCGCATCATCAATTCCACCATTCGCGGTCCGGTGGTGATTGGCGAGCATTGTTTGATCAGGAACAGTTTCATCGGCCCTTTCACCAGTATCGGAGACCACTCCCGGGTGGAGGATTCGGTGGTGGAGCACTCGGTGCTGTTAACCGAGGCCTGCGTGCAGCACATCGACCGCCTGGAAGACAGCCTGATCGGCAGGCATGCCCGTATCTTGCGGCACAATCAGCATCGCTGCTTCCGGTTGATGATCGGCGATGATTCGGTGGTGGAATTATAGTCTGTTCAGATTTCTGAACAAAGGAATGCGTCGACGATTCCGTTGAATCTGATTTCCGAGAATGCCGGGCAGCCGAAAATTCATATATTGTGAGCGAAATGAAATTGTTGCATTAATTTCGTTCTGCCGTTCCACAATGCGGTCTTCTTGAAAACCTGCCTCTGTTTATCTTTCTGAACACAATGTCCCGACTTGTTAACAGTCAAAGCTCTCCATGTGCATAGTTTCTCAAGCGCTAACATGCTGTAATACCTGTGGTTAATTTTTTTTCCTCCGTGGTATTCATCTTGCACTGGTGGTAGGTCAGAAAGAGCAGGGAGATAGCACAGGGGGGATCGCGGCATGTCTGACGATAGATGTAAAGAAGTTGAACCTATGAGCGCAGAGAGCCAAGCGAAGGCGGAAAAGATCCAAAAGGTCAGGGAAAGTATGGAAACCTTGGTGGAATCGTTGAAGAAGCTAGAAACCAACCTGCGCAGTCTCCAAAAATCCGCTCTTCTGTTGCGTCAGGTAGTAGATAAGTTTCAACAATTAACCCCGGAGCAACGGGCCAAAGTCACCCAAATAATCCAACAGATGTTACGGCCCACGGATACATTGAACAATTTCTTCATCTCTTCTACCCTCCACTAAGCTCGGATGCTTCTAACCTCCAATCCATCCCTAAAAATGGGGTCGGCTTTGCCGGCCCCACCCTCCTTATAAGTCCCGGCGATTCTTGTCCCACCGGCAGTCCTCAGCCTGAGGTCGTGCTGCAGGGGCCGGATAGTGAACAAGGGGCGTCATCTTGAAAATTTCTATATTGTTATGGTAAACACTGCGGTATAATGATTTAAAGGGATTGCATGGCGTATACAGGTTTATAAAATATATGGTTAAGGTCGAGGGATTCCAACTGGAGTGCGTGACGACCAGCGATACGGATATCCTTGATATAACGTCGATGGTCCAGGCCAAGCTCGGCCAGACACAGGTGGATCAGGGAATCTTGACTTTGTTCATTTCCGGGTCCACGGCGGCCCTCACCACCATTGAGTTCGAATCCGGAGTGATCGAGGATTTGAAGGCAGCCATAGATCGTTGGGTACCCCGGGACATCACGTATCAACACGACCGGCGTTGGGGAGACGGCAACGGCTATGCACACGTCCGGGCCGCGTTGATGAAACCTTCCCTAACCATCCCGGTGCAGGGCGGGCGATTATTATTGGGCACCTGGCAGCAGATCGTGCTAATGGATTTCGATAACCGCCCCCGTCGGCGTCTGGTGCGCGGTCAGGTGATGGGGCTTCCGGGAGAGGGATTATAACCATGGCAGATACCCTGTCGCGTCCTTCTCCCACCAAACTGATCTTTGAGGACAACGACGCCGCCCGGGCTCTTTTCGGCCAGCATTCCCAGAACGTCAAAATCATCGAGCGTCATCTGAAGATCACTTCCCACATCCGGGGCAACCAGATCATCCTGGAAGGCAGCGAGGGCGGGGTGGCCGTCGCCTCCCGGGTGCTGCGCGAACTGTATCAACTGGTGCAGACAGGCTACCTGGTGGGACCGCAAGACATCCAATATGCCCTCCGGATTTTAAAACAGAAGCAGGATGCTTCGTTAAAAGATATTTTCCTGGATACGGTGTATATTTCGGCCATGAAGCGTCGGATTGCACCCAAGGGCCTTAATCAAAAACACTACATCGAATCCATTCGGGCCCACGACATGGTTTTCGGGATCGGGCCAGCGGGAACCGGTAAGACCTATCTGGCCATGGCGATGGCGGTGGCGGCCCTGATGAACAATGACGTTCACCGGATTGTCCTGGCCCGTCCGGCTGTGGAGGCGGGGGAGAAATTAGGGTTTCTGCCGGGAGACCTCTATGAGAAGGTCAATCCTTACCTGCGCCCTTTGTATGACGCCTTGCACGACATGATGGATTTTGAAAAAGCGGCTCATCTCATCCAGCAAGGAGTCATCGAAGTGGCGCCCCTGGCCTTCATGCGGGGTCGCACCCTGAATAATTCCTTTGTTATTTTGGATGAGGCCCAGAATACGACCTCGGAGCAGATGATGATGTTTCTCACCCGACTGGGCTTCGGCTCCAAGGCGGTGATCACGGGGGACATCACCCAGATAGATTTGCCGTCGGGCACCATATCCGGCTTGGTGGAGACCCGGGATCTGTTAAAGGGCATTGCGGGCATAGACTTCGTCTATTTCAACAAACATGACGTGGTTCGCCATCCTTTGGTACTGGAGATCATCCAGGCCTATGAATCTCATCAGCGAGGCCGAGCGGGACGTTCCCGGACCAAACCTCAGGATAATTCTTCGAGCCCCCATGCAGGATAGCTCACCCTCCCAAAAAAACGATAAACTTTTCGGGGTGCGCCGCCTTTTCCGTTACCGGCGCGACCATGCATCCGGGAAAAAGTCACCCCTGGCAGGATATGGGGAGAAGTACGGCAAAATGTTTGTCCTGCTCAGTTTCAGTCTGCTGGCGGCGGTGATCCTTTACCCCCGTCCGCAGGAAAACCTTCTGCCATATCAGGTTGGCGACATCGCTATTCGTGACATCAAGGCGGCCAACGACTTTCTTATCGAAGACACGGAATCCACCGCCAAGCGACGCCAGGAACTTTTGGACGAAGTCCCGTTGGTTTATGATTTCGACGACCGCATCGGCCAGGATATTCACAGCCGGGTTCGGCGGGCTTTTGCCATGATGCAAGCGAGCGCGAAAGAAGCAGAACTCGGGGTGGCGACCGCGGGAGATGCAAAGAAGGGAGGACCAAGGAAAGTAGTTTTGCCGTTCAACCGGGTTCATAAGGATATATTGGGTAAGAAAGAAGAGTTCGAACGGCTGCTGGGCATCACCTTGAACAACAACGCCTTTTATCTCTTGGCCCAATCTCATTTTGCTCCCGCGGTGGAGGAGCTGGTGGGTCAGCAGGTGGCCCATATCCTTGCCCAGGGAGTCATCAGCGACCACGCCATTTTGGGCAACGAGAAACGCCGCAAGATCGTGGTGCGCCATTTACCATCCCGGAACGAAAGCAGCGAAAAATTTCCGGAGGCCTTTCTCAATCTGGATGAGGCGATCAAACGGGTCAATTTTTATTGCCGGGAGATGGCAGCGGATTTACCGGCCGGCCAACGTTGGGCCTTATGTGAACTGGCCCAATCCCTGGTCGTCCCCAACCTGATTCTCAATCGGGCGGAAACCGAGGAACGCAAAATTGCGGCCTTAAGGGAGTTCAAACCGGTTTATTTTCATGTCAAGAAAGGTGAAATGCTCGTGAGGGAGGGGGAACGCATCACCCCCGCCATCCTGCTGAAACTCCAGGCGCTCCAGAAGGAAGGCCCCCGAGGCTGGTGGTTGTCTTATTTTCTGGCTACTGCGCTTCTCCTGGGGGCCCTGGTGAGCATCACTTATCAGACCGCCAAGTTGTTTGTGCGCAAGCTACCCAAGGATTTGCCGGAGCTGGTCTTTATCGCCGTCAGCTTATTGTTTGTGGCGTTGCTCAGCAAAGGGGTGGTGGCTATGGGTGACGCCTTGATACGGATAAACCCGGTGTTAGCCGCCAACCTGATCTTTGTCCTGCCGGTGGTGTTGGCGCCCCTGCTGGTGGGCATTTTCATAGGGCTGGAAGCGGCGGTCCTCACTGCTTTTCTGGCCTCGGTGATGGCGAGCTTCCTGGTGGAAAAATCTCTGGCTTTGTTCATTTACTTTACCATCAGCGGTCTTATTGGAGTATGGGGAATTCGTCAAGGGAAAAACCGGTGGATAATTGTCAAGGCCGGGCTAATCGTGGGGCTGGCCAACGTGGCGCTGGTGGTCGCCCTGAAGTTGCTGGAGTACCCCATTTCTTTTCAGGACCTGGCCATCGGCATGATAATGGGGCTGAGCGGCGGTCTGGCGGTGGGCATCCTGACCACCGGTTTGACGCCCTTGATAGAAACGCTGTTCAATTTCACTTCCGACATTCGCCTGCTGGAGCTTCTCAACCTGGACCAACCCATCATGCGGGATTTGATGGTGATGGCGCCGGGCACGTATCATCACTCCATTATTGTCGGCAACATGGTGGAGGCCGCCGCCGAAGCCATCAACGCCAATTCCTTAATGGCCAAATGCGCCGCCTATTACCACGACATCGGTAAGATCAAGAAGCCCGCCTACTTTGTGGAAAATCAACTGGGCCGGGAAAACAAGCATGAAAAGCTGGCCCCTTCCATGAGCAGCCTCATCCTCATCGCCCACGTCAAGGACGGGGTAGAGTTGGGGCGGCAGAACCGGGTGGGGAAGAACATCATCGAGATTATCCGGCAACATCACGGCACCAGCTTCATCAGCTACTTCTATAACAAGGCGAAGCAAATGGCGGCTTCGCCGCAGCAGATCAATGTAGAGGATTACCGTTACCCCGGTCCCCGCCCCCAGACCAAGGAGGCCGGTCTGGTACTCCTGGCGGACCAAGTCGAGGCCGCCTCCAAGACCCTGCTGGACCCCACTCCCGCCCGCATTCAGGGCATGGTGCAGAAGATCATCAACAATAACTTCGCGGACGGGCAACTGGACGAGTGCGAACTGACGCTGAAGGATCTGCATCAGATCGCCAAGAGTTTCATCAAGATCCTGGGAGGCATCTTTCATCAGCGGATAGAGTATCCTTCTCCCGCGGAAAAAACCGCCTCTGATAAAAAGAAGCCACATGAAGATCTGGATAAACAACCGGCAAAGAAAGACGCCCCTAAGCCTGCCGCAGATCAAGGAAAAAGCCGCGAAGATCTTAAACGCCTTGGGATTACCTGAGGCGGAGCTCAGCCTGACGCTGGTCAACGATCCCGCCATGGCCCGCTTCAACCGGACGCTGTTGAACCGGCGGGGGACCACCAACGTCATTTCCCTGCCCCAGCAAGGCGGTCCATTCCCCCAGGTGCAGCCCGATGTGTTGGGTGACGTGATCATTTCCGTGGAAACCACCCAACGTCAGGCCCGGGAGGGCGGCTGGCCGTTCACCGCGCTGTTCGACTTTTACCTGATCCACGGAATCCTCCATCTGGTGGGTTACGACCACGAAGCCGAAGAATCCGAGGCGGCCCGCATGGCCGCCAAAGCCCTGGAATTGATGAGCCTGATACATCCCGAAGCGAAGGAGGAACTGGAGTGGCCTTTCTGGAAGTGAACGTGGACCATATCGCCACCTTACGGCAGGCCCGGCTCATTGACGACCCCGATCCGGTGACGGCTGCGGCCTTGGCGGAGCTGGCCGGCGCCGACGGCATTATCGTGCATCTGCGGGAGGACCGCCGTCATATCCAGGACCGGGACCTGGAGATCCTGCGCCATACCGTCAAGACCCGTCTGAATCTGGAGATGGCGGCAACTGACGAGATGCTGGCCATCGCCACCCGCATCAAACCTGACGTAGCCACCTTGGTGCCGGAGAAACGCCAGGAACTGACCACCGAGGGCGGCCTGGAGGTGCAGGGGAACAAGGAATTCCTCAAGAGCTTCGTGGGCCGCCTGCAGGAGGCGGGCATTTACGTCAGTCTGTTCATCGATCCCCGGCCGCCGCAGATCACGGCCGCCTGGGAGGTGGGGGCTCAATGCGTGGAGCTGCATACCGGCACGTATGCCGAAGCCAAGAACGAGGCCGAGGCGGAGCGGCTGTTCGAGGAACTGCTGGCCGGGGCCCAGGAGGCCAAGGCCCTGGGGCTCAAAGTGAAGGCCGGCCACGGCCTGAACTACCAGAACATCAAGCGTTTTGCCGGGCACCGGGAGTTCGCCGAATTCAGCATCGGCCACAGCATTATCGCCCGGGCGGTGCTGGTGGGGATCGGTCAAGCGGTGCGGGAGATGCGGGCCCTGATTGCCGGATAACCGGCGGTCGGACGACACCCAGCAAGCAAGGGGTGCATCCATGATGGTTACCATCAACAAAGAATACGCCGGGCTCAACGCCGCCTTCAAGGTGATCGCCATGGGGATCGAAACCCTGGGCATCGCCATCCTGGTGGCGGGGGCGGTGGCCACCACCGCCATCTTCATCGCCGCCCTGTGGCGCACGCGGGTCTTTCAGGAACCTTTCCGGCAATTCCGGACCAGCTTCGGCAAGATCATTCTGCTCACCCTGGAGTTCTTCGTGGCCGCGGATATCGTGGGTACCGTGGCCGTGGGACCCACCTTTCAGGATTTGGGTACCCTGGGGTTGCTGGTGGTGATCCGCACCTTCCTGAGCTTCGCCCTGGAAGTGGAGATTACCGGCCGCTGGCCGTGGCAGGGGGCGAACGAGCAGGGCGCGGCCTGAGTCCCCGGTGGCGGGCGAGCCTTTTTCCTTGCCAGCCCCCACCCCTTTCCTGTACCCTTGCACATTTAAGGCTGCTTTTGCGGGCAGGCCAAACCCCGTGGCAAGGATACCTTTCACCCCATGGCGCCGTTGCAGGACCTTATCCAATTCATCTTCGCCGGCCTTACCGGAGGAGCGATATACGCCTTGGTGGCCCTGGGTTTCGGGGTGGTCCACAACACCATGGGGATCGTCAACTTCACCCAAGTGGATTTCGTCTCCCTGGGGGGCATGGTGCTGTTCAGCGCCCTGTTTTCCTGGGGGCTCCCCATGCCGGCGGCCCTGGCAGCGGCAGTGGCGGCGGTCACCCTCATCGGCCTGGCGGTGGAGGTGTTGGGGGTGCGGCCCTCCCGCTCCACGAGTCATCTGGTCCTCATCTTCCTGACCATCGGCCTGTCCACCATCCTGCGGGGGATCATGAAGCTCATCTGGGGGAAGAACCGCCTGGCGGTGCCGCCCCTGGCCGGGGAGACCCCCCTGCGACTGGCCGGAGCCGCCATCCTGCCCCAGACCCTATGGATTTTGGCCCTCACCGCCGGGGCCATCGTGCTGCTGGTGCTCTTTTTCCGGAGGACGTCGATGGGGCTGGCCATGCGGGCGGTGGCCACCAACGAGGCTGCGGCCGCGGTGGTGGGCCTGCCCGTGTGGCGCATCAAGGCCATGAGCTTCGCTTTGGCCGGGGCCTTGGGGGGCCTGGCCGGGGTTCTAGTGACCCCCATCACCACCTTGAGCTACGACGTGGGGGTGCTCCTGGGCCTGAAGGGCTTCGCGGCCGCCATCCTGGGGGGGTTCGGCTCCTTCCCCGGGGCCATCGTCGGGGGATTGCTCTTGGGGCTGCTGGAAAGCCTGGGGGCGGCCTACCTGAGCAGCGCCTACAAGGACGTCATCGCCTTCGTGGTGCTGCTGCTGGTGCTGTTCGTGCGACCCCGGGGGCTACTGGGCGGCGGGGGCTCAGCGTAGCCTGGGGAAAGCCCGGGGAGGGGGCCAAGGGTCTACCCTGCACCACTCCCTTGGGCCCCCCATCCCGTAAAGTAATAAGTGGCTGATCAGAGAGATGGAGAGTTCTTTGCGTCCAACTTCCAAAAAAATCCTTATGGGCAATGAGGCCCTGGCCCGGGGGTTGATCGAGAACGGCTGCACGGTGGCGGCGTCGTACCCCGGCACTCCGGCCTCGGAGATCCTGGCGGCGGTGGCGGCCTTTGCCAAAGAAACCGGGGTGGAGGTGCACGCCGAGTGGTCGGTGAACGAAAAGGTGGCCTACGAAGTGGCGTTGGCCAATTCCATGGCGGGCCGCCGGTCGGCGGTGGCCATGAAGCAGGTGGGGCTGAATGTGGCCGCGGACCCCTTTCTGCGCTCGGCCTACCTGGGGGTGAAGGGCGGGCTGATCGTGGCGGTGGCGGACGACCCCGGCCCCCACAGTTCTCAGACCGAGCAGGACAGCCGGTTTTTCGCCATGTTCGCCAAAATCCCGGTCTTTGATCCGGCCAGCCCCCGGGAGGCCAAGGAGATGGTGGGGCGGGCCTACGCCCTGTCGGAGAAATACGAGCTGCCGGTGATGCTGCGGCCCACCACCCGGGTGTGCCACGCCCGCCAGCATATCGCCCTGATGGTTCCGGAAGTCCTGAAGCGGCCAGCGAGGTTTAGCAAGGACCCGGGACGGTGGTGCGCCACGCCCCAGTTTTTGCGGGGGCTGCACCGGCAGTTGAACGACAAGATCGCCCGGATCGCCCAGGAGCCGGAATTAGCCCCGGAGCTGACGCGGGGGGACGGCTCACAGCCGCGTACCTGCATTATCGCCTCGGGCGCGGCCTTCTCCCACACCTGGGATTTGCTGGAGATCCTGGGACTGTTGGGCAAGATCGACCTCTTTCAGGTGATCCTGCCACATCCCCTGAACCGGGAGTTCATCCGGCGAGTCCGGGATGACTACGAGCGAGTGCTCATTTTGGAGGAGACCTATCCGGTCATCGAGCTGCAGTTGCGGCGGGCCGACCTCAAGGGGCGATTGTCCGGGGACGTCCCCGGGGAGGGAGAGTTGATTCCCGAGGTGTTGGGGGGGGTGGTGGAGAAGTTTCTGGACCTGCCGCCTCGTCCGGTCGCGCCCGCGCCCGGGGGGGGCGGGGTTAGACCGACCCTGTGCGCCGGGTGCGGCCACCGGGCGGCCTTTTACGCCATCCGGCAGACCTTCCCGGAGGGCATCTTTCCCGGCGACATTGGTTGCTACACCCTGGGGATGAACCTGGGAGCGGTGGACACGGTGCACTGTATGGGGGCCGGGATCAGCCAGGCGGCAGGCTTCTACCACGCCTACGCCACCGGAGGGGGGGAGGTGCCCGCCATCGTGGCCACCATCGGCGACTCCACCTTTTTCCATGCCGGCCTGCCGGCGTTGGTGAACGCGGTGCAGCAGCGAGCGCGCTTCATTCTGGTGATTCTGGACAACGGCACCACGGCCATGACGGGGCACCAGCCCACCCCGGAAAGCGGTTTGACGGCGGGGGGAGGTCAGGGGACGCCGGTGTCCCTGGCAGGTTTGGTGCGGGCCTGCGGGGTGGGCTTCCTGAGGGAGTGCGATCCCTATGAGTTGGGGGCCCTCACGGAGATACTGCGGGAGGCCGATCTCTTCCGCCGGGAGGCGGCAGGCGGGGTGGCGGTGGTCATCGCCCGGCATCCCTGTCTGCTAGACAAGGCGGCCCGGAGGGACCAGCCGCGTCTGGAGGTGCGGGTGAGCGAGGAATGCATCGGCTGCCGCCACTGCCTAGATGAATTCGAATGCCCGGGGCTGGTGTGGGACGAGGCCGGCGGGCGGGCGGATATCGACGGAGTGCGCTGCGTGGGTTGCGGCGTGTGCGTGGCGGTCTGCCCCGCCGGGGCCATTGTGGCGGAGGGGTGAGGGCGAAACCGGCGGGACTGCCGAGATAGGTAAAACAAGGAGTATTGGTGAAGCAGCAGATCATTATCAGCGGTTTGGGGGGACAGGGTGCTCTGACCCTCACCCGATTGCTGGCCGAGGCCGCGGCGGCCGCAGGGCTGGAGGTCATCACCTCGGAGACCCACGGCATGGCTCAGCGGGGCGGCGCGGTCATCTCCATGGTGAAGGCGGGACCCTTCCGGGGCCCTTTGATCGCCGCGGGGGAGGCGGACCTGGGGCTGTTTCTGCACCCCGACAGCCTGGCGGTGCACCGCCATTATCTGAGACCGGGGGGGATACTGTTCGTCAACAGCGCCGTAGCGGGGGAGTACCGAGCGGTGGACGGCTGGGGGCTGGCCGCGACGAGGGGACTCCCGCCGGTGTCGGCCAATCTGATCCTGTTGGGTTATGCGGCCGCCAGCGGCGGGTTGTTCTGCACCGCGACGGACCTGGAGGGGATCATCGCCGAGCATACGCCGGAGCGTTTCCGGGAGACGTCCCTGATGGCCTTCCGGGCAGGGGGGGAGGCCGCGGCGGCCGGATGACCCGGACCCGGAAGGGCACAGAGGGACAACAACGCCATATAAGAACGCGCCACATGGAGGTTTGCATGAAGGACTGCACCCGCCAGGAAAAGAATCTCGAGATGTGCAACTGCACGTATGAACCTTGTCCCCGGAAGGGTATTTGCTGCGAGTGCCTGCACTATCACCGCCGGCAGGGGCAACTGCCAGCCTGCTATTTCCCGCCGGAGGTGGAGCGCACCTATGACCGTTCCATCGCCCGCTTCCTGAAGTGCCAGAAGTAGGGGAGGGGGGGTGGCCAGAGGCAGATGGGAGACGTTGCGGCTGTTCACCCGGCGGCACCATACCGGCCTGTCGGTCTGGGGGCTGGCGCTGGCGCTGGCGGCGACGCCGTTGGTGCTTACCAATCCCTACACCCTGGGGCTGTTAAACCTCATCGCCCTATACGTGATCGCGGTGTTAGGGTTGAACCTGTTCATCGGCTACGCCGGGCAGATCTCCCTGGGGCACGCGGCCTTCTTCGGGTTGGGGGCCTACGGCTCGGCGGTGCTCACGGCTACCTACAATTTTCCGCCCTGGCCAGCCATAGTCCTCACCGCCGGGGCCCTGGCGGGGGTGGCGCTCGTTCTGGGAGTCCCCACCCTGCGGCTCTCGGGCCACTACCTGGCCATGGGCACCCTGGGGTTCAACTACATCGTTCACCTGATCTTTGTGCAGTGGGACGAAGTGACCGGGGGGCCGGCCGGGCTCTCCGGCGTGCCGCCTTTGTCTCTGGCCGGGGTCAGCTTCAACCGGGACCTGAGTTTCCATTACCTGGTGTGGCCCGTGGCCCTGATCGCCATGACTCTGTGCCTCAATCTGGTGCGTAGCGGGGTGGGGCGGGGTCTGGCGGCTCTGGCCCAGGACGAGGTGGCGGCGGCCTGTCTGGGAGTGGACGTGCGCCGGGCCAAGGTGGGGGTCTTCGTGCTCTCCGCGGTATTCGCGTCGGTGGCCGGCAGCCTCTACGCCCACTACTTCGGATATGTCAACCCCGACACCTTCAGCATCTTCAAGTCTCTGGATTTGGTGCTGATGGTGGTGGTGGGTGGCCTGGGGTCGGTGTGGGGCACGCTGGTGGGGGTGACGCTCATTACCCTCATGCCCCACTTTCTGGATTTCGCCCAGAATTATTTCGATATCATCCATGGGGCCATCCTGGTGCTCATCCTGATGTTTCTGCCCCAGGGCCTGATCACCGGCCTCACCGACCGGGTACGGCTACGGCTGGCCCGGCGGCGTCTGAGGGGGCGGAACACTGACGGCGATGGCACCGCAGAGGGAAATACGCCGGCCCGGCTGACATCCAACGACGGGATGATTATTTAATATATTAATCGAAGCATTGAAAAGTTTAACTTGAGGGGAGGGCCGGGGGTCCTACAGTCCCCATGCCCCTTTTTCCAAAAGCAGCTTTTTCGTGTTCTGCATTCATCTGTTTTATGACCTGAGTACTATTTAGCGCCGGGCCTGGCCGCAACCGCCCCTGGGGGCGGCTCCCCATGGTTCTTCCTCCCGCCGTCACCGGCCGGTGACCCGAAACTGCCAACCTGACCGCGGAGGATCCCCCCATGCAACTGTTGCCTCTGGAGAAATTAGGCCCCCGGGAGGTGGAAGGCCGCCCCGGCACCGTCCGTTTCGGGCTGTTGCTGCCCTGGGTGTCGGCGGTGCATGGCAACCGCCTGTACGTCAAGATTATCCATGAGCGGGACCAGTTCCTCCAACAGATCCCGCCCCTGGAGTTCGAATTGGCCCACAGCACCGACCCGGTATACGGGGACTACTGGTTTCTGGAGCTGGACCTCACCGCCCAGACCCCGCCCCACCGGAAATCGGCCTGGGGCGTGCCGGGCCGATATGTCTATCGCTACTGTCTGTCCAATCCCCATGCCCCCGGACTTATCGATTGGATCATCGATCCCTGCGCCCGGGAGTATGGGGTGGGCAAGTTGTCGGCCTTCACTCTAGGGTACGAGCCTCACGTCTGGGATGCGGCCGAGACGGCCTGGAAGACCCCAGCGCTGGAAGACCTGGTGATCTACGAACTGATGATCACCGAGTTCGGGGGAGACATCGACCGCACCATCTGGTTGCTGGACTACCTGGCCGACCTGGGGGTCAACTGCCTGGAGGTGATGCCGGTCTCCAACGTGGCCAACGTGGTGGACTGGGGCTTCCTTCCGCTGGGCTACTTCGGAGTTGATGAGCGCTTCGGCAAACGTCGGGACCTGCAGCGGCTGATCGACGCCGCCCACCGGCGGGGGCTGGCAGTCATCGTGGATGCGGTCTACGGCCACACCAGCGCGCATTTCCCCTACCAGTATGTCTATGATCAGCTCAAGTATCATGAAAACCCCTTCATGGGGGCGTTCGCCAAGGATTATTTCGGGTGCAGCACCGATTTCCGCCGGGCCTTCACCCGGGACTTCTTCTACACCGTCAATCACCACTGGCTAGAGTGCTACCACGTGGACGGCTTTCGCTACGACTGCGTGCCCAACTACTATGACGGCCCGGTGGGGGAGGGCTACGCCGCCCTGGTTTACGAGACCTACCGGTTAGTGAAGGCCAAGGGGGGTGAAGGCCACTGGCAGCGGTTCGGGGACGGCGGGGTCAACCTCATCCAATGCGCCGAACAGTTGGAGGGCCCTCGGGACATTCTGGAGAGAACCTACAGCACTTGCACCTGGCAGAATGAGACCCTGGGCGCGGCTCAGGGCGTGGCACAAGCCGGGGCGGCGCGCCTGACCGAGTTGGGGTGGAGCCTGGGACTGCTGGGCTATCCCGGGGAGGTGACGGTCAACGAGGATACCCTGCCCAAGAGTGCGCTGCAGTACATCGAAAACCACGACCATTCCCGGTTCGTCTGCAACTTCGGGAGGCTGATGCGGGACAACGAGCTGCTCAGCGAAGGTGACCGGGGCCTCTGGTACAAGGTGCAGCCCTACCTCATCGGGCTCCTCACCGGCAAGGGCATTCCGCTGTTGTGGCAGGGGCAGGAGTTCGGGGAGAATTATTACGTGCCACCGGAGGGCTGGGGCCGGGTGATGCTCTTCCGGCCGGTGCGCTGGGATTATTTTTACGACGGCGTGGGCAAGACGGTTATCGGGCTGGTGCGAAAGCTCCTGAAAATCCGTAAGCAGCCCCAGTTCCAGCGGGGGGCGCATTATTTCCATAACGACTATGAGCGCTATCAGTCCAAGGGGGTATTGCTCTTCTCCCGGAGCGAGGGAGCAGCCTTCAGCCTGGTGGGGCTTAACTTCACCGATCAGGAGCAGGCCGTGCCTTTCGTTTTTCCCGGCGGGGGCGACTACCAGGAAGAACTGCACGGGTATCGGAACCTTACCGGGGTGATGGCAGGGGAAGAGAGGTGGCTGAACATCCCCAGCAACTATGGGTGCATCTGGACTTTGGCCTGACAGACCAGGAAGGCCGCGAGCCCGGCGGTCGACTTACGAACAGGAGGAGGGCCTGATGGAGTTCGAGTGCATAAGCATGCAGGCGGTCTATCCGGAGAAACAGATCATCGTAAAAAACGACGGAGTCGGGAAGCTCATCTGGGATTGTCACGATGGGCCGCATATCCTGCGTGTGGGGGGTCTGCGGGTGGAGACCGGGGGCGGTTCTGCGGAACCGGGAATCGCCGGCGAGCTGCGGTTGTCTCCGGCGGGAGAACTGCGGCAGGCGGTCACGGCCTTTGTGCAGGAGCACCGCTGTCCCCTGCCGCCCCCGCCACGCGGCCCGGAGGTGGCCGGGGCGGCGGTCCTGGCGGCGTTTCGGGTTCCCGGGATGAATCTCTTCATATTTTCCGAGGACGCCCGAGTCAGCTTTCGGGCGGGGGCCGACCGGCGGCTGGCCTTCGAGGCGCGGGGCACGTTTCGCAGCCGTCTCTTCCCCTGTAAGGAAGGCGATATCCTGGTGCACCTGAAGCCGGAGCTGGGGGCTTTGGCCCTCGCCCTGCTGCTGGCCGCATCCTAAAAGGGGGCATTCCGGGTCGGCGGCGCAGCTTTCGCCCCCGGGGGAAATGTGGTATATTCGTTGGCCAAGGCCCTGGCCGTGGGTCGGGGCCTTGGCTTTTCCGCAGGCAGCCCAACCGGACGGCCTGCGGCGCGTGCGGCCTCCGGGAGTAAGAATGCCGTGGTGCACCCAAGGAGCTTGCCAGCCATGACCCCCACCGAGCCTCTGTTGTCGATTAAGGGCCTGATCAAGCGCTTCGGAGGGCTACCGGCCCTGGACGACGTCAGCTTTACGGTGGCGGCGGGGCAGGTCACCGCCATCATCGGCCCCAACGGCGCGGGCAAGACCACCCTGATCAACTGTCTTACCGGGGTGCTGACGCCGGAGGCAGGGCAGATCCTGTTTGGGGGAGAGAATCTGGCGGGGCTGGCGCCCCACGTCATCGCGGCCCGGGGCATCGCCCGCACCTTTCAGAATCTGCGTCTGTTTCCCCGCCTGAGCGTGGTGGATAACGTCCTGACTGGTCTGACCACCCAGGCCGGCAGCAGTTTCACCGAGGCCCTGGGGCGGCTTCCGGGCCTGCGCCACCGGGAGCGCCGCCTCAAACTCACCGCTCTGACGGCTCTGGACAATTTCGGGCTGGCCGACAAGGCCGAGCTGCCGGCGGGGGTCCTGTCCTACGGAGACAAGAA
>CAYRYV010000062.1:0-19224 GCA_964428565.1 uncultured Desulfobacterales bacterium | reverse complement strand
CCGCCAGGTTGTTGAGGCTGGTGGCGGTGTCCGGATGCTCCGGCCCCGAGGTCTTTTCCCGTATTTCCCGGCCTCTGTTCAGATAAGCTTCAGCCTCCGCGTAGTGCCCCAGGTCTAGCAAAATCAGACCCGCGGCATTATTATACGTCGGGTTCTCCGGCTGCAGCCGGGCCGCCTCCCGGTAGTATTCCCGGGCCCCGGTGTAATCGATCCGGCTCTTCGCCAATACCCCCAATTGATACGCCGCCTCTGCCGCGTGCTGCTTCCCCTGCTCCCGGGTCTGCCGGAAGAGCGCCTCCGCCGCCCCCGTCTCGCCCCGGGCCAGGGCCGCCTGCGCCGCCGCTATCTGGTTCGGCGGGAAATCTTTCTTAATCTTCTCTAAGGATTGGGACACTTCCGTCAGTTTGGCTTCCAACTCCTTCTTGGCCGTCTCCAGGTCTTTGGACTTTTCCTGGGCCGCCGCCAGTTCCCTCTCCAATACTGCTCGTCTCTCCGGATCGGCTTCTTTGATCTGTTCTAATATCGTCTTTTCTATTCCCTTATAAATTTCCCTCACCTGTTCTGTCGTTAAGGCGGGATAATTGACTATGTCTCTCCCCGCAATAATGTCTCTTCCCGCCTGAATGCCGGCTGCCGGCGGCGGTTCCGGCTTCTTGGCAAAATGCGTGTATAAAACCCACAATCCTCCCACCACCGTCGCTACTCCGATCCCCAGCGCACAGATGGCCTTAAGGTTCCGTGGCGTGGTGAACCAGTCCCATAATCTGCCCAGTCGTCCCATCTCCGGCCCCCTGCTCCCCGGGTTCCCGCGTCCTGCCCCTTAGCCTGCCGCCATTGTAATCCCTTCTGCACAATATGAACAGCCTGTTTTTCTCCTCGTTCCCCAGCTCCTGCTGGGGAACGCCCTTACCCGCCAAGCTCCTGCTTGGCCACCTCTGGTTTTCTGGCGTGCCCCCTTCCCCCCCGCCGCCCCGCTGCTGACCCCCACCCCCTGACCCCCTAAAAAGTGACGCCTGCCCCCAGATTTTGTGACATTTGTCCTATGTGTCTCATGTGTTCTGGCTTCCGCCGCCCATTTTTCTATACTGACAGGAAAATACGCCGGCCTCCGGGAGGCCCCGGGCCCGCCGCCCGCCGCCCCCGGCCGCCGGAACGCCCCTCGGGAGGTTTTCATGGATTATGTCAAAGTATCTAGATGCAAGGTCTGCAACCACCCCGACCGGGAAGCCCTCGACCGCGGCCTGGATGCGGGGGAGTCCCAGCTTGACCTGGCCCGGCGCCACCGGTTGAGTACGTCCTCCGTGCACCGCCACCTGCGCCACCGGGAAAAATCCCGGCGGCGGCTCCAGCAGCTCCTGGAGCAGACCCAGGCCCGCGCCCAGCGCCGGCGGCTGGTGGAGACCCAAACCGGCCTCCTCCGCCTGCACCGCCGCTCTCTGCACGATGCCGACAAGGCCCATCTGGCCGTCCAGAGCGCCCGGGAGATCGCCCATCTCGCCCGCACCCTGACCGGCCTCGACCTCGACGCCCCGGCCGCGGCCCAACCCCCGACCCTGTTCGCCGCGGACTACCGCAACTTGGCGCAGGTCATTCTCAGCGCCCTGGAATCCTTCCCGGACGCCCTGCTGAAGGTCTCGGAGGCCCTGGATGTCGCTTATCCCCACGATTAAGCTCGCCCTGAACCCGGCCGCCCTGCTGTCGGCCGCCGGCCTCGTCCCGGACCCCTGGCAGGCCGACTTCCTGGCCCGGCGGCCGCACCGCGGCCTCCTCCTGTGCTGCCGCCAGGCCGGCAAGTCCACCACCGCCGCCGCCCAGGCCCTGCATCAGGCCCTGGCCTTTCCCGGCTCCCTGGTGTTGTTGATCAGCCCCAGTCTGCGCCAGTCCGACGAGCTCTTCCGGAAGGTCCTGGCCCTCTACCGGGCCCTCCCCAACCCCCCCGCCCCGAAACGCCGGCGCGCCTCGGCCCTGGAACTCGACGGCGGCAGCCGCATCCTCTCCCTGCCGGGGCAGGCGGACACCGTACGCGGCTTTTCCCGGGTCTCCCTGCTGGTCATCGACGAGGCCGCCCGGGTCCCCGACGACCTCTATTTCGCCGTCCGCCCCATGCTGGCGGTGAGCGGCGGCCGGCTGCTGGCCCTGTCCACCCCCTGGGGCCGCCGGGGCTGGTTTTACCGCGCCTGGGAGAACCCGGCCGAGGACTGGCGTCGCCTCCGGCTCGACGCCGCCGCCTGCCCCCGCATCTCCCCGGAATTCCTGGCGCAGGAGCGCCGCAGTCTGCCCCCCGCCTGGTTCCGGGCGGAGTACTGCTGCGAGTTCGCCGCTACCCGGGACCAGCTCTTTCCCCACGACCTGCTCCTGGCCGCGGTCTCCGACGCCGTCCCCCTGCTCTTTCCCGGCGATCCGTCCGGCTGGGACGATGATTGATGGCCCCGCCGACCGCGCCCCGGCGTTACCCGCCGGCCACCGCCCGCCGGCCGCCAACCGCTAACCGCCAACCACCGACAAGGAGATCGCCATGCCTCAATTCACCCTCGGACTCGATCTCGGCCAGAGCCGGGACCGCTCCGCCCTCGCCGTCCTGGAAACCGTGCCCGACGGCGCCGAGCCCCGCTTCCACCTGCGCCACCTGGCCCGCTACCCCCGGGGCCTGTCCTACCCCGACCTGGTCCACCGGGTGGTGCAATTCTGCCGCCGCCCCGCCTTGGGCGGCCAGCCGGCCCTGGTGGTGGACAAAACCGGCGTGGGCGCCCCCGTCTTCGACCTCCTGGTCCGGGCCGGCCTCTGCCCCTTCGCCGCCCTCCTCCACGGCGGCGACCGCTTCACCCGCCAGGACCGGGAACTCCGCATCCCGGTGCGCGACCTCATCGCCAACCTCCAGGTCCTCCTCCAGAGCCGCCGCCTGGCCCTGGCCGCCGCCCTGCCCGGCCTCGACGACCTCCTCCGGGAGCTGGCCGCCTTCCGCTGCGCCCTCAGCCCCCAGGGCCGCGACTCCTACGGCGCCCCCGCCGGGGCCCACGACGACCTGGTCTTCAGCCTGGCCCTGGCCGCCTTCGGGGCCCACCGCGTCCTGCCGCCAGAGCCCTTTGTCTATCTCTCCGTGGAAAAACGCCTCTTCCCCCGCACCCGGGGGCTCTGGTAGGGGCCCCCACATGACCCCGGGGCCTTCCGGACAAGCGAAATCGTGCGGGATTATCCGGCCGCTATCCGGGATCTGGCCGCAATCGAGCGGAATCGGCCGGGATCTATCCGAACGGCTTGCGCCGCGCGCTGCCGGGCAGAAGCGGAATTTACGGGATTTAAGCGGGATTTTAGCGGAATTTCAGCTCGAAAAAAAATTTTTCCCCATCCCGCTGACAAGCGGGATATATCCGGAATGCCGCCCCTGCGGCCCTCCGGCCCTACACCAGCCGCATGGCGTGCGCCTCCCGCAGCAGCTCCTCCCGGAACTTGGGGTGCGCCAGCCCGATGATCTCCTGGGCCCGCTCCCGGGTGGTCTTCCCCTTCAGGTTCGCCACCCCGTACTCCGTGGCCAGGTAGTGGGTGTCCATCCGCGGCGTGGTCACCACCGTTCCCGGCGCGAAGCGGGGCGCCACCCGGGAGACCTCACCCCCGTGGGCCGTGGCGTAAAAGGCGATGATGGACTTGCCCCCCCGGGAGTTGAAGGCCCCCCGCACGTAGTCCAGTTGCCCCCCGGTGCCGCTGAACTCGAAGCCCCCCAGGTGCTCCGAGTTGCACTGCCCCAGCAGGTCCACCTCGATGGTGGAGTTGATGGAGATCATGGTGTCGTTGGCCGCGATGACGTGGGGGGCGTTGACGTAGTCCACCGGGTAGCTCTCCAGGGCCGGGTTATCGTGCATGAAGGCGTACATCTCCCGGTCCCCCAGGGCGTTGGTGAACACGTGCTTGCGGGGGTGCAGGTTCTTCCGCCGCCCGGTGATCACCCCCTTTTTGATCAACTCCGCCATCCCCGGGCAGAACAGCTCCGTGTGGATGCCCAGGTCCCGGTGCCCTTCCAGAAAGCCGCAGACCGCGTTGGGAATGGCCCCGATCCCCAGTTGCAGGGTGGCCCCGTCCGGGATCAGCGCCGCGATCTGCCGCCCGATGATCTCCGCCTCCGGTTTGGGCGCCGCCGGCACGATCTCCGGCAGCGGCGCCTCGAACTCCACCACGGCGCTCACCTCCGAGATGTGCAGCAGGGAGTCCCCGAACACCCGGGGCATCTGCGGGTTCACCTCCACGATGAGCTGCCGGCACTGGCGGGCCGCCGTGGTGATGTAGTCGTTGACGGTGCCGAAGCTGAAGAACCCGGCCCGGTCCATGGGCGACACCGTGGTGACGGTCACGTCCACGCTCATGAAGTCCCGCAGCAGCCGGGGAATCTGATGAAACTCGTTGGGCACGAAGTGGTTGTAGCCCGTCTTGATCTGATCCCGGTCCGCGGCGCTCACGAACCAGCAATACGGCGTTAGGCGGTCCGCCAGATCCGGGGCCAGCACCGTCCGGGCCGCATGCTCCATGGGCAGCAGCGAATAGATCTTGAGCCCGTGCAACTTGCCGGCCCGCACCCGGCCGGCGATGGCGGCCAGCAACGCCGGCGGCTCCCCCGCCCCCATGCCGTGCACCAGGACGCTGCCGTCGGCGATGGCCGCCGCAGCCCGGTCCGGCGCCGTCAGCTTCTGCCGATATTCTTGGCTGTACATGGCAATGCTCCCTTCTCAGTGTCCCAGATAGGCCTCCCGCACCACCGGGTTGCCGGCCAGCTCCGCCGCCGAGCCCGCCAGCGTGATGCTGCCGGCCTCCACCACATAGCCCCGGTGGGCGATCTTCAGGGCCTGATTGGCGTTCTGCTCCACCAGCAGGATGGTGGTGCCCCCTTCATTGACCCGGCTGATGATCTTGAAGATCTCCTTGACCAGCAAGGGCGCCAGGCCCATGGAGGGCTCATCCAGCAACAGCAGCCGGGCCCGGCGCATCAGGGCCCGGCCCACGGCCAGCATCTGCTGCTCCCCCCCCGAGAGGGTGCTCCCCCATTGGCCCCGCCGGGCCGCCAGCCGGGGGAACAGCTCCAGGACGCGCTCCAGCTCCCGCTCCACCTGGGCGTCGCCGCGGCCGTAGGTGGCCAGCCGCAGGTTCTCCTCCACCGTCAGGTTGCCGAAGATGCCCCGGCCCTCCGGCACCTGCACGATGCCCATCCGGGCGATGCGGTGGGCGGCCCGGCCGCTGAGAGGCTCCCCCGCAAAGCTGATGGCCCCCCGCCTCAGGGGGGTAAGCCCCGACACGGCCCGCAGGATGGTGGACTTGCCGGCGCCGTTGGCCCCGATCAGCGTGACGATCTCCCCCGCCGCCACGTGGAAGGACACCCCCCGCACCGCCTGGATGCGGTCGTAGGCCACCCACAGGTCCTCCACGGCCAGCAGCGTCTCAGGAGCGGGCTTCACCACCGGCCTCCTCTTCCTCCTCCTTGCCCAGATAGGCCTCCAGCACCTTCGGGTGGCGCTGCACCTCCTCCGGCGTGCCCGCGGCGATGGTCTCCCCGAAGTCCAGCACCTGGAGCCGGTGGCACAGGTTCATCACTACCCCCATGTGGTGCTCGATGAGCAGGATGGTGAGATCGAACTCCCTGTGCACCTCCCGGAGCAAAGCTATGAGGGCCTCGGTCTCCGCCTGGTTCATGCCCGCCGCCGGCTCGTCCAGCAAGAGCAGCCGGGGCCGGCTCACCAAGGCCCGGGCCATCTCCAACCGGCGCTGCTCGCCGTACGGCAGGTGGCGGGCCAACGTCTGGGCGTAGCCCGCCAACCCGAAGCGCGCCAGCATGGCGTAGGCCTCCCGGGCCGTCTGCCGTTCCGCCCGCCCGCATTGCGGCAGGCGCATCAAGGCCTGGAAGAGGTTGCCGCCGTAGTGGGCCGCGGCCCCCAGGCGGACGTTGTCCAGGGCGCTCAGGTCCTTGAAGAGGCGGATGTTCTGGAAGGTGCGCCCCATGCCCCGGGCCATGATCCGGCAACTCCGCCAGCGGGTGATGTCCTGCCCGGCAAACCGGATGCTCCCCGCCTCGGGGTGGTAGACGCCGGTGATCAGATTGAAGACCGTGGTCTTGCCGGCGCCGTTGGGGCCGATGAGCCCCACCAGCTCCCCCGCTTCCAGGCGCAGGGAAAAGTCCGTCAGGGCCCGCAGGCCCCCGAAGCTTTGGGAGACCTCGATGACTTCCAGTAATGCCATGTCTTGCCCGTTATCCCGAACCGCGCCGGGTCTCGCTCTCCGGGACCCCGGTGAACTCCGCCGGCCGCAGCACCCGGGCCTCCTTCAGCCCCATGATGCCCTGGGGTCGGAAGATCATCAGCAGCACCAGCATCAGGGGGCCCACCACCCAGCGCCACAACTCCAGCGGCCGCAGCAGTTCCATGAGGGCCGTGAAGATGGTCGCCCCCAGCACCGAGCCCGCCAGGGAGCCGATGCCCCCCAGATAGACCATGACCAGCATGTCGGTGCTCTTCAGGATGGAGAAGCTCCGGGGGTTGATGAATTGCAGCAGGTGGGCGTACAACCCCCCGGCCACCCCGGCGAAGAAGGCCGACAGCATGAAGGCGTAGAGTTTCAACCGCCGGGTGTTGATGCCGGTGAGGTCCGCGGCCAGCTCGTCCTCCCGGATGGCCGTCACCCCCCGGCCGAAGTTCGAGAATACGAAGTTCCGCAGGATCACCAGGGTCGCCAGAGTCCAGAAGACCACCCAGGGGAGCGTGGTCAGCCGGGACATGCCCAGAAAGCCCCGGGGGCCGCCCAGGACGTCGAGGTTCTCCAGCACGCTCTTGACGATCATGTTGAAGGCCAGGGTGACGATGGCCAGATAATCCCCCCGGGTGCGAAACGACGGAAAGGCCACTACCAGTCCGGCCAGGGCCGCGGCCAGGCCGCCCCCTATCAGGGCGACGGGGAAGACGAAGGCCCCCCAGGCCTTGGGGAAGACCCAGACGGTGAGCATGGAGGCCGCGTAGGCCCCCACGGCCATGAACCCGGCGTGGCCCACGGAAAACTCCCCCATGTAGCCGTTCACCAGGTTGAGGCTCAGCGTGAGGATGATGTTGATGCCCACATACATCATCACCTGTTGGATGTAGGGGTTGACCAGACCGCTGGCCGGCAGCAGGAAAGCCAGGAGTTGCAGCGCCAGCAGGAGCGCGGGGAAAGCCAAGTTCCAGCGAGTCATGGCGTTTTGCGCAAACCCTGAGAGGGCCGGGTGACGCTCTCCCTCCCCTCTTACACTTTCTCGAAGGTCGGGCGGCCCAGAATGCCGGTGGGCCGGAAGACCAGCAGGATCAACAGCAGGGAGAACACCACGAAGTCCCGGTAGGTGGAGGCGTGCAGGAAGACCGGGGTGAAGATCTCGATGGTCCCCAGGATATACCCCCCCAGCATGGCGCCCCGGATATTGCCGATGCCCCCCACCACCGCCGCGATGAAGGCCCACCAGCCGATGCGGATGCCCATGTAGGGGTCCAGGACCGGGTAGGCCAGGCCGTAGAGGATGCCGCCCGCCCCGGCAATGGCGGAGCCCAACGCGAAGGTCAGGGAGATGATGCGGTCCACCGGCACCCCCATGAGGGGCACGATGGGGCGGTTATAGGAGATGGCCCGCATGGCCATGCCGGTCATGGTGTGGCGCACCAGCCAGTCCAGCAGAACCATCAGGAGCACCGACAGGGCGATGATGAAGACTTGCAGATTGGTGAAACTGACGCCGTAAAGGCTGTAAGTCTCAATGGGAATCAGGGCCGGCACCCGGCGGGGCTCCGGCCCCAGGATCGCCAGGGTGAAGTTCTCCAAAAAGAGGCCCACCCCCAGGGCGGTGATCACCGCCGAGACCCGGGGGGCCTGGCGCAGGGGCCGGTAGGCCAGCCGCTCGATGCTCACCCCCAACAGGGCGGTGAGGGTCATGCTGAACAGCAGCGCCCCCAGAAAGACCAGCAAGAGCGGCAGCTGCACCTGCAGCCCCAGCAGCAGCAGGGCCCCCCCCAGCCCCAGGTAGGCCCCCACCATGAAGATGTCGCCGTGGGCGAAATTGATCATGGTGAGGATGCCGTAGACCATGGTGTAGCCTAGGGCGATCAGGGCGTAGACGCTCCCCAGCTGCAGGGCGTTGAGCAGGTATTGGGTGGCGATGGCCAGCATGGGGGACTTATGAAGTTCCCGTAGTGACGGGTTGAGGTTGAGGAGTAAGTTTGGTCAGATCGACTGATATTATGCCGTCACAATGTTCTTTCAGCTCTTCCTTAACATTATGCCAAAAATGCAAGAGATAGATCATGACGCCTTCTTTTCTGGCAGTCTTCATGGCCGGAACAAAATCCGAATCACTGGTGATGAGGACTATCTTCTCCACAATCCTCTTGCTGGACAACCACGCCATATCCAACCCTATCTTTATGTCTACCTTTTTTTGACTAAAGTTCGGTACGATATCTTGGTCAGTGAGGCTTGCGCCCTGTCCGATTTTCTTGATCACCGATTTTATCCTTGACGGTGGTATATTCCAACCATCCAAGGAGAGCGTGCCGGATCTAAAGGCTACCCGGGGCATGAGTTTTAATGCCCGCAGAAATGCGCTTTTTCGGGAAAACACCCGGGAAGTGGAAAAGTCGATCTGGAGTCCGGTTATCGGATGGGTGGCAGTCCCCTCAAATGGTTCGCAATCATAGTAGTAGATTCGAACAAGTTGATCATAATTGAATTCCTGATCTCCCATGGCCAGGTGGCATATATCCAACACCTGTTGAGGCATGGGAAAGTTTTTAGTTAAGGATTTGAACTTTTTCTCCAGAAAGCCGCCGTCGATCAGAAACGCTACCTGCATGGGTTTCCTCAAAGAAGAAAACCCGCCACAGTTCCCAAAAATTGGGTTGTGGCGGGCTTTCAGGTGTTGCAAGCCGGCCCACCGGCATTGGATACAATTGTTAGAATCGGCATTTCCAGCCGTTTAATCAACTTTATAATAAGCGTCATGGCTGCTGTTTGTCAAGAGATAAACAGTCGTTGCACGGCGGCCAAGCCGGAGCTTGGCAGGTAGTGGCGTTCCCCTACGCATACATCATCCTTAGCTAATCCCCTCAAGGGGAGAAGAAGCCTGGTCAGGCAGGATGCACATTAATATACCGACCCCGCCCCCCTGCCCCTGCCCCTGCCCCTGATCCCTTCCTTACGGCTGGACGCTGGTAAGGTAGGTGAACTTGCCGTCCTTGACCTGGAGAATCACGGCGCTCTTAATGGGGTCGCCGGTGCCCTTGAAGGTCATCTTGCCGGTCACCCCGTCGAACTCCTTGACCGCGGCCAGGGCGTCCCGCACCTTTTGCCGGTCCAGACTCCCTGCCTGGGTGACGGCCTGGCACAGCAGTTGGGCCGCGTCGTAGGTCAGGGCCGCCACATCGTCGGGCTTCTTGCCGTACTTGGCTTCATACTCGCCGATGAATTTCTTGGCCTGGGGGGTGGCGATGTCCGGGGCGTAGTGGGTGCTGAAGTAAGAGCCTTCCAGGTCCTTGCCGGCCAGGGTGAGGAGCTCGGGGCTGCCCCAGGAGTCGGAGCCGATGATGGAGACCTTGAGCCCCTGGCTCAGGGCCTGTTTCACCTGCAGGGGCACCTCGTTGTAGTAGTTGGGCAGGAACAGCACCTGGGGGTTGGCCGCCTTGATGGCGGTCAATTGGGAGGAGAAGTCTTTGTCTCCGGTGGAGTATGATTGAAAGGCCACCACCTGGCCGCCGCCCTCCTCAAAGAACTTCTTGAAAAACTCGGCGATACCCTTGTTGTATTCGCTGGCCACGTCATAGAGCACCGCCGCGGTTTGGGCCTTGAGCTGCTGCCGGGCGAACTTGGCCATGACCTGGCCCTGGAAATCGTCGATAAAGCAGGCCCGGAAGACGAACTTCTTGCCCTCCGTGGTCTTGGGATTGGTGGACCAGGGGCTGATCATGATCACTTTGGCGTCTTCACAGATGGTCGCCGCCGGAATGGCGTTGCTGGAGGCGTTGGGTCCCAGCATGGCCAGCACGTTGTTCTGGCTGATGAGCTTCTGGCCGGCGGCCGCCGCGGACTCCGCCTTGTCTTCATTGTCTTCGATGAACAGTTTCACGGGAACTTTCTTGTCTCCAACTTGAAGACCGCCGGCCTGATTTATCTGGGCGGCGATGAGTTCCGCGGCTTTTTTACAGGAATCCCCCACGGTGGGCTTACTGCCGGTCAGTTCTGCATTCACCCCCAGGCGGATTTCGGAGTCAGCCTGGACAGCGGCTGCACCCAGGACCAGGATCATTCCCAGGGCCATGATTCCCCAAAGCAACCTTGTTCTCAGCATTACCGCCATCCTCCTTCGGGTTTGGTTTGCCGCACTCTACCAGAAAACTCCCCGGGCCGTCAATCTGAAAGGCAACCGGGATAACGCGTAATTCCTGCAAGCCCTCACAACGGCATGATCGCTGATGAACGGGGGATGCCAGATATCGCGGCAAAGTCACGCAAACTGTCTCCCCCAGGGAGTTTTGTCCCGGGATGAGAAGGTTTGGTTCTTGGCTTTCCAGAAAATCGCTTCTGTTAACCTTAACTATCCGGAGAACTTCCGGATGTTTTCATAATTAACACTGGTCCATAGATTTTCATATATAAATCTAAAGACTGGATTTGCAGCGATATAGTCTCGTATCTGTAAGAAATAGAGCAAGCATATGAACAATATTGAAAATAGGCTTGACATAATGAAATGGGATCGTTAGAATGGCCATATGTGTAAGGTATTAATAAAATAAGCGACCGAAAGGAAATCAATATAATGGCATCTGAACTGGTTAAACTAACAGTACAGCTTGTGGCTTCGCATGCATCCGTAAGCGAATTAACTCCTGCGGAACTTGTCGAAGAGTTAAAAACCATCTATCGAACCTTGTCTTCCATGGAATCCGGCCAACCCGAGGCTGCTGCAGCTTCCGCAGTCCCGGAAGAAGCCTCCGAGGCGGTGGTTTTTAAGCCGGCGGTACCCATTGAAGAGTCGCAGCAAGACGATCATATTTATTGTCTGGTGTGCGGAGATAGATTCCGTACTCTGAAAGCCCACCTGCGCCGGTCACATGCCTTGACGCCGGCTGAATATTGCAGCCGCTTCGGGCTCGACCCCAAAACCTATTCCCTGGTCTCAAAGAATTACTCCGAACAGCGGCGGAAACTTGCCATAGACAAAGGTTTGGGCGCATTCCGGAAACAAAAGAAGGAATAACTTCCCCTCCCCCTCACTTTACGGTATATTCTCTCCTGACGGGATAACTTTGTCTTTATCCCGTTAATTATATTAAAAATGGGGCATTATGCGGTTAAGTATTAACTGGCTGAAGGACTTTGTAGACCTCATGGCCACGCCGGCTGATTTGGCTGACCGGCTGACTCTGGCTGGCCTGGAAGTGGAGGCGGTGGAAGATTGCCAACCCGATTTTCAGGGAGTGCTCGTGGGACAGGTGACCAACCTGGAACCTCATCCGCAGGCAGACCGCCTCCGGATCGCCACTGTTACCGATGGCAGGGAGAGCTATCAGGTGGTGTGCGGCGCCCCCAATGTCAAAATCGGAGGACTGTATCCCTTCGCCCCCGTGGGGGCCACGCTGGCACATGGGCAAACGATCAAAGCGGCCAAACTCCGAGGCGTCCTCTCTGCAGGCATGTTGTTAGCAGAAGACGAGTTGGGGCTGTCCGAAGACCACTCCGGTCTTATGGAGTTGGACCCAGGGTTGGAGCCGGGGGTCGATCTGGCTGTCGCCCTGCATCTGGCTGATGTTGTTCTGGAAGTGGCCATAACCCCCAATCGTGCAGATTGTCTGAGCGTTTTAGGGCTCGCCCGGGAGGTGTCGGCTCTGTACAGCCTACCGTTGCGGCAACCGCAGCTTGTCCTGCACGAAGATGCGGAACCTGCCCGGAAGTGGGGAGAGGTGGTAATCGAGGCACCCGATGATTGCCCCCGTTATGCTGCCCGCCTGATGTTTGATCTGGAGGTGCGCCCCTCCCCCTTCTGGTTGCGGCGGCGACTTCAGCTCTGCGGGGTGCGGTCAATTAATAATCTGGTTGATGTTACCAATTACGTGCTGATGGAGTTCGGCCAACCCTTACACGCCTTCGACTTCGAGCATCTTTCTGCAGGGCGAATCGTGGTACGCCATCCTGCCCCTGAGGAAACAACCTTTATAACCCTGGACGGACAAGAGCGCGCTCTCTCCCCGGAAATGCTGCTGATTTGCGATGGCAGAGAACCCGTCGCCATTGGCGGGGTCATGGGCGGGCTGCACTCGGAAGTAACGCCCCAGACTCGCCGCGTCCTCCTGGAGAGCGCTTACTTCAATCCCATCTCCATCCGCCGGACCTCCAAACGCTTGGGTCTTTGTACCGAAGCCTCCTACCGCTTCGAGCGAGGTGTGGACCCCCAGGGAATGATCGACGCCCTGGAACGGGCCAGCCAATTGATGGTGGAATTGGGGGGAGGGCGAATCTTACAGGGCCGTATTGATGTTTACCCCCGGCCCATCAGCCGCCCCCGTCTGAGCCTGCGGCCGGAACGGGTCAACGCGGTGTTGGGAACGAGCTTCAGCCGGGATCAGATTGCCGGAACCCTCACGCGGCTCCACATGCCGCCCCTTGGAGAACAGGGGACAGCTCTGGAAGTGCAGGTGCCCGCCCATCGGGGCGACCTCACCCGGGAGATCGATCTCATCGAGGAGATGGCCCGGTTGCAGGGTTATGACACCATACCCGTGACTCTGCCCCGGGTGAACGCGGCCGCCCGGCGCCCCGACAAAGAAGCCCGCTGTCGTGATCGAGCCCGAGATATTCTGCAGGGTCAGGGTTTCACCGAAGTGATCAATTATTCCTTTCAACCCGAACGCTGGACCACCGCATTGTGGAGAGAACTGGACACTTCTTGGAGCTTGGTGCGCCTTGCCAACCCCTTGAGCGAAGATCAGGCGGTGCTGCGACTGGACCTGTTACCGGGCTTGCTGGAAACGCTGCGGAAAAACCTTTCATACTTGACCCGCGACGTCAAGATCTTCGAAATAGCCAAAGTATTCTCCCCGTTACCGGGGCAAGAACAGCCCCGGGAATGGACCATGCTGGCAGGATTAATGAGCGGCGCCCGACAGACTCCCGCTTGGAACGTCCCCTTGGCCGAAATCGATATCTTTGATCTGAAGGGCACAGTGGAGAATCTCCTGGACGGCTTGCTGGTGTGGGATGTGGATTACCTTCCAACCACGGAGATTTCCTACCTGATGCACGCAGCACAGATTCGCGCCCATGGGGAGCCCTTGGGAGTCTTTGGCAAGCTGAGCCCAGAAATCCAAGCCCGTTTTGACCTAAAGGCCCCGGCCTGGATTTTCGCCTTGGATTTTTCGCCACTGGCCCAAGCGGCCAAGGACGTTCCTGTTTTTACACCGCTACCCCGTTATCCGGCAGTCTATCGCGATGTGGCCATGGTTCTGCCCGCAGGCGTCACCCATGCCGAGGTGCAGGATGCTCTCTTCACCCTCGGTGGCCCCTGGCTGGTGGAAGCTTCCCTTTTTGACGTCTATGAGGGGGAACACATCGCCCTCGAACAGCGCAGTTTGGCCTATCACCTGTGTTACCGGGATCCGGAGCGCACTTTGACCGACACAGAGGTCAACGAAAGCCATTTAGCCCTCATTCAAGGTCTAGAGGAGAAATTGGGTGCGAAATTGCGCACCTAATATTGCCTGTGGAGCCTGGGTGGTATGCATGTGTTGCATACGCCCGTCAGGGCTCTTCGTAGAGTCAACAAGCCGTTACAGAAACCGCACATAGCACTGCTTCCTTTATTACCAGCCCACCAGACCTCTTACCTTTTGCCAGAAGGACTTCTTGGCAGGCACGGGAGGCGGGGCATCTGGTTTGGCTTCTTTGGTCTCCTGCGGCTTTTCGGGCTCGGCTGGCGGCGAGGTCAATGTCCCGGTCGGTTGACCGGCAGGGCTGGGTGTAGTAATTGTCGGTGCGGGACTTGTTGTCGAAGTTGGGGCTGGTGCAGCCGTTCCCGGAGATTCAGGGGCAGAAGGGGTGGAAACCGGCGGACTGGTTACGGGCGCTGCACCGGTGGGTGCGCCAGGCGCCACCACCGGTGGCCCCGGGGAACCAACAGGTGGCCCCGGAGACACGGCAGGAGGTTCGTCATCCAAGGTTTTGGGCTTGGGTTTAGGTGGTGGCGGTGGAGGTGGTGGTGGAGGTGTATTCAAGCGCACCCTCCGTATCGGCAAGGGACTGATATCGGCCTCGGTCAAATGCATTTGCCGTTTGAGAAAGTGTAGGCGCTGGTTGATGCTGACAATGGCCGCCCGGTAGTCCGCAGAACCCTTGAACTGGCCCTTGAGGAAACGGTAACGCATGAGAGCCTCTTCGAATTCAGCCAGACGCAGCATTTCTTCGGTCTTGGCTAAAAACTTCAACCCCCCGGCCGACAGATACTCTTCATACATAAGCTGGTAATCCATGGACACGGCGCGTTTGGCTGTCGCCGATGTGGCCTCGCCACAGAGCACTCCTCCTATCGCCAGAATGACAATAATCTTAACTACGGATTTCCTGTTATTGCTCATTAGTAACCTTCTTACCTGTTCGTCAGATTTTCTTATCTACTTATCGGTAGAAAGTTTAAGAAAATTAAAAAAAAGTAAAAATTATTTGGATATTGAAAGTGAATTGCTAACTTGCCCTTCGTGGTGCGTCCCCAGAGGGAAGCTCCGGGGCAGCGGCGTGGCCCACCAGGGAAGAGTGGTTCATTGATCTGTGGCCGGCTGCAAAAAGTCTTCGGTAAAATGCAGTGCCAACCATACGGTTTGTTGATCGGGGTCCGTCCAAGCCACCCGGTGCCGCCGATGCGCCGGAATGAACACGTAATCTCCCGGCAGCAGGACTACCTCTTCCGGATTCCCGGCAAAGATGAGCCCGGCGCTTCCCTGGAGCAAAATGACCCATTCATGCCAGTCTTGGTCGTACCACTGAGCGGATGTGAGGGGCTGCCTTGGCGAAACAATGCGTTCCAGGCGGATACCGTTGCTCTTTATGAGAATATCAAAGACCTCTCCGGATGCTTCGGGAGGTAGCTGGTCAAACAGGTTCCCGATTTTAACAGACATATCTTTCCCCTTATATAATACTTTCTGGTAGTTTTGATCTGGCCGACAATTTCTGGGGACACCGAATCGGGTGCAATGAAACATCCCCGGAGGTGTCTCAAGGGTCCGGGTCTGCCGCGTGTGACGCCTGGGGCGCTCCCCGGTGTATTCGCAGCGGCCGGGACCGACATGGCCGTTTCCAAGCGGAGTTGCGCCAGGCTCTTATCGACCTTAAGCGCATTGACAATGAAAACTGGATCATCCAACGCCACGGCTATAAAACCCCGGCCCGGGTGCGTCAGGAACACCTTCAGGCCCTGGCCGCCTGATTTAAGCCGTGACGGTGTCCAAAAAACTGTGGACCGTTACACACCAGACCATCAGGGATACGCCCCCTGAACTGCCCCGCACGTCGGCTGGCACCGAGGCCCCTCCCACATTGCCAACTAACCGGGCGGATGATAAAATTCCCGGCAGCGTTTGTGGACCGCCGGGCAAGCCGCCGCGGCCGAACAAACCTGATCCCCCAGTATTGCGGAGCAGTCAAAGGATGCAACATTTTCGTCATAATCTCACCCCGGTGGAAGTGAAAACCTTTTTAAAGACCGTAGCCCCCGTCACGGAAAACCTGCTTATCCTGCATTGTCACAAAACCGCGTCTCCGTGCCCCCGGTGCGGCCAGCGGCAGCTGTGCATCAGCGGCGCTGTCAGTCTCTTTGTCAGCCGGATGGACAAGATCACCCATGAGATCACGGCCTGCCTGGCGTGCGGCTACCACCAAGTGTCACCCTGCCAGACCTGCGAGGGTTTATAGCCCGGAGGGAAGCGGTGGTGGAACCGCGCCGACGCCGGCCATCTCCGATAAATCGCCTTATTTTTTATTGACATAGCCCGAGCCGATCTTATCTTATAAAATAATCATCAAAAATATTTTCCTACCTTGTCTGAGCATGGCGAAGAAACCCCGCTAAGGGGAAAATTTCTTCAGAATTAAAGCGTTGCAAGGAAATCCACGGAGATTACCCGGTCTGAGCGCGGTGGCGCTCACCGGGGTCCACAAGGAGGTGATGCATCCGGAGACGCGTGAAGCGGCCAGGTTCTTCGTAGTATTCCTGCAACCCGAGTTACAAGGAGAGAGTTTGAGATGAGAAAAGCGAGAGTCTCCATACTGCTGCTTACAGGTCTGATCCTCATTGCCGCTGGACTGGTGTACGCCCAACCCCGTCCCATGGCCGAAGACGTGTTCACCCCCATCGCCCTGGGTTATGACGAACTGCGGGGAAACAATCTGGACGCGGCTGAATACCAGTTTAAAATCGCTCTGGAGCGCGACCGCTACAACCCCTTTGCGTTGAATAACCTTGCCGCCATCGCGGAAAAGCGGGGCAAGATCAAAGACGCCTACGCCTTCCTGTCCGAGGCTGGCACGCATGCCAAGGAATACTTCAATAAGGTGGAGCAGACCTGTTTTGTGGGCGGTCTGTGCGCGGCGGTGAAGCCCAAGAAAGAAGTGGGGACGGAAAGCACCATCGCCCCCATCATCGCCGACAACATGAAGAAGCTGGAACCCAAATTCAAGGCCCTGCCGCCGGAACCCACGGCCCCGCCCGCCAAGAAGTAAACCATCGGGGGCGGACTGCGGTCCGCTCCTTGATCTTCCAGTCGTCTTGGGGTTACGGCCAACGGCCGTAACCCAACCCTCCGCCTGATTTTCCCCCCTCACATTGCCCATCTTCCGGAAAGATGATACATTTTTTCTTTGATGAAAGGATATCCGGTGTTTCTCAACCTGGAGGACCGGGCGTGCCTGGTGGTGGGCGGGGGCGCGGTGGGGGAGCGCAAGGTTCGTGACCTCCTGGCGGCCGGGGCCCGGGTCACAGTGGTCAGTCCGGAGTGCACGCCGGGGCTGGCGGAGCTGGCGGCCCGGGGGCAGATGACCTGGCGCCGCACCCACTTTTCCCCCCCGGACCTGGCGGGCATGGATCTGGTGATCGGGGCCACGAGCGACCCCGCGGTGAACCGGGAGGTCAGCGCCGCGGCCCGGGAGCGGCATCTGCCGGTGAATATCGCGGATGCGCCGGAGCTGGGCACCTTTATCGTGCCGGCGACGGTGCGCCGGGGAGCCCTGACCATTGCCGTCTCCACCGGCGGCGCCAGCCCGGCCCTGGCCCGGCAGGTGCGCCGGGAGCTGGAGGCCCAGTTCGGGCCGGAATACGAAGGATATATCGAGTTGTTGGCGGCCCTGCGGGAAAAGATCCTGGCCCGCCGCCGACATCACCCTGACAACCAGGCCCTGTTCACCCGTCTGGTACAGAGCCCCCTGCCGGCGGCCCTGCGTCGGGGCGACCGCGGCGGGGCGGTCCGGCTGTTGCAGGAGTCGGTGGGCGGCCTACTGACGGTCGCAGACCTGGAGGATGTGTTGGCAAAGGCATGGCCGCACCTGCCAGAAGGGGAAAAACCATGACCACCCTCAGCCTCATCGCTGCGCTCAGCGGCTATTTCGCGGCCACGGGCGTCTGGCTGGCCTACTTCATCTGGCCACGGGAGGTCTTGTATACCGCCGGCCGGGGATTCATGGCGGCAGGCTGGGGATTTCATACCCTGTTCGTGGTGCTGGAGACCGTGAGCCGGGGGTTCTTCCCGTCGGCCACGGTGGGCAGTGCCCTGGTGCTGGTGTCGTGGACCCTGGCGACCATGTTCCTGTTCTTTACCTGGCGCTACCCCGTCAAGGTTCTGGGGGCCCTGGTGGGGCCGTTGGCCGCCATCATGCTGTGCGGGGCCCTCATTCTGCCCCGTCAGGGCCAGCTCTCGCCGCAGTTTCAGAGCTTCTGGCTGACCTTCCACATCGTGGCCATCCTCCTGGGGACGGCCACCTTTACGCTGGCCTTCCTGGGGGGCATTCTCTATCTGGTGCAGGAGCGCCAGCTCAAGTCCCGCAGGTTCGGTTTCCTTTACCGGCGCCTGCCGTCGCTGGAGACCCTCGACACCCTGAACGCCTACTGCCTGAGCCTGGGCTTTCCCCTGTTCACCCTGGGGCTGGTGGCGGGTTCCCTGTATGCCCAGCACACCCTGGGGACCTTTTGGCGGTGGGACCCCAAGGAGACCATGACCCTGATGGCCTGGTTGTTGTACGCGGCGCTGCTCCACGAGCGTCTGGTCAAGGGCTGGCGGGGCCGGCGGGCGGCCCTCATGGCCATCGGCGGCTTCGCCATCCTGGTGGTGACGTTTGTGGGGGCCAACCTGGGATTCCAGAGTTACCACAGTTTCGAGGCCCTGAGGAGCCTGCCATGATGCTGCTGCTCCTGGGGGTCAACCACAAGACGGCGCCGGTGGAGATCCGAGAGAAACTGGCCTGTCTGGTTCCCGATGCGGCCGCGGCCTACCGGCGTCTGCTGGAGACGCCGGAGCTGGCGGAAGTAATGCTCTACTCCACCTGCAACCGCCTGGAGGTGGTGGCCGCCACCGACGCCCCGGAACCGGCCACCGCGGCGATCGCCGCGTTTCTGTGCTCCCACCCGGAGCTGCCCCCGGAGGCGGTGCGCCCGGCCCTGTATTGCCACCGGGAGGACGAAGCGGTGAGCCACCTCTTCCGGGTGGCGGCCGGCATGGATTCCCTGGTATTGGGGGAACCGCAGATCCTGGGGCAGGTCAAGGAGGCCTACCGCCTCGCCACCGAATTCCGGGCCACCGGGGCGCTGCTGAACCGCCTGCTGCACAAGACCTTTTCGGTGGCCAAGCGGGTGCGTACCGAAACCGGGATCGGCGGGGCGGCGGTGTCCATCAGCTATGCCGCGGTGGAACTGGCCCGGAAGATCTTCGGGGAACTGGCCGGCAAGACGGCCCTGCTCATCGGCGCCGGCGACATGGCGGAACTGGCCCTGGAGCATCTGAAGCGCCAGGGGGTGGAGAAGATCGTCATCGCCAACCGCACCCTGGAGCGGGCTCTGGCCCTGGCCAAGCGCTTCCGGGGGGAAGCCGTGAGCCTGGGGGAGATCGAGACCCAACTGCTGACGGTGGATATCCTCATCAGTTCCACCGGGGCGCCGGCGGTGGTGCTGACCCGGGACCAGGTCAAGGCGGCCATGCG
>CAYRYV010000061.1:0-19272 GCA_964428565.1 uncultured Desulfobacterales bacterium | reverse complement strand
ATTGCGGAATTTCAGCGGGATTTGAGCGGGATTTGGGGGCCAAAAAAAAATTTTTCCCCATCCCGCTGAATAGCGGAATTTATCCGGAATGTCGCCGGCCCCTCCCCGCGGCCCTGAACACGGGGTAGGGTGGCGGCTCGCCGGCCGGAAGTCGGCAGAACTTGTAGTTCGGCCTGGGATCAGCGGGGGGAGGTCCGGGACCCTCGGGTCCCGGACCTCCCCCCGCCGCCTTCGTTACGTGTGCTGCTGTTAGTCACGACCCTGATATTTCTCATAACGGTCATACAGGAAGCCGCCCAGGGCCCCGGCGCCGCCGCCGATGGCGGCCCCGGCCGCCGGGTTACCGGCCGCCCAGCCGATGAGGGCCCCGGAGCTGGCGCCGATGGCGCCGCCGCTCAGGGTCCGCTGGCTCGTAGTGGACATGCCCGAACACCCTCCGGCCACCAGGGCGGCAATGAGAACCACCAGTACGATCTTCTTCATTTCTTCTCCCCTCCTGCGGTCTCCGGCGGGCACAGCTTGGTGCAGCGCCGCATGATCACTTCGATTACCGAGGTTGACAGTTTCGTGGGATTATCCTGATAATGCTTGTCCACTTCCTTGATCATCTGGTCGATGGTCTGGCCCTTCAGATCGCTCACCAGGGCCCGGGACAGGCAGGCCCGGCGGTCGCTGCCGCCCAATGCCACTTCATAGTCGGCCAGGTTGCCCATGCCCTTGAGGAAGCCGACCTTGGCGTCATAGGACAGTTGCAGCCAATGGTTGCCATCCCAGAGAAAAGGTTGTTGCTCCTGGGCTGGCAGGCTGTTCCCGCCCGCCAGCGCCAGGCCGCATACCAGCAGGAAAGCGATTATTGTCCGGCGCATCGATCCCCCCGTTCTTGTTCATCCCTCAGGGGATGAGTAAATTGAACCATAGGTGACATTTCCCCCCAACGCGGTTTCCTTTCATCCCTTTCATTACTACATAAAATAAACGGACCGTCCCGTTCTGGCAAGTATTTTTGGTGTTGCAACGCCAATCCGGGCTGGTATGATAGAGGCGAAGCCACTGCCGGGGCGGCCGCCGGCGGCGGCTCAGCCTTGACAGATGATTGCTTTCTGGGTATCTTAACTAGTGGATAGAGTTAAAATATCAGCGGACCCTCCCCGCGGTCGGGGCCTGATTTTATGTCTGGCCACCGCCGGGGGCTTGGGCTACCTGCCGGGCATGCCCGGCACCTGGGCCTCCCTGGCGGCCCTGGGGTTGGCTTGGGCATTCAGTCAAGTCGGCTGCTGGACTTACCTGAGTGTGGTGGGGGCGCTGTTGCTGGCCGGGGTCTACGCAAGCGGCCGGGCCGCGGCGCTTCTGGAGCAAAAAGACCCCCCCGTCGTGGTTATTGACGAGGTTGTGGGTCAACTCCTGACCCTGGCGGGTCAACCGTGGGAGTGGCGGTCGCTGCTGTGGGGGCTGGTCTTCTTCCGGGTCCTGGATATCCTGAAACCCTTTCCCATCAACCGCCTTGAGGCCCGCCTGACCGGGGGGTGGGGAATCATGCTGGACGACGTGGCCGCGGGAATCGGCGCTTGGTTGGGGCTCTTCCTGCTTCATTATCTTTTCCCCGGCGCAGGGGCATGAACGGCGAAATCATCACCACGGGAAACGAATTGATCAGCGGTCGGGTGGCCGACGTCAATGCGCGCTACGCCGCCACCCGCCTGCATGAAGCCGGGTTGGGGGTACAGGCCATTACCGTTCTGGGGGATGCCGCCCCCTTGCTGGAAGCCACTCTTGCCCAGGCGCTGGACCGGTCGCAGTTTATCATTATTACCGGTGGCCTGGGGCCCACGGCCGACGATATCACCACCATGTCGGCCGCCGCCGCCCTGCGCCTGCCCCTGCACCAGGATCAGTGTCTGCTGGCCAGAATCAAGGAGTGTCTGAAGATTCGGCGGTTGGCCTGGGAAGAACGCTACGCCCGGCTGGCCTTGTTACCCGAAGGCGCGGTCATCCTCGATCCCGGGGGCATGGCCTGCGGCTTCTCGTTGAAGCATCGCGACAGTTGGCTCTTTTTTCTCCCCGGGGTGCCCCGGGAGATGCAGCATCTCTTCGATGCCTACGTGTTGCCCGCCCTCCTCAGCGCGGCGGCCGGCCGGGAATGCGTCAGCCAACGCACCCTGCGCTTCTTCGGCCTGCGGGAGACTGAACTGGAGGGCATTCTGCAGAAACTCTGCCTGCTGCGTGAAGGCCTGACGGTGGGGTACTACCCCAATTTTCCGGAAAACCATCTGACCTTGACGGCTCGCGGACCGGATCCCCAAGCCCTGGAAGCCATGTTGGACCGGCTGACCGCGGATCTCACCCGACAGGTGGGCGATGTCCTGGTGGCCGCCGATGGCTCCACTCTGGAGGAAGTTGTGGGACACTCCCTGCGCCGCCTGAATCTTACCCTGGCGGTGGCGGAATCATGCAGCGGCGGCCTCATCAGCCACCGGCTCACCAATGTTCCCGGCTCGTCGGATTACTTCATGGGAGGCGTGGTTACCTACAGCAACCAGGCGAAAATCGAGCTGCTGCAGGTCCCCGCGGCGATCATCGCCCGGCACGGGGCGGTGAGCAGCCCCACCGCCGCCGCCATGGCCCGGGGGGTCCGCGACCTCTTTCATACGCCCCTGAGCCTGTCGGCCACCGGTATCGCCGGACCCTCCGGGGGCAGCCCCGATAAACCCGTGGGCACCGTCTACCTGGGATTGGCCCGGGAAGAACGCGTGCATACCCGGCTCTGTCATTTCCAGGGTAACCGGGAGCAGATTAAAATCCTCACCGCGCAGACGGCCTTGGACTGGCTGCGGCGGGAACTGAACCATGCTACGGGCCTTTCTGTCCATTGATCTGCCGGCCAGCCTGCACCCTCCCCTGACCCAGGTGCAGAACAGCCTGAAAAAAAGCGGCGCCGACGTCCGTTGGGTGCCCGTGGGCAATATCCACCTCACCCTGAAGTTTTTCGGCAACATCCTGGAGACGGCCGTCGACACCATCAGCGGCAGCACCCGCCGGGTGACCCGGGAAGTGCACCCTTTTGAACTCCGGATCAGCGGGCTGGGCGCCTTCCCGGGTATCAAAAGCCCCCGGGTGATCTGGCTGGGCCTGGAAGAACCCACCGGCGCCCTGGCGCACCTCTACCAGGGCTTGGAGGAAGCCTTCCATGCCATCGGCTACCCGCCGGAAGACCGGGCCTTCAACCCTCATTTAACCCTGGGACGGGTGCGCTCCAATAAAGGCCGGGAAAAGCTGAGCACCTTGTTGGCAAACGTCGCGGTACCCGAATTTCCCGCCTTCCGGGTGGGGGTGTTAACCCTGTTCCGCAGCACCTTGACCCCCCAGGGCTCCATTTATACCCCCCTCCAGGTCCTGCCTTTGGGGCCGGAAACGTGAATCATCGCGGGGGCGGCAGAGTGATATCGACATCTCACCATTGACAGGACGGCGTGCCGGGACTTTATCATACCAAATATGCTGATCAAATTGCTCAAGAGGACCCATTCATGACCTCTCCGCCGGAAATCGACAAATACAAAGCGTTAGAGCAAGCCTTGGGGCGCATTGAGAAACAATATGGCCGGGGCTCCATCATGCGGCTGGGAGCCGAAGAAAAACTGGAGGATATCGGGGTGATCTCCACAGGGTCCCTGTCCCTGGACATGGCCCTGGGAATCGGCGGTATCCCCCGGGGGCGGGTAGTGGAAATCTTTGGGCCGGAATCCTCCGGGAAAACCACCCTGACCCTGCACATCATCGCCGAGGCGCAACGCGCCGGTGGCGTGGCGGCCTTCATCGATGCGGAGCATGCCCTGGATCTGAACTATGCCCGGCGCCTGGGAGTGAAGGCCGAAGACCTGCTGGTGTCCCAACCGGACACCGGCGAACAGGCCCTGGAGATCGCCGAGATCTTGGTGCGCTCCAACGCCATCGACGTGGTGGTGGTGGACTCGGTGGCCGCCCTGGTCCCCCGCGCGGAAATCGAGGGCGAAATGGGCGAAGCCCAGATGGGCTCCCAGGCCCGCCTGATGTCCCAGGCCCTGCGCAAACTGGCCGCCGCCATCAGCAAATCTCAAACCTCGGTGATCTTCATCAACCAGATTCGTATGAAGATCGGGCAGTTTTACGGCAGTCCGGAAACCACCACCGGGGGTAATGCCCTGAAGTTTTACGCCTCCCAACGCATTGACATCCGCAAGGGACTGGCCATCAAAGACGGTAACGACATCGTGGGAGCCCGCACCCGGGTGCGGGTGGTGAAAAACAAGCTGGCGCCGCCTTTTCGGGAAACCGAATTCGACATCATCTTCGGGCAGGGCATCTCCCGGGAGGGCGATATTCTCGATTTGGCCACGGCCCTCAACCTGGTGCAGAAAAGCGGTTCCTGGTTCAGCTACGGCAGCGAGAGAATGGCCCAAGGGCGCGAAAATGCCAAGGTTTATCTGCGAGAACATCCTGATGTCCTGCGGGCTCTGGAAGACAAGATTCGAGAACTGCGCGGCCTCAAACCCATACCGGGACCGACACCGGAACCGATACCGGAACCGCAGACTGGAGAACAGACATGACCGGTCGAGACATTCGTGAAAAATTTTTAGACTTTTTTGGCAGTAAGCATCATAGCCGGGTGAGCAGTTCCTCCCTGGTGCCGGCGGGCGATCCCACCCTGCTGTTCACCAATGCCGGTATGGTCCAGTTCAAGCGCGTCTTTCTGGGGGAAGAACAGCGCCCCTATACCCGGGCCGCCACTTCCCAGAAATGCGTGCGGGCCGGGGGCAAGCATAACGATCTGGAGAATGTCGGCAAGACCGCCCGGCATCACACCTTTTTCGAGATGCTGGGGAACTTTTCCTTCGGCGACTACTTCAAACAAGGGGCCATCGAAATGGCCTGGGAGTTATTGGTAGACCACTATAAATTGCCTGCCGACCGGCTGTGGGCTACGGTCTACCTGGATGACGATGAGGCCGCCGATCTCTGGCACACGCTCGTGGGCGTGCCCCGGGACCGGATCGTCAGGCTGGGGGAGAAGGACAACTTCTGGGCCATGGGGGATACCGGGCCCTGCGGGCCCTGCTCCGAGATCATCATCGATCAGGGGGAGCAGATGGCTTGCGGACCCGACTGCGGCATCGGCTCCTGCGATTGCGACCGCTACCTGGAGATTTGGAACCTGGTGTTCATGCAATTCAACCGGGATGAGCAAGGCACTTTGACGCCGCTCCCCAAACCCAGCATTGACACGGGCATGGGATTGGAACGTCTCAGCGCCGTTATCCAAAAGGTTCCCTCCAATTTCGACACCGACCTCATCCGCCCCATCATCGCCCGCCTCGAAGACCTGTGTGGTCTTCCCTACGGCCAAGACGCGGCCCAAACGGTGGCCTTCAAGGTCATTGCCGACCACAGCCGCGCCGTCACCTTTCTCCTGGCCGATGGCGTCCTTCCCAGCAACGAGGGCCGCGGCTATGTCCTGCGCCGCATCCTGCGGCGGGCGGTGCGTTATGGGCGGCTCTTGGGCTTCAAGGAGCCCTTCCTGGCGCCGGTGGGCCACCGAGTCATCGAAGTCATGGGTCAGGACTACCCGGAACTGACGGCGGCCCGGTCTTTCATCGACCAGGTGGTCCACAACGAGGAAACCCGCTTTGCCGAAACCCTGGATCACGGGCTGAAAATTCTCATGGATAGCCTGGAGGAGGTGCAGGCCCGGGGGAGCGCCGTCTTCCCAGGGGAGCAGGTCTTCAAACTCTACGATACCTACGGTTTTCCCTTGGATTTGATCGCCGAGGTGGTCCAGGAAAAGGGCCTAGAACCGGATCTGGAAGGCTTCCAGGAGCACATGGCCCGACAGCGGCAGAGCTCCCGGCAGGCCTGGAAGGGCGGTTTGGAGGAGATTCCGGCCGCTTACCAGGAATTGGCCAATCTGGCGGCCACTGAATTTTGGGGCTATGACCAGATCACGGGCGAATCCACGGTGCTGGCCCTGATCAAAGACGAGGCCGCGGTGCAGGAGGCCGCAGCCGGCGAGGAGATCGAAATCGTTACCGCAGCCACGCCTTTTTACGGCGAAGCCGGTGGGCAGGTGGGCGACGCCGGTGTCATCACCGGTCCGGCGGGAAAGGTGGCCATCGCCGATACCCAGCGCCTGCCCAACGATGTCTATGTGCACAAAGGCCGGGTGGAGAGCGGCCGGCTTCTGGTGGGAGACGCCGTCCATCTGGAGGTGGACACCCACCGGCGGCAACAGATCGCCTGTCACCACACGGCCACCCATCTCTTGCATGCCATTCTCCGGGCGCAACTGGGAGAGCATGTCAATCAGGCGGGCTCGCTGGTGCTGCCGGACCGGTTGCGCTTCGACTTCACCCACTTCTCCGGCCTGTCGCCGGAAGACCTGGCCCGGATCGAAGTGTCCCTGGAGGAGGAGATTCAACGGAATCTGCCCGTGACCACCGCGGTGATGCCGGCGACGGAGGCCATTAAAACCGGAGCCATGGCCTTATTCGAGGAAAAATACGGCGACACCGTGCGTCTGGTGGCGGTGCCGGGGGTGAGCCAGGAGCTGTGTGGCGGCACCCACGTCCGGCAGACCGGGGAGTTGGGCTTCTGCAAGATCATTTCCGAAGCCAGCGTGGCTGCCGGCGTGCGTCGTATAGAGGCATCCTGCGGCACTGTGGCCCTGACCCAGGTGCAGCAGGAAAGTCAGATTCTTCAGGATATCGCCCGGCGGCTCAAGGCCAGCCCGGCGGAGGCGGCCGTTCGCCTCGACAAGGTGCTGGCCCGCCAGAAGGAGTTGGAAAAACAGATCGAAGCCCTGCAAGGGCAGCTGGCCTCTGCCCGCTCAGGCGACCTGCTCGATCAGGTGCGGCAGGTGAATGGCGTTAAGGTCCTGGCGCTGCAGGTGGAGGTCGAAGACCCCAAGGGACTCAGGGATTTCGCCGACAAGCTCAAGGACCGGCTTCAAAGCGGCATCATTGTCCTGGGCAGCCGCACCGATGACAAAGCCATGCTCATTTCCATAGTGACCAAAGACCTCACCGACCGCTACCATGCCGGCAAGATCGTCGGCGAGCTGGCCACCCTGGTGGGGGGAAAGGGCGGTGGCCGTCCCGATATGGCCCAGGCCGGGGGCCCGGAACCAGACAAGCTGGCCGCAGCCCTGGCCCAAGCCTACGAGGTCGTGGCCAAACAGGGAAAGTAATATAACATTATCCGGGGGAGCGCCGGGAAACGTCGTATTCCCGGCCTCCCGTCAACCCACCCTGTTTCACTGAACAGTGTCAAGCGGGCGACAATATTGCCAAGCGTTCCTCCAGGCGCAATTCTGCAACCATTTGAGCCACCCCGGGGGGCACCAGATGCTCCCAGGGTTCACCCCGGGCGATGCGCCCCCTGATCTCAGTGGCGGTGAGGCCTTTTTCCTCCAGCGGCCGCCGCCATAAAACCTCGATTTTCAGGCCCAGGGACTGGAACAGGGCCAGCTTTCTCTCCCCCCAGCCGTCGTAGATGGTCAGGAAAAATGTGGCCTGAAGAGGAACGTAGTATTGATACAGCTCCGGAAAATTGATGGGGAGGGGGACCACCGAGAAATCGGCAGAGGGGATGCGTTGGACCAGTAAGGTAGTGGTGACCATCCGATAGCGTTCGTAATAAGTCAGGGGGTTGCGCTCCGGGGCGCTGCGCTCGGGGTTGGCCGGGTCGAATCTGGTCAAGGTGGGGTCCGGATTGGTAAGGCCCACCACCAGATGCCGGCAGCGGTCCTTGGCGGCCAATAGATACTTCAGGTGGTCCAGGTGCAGGACTTGGAACCGTCCGTGGACGACACCCACCTCATGTAAGGATCGATTGTCTGTGCCGGTCACTATCCTCAACTCCTCTGATCTGCCCCGCCGGTAACGGCAGGCAAAAAATCCGTATGGCCCTGCAGGCAATCATCTCTTAATATACAGTAAACCCTCATATTTTCCAGGATAGCCGAGAAATTGCTCCCGAATATTTGAATCTCCGGGACCGTGCTTTACCCATGACAGGCAGGTATCCATGCCCTGCCCATCCCCACGCTACGCATCTTTACCGTGCAGACTTCTTTCTGCGGAACCCGGAAGGAGACTTCACTTTATGCTTATCATGGAAATACCCGGTTTTAAGGATTTGCAGCTGGCTTACCTGGTCCTGGATTACAACGGCACCCTGGCCTGCGACGGCCTCTTCCTGGAGGGCGTTCCAGAGCGGCTGCAGGCCCTGTCGCGACAGGTGGAGGTGCATATATTGACGGCCGACACCTTTGGGCGGGTGCGCCAGCAGGCGGAGGGCCTGCCGTGCCGGATAGCGGTGCTGTCACCCGGCGATGAGGCGGCGGCCAAGCTGGCATTCGTGGAGCGTCTGGGGCTCGACCGGACGGTGTGCATCGGCAACGGCCGCAATGATCGGCTGATGCTGGCCCGCGCAGCCCTGGGAATGGCGGTGGTGGAGGGTGAAGGGGCCTCGGTGGAGGCCTGGCAGTCGGCGGATGTGGTCGTCCGGCGGATTACGGACGCCCTGGACCTGCTCCTGCATCCCCTGAGACTGCAGGCCACGCTACGGTCTTAAGCGGACTCGGAAAACCTCGCCTCGCGGGTCCCGGCGAGGACCGTCGGCCGGTCAGGCGGGGGCGCTCGGCTTATTTCCCAGGGCCGAGACAAACCCGGTGCCAATTCTCCCGGGGCAGGAGTTTGCGGGCCAGGGCGTGGAGCTGATCCGGGGTGACGGCCAGCAGCCGCTCGATGATCTCCACCAGGGGTATGTAACGCCCGAAGTTGATTTCATTTTTGGCCAGGCGAAGCATGGTGTTGTCGTTATCCTCGGCCCCCAGCAGGAAAGAGTCGTGGAGGTATTCCTGCGCCGCCGTCAGTTCCGCGGCGGAGACCTGCCAACGTTGGAGCTTATCAAGTTCCCCTTCCAGGGCCTCGATGAGCAAAGAGAGATGAGCCGGGCTGACCGCGGCGGAGATCCCCAACAGGCCGGTATCGCTGTAGCAGTTCAGATAGGAATAGATAGAATAGCACAAACCGAGGTTCTCGCGGATTTCCTGAAACAAACGGGAGCTCATGTTGCCCCCCAGGATGAGGTTCAAAACGATGGCCTCGAAGCGATCGACATCGCCGGCCCCGGGAGCAGGGGCACCCCAACAGAGATATACCTGCTCCACCTCCCGCTCGAAGACGAGCTCCTGCGGGCGCATCACCACCTGCTCCCGTCGGCGGGGGGGCAGACCGTTGGCGAACTCCCCGAAATACCCCGAAATCAGATCCACCAGAGACTGGTGCCGCACCCTCCCGGCAGCCGCCACCACCAGGCTTTCCGGGCGGTAGGTGTCCCGGCGGTAAAGCAAAAGCGCCTCCTGGGTGAACGCCCGGACAGTGTTGACCTCGCCCATGATGGGGCGGCCGAAGGCCTGATCCATCCAAAAACTGCGGCTGAACAAAGTATGAACGTAATCGTCTGGAGTATCTTCGTGATTTAAGATCTCTTGGAAGACCACTTCCTGTTCTTTGACCAGTTCGACGGGATCATACAGGGGATTCAGGATAATGTCGGCCAGGAGGTCGACAAGCCTGGGGAGCTGCGGCGCCAGCACCCGGCCGTGAAAACAGGTGTTTTCCTTGGTGGTAAAGGCGTTGGAGGCTCCCCCCAGCTGGTCGAACTCCCGGGCCAGTTCCTGGGTGGTGCGGCGGGGCGTGCCCTTGAAGGCCATATGCTCCAAGAAATGAGCCAGGCCGTTTTCCGCCAAAGTTTCATCCCGGGAGCCGGTGTTGAGCCACAGGCCCAAGGAGACTGACTGGCAGTGGGGCATCTCCTCGGTAACGATGCGCACGCCGTTGGGGAGTATGGTCTTGTGATACACCGGCGGATCAGGTCTGTTCGGTTTTTTCGGGGTCAATATCCAGGGCCGCCTTGCGGGACAGCCTGATTTTGCCTTGCCGGTCGACTTCCAGGACTTTGACCAGGACCTCGTCGCCCTCCTTCACGACATCGGTGACCTTGCGGACCCGGGTGCGGTCCAGTTCGGAGATGTGCACCAACCCGTCGGTACCGGGCAGGATCTCCACAAAAGCGCCGAAATCCACGATCTTTTTAACTTTGCCCTTATAGAACTGGCCGACTTCAGCTTCCTGGGTGATATCCCGGATCATTTGGATGGCCTTGTCGGCGGCGGCGCCGTCGGGAGAAGCGATATGAATCCGGCCGTCGTCCTCGATATCCACCTTGGCACCGGTGACCGCCACAATATTTTTCACAGTCTTGCCGCCCGGTCCGATGACTTCCCGAATCTTATCGGGGTTGATCTGCAGGACCACGATCTTGGGGGCATTCTCCTTTAAGGTCGATCGGGGGGTGTTGATGGTCTCGTTCATCTTCCCCAGAATATGGAGGCGGGCCTGACGGGCTTGGTGCAGGGCCTGGCCCATGATCTCCCGGGTGATGCCCGTCATTTTTATGTCCATCTGCAAAGCGGTGATACCCCGGTCGGTGCCGGCGACCTTGAAATCCATGTCGCCCAGATGATCTTCGTCGCCCAGGATATCGGAGAGAATGGCCACCTGGTCGGTTCCTTGGATAAGACCCATGGCGACGCCGGCCACCGGGGCCGTGATGGGCACCCCGGCATCCATGAGGGCCAGCGAAGCCCCGCAGACGGAGGCCATGGAGGAGGAGCCATTGGAGGACAAGATCTCGGAGACGACCCGGATGGTATAGGGGAAATCTTCGCCCGAGGGTAGGACCTGACTGATGGCCCGTTCCGCCAAGGCGCCGTGGCCGATCTCCCGCCGGCCGGGTCCCCGTAACATCCGGGTTTCCCCGACGCTGTACGGCGGGAAGTTGTAATGCAGCATGAAGGCCTTGAAGGTATCGCCGGTGAGGGTTTCGATTTTTTGTTCATCGGACACGGTGCCCAGGGTGGTGATGGCCAGAGCCTGGGTTTCGCCGCGGGAGAAGAGGGCGGAGCCATGAGTGCGGCCCAACAGGCCGACTTCGCAAGTAATGGAACGCACATCAGCGTAGCTCCGGCCATCCAGCCGTTTACCCTGCCGGAGAATCATATCGCGCACCAGTTCCTTTTCCTGGGTGCGGAAGATCTCGGAGATCTCCTTTTCCCGGCCTTCATAGTCCGGACTCAGGCTGGCAACAAGCTCCTGGGCCGCCTGTTCCAGGGCCTGGCGACGGCTCTGTTTTTCCGGAATCGACACCGCCTCCTGAATGCGGGGGCGGGCGAACTCCGCCACTTTGGCGGTCAATTCCTGGTCTACGACAATTTCCGGGACGGAGCGTTTGGGCGTACCCACGGCGGCCTGCATCTTATTTTGCAGGTCCAGGATGGGCTGCATCTGTTCGTGGGCGAAAAAGAGGGCCTCCAGAACTTCATCTTCGCTGGCGAAGGCCGCGCCACCCTCCACCATCACCAGGGCTTCCCTGGTGCCGGCCACGATGAGGTTTAGGGAACTGTCCTTGAGCTGGTTGAAGGTGGGATTCACCACCAATTGACCATCAATCTTCCCGACCCGGACCGCGGCGATGGGTCCTTTGAAAGGGATATCCGAGAGCTGGAGGGCCGTGGAGGCGCCGTTGAGCGCAATGATATCGGGGTCGTTGTCGGTGTCCACGGACAGGACAGTGGCGATGATCTGGAGTTCGTTATAAAAACCCTTGGGGAAGAGGGGCCGAATGGGACGGTCGATCAAACGGGAGGTGAGGGTTTCTTTCTCGCTGGGACGGCCGATCTCCCGGCGGAAAAAGCTGCCCGGTATCCGGCCCACGGCGTAGGACATTTCCATATAATCCACTGTGAGGGGTAAAAAATCGATGCCCTCCCGCAGACGATCGGAACAGACAGCCGTTACCAGGACTCCGGTCTCGCCATAGCGGACGAAGACTGAGCCATTGGCCTGACGGGCCATCTTTCCGGTTTCGAAGATCAGCTGGCGACCGCCGATCTCTACTTCATATGTAGCTACCATGTGATTTAAAGAGCCTCCTGGCTAAGAATATTTACTTCCGCAACCCTAACTGGCCGATGATGGTCCGGTAGCGTTCGATATCTTTGTTCTTGAGATAGTTGAGCAGGCGTCGGCGCTGCCCCACCAACTTGATCAGACCGCGGCGGGAATGATGATCCTTGGCGTGAATCTTGAAATGATCGGTGAGGTAATTGATGCGCTCGCTGAGGAGGGCGATCTGCACCTCCGGTGATCCGGTATCGCTGTCATGCACGCGGTACTGTTGAATAAGACCCTGTTTCTGTTCGGTGTTCAGCGCCATGTGATCCTCCTTACAACATGTTAATTGTTCTTTTCGGGATGTGGCCAGACAGTGCTGACGCCCCCCATCCGGGGACAGGGGGATGACGGCGGGGCAGGGTGCGCCGCAAAGACGCGCCGGGGGAGCAAGGCGAGGCTTCCCGGGACGCCGCCGACTTCACATACGGCAACCAATTCTTGCTGGTTCAACACGCATACCTGCTCTCCCAAGTTCGGGGGAGGCGAGGTGGATGCCAAGGCTGCACCCCAAGGTAGGGTGCGACCCTGGCGTAAAGCCCGGGCAGCGGTGGCGTCAACCGTGACGGTGGGCCAGGGGGGGAGCGCTTCCGCCAGGGAAAGCAAATGGTCGAGAAGTTGCTGCCGGGCGGTGTCGTCGGCCTCAGGGGGTAACGGCACGGCCCGATCCAGGGTAAAGGGGCCGACGGCGAGGCGTGCCAGGGCCGCCAGGTGGGCTCCGCAGCCCAAGCGACGGCCGATATCTACCGCCAACGTGCGGATATAGGTACCCCGGGAGCAGCTCACGGTGAAAGTCAGGCGGGGCGGCTGGCTCTCCTCCAATTCCAGGCGGCTGATGACGATCCGCCGGGGGGCGACGGCCACCGTCAGACCTTGGCGGGCGAGTTGGTAAAGCCGTCGCCCCTGATGGCGCAGGGCCGAATACATGGGCGGGGTCTGCAGCTGTTCGCCCCGGAAGGACTCCAGGACTGCCGGAATGGCGGCAGGGTCGGGAAGCTCGGGGCACACAGCGGTCACCTTCCCCGTGCAGTCCTGGGTGTCGGTCTCCACTCCCAGTTCGAGAACAGCCCGATACGTCTTGGGCTGCTCCAGCAGAAAAGGAACCAGTTTGGTGGCTTCGCCCAGAAGTATGGGCAGGACGCCGGTGGCGAAAGGGTCCAGGGTGCCCAGGTGCCCCACCTTTTGGGTCTGCAGGAGGCGGCGAACGCTCCTGACGACTGCGAAGGACGTCGGTCCGGCGGGCTTATCGATGATGATGACGCCGTTGACAGAGGTCTTCATAAGTCATTCAGCGATTCGTCGGTGGACGAGATCTGGCGTAACAATCGATCGATTCTGTCCCCCTGCCGCCAGGAGGCGTCGTACTCGAAGGTGATTTGGGGCATGAGCCGCAAAATATGGAGTTGGGCGATCTCCTGTTTGACGAAGCCCACGGCCTTGTTCAAGGCGTCCTGGGCCTGGCTAAGCGCCCCGGCGTCAGCTTCCGGGGACATCGGGGGGGCCTGAGTGGTCCTTAGGATATAGAAAACCCGGGCCCGCCGGAAGTCGTCACTGAGCTTGACATCGGTGACCGAGAGCTGCCGGAGACGAGGGTCCCGACTCTTGTGCATCAGGATCAGGGAAATCTTTTCCCGGAGGAGTTCCCTGATCTGAGCCCGGCGTTTGCGTTGATATGAGGGTTGCATGTAGTCTTCGTCTGTAACACCCAGGCCGACGGGAAACGGCGGTTTACCAGTGCCAGAATTCAATTTTGGAATCGATAACCTGGGCCAAATGCTGTTCTTCAATATACCTGATGATCTTGGTGATGCTCGCATCCAGGACCTGTGAATCGTTGCTCACCATGGCCAGACCCAACTGGGCCCGCTGCCAGAGGTCGTGATCGTCAACCTCGGAGATGGCCACCGGGAACTTGTGCCTAACCTTGCCGATAAGGCTCTTGACGATCTTGCGCTTGTCCTTGAGGGAATGATTCTCGGGCAAGTGCAGGGTGACGCGTGCAACGGCAACAATCATAGGCACAAGCGTAGAGCATTCCCCCGGGAGCGCGCCAACCCCATCTGAGCTTCTCCGGCTAACCTCTGGAAAGCCAGCGGTGAAGTCACAACCCCAGGCACAGTGTCTTAGCGAGTCTCCTGGGGGGCCTCGGCGCGGCCGCCGACGGACTCCAAAGTGGGCTTGACCTCCACCATGGTATAGAATTCCAGGATGTCACCCTCCTGGAGATCATTAAATTTTTCCAGACCGATGCCGCATTCATACCCGGCGGCCACTTCCTTGACATCATCCTTGAACCGTTTCAAAGACGAAGTCTTGCCCTCGAAAATGCTCTCCGAGCCTCGTTTCACCCTCACCAGGGCGCTGCGTTCCACCTTGCCGTCCAGGACATACGACCCCGCAATGACCCCCACCTTTGGTATGGAAAAGACCTGGCGGACTTCGGCCCGCCCCGTGGGCCGTTCCTCGAACACCGGCTCCAACAGGCCTTCCAAGGCAGACTGAATATCAGTAACCAGATTGTAGATAACGTCGTAGAAGCGCACGTCCACCTGCTCCTGGTCGGCCAAGGTTTGGGCGTTGGCATGAATGCGGATGTTGAAGCCGATGACAATGGCATTGGAGGCGGAGGCCAACATGATATCAGTTTCATTGATATCGCCAGCGCCGGTATGGATGATGTGAACCTTGATCTCCTCGGTTCCCAGCTCGGAGAGAGCCTTGGTGAGCGCCTCCAAAGAGCCCTGCACATCGGCCTTGATGATGAGATTGAGCTCTTTGACCTCGCCTTCCTTGAACCGCTGGTAGAGTTTTTCCAGGGTGACCTTGCTCATCTTAGCCATGGTGGCTTCACGCTGCTTCTGCTGGCGCATCTGGGCCACCTGTTTGGCGATCCGTTCGTTTTCCAGAACCAGGAATTCATCGCCGGCGTTGGGGACGCCGCTGAAACCCTGGACCTCAACGGGAGTGGCCGGGGTGGCGACTTCGACACGTTTGCCCCGATCGTCGAACATGGCCCGGACCTTGCCGTATTCCACTCCGCAGACAAAGACGTCGCCGTTTTTCAGGGTACCGTTCTGCACCAGAATGGTGCCCACCGGCCCCCGGCCCTTGTCGAGCTTGGCTTCGATGATGCGGCCCCGGGCCAGGGTCTCGGGACTGGCCTGGAGCTCGAGGATCTCGGCCTGGAGAAGGATTTTTTCCAACAGATCATCGATACCGAGCCGTTGTTTGGCGGAAACTTCGGCGAACTGGACGTCACCGCCCCACTCTTCGGGGACGACGCCATGTCCGGAGAGTTCCTGTTTAACGCGGTCAGGATTGGCGTTGGGTTTATCGATCTTGTTGACGGCCACCACCAGGGGAACGCCCGCAGCCTTGGCGTGGTTGATGGCCTCCAGGGTTTGGGGCATGACGCCGTCGTCGGCGGCCACCACCAGGACGACCAAGTCGGTGACCTGAGCCCCCCGGGCTCGCATGGCGGTGAAGGCCTCGTGACCGGGGGTGTCCAGAAACACTACATCACCTTTGAGCAGGGAGACATGATAGGCACCGATATGCTGGGTAATGCCGCCGGCTTCGGTATCAATGACCCGGCTCTGACGGATGGCATCGAGCAAGGAGGTCTTACCATGGTCAACATGGCCCATGATGGTGACCACCGGAGGCCGGGGGGCCTGTTCACCCTGCTCTTGAGGCCGCAGATCCAAAATATCTTCTTCATGCAGGGAGGCCCGTTCCACCTCGTAGCCGAACTCGGTGGCCACCAAGACGGAGGTGTCGTAGTCAATGGGATAATTGATGTTGGCCATAATCCCCAGCCCCATGAGCTTCTTGGCGATCTCGCCGAATTTGATACCCATGCGCTTGGCCAATTCACCCACGGTGATGGAATCCCCTACTTTGATCCGGCGCTTAATGGCCTTGGGAACGGTGAGCTCGGTTTTCCCCAGCTTGCGAACGGCCTTTTTCACGCCCTTTTTCTTGGCTCCAGCCTCGCCCTCCCCCGGTTCGTAGAGATCAGCGCCTTCCCGGATCTCTTTTTTGCGCCCGCCCTTTTTCTTAGCTTCTTCGGCGGACGACTCACCGGCACGCTTACCTCGCTTTTTCTTGGCGCGAACGCCGGTAGCTTCTTTTTCCGGCGCAGGCGCCGCAGTGCCTTCCTTGGGTTTGGCGATTTCGATGACCCGGGGCCGCGGCGGAGCTTTGGGAGCCGTAGGTTTCGGTTCAGCCGGTGGCTCTTCTGGAGGCAGGCTGATAATGCGCGCCGGTGTCTCCTTTTTCAATTTTTTTGCCTTCTGTCGGCGGAGTGCGGCAGAAGCATCGGGGAGCGCCGAGACCTTAGCTTCCCGGCCAGGGGCAGGCTTTTCGGGGGGTATCGGGACTTCCGCGGGGGCCACCGCGGGTTCAGCGGTGGCGGCGACCTCCATAGCCGGAGTAGTCTCCTCCGGAACCTCTTCCGAGACTTCAGGGATTTCTAGGCGGGCAGTAGTTACGATTTCCGGGGGCGCTACGGTTTCGATTAGGGTCTCCGGCAGGATAGGCTCGGCGGGATAAGTTTCTTCCTCCGGAGGCATAGCAAGTTCTTCCGGCTGGGGCTGTTCGGGCAGGGCCACGATGCGCGCCGCCTTCTCCGCCAACTTGGCGCGTCGGGGCGGGGCCGTCGGGGCGACCGAAGGCTCTGCTGCGGCCGCTGGGGGAGGCGGCGCGCCGACAGCTTCCTCCGTTTCCGGAACAGAGAGAGTTACTTCCTCAATCGGTTCGTAGGGTGGGACTGGCTCCGGCGCTATAACCTCTGCAGGGGGTGTCGACCGTCGTCGGCGTTTGATATTGGCGCCGATGCGGTGTTCCTCCACCTGAGGCACGGAGCGCGCCAAGACGCTACGGGCTTTGGCCACGTCGATCTCATCGATGGAGCTGAGATAATTTTCCACCTCGATGTTGATATCTTTCAGGCGCTGCATCAGCTCCTTGACGTCCATCTGAAATTCTTTGGCTAAATGCGTTACTCTCGTCTTGGCCATAAATCTCTTTTTCCCCGCCTTGGCTATTCTTCAGTTTATTCTGTGGAATGAAAATAATGCGACTTCATGCCGCTAACTGCTCGTCTCGGCACTATCGGCCCCAGGGTCAATCTCCCGGGACGGCGTTGGACTCGACCGCTTCTGGAGCGGAGAAATCCGTGGATTGGTCATCAGCTTCCCCTTCGGTACCAACGGCTTCGGGCGCACCCAACATCGTTTTGGCGGCTTCGATGAGGCTGGCGGCCTTTTTTTCATTGAGGCTGGCGAACTGCTGGAGTTCTTCGATGGTGGTGGCGGCCACATCCTGGGCTGAAGTGAAACCGGCTTCGTACAGGGCGCTAGCGGTCATTTCGCCCACCCCCGGTATCTTCAGCAAGGACAGATAGCCTTCCTTGAGGCTCTTGGAATACTTGCTCTCGCTCTTGACATCGATCTTCCAGCCCACCAGCTTGGATGCCAGGCGGACATTCTGTCCCCGTTTGCCGATGGCCAGGGAGAGTTGGTCATCGGGCACGATGATCTCCATGGCGTGGTTGGCGTCGTCCAGAATAATTCGACTGACTTCCGCCGGCGCTAACGCCTGGGTGGCGAATTTGGCCGGATCGGGGTTCCAGGGGATGATATCAATTTTTTCTCCCCGCAGTTCCTGCACGATATTTTGCACCCGCGCCCCCTTGATCCCCACGCAGGCGCCTACCGGATCGACATCGGAGTCCCGGGAGGTGACAGCGATTTTGGAACGGCTCCCGGGCTCCCGGGCGGCGGAAATGACTTGGACAATCCCTTCGGAGATCTCGGGAACCTCGGATTCGAACAGGGCCTTGAGAAAGTTGGGATCTACCCGGGACAGAATGATCTGAGGACCCTTTGATTGCCGCTTGACGTCCTGTACATAGGCCCGGATGCGGTCTCCCTGGCGGTAAGATTCCCGGGGGACCTGTTCCGGAGGCGGCAGGATGGCCTCAGTGCGGCCCAAATTGACAATAATGCCGGCTTTATCCTGGCGTTGGACAATACCGTTGATCAGTTCACCCTTCCGGTCCTTATAATCTTCGTAAACGATGTCTCTTTCGGCATCCCGCATACCCTGGATTATAACCTGCTTGGCTGACTGGGAGGCAATGCGTCCGAAACTGCTGGCATCGAGTTTAATGCCGAGACTGTCGCCCACCTCACATTCGGGATCAAGGATACGACCTTCTTCCATGGAAATTTCCCGGTCGGGTTCGGTTACTTCGGGCACCACTTCCTTGAACTGGAAGACTTCGATATCACCTGAATCCTCGGAGAAATTCACCTCAATATCCAGTTTGGCGCCGTATTTTTTCCGAGCCGCCGACCGCACTGCGTCCAGGATGGTATTGATGAGCAGTTCCCGGTCAATGCCCTTATCTCGGCATACTTGGTCAATGATACGTTTCAATTCTGCAGCCATAAAAGCCCCGCCTTCTTACCGGGTCGAAGATTAAAGATCAAAGTCCAGGTTGGCCCGGGAAATTTCTGACAAAAGGATCGTAACTACCGTATCCCCCTCCCGAATCTTGACAGAGTCGTTTTCCAGACCGAGGAGTTCACCCCGCCAGACGGTTCGCTGTTTGGCCTGCCCGCGGCCCACCAGACGCACCAAGCGCCCGATGTAACGCTGATAATCAGCAGGCTTTTTCAGAGAACGATTCAATCCCGGCGATGATACCTCCAACGTGTAGGCATGGTCGATGAGATCGTGAACTTCTATTAAATCGCCCACGATGCCGCTGAGCTGGGCGCAATCATCCAGAGTGACGCCACCCGGTTTATCCACGAAGAGACGCAAGAGCCATCTCTTGCCGCTCTTCCCGAATTCCACCTCTACCAGTTCCATATTCTGGGCTTTCAGGATCGGAGCGAGGAGTTCAGCGATCCGTCCCCTGAATTCTTCCGTATTCATCAGCATTAAGTGCCGGGTTTTTGCTTCCACATAAAAAAAAGTGGGCAGGAGCCCACTTCCGAGAAAATCTAATACTTTCCTCATGCTGTAAGCATACCCTCCGGGCATGCTTCTCATCCGCCAGTCGAAGAATCCGGGGCTTCTCAACCTGCCGGCCACCTCGAGAGGGGAAGCGGGTCAAAGCTTAGGGTTGGCATCGTTCCCGAGCCATGCATGGAGCGGGCAACGGGATTCGAACCCGCGACACCAAGCTTGGGAAGCTTGTACTCTACCA
>CAYRYV010000060.1:15760-19327 GCA_964428565.1 uncultured Desulfobacterales bacterium | reverse complement strand
ACCGGCCCTCACCCCCAGCCCTCTACGGGATGGGGGGTGGGGGTCCGGGGGAGGGGGCAAGGGCTGTTAAGCCCTTGTCCCCTTCCCCCGGTTCTCTCCTCGGCCCTTGTCCCCCTCCCCCGGCCCTGGGCTCCCGCCCCGGCCATCTTCTCCCGGGCCCCGGGGTGGTCAGCGGGCCAGGAATTTGATGAAGGCGAGGAAGAACTGTTTGTCGTAGATGCCTTTTTCCTGCAGTTCCTGGTTCATGGCGCGCAGGGCGTCGATGGGTTCGAACTTGGGCCGCCAGCTCCGCGGGGAGAGCAGGGCGTCGTAGGAGTCGAGGATGCGCATCACCTTGGCCACCGGTTCGATGCTGGCCAGCGACAGGCCTTCGGGATATCCCGAGCCGTCGCCGTTCTCATGGTGTTGCAGGATCACCATGAGGGAATCCTTGCCGATGGAGGGGAACGGTTTGATGAGGGCGAAGCCCTTGGAGGGATGCCGGCGGATCTGGTCCTGTTCGGCGGGGGACAGCCCCTCCGGTTTGTTCAGGATTTCCGGGGAAACCCTGGTCAACCCGATATCGTGAAACAGGGCCCCCAGGCCGAAGTCGCGGATCTTGAGGTATGACCAGCCGAGATAGCGGGTAAAGGCCAGGCCCATGACACAGGTGTTCAAACAATGGGTGTAGAGTTTGGCGTCGTGGTGGCAATAATCCACCAGCCAGCCCGCGGAAAAGGGATCCTTCATGACGCAGGCGAGCAGATTGCCCACCAGCTCCTGGCCCGTTTGCAGGTGCCCGGCCAGGGCGTTCTGGTCGTCGGTGTATAACTGCTGGAGCCAGAACCGGGTGACATCGTAGACCCGGTGGAACTTTTCGGTCATGGGAAAGTCATCGTCTTCCAGGAGGCGACTCAGATTCAGCAGCAGATAATCGCTGGCCTGGCCCCGATGGCGCTGATGGACATAGACGCGATCGATGCCCACGGTGATCAGTTTTTTCCGGAGTTCCAGGGGGAAGACCTCATTGGCGGGACAACAGATTACGTATTGGGCCCGGGCCGTTTCTCCCGTCACTTTGGTCTTGAGAAAGACATCGAAGGCCACCGGCAGCCCGCAGACGACATTGTCGATTCCCAAGGCCAGATAATCGGCATCGACGCCGGAGTCGACCACGGTTTTGACCACCTCCCAGGGCTGGCGCAACAGGTTGACAGGCGTGGCGGCGGCGGTTTTGTCTTTGGCTGTTGTCATGGATAAACCGTCCGGGTAAAGGGGAAACAGACTCGGGCCTATTCTTGAGGAAAATATACCGGTTCTCGAAAGTAAGTTCTCATGCGCCCCTCACAATTATTAATCGGAATATTGTGAAGAAAACACAAATTTTTTTTACAATTGGGGGCGCCCCGGTCTCCGCCGGGCGGATGTCAGCTTTCAGGGTTTGTGGGCGAAAAAGGCGTAGGCGATGCCGCCGGTGAGGGATTGGCGGTCCACGTCCCGGAAGCCGGCGGCCTCCAACTCCCGGCAGAACCGGCCGGCGGAGGGGAAATGGGCGATGGAACTCGCCAGGTAGGAGTAGGCGAAGGCGTGGCGGGCGCAGAGGTTGCCCACGGCCGGCAGGATCCGCTGCAGATAGAGGCGGTACAGGCGCAGACGCCATCCGGCTTCCGGAGGCGTGAACTCCAGGACGGCCAGGGTCCCGCCGGGGGCCAGAACCCGGAGGATTTCCGCCAGCCCGGCGGCGCGGTCGGCCAGATTCCGCACCCCGAAGGCGATGGTGACGGCGTCAAAACGCCCCGTCGGGAAGGGGAGGCGGAGGGCGTCGGCGGCCAGGGGGAAGATGCGGCCCCCGGCCGGGTCCCGGGCCAGCTTGGCGCGGCCCTGGAGCAGCATGGGCAGGCTGAAGTCGGCGGCGATCAGGCGGCCCCGGGGATGGTGGCGGGCCAGCTCCAGGGCCACGTCCAGGGTGCCGGCGGCCAGATCCAGGACCAGAAACCCCGGCGGCAGGCTGAGGCCCCGGACCAGGGCCCGGCGCCACCAGACGTCCCGGCGGAGGCTGAGGAGGCGGTTGAGGAGGTCGTAGTAGGGGACAATGCCCGAAAACATGCGCTCGATCTGGCTTCCCCACTCCCCCGCCGGTTCCCGCATATGGCTCCCTCCGTTGCGATCAGGCGCTTCAGGCGCTGCTCTGGGGGTGATCATATCTCGGATGCGGCCCCGGAGCAACGGGGTTTTCGCCCCGGGCATCGCCGGAAGCGGTCGTTAGCCCCGCCGTTGGCGGCTTTGGCCGTTTTTTCGCATTTTGGGGTTGACTCCGGCGCAGATACCTGCTAATTAATGAAAAATTGCACAAATCCGAGCCGAAAAAACCATCATAAAGGAGAGTCAAGTCCATGGCAGCCAAGTTGATCAAGGGCGCCGAAGTCGCCGCCCAAATCCGGGAAGAATTGAAAAAGGAAGTCGAGGAACTCAAAGCCAAACACAATCTAACCCCCGGCCTGGTGACTATCCTGGTGGGAGAAGACCCGGGGTCGGTGAGCTACGTCACCGCCAAGCAGAAGACCGCCCATGAGCTGGGGTTCCACTCCATACAGGACAACCAGGACCCCTCCATCAGCGAGGACACGCTGCTGGCCCTGATCGACAAATACAACAAGGATCCCAAAATCCACGGCATTCTGGTGCAGCTGCCCCTGCCCAAGAGCATTGACACGAACAAGGTGCTTTATAAGATCGACCCCAATAAGGACGTCGACGCCTTCCATCCCGTGAACGTGGGCCGCATTCTCATCGGCCAGTATGCCTTCCTGCCCTGCACCCCCGCCGGCTGCCAGGAACTCATCGTCCGGGGCTACGGCGATCCCAAGGGCAAGGAAGTGGTGGTGGTGGGCCGCTCCAACATCGTGGGCAAGCCCATGGTGGCCATCATGATCCAGAAGCTGCCCGGGGCCAACGCCACCGTGACCTGCGTGCACACCGGCACCCCCAAGGATAAGATTATTGAACACTGCCGCCGGGCCGACATCCTCATCGTGGCCGCCGGCGTGCCCAAGTACGTACAGGCCGACTGGGTCAAGGAAGGCGCCTGTGTCATCGACGTGGGCGTCAACCGCATCGGCATGACCGAGTCCGGCAAGGCCAAACTGGCCGGCGACGTGGACTTCGACACGGTGAAGGAAAAGGCCGGCTGGATCACTCCGGTGCCCGGCGGCGTGGGCCCCATGACCATCACCATGCTCATGAAGAACACCGTCATGGCCGCCAAACTGGCCGCGGGGCTGGTGAAGGTCTGATAGGCTGGTAGCTGGTAGCTGAGAATCAGAAAGGGCAGGAACAGGGTTCTTGCCCTTTTGCTTTTCCTGATTTATAATAAATTTGATTGTGAACTGATGCGGGAGCTGGTATGAACGTCAAAGAAGCGGTCCTGGCGGCCCTTAAAGAACTCATTCTGCCGGAGTTGCAGGTCATCAAGCACGAGCAGGCGGAGTTTAAGGCCACCCTGGCCCTCACCAACAGGCGCCTGGACGACATGAACGCCCACCTGGTGGATCAGAGCCGGCGCATCGACGACACCAACAAACGCCTGGA
>CAYRYV010000060.1:0-15660 GCA_964428565.1 uncultured Desulfobacterales bacterium | reverse complement strand
CGCATCGACGACACCAACAAACGCCTGGATGCCTTCAAAGACTCCCTGGAAGCCCGCATCAACGAGATCAATAAAAGACTCGACCGCCTTTACGAAGTGATCGTGCGGCGTGAGGAGCACCAGGACCTCGTCTCCCGGCTGAACCGCCTGGAAACAGACGTGGAAGACTTGAAGCGCCGTCTGGCCGCCTGAGGCGGTCCCCCCTTGTCGTTTCCCCAAATCCTGCCGGCTAATGCTCAATGCCTTCCCGGGCCTTGACTCCCGCCGTATAATAATGTTTGATGGCCTTCATCTCCGTGACCAGGTCGGCGGCGGCGATGATCTCCTCCGGGGCGTAGCGGCCCGTGAGCACCACTTCCACGTGGGGAGGCCGGGCCTGGATGATTTCCAGGACCTCGGCGGGGGTGAAAAAGCCGAAGTAGAGGGCGATATTGACCTCATCCAGGATCACCAGATCGTGCTCGCCGGCGGTGATGATCTGGCGGGCCAGTTCCAGGGCCTGCCGGGCCCGGGCCACATCCTCGGGGTCCAGGGAGCCCTTGCGGATAAAGCCCCCCAGTCCCGACTGATGAATGGTGAAGTCCGGGAGCAGCCGGGCAGCGGTATAAAGCTCCCCGGTGTCCTCCCCCTTGATAAACTGGATCATGAAGACCTTCAGTCCCCGGCCCACGGCCCGGAAGCCCAGACCCAGGGCACAAGTGGTCTTGCCTTTGCCGTCGCCGGTATAGACCTGGATGAGCCCCTGGGATAATTGTCTAGCCATGCGCTTTCCTTTTCGGCGTCACGTCGATACAATTAAACGTTGCTGGAAAATATGGGGCACGGGAGGAATCTGAAATACTAATGGCTTTCCGTTACCCCCCCGGGAACCATCATACCCTTAAGAGCCCGGTCCCTGCAACCGGGAAAGGGGGACTTGCCGGTAATGGACCATAAATTCCGTCTGGCTTTGATCCTGGGCGGGGCCAAGAGTGGCAAGAGCGCTTATGCCCAGGCCCTGGCGGAGTCCTGGCCGGCGCCCCGGCTGTATGTGGCCACGGCGGAAGCCAAAGACGAGGAAATGGCTGCCCGCATCGCCCGTCACCAGAAGGACCGGGGACCCCAGTGGCGCACCTGCGAGGAGCCCTTGGAACTGGCCCGGGCGCTGAGGGCGCATGCCAGCGGTCACGGCGTGCTATTGGTGGACTGCCTGACCCTGTGGCTCACCAACCTGCTGCTGCGGGAGGAGGCCGGCGAGAAGCCGGTGGCGGCAGCCGTGGAGGCATTACTGGCGACTCTCCCCGCCGTGCCCGCACCGGTGATCCTGGTGGCGAACGAAGTGGGGTGGGGTATCGTCCCGGATAATGCCCTGGCCCGGCGCTTCCGGGACCTGGCCGGGGGCCTCAATCAGCGCCTGGCTGCGCTTGCCGATCTGGTGGTGCTGGTAGCGGCGGGGTTGCCGGTGATTCTCAAGGACGCCCGCGGTTGACGGCGGCGCCACTCTGGCGAGAAGTCGGCGGAGCGCACTCAATACAGCTTAAAAATGGCGGTGGGGGCAACCCCTCCGCACTAAAGGTGGACAAATGACATCCCATGATCTGTTGGCAGCAACCATTCGAGACATCCGCCCGGTGGACCGTGCCTGGCTGGCCACGGCCCAGGAACGCCTGGACCGGCTCACTAAGCCCCGGGGAAGCCTGGGCCGTTTGGAAGAACTGGCTGCCTGGTACGTGGCCGTGCGGGAAGACCCCTGGCCCCTCCTGGAGCGCAAAGTGGTGGTGATTTTCGCCGGGGACCACGGCGTGGTGGCCGAAGGCGTCAGCGCCTATCCCCAGGAGGTCACCTTCCAGATGGTGGCCAATTTCCTGGCGGGCGGGGCCGGGATCAACGTATTGGCCCGGCACGTGGGGGCCGAGGTGCAAGTGGTGGACATCGGGGTGAACTACGATTTCGAGCCCCAGCCCAATCTGCATATCAGGAAAATCGCCCCCGGCACCCGCAATCTGGCGGCGGGGCCCGCCATGACCCGGCAGCAGGCCATGGACGCCCTGGCCGCCGGCATCACCCTGGCCCGGGAAAACATCGCGGCCGGGGCCGATATCCTGGCCACCGGCGAGATGGGCATCGCCAACACCACCCCGGCCGCGGCCTTGGCCGCAGTCTTTACGGGACAGCCGGTGGCGGAGGTTACCGGACGGGGCACCGGGATCGATCTGGACACTTATGTCCGCAAGGTGGAAGTGATCGAACGGGCTTTGGACCTGCACCGCCCCGACCCGCAGGACCCCTTGGGGGTGGTGTCCCAGGTGGGGGGCTTCGAGATTGCCGGCTTGGCCGGGCTGATCCTGGGGGCCGCGGCGGGCCGGCGGCCGGTGGTGGTGGACGGCTACATCGCCACCGCCGGGGCCCTGGTGGCCGCCAGACTGGCCCCGGCGGTTCCCGACTACCTCATCGCCGCCCATCAGTCGGCGGAGAACGGCCACCAGGCCATGCTGGCCGCTCTGGGACTGACGCCGCTGCTCGACTTGGGCCTGCGCCTGGGGGAAGGCACCGGCGCCGCCCTGGGCATGGGCCTGGTGGCGGCCGGCCTGCAGATTTATAAGGAAATGGCGACCTTTGACGAGGCCGGGGTTAGCGAGGAAGAATGAAGGCGGGGAATCTCGCCCCGCACCACCTGCCGCAAGGGCAGCCGAGAACAACGCAGGAATCCGGAAAGATGTGGAACGCCTTGGGGTTAGCCTTGACCTTTCTCACCATCTGGCCCTTTCCCCGGGGACTGCAGGCCAACGCGGCGCAGCTGGCCGCAGCCATGGTCTGGTTTCCCCTGGTGGGGGCGCTGTTGGGGGCGGTGCTGTGGTTGGCGGCGGCGGGGCTCATGCACCTGGTGACGCCGCTCATCGCCGCCGCCTTGACCTTGACCCTCCTGGTGGTCGCCACCCGGGGCCTCCACCTGGACGGCCTGGCCGACACCATCGATGGGCTGGGCGGCGGGCACACCCCGGAGAGGTCCCTGGCCATCATGAAGGACAGCGCCGTGGGGGCCTTCGGTGTCCTGGGGCTGGTGTCGGTGCTGCTCATCAAGTTCGCCCTGTTGGCGCACGTGTTGGGGACCGGCAGCCTGCCCGCGCTGGTGGTCTTTCCGGTCGCGGGGCGTTGGGCCATGGTGGCGTTGGCTTACGTCTCGCCCTACGCCCGCCGGGAGGGAGGCCTGGGGGAAGCCATGACCCTGGGGGTGAGCGCCCGCCATTTCCTCGCTGCCACCCTGATGGCCGTTCTGATCGCCGGGGTGGCTGGGGGCGCGGCCGGTTTGCTGGCCCTGGTGGCGGTGGGGGGGCTCACCTGGCTGGCCAGCCGCTGGTTTCGCCGACGTCTGGGCGGCATCACCGGCGACGTCCTGGGGGCGACCAACGAAGTAGGAGAGGCGGTGGCCCTGCTGTTACTGGTGGTGCTGAAAACTTTTCCGGCGGCCGATATAGTGTGATTGTTTAAAAAAATATGGTATATTATAATTGATGTTACCCCAGTATCTCTGACACGCGCTATTACTGAAGCTACCCGAGAGCGGCCGGCGCCGGTCTCGTCCACCCGCATATTTCCCCTACGCCAGTAATAAACACCATGCCGTCGGTCCCGGAGGCGGAAGCCTCGTCAGGCATTTCATCCGGGATCGGGCATCGCCCAGGAGGACGCCCATGTTAATGGATATCGCCGACATCAGGAACCGGCTGCAGAATCTGCATCAACGGTTCAGCCAGCTTCGAGGTCATCTTTGATCTGGAGGCCAAGACCGCCCGCCTGCAGCAGTTGGAGACCCTGACGGCCAAGCCCGACTTTTGGGACAACGCCCGCGAGGCCGCCGCCATCCTCAAGGAACGGGGCAGCCTGACCCAGGTGCTGGACCGCTGCCATACCCGGCAGGAAAAACTCGACGACCTGGACCTGATGCTCCAGATGGCGCTGGAGGAGGAGGACCAGGAGGCCCTGCAGGATGTCGTCCGGGATTTGCGGGAGCAGGAGAAGTCTCTGCGCGGGTTGGAGCTGGAGATGCTTCTCTCCGGCGAGGACGACGACAAAAACGCCATCGTCACCATCCACGCCGGGGCCGGGGGGACCGAGGCCCAGGATTGGGCCGAGATGCTCCTGCGCATGTATCTGCGCTACGCCGAACGCCAGGGGTTCAAGACCGAGATGTTCGATCTGCTTCCCGGCGATGAAGCCGGCATCAAGAGCGCCACATTCTCGGCCTCGGGGGCGCACGCCTTCGGCTATCTCAAGGCGGAAAACGGCATCCACCGGCTGGTCCGCATCTCCCCCTACGACGCCAGCGGCCGCCGTCACACCTCCTTCGCCGCTGTCTTCGTCTACCCCGAAGCGGACGACAACATCGACATCGAGATCAACGACAAGGACCTGCGGGTGGACACCTTCCGGGCCTCGGGGGCCGGCGGCCAGCACGTCAACAAGACCAGCAGCGCCGTGCGCCTGACGCACATCCCCACAGGGATCGTGGTGTCCATGCAGAACGAGCGCTCCCAGCACCGCAACCGGGAACTGGCCCTGAAGGTCCTCAAGTCCCGCCTGTATGAACTGGAAAGCCGCAAGCGCCAGGCCAAGGTCCAGGAGGTCCTGGACACCCAGAAGGAGATCGCCTGGGGCTCCCAGATCCGCTCCTATGTGATGCAGCCCTACCAGATGGTGAAGGACCACCGCACCAAATACGAGGACGGCAACGTCGTCGCGGTCCTGGACGGCGACCTGGACGGCTTCATCGAGGCCTGCCTCCTCAATCCCGGCGAGGCTGCCTAAACATCGGGTGTAGGGGCGGGTCTGCGACCCGCCCATGCCTATCCCAATTATTCCATCGGTCTTGACAATTAAACCACTTTTTGATATGTTTATTTATGGTCTGGCAGGTGCGGCTTACGACTAAGGTGCGTCAGGGGCTTAAGAAACTTCCCCCAAGCGTCGAAGAAATTGTACAGCTCCTGTTCGCCGAGATCAAACACTCCGGCCCCCTGCGCCGCAATTGGCCGCATTACGGCAAACTTCGGCAGGATTGCTACCATTGCCACCTGCAGAAAGGCCGGCCAACCTATGTAGCCGTGTGGCGGGTGATAAGCAAGATCGGCCGGTTCATTGAGGTGACATATGTCGGAACCCACGAAAAAGCGCACTACGACCGATTATGTTGAGGTTCGGTGGCAGGTGCCGCCGCAGCGCGTGGCCGAAGCCAAGCAGGTCATGGCCTCCCTGGGTGCGTTGATTGAAGAGGAATCCGTTCCCTGGGAGGAGGTCTACCCCGACTTCAACGGCAGCGTGGCCCTCAAGGGGGCACGGAAGCGGGAGGGCCTCACCCAGGCGGACCTGGCCGCCCGGCTGGGAATCAGCCAGACCCACATCTCGGAGATGGAGCGCGGCAAACGCCCCATCGGCAAGGAGATGGCCAAACGCCTGGCCAAGGTGCTGGGGGTGGATTATCGGGTGTTCTTGTAGGCTTTTAAGGCGAGGAAAGGACTTGGAAGGCGGCAGGCGCAACGCTTTCTCGCCCTACAACCCCATGCTTATAGACCAATAGTTCAATAATTTTCACTACAACTTTCGATAGGGTATGTTGGAATTAAAAGTCTCATGTGTAACTCTTTTATTACTGAGAAACTGGCTGAGGGCATTGAATGATAGAGCACTATGTTGACTAGGCCCTAAGCATACATTTTCAAAAAGTACCGGATGTGTATGTTGAGGTATATCATGCCATCTTTTCAATTTTAATTTAATATAAGGGACTAGCATTGAAGCTCCTTCCCTATAGTTGATTTCTGGCACCGTGTAATTAGGAAAATAAGAAGATATTAATCTCCATTCTTGTTCTTCTTCAAACGCTGGGTGCTTTATTATAGAAAATACTCTAAGCATATCACCTCTAAACTGCTCCAAAAAATGATAGTATTTTTGAGTTGGATGATGCTTTTTTAGATCTTCCAGATTATTCTGATTAGAGAAATAATGTTCAAAAGAAATTATTATTTCTTCTAACAACGTATTGATGACATCGAATTGTTCATTGTTATTATAACGGCATTTGGCGATTTCAAGAGAGTTTTCTTCGGCTATTTTTCTTAATATGAAAGATGAAAATCCAATGCTCACCCCCCTCCCATGGGGAGTGTAGCTTCTCCATTGGCTTAACAAGTTTTGTTTTTCAGAGAGAGAAAATACGAATAAGTTGGGTATTACGGGCGCAATAGGTTCAAGCCAATTATAAAATTGATTTAAAAATTTTAACATTTCATCTTTAACTTGGCCTTGTTTTTCCGCAACTAATCTTCTAAGTTTCTTCTGCGCGTAAATAATTTCTTGCCCATCATTCAAGTAATAGATATTGCTAGCCCAAAGTGTCTCAGAGTCTGCAATACCAAGCAAAGCCCCGATGCCAGTATAATGATAAAGAGATTTCTTCGGTTCGTTCTTAAAAAAATCGTTAAGTTTTCTCATCTTAACTTTTCACATACATTAACGAAGGTGGATCGTCTCCTTTAATTGGTAGCTTATAGAAAATCCCCTCTTCACGGCTCCAACCTATCCATCAATCTCGGAAAGGCAATCGCCTCCCGCACATGCGGTAATCCACAAATCCACGCCACCAGGCGCTCGATGCCCAGCCCGAACCCGGCATGGGGGACGCTGCCGTAGCGCCGCAGGTCCAGGTACCACTCCAGGGGCTCCCGGGGGAGGTTATGCGCCTCGATGCGGGCCAGGAGCACCTCCAGGTCGTCCTCGCGCTGGGAGCCGCCGATGATCTCCCCCACCCCCTCCGGGGCCAGCACGTCCACGCACAGGGCGAGGCGCGGGTCCGCCGGGTCGGCCTTCATGTAGAAGGCCTTGCACTCCCGGGGGTAGCGGTGCACCAGCACCGGCCGGTCGAACATCTGCGACAGGGCCGTCTCCTCCGGGGCGCCCAGGTCCCCGCCCCACTCCATGGCGTGGCCCGCGGCCCGCAGGCGCGCCACCGCCTCAGTGTAGCTCAGCCGGGGGAAGGGTGCCCGGATGGCCTCCAGGGGCGTAATATCCCGCTCCAGCACCTCCAATTCCCGCCGCCGCTCCGCCAGCACCCGGCCCACCAGGTAGCCCAGCATCTCCTCGGCCAGGTTCATGATGTCGTCCAGCCCGAAGAAGGCCGCCTCCATCTCCAGCATCCAGAACTCGGTGAGGTGGCGGCGAGTCTTGGACTTCTCCGCCCGGAAGGTGGGGCCCAGGCAGTAGACCCGGCCCAGGGCCATGGCCGCGGCCTCGAGGTAGAGCTGGCCGCTCTGAGTAAGATAGGCGGCGCGCTCTCCGAAGTAGTCGGTTGCAAAGAGAGTGGTGGCGCCTTCGCAACAGGTGGGGGTGAAGATGGGGGTGTCGATGAGGACATAGCGGCGCCGGCTGAAGAAGTCCCGGGCGGCCCGGATGACTTCGTCCCGGATGCGCAGGATGGCCTGCTGCCGCGGGCTGCGCAGCCACAGGTGGCGGTGGTCCAGCAGGAAGGCCACCCCGTGCTCCTTGGGGGCGATGGGGTATTCCTGGGCGATGTGGAAGGGCCTCAGGGCCGTGACCTCCAGCTCGTAGCCCCCCGGGGCCCGGGGTTCCGCCCGGACCATGCCGGCAACCATCAGGGAGGACTCTTGAGTGAGGTGGTCGAAGGCGGCAAAGTCCTCCTCGGGGAGGCGTCCCTTGACCATCACCCCTTGAGCCCAGCCGGTGCCGTCCCGTACTACCAGGAACCTGACTTTGCCGCTGGAGCGCTTGTGGAGGAGCCAGCCCCGCAGGGTGACCTTCTGGTTCTCCCGCTGGGGGAGATCCTCGATGTAGGCGAAATTTTCCAAGGCAGTGGCCATGGGCAGTTCCGTGAGTTCGGGGTTGGGTTTCCGGGGTGCGAGGGGATACACCTCGCGCCCGGCATGGCAATAAAATCTGTGGTTATTAAAAGCATCCTAGAGAAAGATCTTGATCAAGGCCTTTTGGCGCAGCTGCTTAACCCATTCGGAGAACTTCTTTTCCATCTCCTGTTGGAGCAGGATATTTTGGATTTGGGGCTTGGCCTCCTCAAAGGTGGCCCCGGCATCGGCTCCTTTGCGGTCCACCAGTTTAATTATCTGGAAGCCGGCGGGATTACGGACGGGAACCACCTCCCCGGGCCGCAGGGAATCGATGAACTGGGCAAAGCGGGGGTCCTGGGCCTGTTGAGGACTGACATAGCCGGGGTCCACCAGTTTAACGGCTTTGCCTTCCTGCTGGAGCTTTTGGCTCACACTTTCCATGGACTTCCCCTGCCGGAGTTCCAGGAAGGCCTTTTCGGCCAGGGCCCGGGTGGCTTCTTTGTCGGCGTCCGAATCTCCGGCGTAGGGAATCTCGATGACCTGCACCCGGACCTGCTGGCCGCCGCCGTGGCGCTTGAATTCCTCATAGAAGCGGCGCATGTCCTCTTCGCTGACCTTCACCTTGCTGCGTACCATTATCTGGATGAGCCGGTCCCGGGTAAGATTCTCACTGATCTGCTGGCGCAGTTGCTCTAGGCTCAGGCCGTCTTTGGCCAGTTGCCGGGCGAAGGCCTCGTCATCGGTAATGTTATTGCGCTTTTTAATGTCGTCCAGGGTCTTCTGGATTTCTTTGTCGCTGACAGTAAGGCCCAGGCGCTTGGCCTCCTCTTTGGCCAGCTTGCGGTCGATGAGGGAATCCAGGGTCTGGCGGCGCACCGCGTCGTTGTCCTTGACCTTGCCGCCGGTGGCCGGGTCAACCTGGAGGTATTTAATGGTCTGTTCCAGTTCCGACAGGGTGATGATCTCATTATTCACCTGGGCCACAATCCGGTCGACGATGGCGGCACAGGCCGTCGTCCCAGGCCAGGCGAGGAGTATGGCAAAAAAAATAGTCCTTTTCCAAAAGTCCATGGCGTTTTCCTTGATCAGGGTGCTGGAGGGGGAGGTTTCCTGGTCATGGTATCCCCCTTAACAAAAATTTCGATATCTTTCAAGACCTTTTTCAGGCGGTCCCAGGGAGAGCCGTCCGCGCCCACCGTCAGACGGAGGTGCTGGTCGGGGGTGAGGCGAAGGCGTTTGGGGTGTTGGCTGATAAATGCCAGCAATCGCTCCCGATCCACCGGGGCTGATTCGGCCAGTGCCACTACGGCGGCGCCGTTGGTCAAATCAAGGCGCTTGATGCCCAACTCCCGGAGGCGGGATTTAGCCTGGACCACCCAGAGCAGGTTCTGGGCCTCCTCCGGCAGGGGGCCATAGCAATCGCGCAGTTCGGCGGCCAGGGCCTCCACCTCCGAAGTCTCCAGGCGCCCGGACAGCCGGCGGTAAAGAACCAGCCGCTGGTCGATGTCGGGCACGTAGGTGTCAGGGAGATAGGCGGCCACCGGTAGGTGCAACTCCGGCTCGGGAGTGTGGTCAAGGGGCTGGCCTTTGAGTTCCTGGACCGCCTCTTCCAACAGCTGCAGATAGAGTTCGTACCCCACTTCAGCGATATGCCCGGACTGAGCGGCCCCCAGGAGATTGCCGGCCCCCCGGATCTGCAAGTCGTGGAGGGCGATCTTGAAGCCGGAGCCCAGTTCGGTGAATTCCATGAGGGCCTTGAGGCGCTTCTGGGCTTCGGGATTCAGGGATTCATCCTCGGGCACCAGCAGGTAGGCGTAGGCCTGCTCCCGGCTGCGGCCCACCCGGCCTCGAAGCTGATAGACCTGGGACAGCCCCAGGCGATGAGCCCGGTTGATGATGATGGTGTTGGCCCGGGGGATGTCCAAGCCGGCCTCGATGATGGCGGTGCAAACCAGGACGTCGACCTCGCCGCGCCAAAACCGCCGCATGACCTCTTCCAAGTCTTTTTCGGGCATCTGGCCGTGGGCCCCGGCCACCCGGGCCTCGGGCACCAGGCGGCTCAGATAGCCCACGTAACGTTCCAGATTCTGCACCCGGTTATGCACGAAAAAAACCTGCCCCTGGCGGCCCAATTCCCGGCGGATAGCCTCCCGGATGACTGCATCCTCGGGGCGGACAAGGTAGGTGCGGACAGCCTGCCGGGCCTCGGGGGGGGTGTTGATGATGGAAAGGTCCCGGATGCCCGTCATAGAGAGCTGCAGGGTGCGGGGGATGGGGGTGGCCGTCAGGGTGAGGACGTCCACCTCCTGGCGCAGGTGCTTGAGTTTTTCCTTATGGCTGACGCCGAAGCGCTGCTCTTCGTCGACGATCACCAGCCCCAGATCTTTAAAATGGACATCTTTGGAGAGCAGCCGGTGGGTGCCGATGACAACGTCCACCCGCCCGGCGGCCAGCTCCTCCAGCGTCCGTTTCTGCTCCGCCCGGCTCTTGAAGCGGGAGAGCACCCGTACCTCCAAAGGGTATGGCCGAAAGCGTTGGCGGCAGGTCTCATGGTGCTGCTCGGCCAGGACGGTGGTGGGAACCAGGAAGGCCACCTGTTTGCCGTCCATGGCCACCTTGAAGGCGGCCCGCAAGGCCACTTCGGTCTTGCCGTAGCCCACGTCGCCGCAGATGAGGCGGTCCATGGGCTTGTCCCCGCCCAGATCATCCAGGACGTCCTGGATGGCCTGTAACTGGTCGGGGGTTTCCTCGTACTGGAAGGCGGCCTCGAATTCCCGAAAGGCGGGGTCCGGCGGAGAGTAACGGTGGCCGGGCAGGATCTGGCGGGCGGCGTAGAGGGCTACCAGTTCCCGGGCGATTTTTTCCACTGCCTGACGCACCCGTTTTTTGGTGCGCTCCCAGGCCTTGCCTCCCAGCCGGTCCAGGGCCGGCAGGGCATCCTCCACGCCCAGATATTTCTGTACCTGGTCGAGGCGGTCCACCGGCAGGTAGAGCTTGTCGCCGCTCAAGTATTCCAATTGCAGGAAATCGTTGACTTCGCTGCCCACGGTCATGGTGACCAGGCCGCGAAAGAGGCCGATGCCGTGGTTGATATGGACCACCGGATCGCCCACCTGCAGATCAGTGAGGGCCGCGAAAAAATCCAGAGGTTTTGAACTCTTGGGGCGGCTGCGGAGGCGCGGGGCCCCGAAGACCTCGGCTTCGGTGACCACCACCAGGCCTTCCGCCAGCCACTGAAACCCGGCGGACAGGCCGTCCCAGGTGCAGATCAGGGAGCCAGGCCGCGGCTGCGAGGGAACGGCGGCCACCTCGCCGGCGACGCCGTAGTCGGCCAGGAGAAGTTGCAGGCGCTCCGCCTGGGTACGGCTGCGGCTGACGAAAATCACGTGGAAGCCGCTGGCCAGCCAATCCGCCAAATGTCGGGCCAGGGGGCGTAGCAGCCGCTCCTGGGATTCAGCGGCGCTGCTCAAGGAGGCGCGGAGGTCCTGATTATATGTCAGTTGAAACCGGTGGGTGGATGGCAAAGTCAGGGCGTCCCCAAAGGCCAGTTGGTGACACCGGAGGCGGGAAAACCGGGGGAGTTGGTGGCGCCAGGCATCCAGGGCAAGCTCCAGGCCGGGGCTGTCGGCGGGCGAGGCCGCGGCCTGGGTCTGGAGCCCCTGCTGGAGGTTCAGGGGGTCCCATTCCACCACCAGGGCATTGCGGGGAAGGAAATCCCACAGGGTGGCGCATTCGGGGTAGAAATAGGGGAGAAGGCGCTCCATATGAGGAAAATGGCGGCCTTGGGCCACCTGCTCCCGCAGACTCAAATCGGGCAGGCTGCGCAGCCGGGAAAGGGCATACGTCCGGGTAGCCTCATCCAGAATGACTTCGGTAACCGGAAGAATTACCGCTTCGGCAAGATGCTTCAGGGAACGCTGGCTGACAGGATTGAAAAAGCGCAGCGACTCCACTTCATCGCCCCAAAACTCCAGTCGCAGGGGGTGTTCAAAAAGTGGCGGAAAGACATCGATGATGCCGCCCCGGACGCTGAAATCACCCACCTCCTCGGCCAGGGGGCGACGTTCATAGCCCCCGGCTATCAGCTTGGCCAGGAATTTGTCCCGATCCAGGGTTTCGCCGGCAGCCACATATTCCACGGCGGCACCCACGGTTTCCGGGGGGGGCAGGAGTTGGGTGAGCCCGGCCAGACTGGCAACCACCAGGGGGACGGCGCCGTCGGGGGCCAGCAGACTGTAGGCCGCCTCCAACCGGGCGCTGGCCACTCGGGTGTCCCGGGTCAGCTCCTGGAAGGGCAGGTTTTCGTGAGCCGGGAAGGACAGCAACTTCGCCGGAAAGTCGATATCGCCGGGGGGTGTCTCTCCAGCCAGGCCCAGGAAGAAGGCCAGATCCCGTAAGAGGGTCTCCTGGAGGCCGTCCGGAGTTACCACCAGAAGAGGGCGGGGCTGGGTGCGGAGCAGGCGGGTCAGGAAATAAGCCCCGGCGGCCGGAGACAGGCCGGAGATATCCACCGGCGACACCCCGCGGCGCAAGGTATCAACAAGGTCGACAATGGCGGCGCCGGCGCCCGGGCGCGATAGCCCGGGGCTCGTCGATGTTCGGATGGCTTCGTGGAGGGTCACGGTGAAACTATGAGGATGTTGCCAATAAAAACTCGAAACCTGATTGGTCTCATGATAACATTTATCATTAAACATAGCTTGCGGCGGGCGAAAAAGCAACCACCATCGGCATGACCGGCCGGGGGAGGCGGTCAGGCCGGGGGCATAGTTGACAGTTGTCAGCGCATAGTTTACAGTGCCGAGTGCCAGAGGGAAAAGGACCGGTAGCATCCTGGCGAGCCCAGGCGCATCTCTGGTTTGGATTTTTGGATAATCACGAAAGCTCAGCTGCACCTTACATAGGAGGAGATACCATGAAAATCACCCGGATTGCCCATTTGGGAGTGGCAGTAAAGGACCTGGAACCCGTAAAAAAGCTGTATGCGGACAATCTCAACCTCAAAGCCCACCATGAAGAAGAGGTGGCCTCCCAAAAAGTGAAGGTTTCCTTTCTGCAGGTAGGGGAGACCAACATCGAACTGCTGCTGGCCACCAGCCCGGAAAGCCCCATTGCCAAGTACGTGGACAGCAAAGGCGAAGGCATCCACCATATCGCCTTTGAGGTGGAGGACATCGACGCCGCGGTGGAGGAACTGAAGGCCGCCGGCATCCGGATGATCGATGAAAAACCCCGGGAAGGGGCGCATGGCGCCCGAATTGCCTTCATTCATCCCAAGGCCACCCACGGCGTGCTCATCGAGCTGTGCCAGCACGCTCATAAATGAGGGCTTCCGAGGCCCCGGGGGGAGACAGACGGGAGGCGCTCCGCGCCCGGGTGCAGGTGAACGCCCCCTTCACCGCTCTGGTGGAGCGTTATCTCCCCCTGTTTTTGCAGCGGAAACTCAATCCGGAAGTCGGGCTGGACGCGAACTCCCTGACCCGCTACTGTCGGGACGATTTCCAGCGAGTGGCCGACCAGTTCCATAATCACGGCTGTCACTGCACCCTGCACGCACCCTTCCACGACCTCATTCCCGGGGCCTTGGACCCCCTTATCCGGGAGGCGTCCCGGACGCGGCTGCGTCAGGCCTTCGACCTCATCGAGGTTTTTCAGCCGCAAAGCATCGTCTGCCACCCCGGCTATGAAGTCCGCATGTTCATGGGCCACGAAGAAGAATGGCTGGAACACAGCGCCGCCACCTGGACAGAGCTGGGGGACCGGGCCGCGGCTGCGGGGACCGTGGTCATGCTGGAAAACGTCTACGAAGTGGAGCCCGGCATGCTGGCGGCCTTGCTGACTCGTCTTGACCCCGGCCGAGTGCGCTGCTGTCTTGACGTGGGGCATTTGCAAGCCTTCGGCAACGGCGATTTCACCCAGTGGCTCGAGGCCCTGTGGCCCCGCGTGGGCCAACTCCACCTCCACGACAACGATGGCGGCGACGACGCCCACTTGGCCTTGGGCCAGGGCACCGTGCCCCTGGCCTACGTCCTGGATTTCTTGGCCTCCCGGGGGGTACAGCCTCTGGTCACCCTGGAGCCCCACCAGGAGAACAGTCTGGAACCTTCCTTGACCTATCTGGCCGAGATCTGGCCGTGGTGAAGAGGCCCGCAAGGATAGTGGGGCGGCAGCCGGCGGCTTTATCTACAAAAGGCCGCGGGATAGCTGCGCTCCACTTTGGGGCTGGAAATGATCCGGCCGGGGGTGCCCACCTCCACTAGCTGATAGAGCTGGCGGGCATCGTCGGGAATCACCCGGATGCAGCCAGCGGAGTCGTCCTTTCCCGGCAGGACCCCGCCGTGGATATAGTAAGGGCGTTGGAGGAGCAGAGCGTGGGGCATCCAGGTATCATAGAGGGTGGACCAGTGGCTCTCCAGCTTGGCCTCGACGCGGAACTCGAAGAGGGGGGTCTGTTTGCCGGCCATGCCGGCGGAAACCGGAAAGACTCGCAGCAGTTCACCATGGGCGTAGAGGGCCAGAAACCCCTTGCCGATGTCCACCAGCAGATAGGCGGGGTAGGAGGCCAGGGCGCGGTCGTACGATGGAAAGATTTCCGGTATCCGCTTCAGGTCCAGGGGAACCATCAGGATATCGGCTTCAATGGCAAAGGGCTCACTCTCCCGGGTCTTGACGTAAGAGGGATTCAGGGCGTTGAAAAAGGCGATTCTCTCCCGGCAGCGGGAGAAATCGCGGCTGAGGCTGGGAATTTGGCGGCAGAAGGAGGTTACCGAAAACCCCAGGGGGATCTTGATGTGGACGTAGGGGACGCCGTAGGCCAACCCCGAGTCCAGGGGCATGAATCCCGCTTCCAGCAACTCATGGCAGAGTTGGCTGTAGTCCTCTTCCGTAGGTTGCGCTCCGGTGGGACAGGCCAGGGCGAGCAGTGTCCAGACAAGGAACAGGAGTCCGGCCCGGAATTTGTATTCCATTATTTTTGTCATTAAAGAAGTCTGCGTTGAAGGTTGAGCGCTGGTAGCTGGGCGCTGGCAAAAAAAACCGGCCGATCTTCCGGCCGGTGTGAGGGCCACAGGGGAGTGGTTTACACGAGTTTACTGACGTTGATGGCCTGGGGTCCCTTTTCTCCCTGACTCAATTCGAATTCCACCGTCTCGTCCTCCTTCAGAGTGCGGAAACCTTTCCCCTGAATGTTGGAGTAATGCACGAAGACGTCCGGTCCCTCATCCTGCTTGATGAAGCCGAATCCCTTACTCTCATTGAACCACTTGACTTTCCCTGTTAACTTCATCTTACCTCCCGTATCTACAACTTCAGCACCGCAATGTTGGCCGTGAGCAAGGGACCGGCAGTTGGGAAAAAAAAACGGAAAAGCCGTCGCCTTTCCGTTTCATAGTGCTTTTCCATACCGCTTCCTGCCAGTGCTTCCACGCCAAGGAAATAATTGGACTACCATTAGCACATCCTTAAAAGCATGTCAAACTATTTTTCGCGCTGCGGGTCGGGCTTCCCTTTTTTCCCATTTCCCGACTCGGACAAGGGGAGGACCGCCGGCGAGGTTTTTTGGGCGTCCGGTTCGGCAAGCCTTCAATCCGTTTGACAACCGCCTGGTTCTTCAGGTAAGAATTAACAGAACCGTAACGTATTGCAGAAAATTTCCCTTAAGATGCCAGAGGATCATATGGAAGAGTTTCCCCGCCTGCAACGCCTGCCGGAGTATGTCTTTGCCACCGTCAACGCCCTGAAGATGGAAGCCCGCCGTCGGGGCGAGGACATCATCGACCTGGGGATGGGCAACCCGGATTTGCCTACTCCCAGACATATCGTCGAC